>CAYRNZ010000006.1:67689-86176 GCA_964425765.1 uncultured Synergistaceae bacterium
AGACGGGAATCGTCACGAAGGAACTCATGAAGACTTCGCGGATGGTGAGCAATCTCACCGGGTTCGTGGTTCAACGGAACAAGGCCATCGTCGGCGAGAACGCCTTCGCCCACGAGGCGGGCATCCACCAGCACGGGATGCTCTGTAACCGGGCTACCTACGAGATCATGAAACCCGAGGACGTGGGGTCCCCAGGGACGGCGCTGGTACTGGGCAAGCATTCCGGCCGGCACGCCTTCCTGAAGAGGGTTGCCGTCCTGGGGTACGAACTGGACGACTCCCAGAAGGAAAAGGCCTTCCTGCTCTTCAAGGAACTGTGCGACAGGAAGAAGACGGTCTCCGACGGGGACATCGAGGCCCTGATCGTCGACGACGTGCTGGCCATCGTCCCGGAACGCCGCTTCGAGCTGAAGGACTTCTCGATCCAGGTGGCGGGGCGGGGACGGGCTTCCGCCTCCATCACCCTTCGCGACGGACAGGGCGAGGTCACGGACGCCGCGGCGGGCAACGGCCCGGTGGATGCGGCCTACAGCGCGGTCCGGCGCCTGGTGGGAATCGCCCCGGAACTGTCGAGCTACCGCATCCTGGCCACGAGTGAACGTTCCGACGCCGTGGGCGAGGCGGTCATCACCCTGCGCCTGGGGGACCTGAAGGCCCAGGGCCGCGGGGCCAGCACCGACGTCATCGAATCGAGCATCAAGGCCTACGTCAACGCCGTGAACCGGCTTTACGCCCTCGCGGCGGCAAGGGGGGAAACGCTGAATGGCGAGAACGCTGGCTGAAGCCCTCATCGCCTCGCACACAACGGATCCCGTGGAGCCCGGGGCCATCTGCCGGGTCCGCGTAGACTTCGCCTTCGCCAACGACATCACGGGGGCCCCGGCCATCGCGGAATTCGCCCGGATGGGTGCGGAAAAAGTCTTCGACCCGAAGCGGTGCGCCATCATCCCGGACCATTTCACGCCCAACAAGGACATCGCCTCCGCCCGCCAGGTGCAGGCGGCCCGGAGGTTCGCCCGTGAACAGGGGATGCTCTTCTGGGAGGTGGGCCGGGCCGGGGTGGAGCACGCCTTCCTGCCCGAGAAGGGGCTGATCCTTCCGGGCGAGGTCATCCTGGGCGCGGACAGCCACACCTGCACGGGCGGGGCCCTCGGGGCCTTCGCCACGGGGGTGGGTTCGACGGACCTGGCGGGTGCCTGGGCTCTCGGCGAAACCTGGTTCCGTGTGCCCGAAACGCTTCGGGTGGAGGTGGAAGGCGCTCCCTCACCCTGGGTGGGCGGCAAGGACCTGATTCTCTCCCTGATCGGCATGATCGGCGTGGAGGGGGCCCGCTACGCGGCCCTGGAGTTCGGGGGCGACGGGATCGCCGCCCTCCCGATGGACGACCGGTTCACGGTGGCCAACATGGCGGTGGAGGCCGGAGCCAAGACCGGCCTCTTCGTCCCAGACGACCGGATGCTCGACTACGCAGCCGCCAGGGCGTCCAGGCCTTTCCAGGCGGCCTTCCCGGATCCCGGGGCTTCCTATGCACGGACCGTCCGCATCGACGCCGGAAGACTCGAGCCGGTGGTCGCCCTGCCCCACCTGCCCTCCAACGTAAAAGCCGCGGCCGAGTGCGGCTCTCTCGAGCTCGACCAGGTCTTCATCGGGAGCTGCACCAACGGGCGCCTCAGGGACCTCGAACTGGCCGCTGCCGTCCTGAAGAACAGGACGGTCCACGAGCGGGTGCGGCTGGTCGTCATCCCCGCCACCGCGGAGGTTTTCGCCGAAGCCCTGAAGCGGGGCTACATCGAGACCTTCCTCGAAGCCGGCGCCTCGGTGAGCACTGCTACCTGCGGTCCCTGTCTCGGGGGCTATTACGGCATCCTGGCGCCCGGTGAACGGTGCCTGTCCACCAGCAACCGGAACTTCGTCGGCAGGATGGGGCATCCCCAGAGCGAACTCGTGCTCTCGGGCCCGCTCGTGGCGGCGGCTTCCGCCGTGACCGGGCGAGTGACGGACCCGAGGGAGCTTCTGGGCGAAACCGACCTTCCGGGGGGAGGCGAAAAGGCATGAACGACCGTTTTTCGGGGAAGGCCTGGGTCTACGGGGATAACGTGGACACGGACGTCATCATTCCCGCCCGTTACCTTTCCACCAGCGACCCGGCCGAACTGGCGCCGCACTGCATGGAGGACCTGGACCCGGGTTTCGCCAGGAAAATGGAGCCGGGGGACATGATCGTGGCGGGAGGAAATTTCGGCTGCGGCTCGAGCAGGGAGCACGCTCCGCTGGCCATCAAGGGAGCGGGGGTTTCGTGCGTGATCGCCGTGTCTTTCGCCCGCATCTTTTTCCGGAATGCCCTGAACATCGGCCTGCCGATTCTCGAATGCCCGGAAGCCGCCCGGGACATCAAGGCCGGCCAAAGGCTCGAAGTCGACCTGGCCGAGGGGCGGATCCGCAACCTGGACACGGGGCGCCAATACGCCGCCAGGCCGTTCCCGCCTTTCCTGCGGGACCTGGTGGCCCGCGGCGGGCTGGTCCCGGCCGTGCGAGCGCGCCTTGAAGAGAAAAGGGGGAACAGGTCTTGAGCCGTAAAACATACCGCGTGGGTGTCATCCCCGGGGACGGGATCGGGGTGGAAGTGACAGCCGAAGCGAAGAAGGCCGCCGAGGCGGCCGGCCGGAAATGGGGCTTTTCCCTCGAATGGACGGATTACCCCTTCGGGGCGGAACACTATCTCTCCACGGGGGAGATCCTGCCGGACTCCTTCCTGGCGGAGGCGGGCCGGTATGACGCCCTGCTCCTGGGGGCCATCGGGGATCCCCGCGTGAAGCCCGGGATCCTGGAGCGCGGGATCCTGCTGACGCTCCGCTTCACGTTCGACCAGTACGTGAACCTCCGGCCGGCGAAGGCCTTCCCGAAAGTTCCCCTGCCCGTCCAGACGGGGGGAAAGAGGTTCGACACGGTCGTCGTCCGGGAAAACACCGAGGATTTCTACATGGGGATCGGTGGCGTCTCGAAGGGCGGTCGGGTCGATTTCCCGCTGTCCTGCCTGCGGGGGGCCTATGCCCTGGGCGGTTCGGTCTCCGCGGTGACGGACCCGTCGGTGCCCCTGGCAGTCCAGCTGGGCATCGCCACGAAACCGGGGATCGAGCGGATCTCCCGCTACGCCGGGGACACCGCCCGCAAGCGGGGGGAAAACCGCGTGACCCTGGTGACGAAGTCGAATGCCCTTCCCCAGATCTACGGCTTCTGGGAAGAGGTGGCCGGTGAGCTGTTCGCCGCCGAGTTCCCCGACCTGGCCCTCGAGAAGGCGAACGTGGACGCCCTCTGCTACCATTTGGTCCGGAAACCGTGTGCCTACGGTGTGCTGCTCTGCCCCAACATGTTCGGCGACATCGTGAGCGACCTCCTGGCTGGGCTTTCGGGCGGGCTGGGAATGGCCGCGGGGGCGGACATCGGGGCGGGCCTTTCCATGTTCGAGCCCGTTCACGGCTCCGCGCCGGACATCGCCGGGCAGGGCAGGGCCAATCCCCTGGCGGCGATCCTGACGGCTTCGCTCATGCTCGACCACCTGGGACAGCCGGCGGCTGCGGAAGGGCTGGAACGGGCGGTGGAACGCTACCTTGCCGGGGCGGACGGGAAAGACCTCCCGTTCGAGCTCGGGGGGCAGGCCGGCACGGAATCGGTGGGCCTCGCCGTGACGAGGACCCTGGAATCGGGGGAGGGATAGAACGATGGAAAACCTGGCCGGTTCAGAGATGGTGGTGCGCTGCCTCCAGGAGGAGGGCGTCGAGGTCGTCTTCGGCCTGCCGGGTGGGACCGTGATCCCGCTCTACGACGCTTTTCACGACGTGAAGAAGCCTCTTCACGTGCTGGTCCGCCACGAACAGGCGGCTGCCCACGCGGCGGACGGCTTCGCCCGCGCCAGCGGCCGCCCCGGTGTCTGCCTGGCGACGTCGGGCCCGGGCGCGACGAACCTGGTGACCGGGCTGGCGACCGCATGGGCGGACTCCGTGCCGGTCGTTGCCCTCGCCGGGCAGGCCGCGACGGGAGTCATCGGGACGGACGCTTTTCAGGAGGCCGACATGATCGGGATGACTCTCCCGATCCTCAAGCACAGTTTCCCCGTCAGGGACGTGGAACGCCTGCCCTTCGCCATGAAGGGGGCCTTCACGATCGCCCCGAGCCGAAGGCCGGGCCCGGTCCTCGTGGAAATACCGGTGGACGTGCAGCGGGCGCGGGCCCCCTTCGCCTACCCGGAGCGGGTCTTCTTCCCCGGCTACCGGACCGAGGTCACGGAGCGGCTTGACGACCTTCCGGCAGTGGTCGGAGCCCTCAAGTCGGCGGAAAAACCGATGATCCTCGCGGGCGGCGGGGCCAACGACCCGGAGTCGGAGAAAGCCCTCCTGGAACTGGCCGAGCGCCATGACCTGCCGGTGGCGGTTTCTCTCAGGGGGAAGGGCGTGTTCCCGGAAAACCACCGCCTGTTCCTGGGGCTGTGCGGGATGCACGGAAGCCTCGCCGCCAACCGGGCGACTCATGAGGCGGACTTCATCATGGCCATAGGCACCCGCTTCAGCGACAGGACGACCGGGAAGGCCGACCGGTTCGCCTCCTCCGCGAAGATCGTCCACGTGGACCTGGACCCCGCCGAGATCGGGAAAAACGTCTCCTCGGAGTGGTCCCTTGTGGGATCCTCTTCCAGCGTGCTGGGGAGCCTGCTCGTGGCCCTCGAGGGCTGGGGAAGGACCCCCCGGGCCTGGCAGGAGACCCTGGTCGGCTGGAAGGAAGAGGACAAGGCGCGGCTGGCTCTCGATACCCTCGGTTTCTCCCCCAGGAGGATCCTCCTGGCCATCCGGAAGGCCATGGGGGACCGGGCCCTGGTGACGACGGACGTCGGGCAGCACCAGATGTGGGCGGCCCAGCACTTCGAGCCGTGCGGCTCCAGGAGTTTCATCACCTCCGGGGGATTGGGGACCATGGGCTTCGGCCTTCCGGCGGCCATGGGCGCCGCCTTTGCCGCGCCGGACCGGCCTTTGGCCTGCATCACGGGTGACGGCAGTTTCCTGATGAACATCCAGGAGCTCGATACCTGCTGCCGGTACGGGATCCCCGTGAAGATCTTCCTATTCAACAACGGTTCCCTGGGGATGGTCAGGCAGTGGCAGGAACTCTTCTACAGGGAGCGTTACGCCCACACCGTCACGGACGGCCTGGTGGACTTCGCCGGCATCTCCGAGGCCTTCGGGGTTCCCGGCACCAGGGTCACGCGGGAGGACGAGGTGGATGCCGCGGTCGAGAAGGCCATGGCGACTGACGGGCCTGCCCTGGTGGAGTTCCGCATCGCCATGGAGGAAAAGGTGTTTCCCATGATCCCGCCCGGAGCGGCAATGGACGAAATGATCGAGGGGTAGGGAAACAGTTCCCGCTCTTCGGCAAAAGGAGTGGCCCGGCCCCGCACCTCGGGGCCGGGCTTTCGTTCTTGCCTTGGCGAGTTCAGTCCGCCGGGGAAACCGGTTCCGTGGCCCCGGACCAGGAGTTCACCAGGAGGCCCAGGAGGTATAGCCCTGCCGAGAACGCGATCCCGACGAAGAAGGGGTTGACCGCGGCCATGGCCGGCGGAACGTGGACCCCCAGGAGTCCCTTCGCCGTGGGGGCGAAACCCGCCGCATACCACAGCCCTGCGGAAACGATCCCGCCGATGGAGGAGGCCCAGGTAGCCAGGGGTATGGCCTTTCCGGCCAAAAGAGCCAGGTAGGGAACGAGGAGGGCCGAGGCGATCAGGCTCCAGCTGGTGGTGCAGAGAAGGGCGATGATCGTGCCGCTTTTCGCCGCGAAGAACCCGGACGCCACGGCGCAGGCGGCCGTGGCAAGCTTCCAGGTGACGCCTTCCAGCTTGCGGCCCGTCAGGTCGTGCCCCAGGCTGCCGGCGGCGATGTGAAGAAGGGCCGATGCCGTGGAAAGCGATGCGGAGACGATGGCCATGGCGAAGATCTGCTGTCCTGCGGCGGGGAGCAACCTGGACACGAGCAGGGGGATGACCGCGTCGGGCGAGGCAACCTCCCCGGGCTGGACCAAAAGCCGCGACATCCCGCCCGCCAGGTAGGTTCCCCCCACGAGCAGGGAGATCACCAGCATGGCCACCGGGGCGGCCCGCCTGGCCTCATCCCGCGAAGACAGGGCGAAGTGCCGCTGGATCAGCTGGGGCTGAGCCCAGACGCCGATCGACGTGACGGCGGCCAGGGTCAGGACGAACTGGCCCTGGGGCCCCGATGACAACCGGGTGAACCCCCTGTTGGCCAACTCCGTAGGGGGAAGGGCGGCAAGGGCCTCCAGGCCCTGAACGGGGCCGCCCACGGCCTTGAAGACGGTGTAAACGAGCAGGGCTACGCCGACCGCCATGATGACACCCTGGAGGGCTTCCGTGTACAGCACCCCTCGAAGGCCTCCCCAGGTGACGCTAAGGGCCACCAGGAGGACCAAAAGCCAAAGGGAGGCGGAAAACGGCAGGGGCGTCACCCCGGAGAGCATCATGGCCGCTCCCTTGAAGACGGCGGAGGCGTAGACGACCAGGAGGCCGCCGGTCAAAAGCCCGGCGAAGACGCGGAAGGAATTGGACCCGATGGCGGCCCCGAGCAGGGCTCCGGGGGTCTTGGCCTTCAGGCGGCGCTGCCAGAGCCGCGTGGGCCAGGCCAGGTAGCGATAGACGAACCAGGTGCCGAACCAGATGTTTCCGGCGGCGATCAGGAGCATCTGCAGGCCGTAACGGTGGCAGAGCCCGCCGAAACCGACCAGGGCCACGGCGGAAATGTAGGTCGCGACGTAGGCGAAGGCCTGCACGGCCGCACCGACGCGGCCGGGGAGGAGGTTGTCCCTCCCCCTCGCCCACCGGGCGAGGCCGACCAGCAGTAAGCCGTAAGCGCACCACAGGAGTATGAATACCGGGTTCATCCTCGATTCCTCCTTTGGGCCGCCAGCGCCCAGCACGACCAGGCGACGCTTGCGATCATCGAGATCACTGCCGTACCCACCCACACATCGAACACTTCCATGACGATCACCCCCGGGAATAAAAAAAGGCCGCCAGCCCTGGGGGGCTGGCGGCCTGTCTACCTTCTCACGGAATCCGAATCAGGCGGTGAGAGGACAGGGCCGGGCACCTCCGGGGCGACATGGCGCCGGAGCGTAAACGTAAAGATAAGCCTGGCCGGTCCTCGTTCCAAAGAAAGCGGTGCAGTCAAACTGTCGCTTCATCAATTGGAAGCCTCACCTCTTGGAAAATTTGCGTAATCTTACAGGGGGAACCCCCGGGTTGTCAAGGCCGGTAGAATTAATCTTCCGGCGAAAAGGGCCGCTACAGGTGGCCGGTTTGCCTCAAAGGGGAGGCGATCGCCGTTTCAGCCTGGGTCCGGGCCTCCTCGGCCAGCTTCCGGGCCTGGGTCGAGGCGGAACAGACTGCGTTGATGAAGGCGGTCCGCACCTTGCCCTCCTCCAGCTCGTATAACCCCTCGATGGTGACGCCTCCCGGGGTCACGACGCTGTCCCGGAGTTCCGCCGGGTGCTTGCCGGAGGCCAGGAGCAGCTCCGATGCCCCGATAAGGGTATGGGCTGCCGACCGAAGGGCGAGATCCCGCGGCAGGCCCATCCGCAGGGCGCCGTAGATCAGGGCCTCGACGACCGTGTAGAGGTAGGCCGGGCCGCTCCCGGCCATGGCCGTCAGGACGTCGAGATGGGATTCGTCCACCGCCTGGGTCTCGCCCAGGTGGGCCAGGATCTCCTCCGCCAGCGCCAGGTCGGCTTCTTCCACGAGGTCCGAGCAGGCATAGACCGTGTAGCCCCGGCGGATTTCCACCGCGGTGTTGGTCATCGCCCGAACGAAACGGGTCCCGGGGGCCGCCCGGTTCATGATGTCCAGTGAAATGGCCGCAGCGAAGGAGATGACGGTTTTGCCGGCCGTGACGTCCGCGAGTTCCTGGAGGACCGGCACCACCTGGCGCGGCTTCACGGCCAGCAAAACGACGTCCGCCCAGGCGGCCGCCGACCGGTTGTCGCTGGTGAGCCTGACCCCCAGGCCTTCCAGCGACCGGGCCTTCTTCAAGTCTCTTCGGGTCGCCGTTACCGGCCAGTCGGGGCCCAGAGCCCTGGCGAGGGCCCCTCCTATTGTTCCGGCACCGATGATCGCGATCTTTGCGCGGGATTTTCCCTTCATTTCCAATTCCTCCCTTGTCGAATGTCCTGCGGATAAAAAAAGGGCCGCCGACCCGAAGGTCGGCGGCCCGAAATCCCTGGAATGTTCTGAATCAGGCTCCAGGACACGGCCGTCTACCCCCGGGATTCGAGCTCGCGGGGCGAGGGCTGCACGGGAGGGCCATGCCAGGATGCCAGTTACGGGACATGCGCGTCTTCCTTTCCATGAAGAGATGAATGTTGGGCGAAACGATACCTTTTCAGGACCCGGACGTCAAGGGATCCCTTCAGTCGGGTTCACGCCGGCGCGTGGGCTAGGACGAAGGAAGCCACTTCCCTGATTTTCTCCAGGTCGGGGGAACGGAACAGGTAGGCGGTATTCCCCATCGCCGTGCTGAAAACGTCCGGGACCCTCTCGTGGTGCAGAAGGAGGCCGGGGAAGGCCTCCAGGACCTCCTCGTGGCTGCGGGCATAGGCCCGGCCGTCCCTCCTGGCCAGGAAGGCGCAGTGGTACCGGCGCTCGTAGGATAGCGGGGAATAGTCCCGTTCCGTCAGGACCCGCGCCCATTCGTCGAACAGGTCGATGTCCGAGGAATAGTTGTACATGTCGAGGATCAGCCCGCCCGGCGACCGGACGTTCATCTCCAGGGCCACAAGCCGGCCCTCGGCCGACGTGCGGAAAAATTCCACGTGGAAGAACCGTTCCTTCAGGCCGAAGGCCGCGACGGCCTTGCGCCCGGCTTCCTCGAGGTCTTCCGGCAGTTCCCGGAGGGTGTGCAGGAAGTTGTCGAGCTTCAGGTTGACCAGTTCCATCATCCCGTCGGAGTACTTCAGGGACGAGCAGAAAACGATGCGCCCTTCCCTGTCCGTGAGGCCGTCGAAGGTGAAGATGCTTCCCTGGATGAACTCCTCCATGAACATGTCCGTCGGGGGCTTGTCGGCGAAGAACTTCTCCAGCCCCGCACGGTCCTCTATTTTCCAGGTTCCCGTGGCGCCGACTCCCCTGTCGGGCTTGACCACGACGGGGTACCCCACTTCCGAGACCATCGCAAGCCCTTCTTCCAGGTCGTGGACGACCTTTCCCCGGGCGACGGGGAGCCCTGCGCCGGCAAAGACCCGTTTCATACCCGACTTGCTTCGCATGGGAACCAGGTCCTTCGGTTTCAGTCCCGGGATGCCGAACTCTTCCCTCAAGCGGGCGTCGCTGTCGAGCCAGTACTCGTTGTGGGACTCCAGGCGGTCCACGGGCCCGAACCGGTCCCGAAAGGCTGCCACCGCGGCGGCGGCCTGGTCGTGCCGATGGAGGTCGTCCACCGTGATGACGTCGTTGAGCGCCTCGCGGAGCGCCGGGTCGAGGTCCCCGGGGGGGACGTCGACGATGCCGAGGACGTTCGCCCCGCGGCGGCGGAGCGTGATCGAAAAGTTTACGTAATTGGGCGGGAAGTGAGGGGAAAACAGGACGACGTTCATCGAAATCCTCTCCCTTCTGTTCTCTTGTTCACCCTTGGGCCTCAATAACCGAGCTTCCCCAGGAAGTAGGGCATTTGCCTCTGCCACCATGGCCAGTCGTGGTAGACGTCGTGTCCCCAGAGGTCGACCCAGGCCGGGATGCTTTTGCTTTCCAGGATCCCTTTCAGCGCCAGCGTCTCCCGGATCGAATCCTCCTCCCAGGCACCCTGGCCCGTGCAGAAGACGAGGCGGCTTCGACGGTATCGGTCCAGGAACCAGGAGTCTTCCAGCCCCGGAAGGTAGTCGAGGGGCGAGTGGAAGTAGGTTCCCCCTTCCAGGCTGTCCCCGAGGCTGAAACGGAGGCTGTAAAGGCCGCTTAGGCTGATCACGGCGTCAAAAAGATCCGGGTGGCGGAAGAAGAAATTGGCCGCGTGGTAGGCCCCGAGGCTGCAGCCCGTGGCGAGAGCCTTTACTCCTTCACCCAGCCGTTCCTCGATGAAGGGCATGACCTCTCCCACGATGTACCTTTCGTAGGCCTCATGCCGGCCGACCTTCTCCTCGGGCGGGGCATTCCCGTTGAGCCAGGACTGCCCGTCAAGGCTGTCTACGGCGAAGACGCAGATCCGCCCTTCGTCTATGAAGGGCTCGATGGCGCCGATCATCCCGAAATCCTCGTACTCGTGAAAACTGCCGCCCGAGGTCGGGAAGACCAGGAGGGGTTTGCCGGCCCAGCCGTAGGCCTTGATCTCCATCCTCTGGCCCGTCAAGGGGCTGTGCCAGGCTTCGTGCTCCGTTCTCATCAGCCAGGATCCCTCCCCTTTGGTCAAGCTGTCTTTTCAGGAATATAGCGAAGCACATTAGCGGCAATCCCGTTCCCTGTCAAGCGCCTTCCAGCCCGGTGACGGGACTGCCCAGGTCTGTCTTCAGCCTTGCTCCGGCACTTCCGAGGGCGCAGGCGACCTTTCCAGCAGGATCCCGGCGATCATGCCCGCAACGGAAAAAAGGAGTCCGATGACGAAGGGATGGACGCTGCCGAGGATCCCCGGGGCACCGAACCCCACCAGGCTCTTTGAAGTCGGCAGGTAGCCCAACAGGTACCAGGCGAGGCTGCCCGAAAGCCCCGCGACGGAGGAAGCCCAGCAGGCTCCAGGCCCGCCGGCTATCCCCCCGCGGCTGAACAGGACCAGCGACACGTAGGGAACCAGCAGGGCCGATGCGAGCAGCGTCCAGCTCGTGGCGCAGATCAGGGCGATGAGCTGCGAACTTTTGAGGGCGGCCAGGCCGCTGGCGGCTGCCGAAGTCAGGACGACGGCAAACCAGGTCCCTCCCGTGAGCTTTCGCCTGAGGACGTCGTGTCCCAGGCTGCCCGCGATGATGTGCAGGAGCGCCGAAGCGGTGGACAGGGAAGCCGACAGGATGGCCAGGGTGAACAGTTCCCTCCCGACCGGGGGAAGAAGCCGCATGACGAGCTGGGGCATGACGGTGTCGGGGTGGCCGACCTCGGGCCCCAGGACCAGCCTTGAAAAAGCCCCGGCGGCGAAGGCTCCCCCCACGACGATCGCCATGGAGAGCATGGCGATCGTGACGGCCCGGTCCCGCGATTCCTTCCCCCGGAGGGCGAAGTGCCTCTGGATCATCTGGGGCTGGGCCCAGATCCCCACCCCGGTGACGAGGGTGAGGGAGAGAACCAGGATGCCACCCTCGCCGGACGAGAGGGCGGCGAACCCCCGGTTGGCCGCTTCCGTCGCCGGCAGGGCCGCCATCTGGCGCAATCCGGAGAGCGGTCCCCCGATGGCCCTGAAGAGGTTGACCAGCAGAGTTAGGACGCCCGCCAGCATGATGCCTCCCTGGAAGGCCTCGGTGACCAGGACGCCCCGAAGGCCTCCCCAGGCCACGTTCGCCACTACGAGGAAGAGGACTCCCCAGAGCGGAGCCGTGATGGGAACCCCGAGGTTCCCCGCGATCATGACCGCCGCGCCCTTCAGGACCGCGGACATGTAGACGACGAGCAGGACGGCGGAAAGAACCCCCACGTAGGGCGAGAACCGGGGTGCCCGGTAGGCCTTCGACAGCAGTTCGGCCGGGGTCGAGGCGGAAAGCCTCCTTTGCCAGATCTTCGTCGGCCACGCGAGATAACGGTAGACGAACCAGGTCCCGAGCCAGACCGTACCCGCCGCGACGACCAGCATCTGCAAGCCCATCCGGTGGGACAGCCCTGCGAAACCGATGAGGGCCACGGCCGAAACGTAGGTCGCCACGTAGGCCAAAGCCTGCACGAGGGCCGAGACTCTACCGGGCAGGAGCACGTTTCGGCCGCGTTCCCACCTCGCCAGGAAGACCAGCCCGATGCCGTAAAGAACCCAGACGAGCCAGGTCATGCTTTTCCTCTCCTTTTCCCGGGGCCCATTTTCCAAACCGGGATGACGATCCCCCAGACCAGCAGGACGAGCGACCCCACAACCCACGCATCCATTCTCTCCATCTCTGGCACCGCCTTTCTGTTTTTCCCTGTTTTAGCCGTGTTTTCAGGCGCCGGAAGCGACCCGTACCCTCTTCGCCTTGCCCTCGAACCGCTCCAGGATGCCCGGCAGGAGCACCTTCATCGTCACGCGCAGGCCCAGGGCCTCGTGAAGCGCCCGCGCGGCCTCCTTCTCGAGCCTTTCCATCTCGAGCTCGCCCATCGGGCAGGCGCTTTCGCAGATCACCGCCAGGTCCTTCACGTAGTGATGCTCGGAGACCTCCAGGACGTAGTTCACGGAGAGCCCCTTCACGCGCCCCAGGGCGGCCTCCACCTGCGTCGGGAACACGTTCACGCCCTTGATGATGAGCATGTCGTCGGAACGGCCCCTGATGCGGGCGATCCGGACGCCTTCCCGCCCGCAGCCGCAGGTCCCGGGGATGATGCGGGTCAGGTCCCTGGTCCGGTACCGGGCCAGGGGCAGGGCTTCCTTCGTCAGGGTCGTGATGACGAGTTCCCCTTCTTCACCGTCGGGGAGGTTCTCCCCTGTGACGGGGTCGATGATCTCGGCCAAAAAGTGGTTCCCGTTCAGGTGCAGGCCGTCCTGGCAGGGGCATTCGATCGCCACGCCGGGGCCCATGACCTCGGAGAGGCCGTAGATGTCCAGTGCCGGGATGCCGAGGCCGGCCTGGACGGTCTGCCTGACGGCTTCCGTCCACGGCTCGGCGCCGAGGATCGCCACCTTGAGGGAGTGGACGGGGGCCGTGGCGGGGTCCTTCCGGGAGGCCATGACCTCGGAAAGGTGTACGGCGTAGGACGGCGTGCAGGCGATGGCGGTGCTGCCCAGGTCCTGCATCAGCTGGATCTGTCTTTCCGTGAATCCCGTGCCCGAGGGGATGACCGTCGCGCCCAGGTGCTCGCCCCCGTAATGGAACCCCAGGCCCCCGGTGAAGAGGCCGTAGCCGAACATGACCTGCAGCGTGTCGCGCGAGGTGACCCCGGCGATGGACAGGCACTCGGCCATGCAGTCCTTCCAGGCCTCCACGTCGTTCTTCGTGTAGGCGACGATCGTCATCTTGCCCGTTGTCCCGGAGGAGGCGTGGACTCGCAGAAGGTCCTCCCTGTCGCAGGCCAAAAGCCCGAACGGGTAGGAGTCCCTCAGGTCCTGCTTGGTCGTGAAAGGCAGTCTTTTCAAGTCCTCGAGTGATCGGATGCCCGACGGGGCGACCCCGGCCTGCTCCATTTTCGCCCTGTAGCGGGGCACCCGTTCCCAGAGACGGTTCACCGTTTTCAGAAGCTTCTCCGCGCTGTTGCCTTTCCCTTCCTGTCGAGCCTTCTCCATGTTTCTCTCCTCCTTCTTGAAAATAAGACTAAAAAAAGGCCGGGGCCCCTTTCGGGACCCCGGCCTCGAATCGGCACGGACGCCTAGGCGTCGGCCCTCCGAGGGGGTCCCACGCCGGTAAAAAAGAAACGGACAGACATCTTCGAGTTGGTCGGATTCATCATTTCGTCATCTCGCGATTTCATAGGGATAAATTAGTGTGAACTTATACCATGCCCGTGGGATTTTCGTCAAGTCCGGGATATTTCATGGAACGAGCGCGAGCCCCCTGGAGGCCCCCCATTCCCGTACACTTTCTTCGTCATTGTAGGGAACGGGACCGTCGGCAAGGATCATGGTCGTCTCCGGTCCCTTGCCCGCGACCAGGACGACATCGCCGGGTCGGGCTGCGTCGAGGGCGGCGTGGACCGCTTCCTTCCGGTCCAGGATGACGGAGTGGGAACGGAGCCTCGCTCCCTGGAGCCCGCTCTCGATCTGCCTGGCGATGCTCATGGGCTCCTCGCTCCGGGGGTTGTCCATGGTGATCACCACGTGTTCGGCGTGCATGGCCGCGACACGTCCCATGATGGGCCGGTTCTCCGTCGTTCTCTCGCCGCCGAGGCCGAAAACCGCGTGAACGACGCCCCGGCAACCCTTTCCGACGGCTTCCAGGGCTTTTTCGAGCCCGTCGGGGGTGTGCGCGTAGTCGATGAAACAACAGATCCCGTTGTCGAAGCGGAAACGCTGCAACCTTCCCGGCACGGGGGGGACCCGTTCGATCCCTTCCCGGACCGCGTCCGGCCCGATTCCGAGACCGACGGCCAACGTGGAAGCCGCCAGGACGTTCGAGACGTTGTGAAGGCCGACAAGGGGGCTTCGCACTCCCAGAAGAGCGGACAGGCCGGGCAGAAAGAGATCGAGGGTCGTTCCATCCAGGTCCTCGGCCAGGATCCGGGCCCTGGATTCTGCTTCTGCCCCGATCCCGTATGTCATCGTTTTTTGGGGGAAAAGCCCAGCGAGACGTCGGCCCCAGGGATCGTCCGCGTTGACGGCGAAGGTGGCTGCCGGGGTCGCATAATCGGCGAAAAGCTTCAGTTTTGCCCTGAAATAGCCCTCCATGTCGCCGTGAAAATCCAGGTGTTCGGGGGTCAGGTTCGTGAAGGCCAGGGCCTCGAACCGGCAACCCTCCAGGCGCTGGAGGTCGAGCCCGTGGGAGGAGGCTTCCATGACACAGGCCTTTTGCCCGTTGGCGGCCATCCGGCCGAGCCACCTTTGGACGGAAGGCCCGTCGGGCGTGGTCCGGTCTCCCGGTTCCGGGTTCGTTCCGTCGTCGTACAGGATGGTCCCGAGGAGGCCGCAGGGCATGCCCCCCTGCCGGAGTATCGACCGCGTGAGCCAGGCCGTCGTGCTCTTGCCGTTCGTACCGGTCACCGCCGCCAGGCGCAATTTCTTCGCGGGGTGGCCGTGAACGGCCGCGGCGGCCGCAGCCGAGGCCTTGCGGATGTTTTCGGCGATGAGGACCGGCCGGGAAGTCGGGACGGGGTGTTCCGCCAGGAAGGCAACCGCTCCCTTCGATTCGGCCTCCGCCGCGAAAAAATGCCCGTCTGCCCTGAAGCCCCTAACACAGCAGAAAAGGCTCCCGGGAACGGCCTGTCCCGTGGCGGTGCAAACGTCCGTGATCTCGATGTCCTCCCGGAAGGGACCTGTTGCCCTCGTCAATCCCGCGGCGTCGAGGACACGGGAGATGTCTGAGAGTTTCATCCTGTTTTTGTGCCTCCTTCTTTTGGCGCTTGATTGTTTATTGTAAAACGTTTATACAAAGAAGTCAGGATCTTTCAAGCGGTCGAAAAGCGTTGCGCACGCGGATGATTTGGAGTTTAATTTGCTGGTAAACTGAAGCCTCTGGGGGGACCTTCATGGAAGAGTTCACCGACAACCTTAGGTCGCTACGGGAAAAGGTCTACCAGTACCTGAAGAAGGGGCTTAACGAAGGGCAGCTGCGGCAGGGAGCCTTCCTGAACCTCAACGCGATCAGCTCCGAGCTGGGCATGAGCCGGACCCCGCTCAGGGACGCGCTCTTCCAGCTCGAGGCCGAGGGTTACGTGACGATTTTCCCCAGGCGCGGGGTCATGGTCAACCGGCTCGACCTGGACTCCATAAGGAACATCTACGAGCTCAGCGGGGCGCTCGAAAGCACGGCGGTCGCCCATTCCGGGCGCAAGCTCACCGAGGCGGACCTCGACCGGATGGAAAGGCTGAACGCCGAGATGAAGGCCGCCGTGGAAACCCAGGATATCGACGGGTACTACGACAGGAACATGGCTTTCCACAACATGTTCCTCAACCTTTCGCCGAACTCGGACCTCGTCAGGGCGGTCCAGAAGATGCGGGAGCGGCTCTACGACTTTCCCCGGAGCAAGGCCTTCCTCAAGGACTGGGAAATGGCCTCCATCGGCGAGCACGAGAAGTTCCTGGCCCTGCTGAGGAAGAAGGACTTCAACGGGGCGGCCGAATTCCTGAGGGACGTGCACTGGTCGTTCGAGGTCCAGGAGCGCTACGCCCGGATCTACTATTTCGGCCAGGACTGAGGGGAGTCGCGAAGAGAAGACTTGAGGGCAGGGAGCGGGGGTATCCCCCTGTTCCCTGCCTTTTCCATTGACAAGGGGAGAAACTCGAGACTAATATATCAAAAGTATTTCTCAATCTTTCATAAGGAGGGAACACGGATGAGAAAGTCCTGGATCGTCCTGCTTGCCGGGCTAGCCCTCGTGGGGCTGGCTGCGGGGGCCGCGCTGGCGGCCGCACCGTTCCACATCGGGGTGGTCACCCTGACCGTTTCCCAGGCGGAGGACACCTACCGGGGTGCGGAGCGGCTCACCAAGGAGTACGGCGACGTTGACAAGGGAGGCTACATCAAGCACATCACCCTGCCCGACAGCTTCATGTCCGAGATGGAAACCAGCATCAGCCAGATCGCCGGGCTCGCCGACGACCCCAAGATGAAGGTCATCGTGGTGGACGACGCGGTTCCCGGGACGACCGAGGGCTTCCGCCGTGTCAAGGAGAAGCGCCCCGACATCCTCTGCTTCGCCGGAGAGCCCCAGGAGGACCCGAACGTCATCACCCCGGTGGCCGACCTCGCCATCGGTGTGGACAATGTCCTCCGTGGCTACCTGATCATCGACACCGCCAGAAGAATGGGCGCCAACACCTTCGTCCACATCTCCTTCCCGCGCCACATGAGCTACGAACTGCTTTCCCGCCGCCGAAACATCATGGAGCAGGCCTGCAAGGACCTCGGGATGAAGTTCGCCTTCGAGACCGCACCCGACCCCACCAGCGATGTCGGCGTCGCGGGCGCCCAGCAGTACATCCTTGAAAAGGTTCCCGCATGGGTCCAGAAGTACGGCAAGAAGGCGGCCTTCTTCTGCACGAACGACGCCCAGACGGAACCCCTTCTCCGGCAGGTCGCGAAATACGGCGCCTTCTTCGTGGAGCCCGACCTTCCCTCCCCGCTGATGGGCTATCCCGGGGCCTTCGGGATCGACCTTTCCAAGGAAAAGGGCAACTGGCCGGCCATCCTCAAGAAGGTCGAACAGGTCGTCGTCAAGGCCGGCGGAAAGGGCCGCATGGGGACCTGGGCCTATTCCTACGGCTATGCCACCACCGCGACGCTGGGAGAATACGGAAAACGCATCGTGGAGAAGAAAGCGAAGCTGGGGAACATGAAGGACCTCATGGCCGCCTACGCGAAGTTCACGCCAGGTGCCAAGTGGAACGGCAGCAACTACGTGGATCTCGGGACCGGCGTGAAGAAGAAGAATTTCTTCCTCGTGTACCAGGATACCTACGTCTTCGGCAAGGGGTACATGGGCGCCACGAGCGTGAAGGTTCCCGAGAAATACCTCAAGATGAAGTAGGCCCTTCGGGGGAAAAGACAGGATAATGGGACCGGGGTGGGTCGTACCCGCCCCGGTTTTTTAGGGGACTGCGCTCCCCTGTTCCGAGGAGGGATCACGCTTGTTGAAGGATCATCTGGAAGCTCTGGCCGAAAGGCTTCGCCGGAACGGCCTGGACGCGGTTTTGCTGGGCCCGTCGCCCGACCTGGCCTACATCGCCGGCCTCAGGCTTTTCGCGGACGAGCGTTTCAAGGGGCTCGTCGTGACGTCTGACGGGCGGTTCTTTTCCGTTGTCCCCAAGCTTTACCGGGAAGAGATGGAAGCGGCGCTGGGGGCGGCATGCCCCTCCTGCCTCTGGGACGACGCGGAGGGATTCCTGGAGAAGGTTTCCGCCCGGTGGAGGGAATTCGGCCTGCAGGGGAAAACAGTGGCCGTCAACGACGGGGTACGGGCGGTGGACCTGCTCGACCTCGAGGGGACCGTCCCCGGGACGCGTTTCGTCAACGGGCACCACCTGGTGGAAGCCATGCGCCTCATCAAGTCCCCAGTCGAGATGGACCTGCTGCGCAAGGCCGGGCGCATCGCCGACGAAGCCTTCGCCGAACTCGTCCCCTTTATCCGGCCGGGGCTCAGGGAGGGCGAGGTGGCCCGCCGCCTGGAGGAGTTGCTGGTGGAACATGGCGCGGACGGTTTTTCCTTTTCCACCATCGTCGCTTCCGGCCCCAACGGGTCCCTGCCCCACTACATGGGATCCGGGCGGGTGCTCCGGGAGGGCGACCCCGTGGTGATCGACTTCGGCTGCACCTACAAGGGGTACTGCTCGGACACCACCCGGACGGTTTTCGTGGGCCGGGCCTCGGACGAGGACCGCGCCGTCTACAACGTCGTCCTCGAGGCCAACCTGGCAGGCGAGGCGGCGGTGAGGGAAGGCGCGACGGCCCAGGACGTGGACAGGGCCGCCAGGGCGGTCATCGAGAAGGCGGGCTACGGTGAGCACTTCCTCAACCGGACCGGCCACGGGATCGGCGTCGCGATCCACGAGGCTCCCTACATCATGGAGGGAAACCTGCAGGTGCTGACAAAAGGGATGGCCTTCAGCGTGGAACCGGGCATCTACATCCCCGGGCGCCTCGGGATCCGGATCGAGGACATCGTCCTCGTGACGGAGAAAGGGGCGGAACCGCTGAG
>CAYRNZ010000007.1:0-85826 GCA_964425765.1 uncultured Synergistaceae bacterium
GTCCGCGAGGGCGGCCGCACGGTGGGCGCGGGCGTCGTCACCGAGATCCTCGACTGATTGTCGGGAGGGGAAAGCCTTGGCAAAAAAGATCCGCATCAACCTTAAAGCGTTCGATCACCGCGTGCTGGACGCGTCGGCCGTGCAAATAGCGGAAACGGCGGAGCGGACCGGGGCAAAAGTTTCCGGGCCCATCCCGATCCCGACGGAGATCAACAAGCTTACAATCCTTAAATCTCCGCACAAGGACAAGGATGCCCGGGAACAGTACGAAATCAGGACACACAAGCGCCTCATAGACATCGTCGACCCGACACAAAAGACGATGGAGGCCTTAATGCAGCTGAATCTCCCTTCCGGGGTCGATATCCAGATCAAGCTTTAACCTTCGGGGGGAGCTCTGAGCGAAAAGGAGCTGAATCGGATGAGCATGGGGATTTTGGGACGGAAAGTAGGAATGACGCAGATTTTCGACGATGAAGGAAGAGCCGTCCCGGTTACGGTCGTGGAAGCGGGGCCTTGCCCTGTCCTTGCGGTAAGGACCCAGGAAAAGAACGGTTACACGGCAGTGGTTCTGGCTTTCGGCGAGAAGAAGCCCAAGAATGTGGCCAGGCCCATGAAGGTCGTATTCGAAAAAGCGGGGATCGAGCCTAAGCGGTGGATTCGGGAGTTCCGCGTTGGCGATACGGGGCCTTTCCAGCCAGGGACGGAAGTGATGGCTTCAATTTTCGAAACCGGTGAAGTCGTCGACGTCACAGGGACCAGCAAGGGTAAAGGCACGGCCGGCGGCATGAAACGTTACGGGTGGGGAGGCGGCCCTGCTTCCCATGGCCAATCCAGGTGGCATCGTCGTCCAGGTTCGTCGGGCGCGCACAGTTATCCCGGACGGGTTTTCAAGGGGCATGGAAATCCCGGGCGCATGGGAAACGAGAGAGTTACCGTCAAGAACCTGAAAGTTGCTGCCATTGACGCGGAAAACAACCTGATCCTGATCAGAGGGGCCATTCCCGGCGCGAAAAACAGCCTGGTCCTGGTCCGCAAGAAGCATTAGGCGGCGGAAGGAGGGCAAGGAGACCATGCCTACCATGAAATTGATCAATTTCCAGGGCGAAGTCGTAGGAAGCCTCGAACTTTCCGACGCCGTTTTCGGAGCGCCCATTCACGTTCCGGCCATGCACCAAGTGGTCGTGGCACAGTTGGCGAATGCAAGGCAAGGTACGGCCTGCGCAAAATCCCGCGGAGAAGTGAGCGGTGGTGGCCGGAAACCTTTCAGGCAGAAACATACGGGCCGGGCGAGGGCAGGGAGCACCCGCTCTCCGCTCTGGCTGAAGGGCGGAGTGGCTCATGGGCCGAAACCGAGGGATTATAGCCAGAAGGTAAACCGAAAGGTGCGCCAGTTGGCAATGCGAAGCGCGCTTTCACTAAAGGCGACCGAGGACCGGATGCTGGTTCTCGAAAATGCCAACCTGGAGACGCCCAAGACGAAAGCCATGCTGGCCTTTCTCGGGAAGGTCGAAGCAACTCGCAAGCCGCTCATGGTGATCCACGAGTCGAACGAAAACGTCTACCGCTCTGCGGCGAACATCCCTGGGGCCAAGGTGATACACGTGGACAGCATCAATGTCTATGACATCCTCAACCACGAGCACCTGATCATGACGGCCGAGTCCGCCCAGAAGTTGCAGGAGGTGTACGGCCGATGAACCTGGTTTCCCATGATGTGATTATCCGGCCGATCATCACGGAGAAGTCGAATCGCCAGATGGAGTACAACAAGTATGCCTTCGAAGTTCACCCGAAGGCGAACAAGGTGGTCATCCGTCAGGCGGTGGAAGAAGTCTTCAAGGTGAAGGTCGTCAGCGTCAACACGGTCAAGATCCGCTCGAAACCCAAGCGGCAGGGGATGTTTATCGGGCGCTCCCGCTCGTGGAAAAAGGCCATCGTGACACTTGCTGCGGGAGAACGCATCAAGTTCTTCGAAGGCGCGAGCGCGTAGGGTGCGGGAGGGGAACGGACATGGCGATGAAAAAGTTTAAGCCCTATACACCAAGCCGCCGTACCATGGCGAATTCGGATTACAAGGACATCACGACAGCTGAACCCGAAAAGAGCCTGCTTGAACCTCTCAAGAGGACTGCAGGGCGAAACAACACGGGACGCGTCACGATGCGTCACCGCGGAGGCGGAAACAAGCGCCAGTACCGCAAGATCGACTTCAAGAGGGACAAGGTCGGTATACCGGGAAAAGTTGCCACCATCGAATACGATCCGAACCGGTCGGCCAGGATAGCCCTTGTCAACTATGCGGACGGTGAGAAGAGATACATCCTGGCGCCTTCGGGGCTGACCGTGGGAACCCAGATCATGGCGGGACCGGGTGCCGACATCAAGCCCGGGAACGCGTTGAAGATGATGGATATCCCGGTCGGCACGGTCGTCCACAACATCGAGCTGGAACCGGGCCGGGGCGGAGTCATGGTGCGGTCTGCCGGGTCCAGCGCCCAGCTGATGGCAAAGGAAGGCAAATACGCCTACATAAGGATGCCGAGCGGCGAACTGAGGCTCGTCCTGCAGCAGTGCATGGCAACCATAGGACAGGTCGGCAACGAGGAACACGAGAACGAGGTCGACGGTAAAGCCGGCAAGGTCCGCTGGGCAGGCAGGAGGCCCAAAGTCCGGGGAATGGTCATGAACCCTGTCGATCACCCGATGGGCGGCGGCGAGGGATGCAGCAAGTCGAACAAGCATCCCGTCTCACCCTGGGGAACCCCGGCCAAGGGTTTCAGGACCCGCAAGTCGAAGCCGTCCGACAAGATGATCGTCCGGCGTCGGTACGCGAAGTAGGTTGAGGAGGGAAGGACATGGCAAGGTCCGCGAAGAAGGGTCCTTTTATTGATTTGAAGCTCCTCCACCGGGTAGAGGAAATGAACGAGGCCGCGAAGAAAGCGGTCATCAAAACCTGGTCGAGGCGCTCGACGATCGTGCCCGCGATGATCGGTCACACGTTAGCGGTCCACAACGGGAAGACGCACATCCCCGTTTTCATCACGGAGAACATGATCGGCCACAAGCTCGGGGAATTCGCCCCGACTCGCAAGTTCGGCGGGCATGCCGGGCAGGAACGCTCATCCGGCGTGAAGTAGGGGGTAGAGGAAGAGATGGAAGCGAAAGCGATATCCAAAGGATTGCATATTTCCCCGACCAAGCTTCGGCAGGTCCTTAGCCTGATTCGTGGGAAAAAGGCCGGAGAGGCGTTGGCCATCCTGAAATTCACCCCCAAGAAAGCTGCCCGTTTTGTAGAAAAAGCCTTGAAGAGCGCGGTGGCCAACGCGGACAACAATTATGGCCTTGATGTAGACAAGCTCGTCGTTAAAGAAGCTTTTGCCGACAGGGCGACGGCCATGAAGCGGTTCCGCCCCGTCTCTATGGGCCGGGCTCATCCGTTCAAGCGGACGTCCAGCCACTTGACCATCGTGGTCTCGGAACGCTAAGGAGGGGTGACCGTGGGTCAGAAAGTTCATCCCGTGGGGATGCGGCTGGGCATCATCCGCGATTGGGAATCGAAGTGGTACGCCAGCGGCAAGAACTATGCGAAAAACCTTCACCAGGACCTGGAACTCCGCCAGTGGCTCATCGACCGTTGGAAGGGCGCAGGTGTTTCAAAGGTCGAAATCGAGCGAATCGGGAATGTTATCGCGTTTACGATTTCGACCGCCCGGCCCGGGGTAGTTATAGGGAAGGGCGGGACCGAGATCCAGAAAGTCCGTGAGGAGCTGCAGGCGAAAACCGGACTTCGGGTCATGATTAACGTGCAGGAGATCAAGAACCCGGACATGGAAGCCTCCATCCTTGCCGAGGGAGTTGCTTCCTCGCTGGAGATGCGCGTTAGCTTCCGCCGCGCCATGAAGAAGGCGATCTTCCGGGCTATGAAGTCCGGCGCCAAGGGGATCAAGGTCCAATGTGGCGGCCGTCTCGGCGGTGCGGAAATTGCAAGGACTGAATGGTACCTTGAGGGGCAACTCCCTCTCTCGACCCTCAGGGCCGATATCGATTACGGTTTTGCAGAAGCTCGCACGATCTACGGTGTTATCGGGGTCAAAGTGTGGGTGTACCGTGGCGATGCCGCCTACAGGCCCCGGAAGACGGCCAAAGAGGGCGCAAAGGAAAGGGGTTAACGCACCATGCTTATGCCTAGCCGAGTAAAGTACAGGAAGCCTTTCCGCAGGCCGCTCAGCGGACGCGCGAAGGGAGCCACCGAAGTCGATTTCGGCGATTTCGGGATGCAGGCGCTTGATTGTGCCTGGATCACCGCGAGACAGATCGAAGCTGCTCGCGTGGCGATTTCGAGGAAGATGAAAAAGGGTGGAAAGATCTGGATCAGGATTTTCCCTGATCGCCCCTTCACCAAGAAACCGCTCGAAACCCGAATGGGCAAGGGGAAGGGAAGCCCGGAGTTCTGGGTCGCCCCCGTAAAGCGGGGCCGGATCATGTTCGAGATTGCCGGGGTTACCCGGGAGGTTGCGGAAGAGGCGTTCCTCACGGCCGGCCACAAGCTCCCGATCAAGGTCAGGTTTGTTGCCCGAGAGGGACTGGGTGGTGAATAGAGCATGAAGGCCAAGGATTTCAGGGACCTTACGATCGAAGAGCTTAGCGACAAGCACCGACAGTTCAAGGAAGAACTTTTCAACCTGCGCTTCCAGAGTGCCATAGGGCAGCAGGGAAATCACAGCCGAATTTCGGAAGTCAAGCGTACCATCGCGCGCATTCTCACCGTCAAGCGTGAGAAGGAAGTCGCAGTGGAACGCGCGAACGCAAGGGGGTAAAAGACGATGGAGGAGAGAACCTCTCATCGGAAGGCTCGAATCGGGACGGTTGTCAGCAACAAGATGCAGAAGACGATCGTCGTCCGTGTAGACCGGATGGCAAAACACGCGCTTTATGGCAAGCCGGTGCTTAAATACAAGAAATACATGGCGCACGACGAAGATAACACTTGCCGCATAGGTGACCAGGTCGTGATCGAAGAGACACGTCCCTTGAGCGCCCACAAGCACTGGAGACTGAAGGAAGTCCTTCGCCGCGCCCCTATCCTTGGCGAAGAGACCGGCGGCGAGGAGGCGTAAGGAATGATCCAGCTTAGGACCGTCCTCAACGTAGCCGACAATTCCGGGGCAAAGAAGATCATGTGCGTGCACGTCGTCGGCGGAAGTCAGCGTTTCGTAGGCTCGGTAGGCGATGTGATCGTAGCCTCCGTGAGGGAAGCCATCCCCAACAGCAACATCGGCAAGGGGCAGGTTGTCAAGGCGGTCATCGTCAGGACGAGCAAGGAAATCCGGCGGAAAGACGGCTCCTACGTTCGTTTTGACGACAACGCTGCGGTTATCATCGACAACAACGGCGATCCAAAAGGTACGCGCATTTTCGGCCCCGTTGCCAGGGAGCTCCGCGAGAAGAAATACATGCGTATCGTCTCGCTTGCCCCTGAAGTAGTCTAGGAGGCTTCTGACATGGGAAAGATGAGGCTCAAGAAAGGTGATCGCGTCCATGTCCTTTCTGGAAAGGATGCGGGAAAGGAAGGCAAGATCCTTCGCCATATCCCCACAAAGGACATGATCGTAGTAGAGGGCGTCAACCTGGCGACGAAACACGTCCGCCCTACCCAGAAAAACCCCAAGGGTGGCATCGTCAAGCAGGAAACCCCGATCTACGCTGCAAAAGCCATGCTAGTTTGCCCCGCTTGCGGAAAGCCCACCCGCGTTGCCCGTGCCTTCATGGATGACGGACGCAAGGTGCGCCTCTGCAAGAAGTGCGGGGAAATTGTCGACAAGGTGTAGGGAGGAGGCTTCTCAAACCATGGTTCCGCGATTGCTGACAAAATACAAGGAAGAGGTCATCCCGCGCCTGACGAAGGAATTCTCGTACAAGAACGTGATGCAGGCCCCGCGGATCGAGAAGGTCGTGGTCAATATAGGCGTTGGCGAGGCAAAGGTCGACATCAAGTACATGGACGCGTCTATCAGCGAGCTGACCCAGATCACGGGCCAGCGCCCCGTCCTCAAGAGGGCCAAGAAGTCCGTGGCTGGTTTCAAGCTCCGCGAAGGCATGCCCGTCGCGTGTTCGGTTACACTCAGGGGGATGAGGAAATGGGAATTCCTCGACAGGTTATTGTCCCTCGCCCTGCCGAGGATCAAGGATTTCCAGGGCGTCTCCCGCAAGGGATTCGACGGCCGCGGGAATTTCAACCTAGGTCTCAAGGAACAGCTCATTTTCCCGGAGATCGACTATGACAAGGTTATCCGGGTGCGCGGGATGAACATCACCATCGTTACCACGGCGAAAAACGACGAAGAGGCCTACCTCCTTCTCAAGGAGATGGGTATGCCCTTCAGCCGTTAAGGGGGTAAGTCGACATGTCGAGAACGGCCCTTGAAGTCAAGGCGAAGAGGGAACCGAAATTCAAGGTGCGGAAGGTCAACCGTTGCCCGCTTTGTGGGCGCATTCATTCCGTGCTGCGTAAATTCAACATGTGCCGCTGCTGCTTCCGCAAGCTGGCCCGCGAGGGGAAAATCCCCGGCGTGGTCAAGTCGAGCTGGTAGCCGCTAGGCCAGAAGGAGGCAGGGGAAATGTACGTGACCGATCCCATAGCGGATATGCTCACGCGCATCCGGAATGCGAACACGGTTTTCCAGGAAACCGTTGATATCCCCATGAGTCGGATGAAGCTTGAAGTCGCCAAGATACTCAAGGAAGAGGGGTATATCCGCAATTTCAAGGTCCTCAATGACGCAAAGAAGCCCGTTGCCATGCTGAGGCTGATGCTGAATTACGGACCGAACCGGGAACGCGTTATCCAGGGGCTGCGCAGGATCAGCAAGCCCGGTCGTCGAATCTACGTAGGCAGAAGCGATCTGCCCAAGGTCATGGGAGGGCTCGGAGTGGCCATCATTTCCACCTCACAGGGATTGATGACGGACGCCACGGCCCGTACCAACGGCCTGGGGGGCGAAGTCATCTGCTACGTCTGGTAGCGGGGGGTGTAGTCCTTGTCACGAATTGGAAGGAAAAGCATTCCGCTCTCCAAGAACGTCCAGGTTTTAGTGGAAGGGCGGCAAGTCAAGGTTAAGGGTCCGAAGGGAGAGCTTTCCCTCGATCTGCTTCCCTGTGTGGACGTGTCCGTTGAAGACGGGCAACTGGTTGTCACACGCAAGGACGACGAGATCAGGTCAAGGGCTTTCCACGGAATGACTCGCGCCTTGCTGAACAACATGGTCGTGGGCGTCAGCGAGGGATTCCAGCGGCAGCTCGAGATCGTCGGAGTTGGGTACCGTGCACAGATGCAGGGCAAAACCCTCCTGCTGAACCTCGGCTATTCGCATCCCATCCAGGTTGAACCGCCGGCTGGTATCGAGATCGCGACGGACGGCCCGACGAAGATCCTGATAAGGGGAGCCGATAAGCAGGTCGTGGGCCAGCTTGCGGCGAACATTCGAGGGTACCGCCCGCCTGAGCCTTACAAGGGCAAGGGTATCCGTTACGCGGGAGAGTTCATTATTCGTAAGGCCGGCAAGGCTGGATCGAAGAAGTAGTCGAGGTGAAAGAGGATGATTAAGAAGCGTAGCCGGAACGAGATGCGACTTATCCGACACCTGCGTCTCCGCCAGAAACTCTCGGGGACTGCCGAGGCTCCCAGGCTCGCCGTCTTCCGAAGCCTGAAACATATCTATGCGCAGGTCATCGACGACAACAAGGGCATGACCCTGGTCGCGGTTTCCACACGCGAGAAGTCCGTATCGGAACAGCTGCAGGGAACAGGGAACATCGAGGCGGCAAAGTTCGTCGGCAAGCTGGTTGCGGAGCGAGCCCTGGAAAAGGGGATACAGGCCGTGGTATTCGACCGGGGCGGGCATATGTTCCACGGTCGGGTCAAGGCCTTGGCCGATTCCGCCCGCGAAGCCGGGCTGAAGTTCTAGGAGGGAATGGCCAATGGCAGCCAAAGTGCAAAAGGGAATGGAAACCGAACTGACCGAGAGGGTAGTCTCGATCAAGCGCGTCAGCAAGGTTGTCAAGGGCGGTAAAAGGTTCAAGTTCAGCGTCCTGGTCGTTGCAGGAGACGGTAACGGGCAGGTCGGCGTGGGGACGGGCAAGGCAAGGGAAATCCCGGAGGCCGTCCGGAAGGGCATCGAGAAGGCCAAGAAGAGCATGGTGCCCCTCAAGAAGGTCGGGAACACCGTTGCCCATCCGATCATCGGCCATTTTGGGGCCGCGGAGGTCCTCCTCAAGCCGGCTGCCCCGGGGACGGGAGTCATCGCCGGAGCGGTGGTCCGCGCAATCATGGAACTTGGCGGAGTCAAGGATGTCCTGACGAAGGTAATCGGGAGGACATCGAACCCGATCAACGTTGCTTATGCGACCTTCGAGGCCTTGCGGACCATGAGGACTCCCGAAGAGACCCTCCGCCTGCGTGGCAAGGACCGCAAGCCGGTCCAGGCGGCATAGGAGGGGCCCGATTATGGCGAAGCTGAAGATTACCTGGAAGCGAAGCTGTATCGCGCGCCCCGACAAGCAGGAGCGGACAATCCGGGCTTTTGGTTTCCGAAAGCTAAACGACACGGTCGAGATGGAAGACACTCCCCAAATCCGGGGGATGATCGCTGCCGTCCATCATCTGGTCGACTGGGAAGTCATCGAGAAATAGGAGGGAGATCCCATGCACCTGCATGATCTCAGTCCCGCCCCGGGATCCCGCCGGAAGCCCAAGAGGCTCGGATGCGGAGTCGGAAGCGGTACAGGAAAAACAGCTGGAAAGGGTCACAAGGGGCAGAAAGCCCGCGCCGGCGGCGGAGTGAGCCGGGGGTTTGAAGGCGGACAGATGCCGGTCCAGAGGCGAGTGCCGAAGCGGGGTTTCAACAACGCACGCCATGCGGTCAATTACGAGGTCGTCAACCTCAAGTCGCTCGAAGAGCGTTTCGAGGCCGGGGCAGAAATCACGGCCCTCGAACTCCTCTCTGCCGGGTTGATCCACGGTAACCTGGATGGGGTCAAGATCCTCGCCGCCGGTGAGTTGACCAAAGCCTTCAACGTTAAGGCTAGCGCATTCAGCGCCAAGGCCGCGGAAAAAATCGCCGCCGTGGGCGGAAAGGCCGAGGTGATCTAGGTGCTGGACTCCGTCCGCAACGCGATGCGGCTGCCCGACCTGAAGCGTCGTATACTCTTCACCCTGGGGGTATTGTTCGTTTTCCGCCTGGGAGCGCACATCCCGACGCCGGGTATCGATGGGACCGCAATGTCGAAGTTGTTCGAGCAGGGCGGGGTACTTGGATTCCTCGATTTATTTGCGGGCGGGGCACTGCGCCGTTTCAGTGTTTTTGCCCTGGGCGTAGGCCCGTACATCAACGCGAGTATCGTCATGCAGCTTCTGGTGGTCGTCTTCCCAGCCCTTGAGAAACTGCAGAAGGAGGGGGAGGAAGGCCGGAAGAAGATCGTAGCCTACACCAGGTGGAGCACGGTTGGCTTCGCGGCCGTACAGGCACTCGGCCTCTCCTTCTGGCTAAGGGGGCTCGGGATCTTCTCCGGGTCGGCATGGGACCTGGCTCTTGTGGTCATCACTATCACGGCCGGCTCCGTCGCGGTGATGTGGCTGGGTGAAATCATCTCGGATCACGGAATCGGGAACGGCATCAGCCTCCTGATTTTTGCCGGGATCGTGGCGAGAATCCCCGAGGCTATCGTGCAGACCTGGACAAGCCTGCGCTCCGGGCAGATGAACGTTCTCGCCCTGCTGATCGCCCTGGTTTTGATGGTTGCGGTCGTCGCTGGCTGCATTCTCCTCCAGGAAGGGCAGAGGAGACTGCCGGTCCAGTATGCGAAAAGGGTCGTCGGGAACAAGGTCTACGGAGGCCAGAGCACGTTCATCCCCTTGAGGGTGAACCAGTCGGGAGTCATCCCGATCATTTTTGCCTCTTCGGTGTTGCTGCTGCCTTACACGATTGCCCGTTTCTTTCCGGGCGGGGTGGGAGCGTTCATCCAAAGGGCTTTTTCTCCCGACAGCCTGATATACACGATTCTGTACGTCGCGCTTATCGTGTTTTTCGCCTATTTCTACACGGCGGTCGTCTTCAATCCTGTCGACGTGGCGAACAACATGAAGAAATATGGAGGGTTCATCCTCGGGATACGCCCGGGGAAACCGACCTCCGACTACATTGAAAAGGTCATGACGCGGATCACCCTGGCGGGAGCAATCTTCCTGGCGCTGATCGCACTTCTCCCGACGCTGATGACCCGGGTCATGGGGATAAACACCTTCTACTTCGGGGGAACGGCCATCCTGATCGTCGTGGGTGTTGCCCTGGACACGGTGCAGCAGATCGAGGGACAGCTTCTCATGAGGCACTACGAGGGCATCCTCAAGCGTCGGGACCGGGCCGGCCTTTTCAAGATGTGAGGTGGTTGGAATGCGTCTGATATTTTTGGGCCCTCCTGGATCGGGAAAAGGGACACAGGCGGCAAAACTGATTGAAAAGGTCAAGACCGCTCACATCTCCACCGGGGATATCCTGAGGGAAAACGTTTCGAAAGGGACAGACCTCGGGTTGCAGGCAAAGGGATACATGGACTCGGGAAAGCTAGTCCCGGATGACCTGATCGTTGAAATGATGAAAAAACGGCTTGTCTCGGAAGATTGTACGAAAGGGTTTATCCTTGACGGTTTCCCGAGGACGGTTTCCCAGGCGGAATCCCTGGAGAAGATGCTACAGCAGCTGGGGATACGATTGGACGCGGTTGTCCTCTTCAACGTTTCCGATGAAGTTGTAGTGGAAAGGCTCTCCGGCCGCAGGGGTTGCAGGAGTTGCGGAGCGATCTACCACGTGCGGTTCAACCCGAGCGAGAAAGGATCATCGTGCCAGAATTGCGGAGGGGAACTCTTCCAGAGGGAAGATGACCGCGAGGAAGTCATTAGGAAGCGCTTAGATGTCTATCACCAGCAGACATCCCCGTTGATAGGCTTCTACAGGGGAAGAGGCATCCTAGTGGAAGTGGACGCTGGAAAGTCGAGTGACGAGGTTTTAAAGACCATTCTGGACGCCCCTTGGGGAAAGTCTGAATGATCACCTTGAAAACCGAAGAGCAATTGAAACTCATGCGGCATGCAGGGCGCATCGTGGCCGATATGCTCAGGCTGCTTCGCGAAAGGGTAAGGCCTGGCGTCGACACGTTGAGCCTGGATGAAGAGGCCTACGCCCATGTCGAAAAATGCGGGGCCCATCCCGCCTTCAAAGGCTACCGAGTCCCCGGCATCAGGCGGGCTTTTCCCGGAACGCTCTGCATTTCGATCAACCAAGAAGTCGTCCACGGGATACCGGATAAAAAACGATTTCTCGAAGAGGGCGACATCGTCAGCTTTGACATGGGGGTCGAATACAAGGGATACTACGGAGATGCCGCCTGCACTTACGGAGTTGGCAAGGTTTCCGAAAAACGCCGCCTCCTTATGGAGGATACCCTTGAATCCCTTCACCGGGCGGTTTCGGTTGTCCGGGAAGGGGCGACCCTGGGGGATATCGGTCATGCGGTCGAAAGCTTTTTGATCCCGAAAGGATATGGCCTTGTAAGGAATTATGCGGGGCACGGCATCGGCCGAAAGCTTCACGAAGCACCCCAGGTACCGAATTTTGGAAAGCCGGGAAGTGGGGTCATGCTTAAACGGGGAATGACGCTGGCGATCGAACCCATGGTCATGACCGGCAATGAAACGGTTGTCTCCGGGGAAGACGAGTGGACAGTCGTTACAGCAGATGGATCCGATGCCGCTCACTTCGAGCACACCGTGCTGGTTTGCGAAAACGGGCCGGAGGTCCTTACGCCTTGGGAGAGTTGATCTCTTTGACCGGAGAAGGAGTTTTTCTGTTGGACCGGATTGCCGTTTCCGGGCAAAGATCCTGTGATAAGGAGGTCGATTGATCCCTATGGCAAAGGATGATGTGATCGAGGTTAAGGGACGGGTAGTGGAACCGCTTCCAAACGCGATGTTCAGGGTCGAACTGGAAAACGGGCACAGGATCCTTGCCCATGTCTCCGGAAAAATGCGGATGCACTTTATTCGCATACTGCCCGGCGACCAGGTTCTTATCCAGCTTTCCACCTATGACTTGACACGGGGTCGGATCGTGTATAGATATAAATAACCGCCAAAAAGGCCTTTCCAGCCACTGGAAGGGATGAAGCGCAGAAATGGAATGGGGAGCGTGAGGATATGAAGGTTAAGCCTTCGGTAAAGCCAATTTGCGAACATTGCTCAATCATCAAGCGGCACGGCGTTGTCCGTGTGATCTGCAGCAAGAACCCCAGGCACAAGCAAAGCCAGGGACCAAGGAGGCCATAGGACGATGGCGCGTATTGCTGGTGTGGACCTGCCCAGGGAAAAGCGAGTGGAGATCGCCCTGACCTACATTTATGGAATCGGGTTGACACGGTCGAGAGATATACTTGCCTCAACAGGGATCAGTCCCGACACTCGCGTGAAGGACCTGACGGATGACGAATCGAAGAGACTCCGCTCAGAAATCGAGACGAATTACCGCGTAGAAGGCGACCTTCGTCGCGAAGTAGCGATGAATATCAAGCGTCTGATGGAAATCGGGTGCTATAGGGGTCTTCGGCACAGGCGCGGCCTTCCGGTTAGGGGACAGCGGACGAAGACGAATGCCCGGACCCGCAAGGGGCCGAAAAAGACGATCGCCGGTAAGAAAAAGGCGACGATGAAGAAGTAGCGCGGCGAGGAGGTCGACCCAGTTGGCAAAGCGGGTTCAGAGAAAAGGCAAGCGCAAAGAGAAGAAACACGTCAGCTACGGAGTGGCGCACATCCACTCGACCTTCAACAATACGATAATCAATATCACGGACAAGCAGGGCAACGTGCTTTCCTGGGCCTCCGGAGGAAATGTGGGTTTCAAGGGAGCCCGCAAGTCCACTCCCTTCGCTGCCCAGATCGCTGCTTCCCAGGCGGCTAAAGCCGCACAGGACCACGGCTTGATGGAAGTCGACGTCGTCGTGCAGGGCCCTGGCCCCGGCCGTGAATCCGCGATTCGTTCCCTTCAGGCGGCAGGTCTCCAGGTTCGACTGATCAAGGATGAAACGCCGATTCCCCACAACGGCTGCCGTCCGCCGAAGCGGCGACGCGTGTAGTGCGCAAACGAAGGTAAGGAGGGAACCAACACCCCATGAGCAGATATGTCGGACCGGCCTGCAGGCAATGCAGGGCTGAAGGTGTGAAGCTTTTCCTGAAAGGCGACCGCTGCTATACCGAGAAATGCGGTATCGTCAAGCGGAACAAGAAACCGGGGCAACATGGAGATAGCAAGAGGCGGGCCAAGATGAGCGAATACGGGCTGCGCCTTAGGGAAAAACAGAAACTGCGCCGCTTTTACGGCATGCACGAAGCCCAGTTCCGACGTTTTTACGATATGGCCACACAAATGGGCGGGCAGGCGGGGCACAACTTCCTCCAGCTCCTTGAGCGCCGGCTGGACAACGTCGTATACCGCATAGGTTTTGCGGTCAGCCGCCGCCAGGCAAGGCAGCTCGTCTGCCATGGTCACTTCGCGGTTAACGGCAAGAAAGTCGACATCCCGAGCTACCTTGTCAAGGCGGGGGATGTCCTAAGCGTTCGCGAGAACAGCCGGGACATCGCCTACTTGAAGGAGAATGCCGAAGTAGCAGGCAGCCGCTCGGTTCCGGCCTGGCTGGAAGTTAGCGGGGAGAATCTGAATGCCAGGGTCATCTCCCTGCCGAACCGTGAGCAGATCGACTCGCCGGTCAACGAGCAGCTCGTCGTCGAGTTCTATGCCCGCTAACGGGTAGAAAGGTGGGGGGAGGATGGATCCCATGCGACCGGAGATCAGGCTGGAGGCAGGTACCCCCCGATATGGCAGGATAGTCGTCGAACCCCTGGAAAGAGGTTATGGGGTTACGCTCGGGAACGCGCTGCGGAGGGTGCTTCTTTCATCCATAAAAGGGGCCGCGATCACCGCCGTCCGGATAGAAGGAGTCCTGCACGAGTACAGCACCGTGCAGGGGTTGAAGGAAGACGTGCTCGAACTCATGATAAACCTCAAGCACATCCCCCTCAGGTGCCATAGTCCGGAGCCCCGGGTCCTGCATCTCGAGATCGAGGGTCCGAAAGACATAACCGCTGCCGATATTCAACCTGACAGCGAGGTAGAATTCATCGACCCGTCCAGTGTCATCGGCACGCTGGAAAAAGGGAACAAAATTGTCATGGACCTTTACGTCGAACAGGGTACGGGGTACGCCACGACAGATCGGCCAAGGCCCGCCTACCTGCCTATCGATGCCCTTATGGTCGATGCTATTTTCTCGCCGGTCCAGCGCGTGAAGTACGAGGTGCAGAACGCTCGGGTCGGCCAAAGGACGGACTACGACCGCCTCGTGTTGGAAATCTGGACGAACGGCGTTGTTTCAGTTCCGGATGCCATGTCGGAAGCCTCCAACATCCTTAAGGGGTATTTTGCGCTTTTCGCCGATGAGATCCGCCTTTCGGAAGGACAGTCCTCAGGTCTCAAAAGCCCTGAGGAGCAGATGGAAGAATCTCTACACGAGGGAAAAATCGCTGGTCCTGTCGATGGAGATTCCGTCCTCTCAAGGGCGATCAAGGATCTGGAACTTTCCGTTAGAAGCGAGAATTGCCTCTTGCGGGGTGGAGTCCATACCATCGGCGACCTCGTTAGCAAGAGTCGTTCAGAACTTATGAAGATTCGCAATCTGGGCAAGATTTCCCTGCGCGAGATCGAGGAAAAACTCGAAAAGTTCTCGATAACCCTCCCGGGGGAAGAAGCACCGGAAGAGCCCGTGAAGGAGGATTAGCAAATGAGGCATGGAGTCGATACCCGGCGGCTTGGCCGCTACACTAGCCATCGCTTGGCGATGTTGAGCAATATGACCGCGAGCCTTATCATGGAGGAGAAGATTACGACGACCCTCCTGAAGGCGAAGGAACTGCGACGTGTCTCGGAGAAGCTGATAACCCGGGCCAAAGGCGGTTCCCTGCAGGATCGTCGGCTAGTCGCTTCCCGCATGCAGAATAAGGAAGCCGTCAAAAAGCTTTTTGAAGAGATCTCTCCTCGGTATGCGAACCGGCCGGGTGGGTACACACGCATCGTGAAAATCGGGAACCGTACCGGCGACGCTGCACCCATGGCGGTTATCGAACTGGTCAAGTAGAAATGGGAAGCGAGGATGTGTGCGCGCTCCGGGACGTGAGTTTCACGTACCCGGGCGCAGCCACACCTGCGGTTGAAGGGATCGACCTGACCATTCGGGACGGGGAGTGGATAGCGCTCCTCGGAGCGAACGGTTCGGGGAAATCCACCCTCGCGAAGGTATTTAACGCCCTGCTGATCCCGACGCGGGGCGATTGTTTTGTCTGTGGACTGAAGACCGATGCCGAAGCGAACCTTTGGGAGATCAGAAGGCGTATTTCGATGGTGTTCCAGAATCCAGACAACCAGATTGTTGCCTCGGTCGTGGAGGAAGACCTCGCTTTCGGCCCGGAAAACCTTGGTCTTTCTCCCGTAGAGATTCGGGGCAGGGTTGCCGAGTGCCTTGCCCAAGTGGGGCTGGGAGAAAAAAGAAGGGCTCCGACCTATGCCCTCTCGGGCGGGCAAAAGCAAAGGCTGGCGATTGCCGGGGCCTTGGCCATGAAACCGCGTTGCCTAATCCTGGACGAAGCAACGGCAATGCTTGACCCGCAAGGCCGGGAAGACGTATTGAAAATACTCAGGAAGCTTCACCGTGAAGGGATGACACTGGTGCAAATCACCCACCGCCTGGACGAAATCCTGGACGCGACCAGAGCCTTGGTGCTGGACAAGGGGCATATAGCCTGGGAAGGAAGTCTCCCGGCCCTTTTCGACGAGGAGGGGCGATTCGGAGAGTGGGGGCTCGAAACGCCTCCTTTGGTCAGGTTTGCAAGAAGGCTCAAGGAGCGGGGACTGCTTGCCAACGACTGCCTTCCATCCGTAAAGGGGTTGCTGGAACACCTATGCCGATAAAGGTGGATTCCCTTTGCCATACCTATCACCCGGGGACCCCGCTCGAAACGATTGCGTTGACCGGAGTCGACCTTGTCGTGGAACCGGGAACCTGGGTTACCGTCGTCGGCCAAACCGGAAGCGGAAAATCCACCCTGGCGCAGCACCTGAACGCGCTGCTTGTTCCGACGTCAGGAAGCGTCTCTGTCGACGGTGTACTGACAACGACCGAACCCGGGAAACTGAGATCTTTACGAAGGAAAGTCGGGCTAGTTTTCCAGTACCCGGAACACCAGTTGTTCGCGGAGAACGTTTTCGAGGAAATGGCCTTCGGGCCGAAAAACTGGAAATTCTCCGAGCGCGAGACTCGGGAAGCTGTAGCCAGGACGATGGCCTTGTTGGGATTACCGGAAGAACTGCTCTCTAGGAGCCCCTTTCATTTATCAGGGGGACAAAAGCGCCGCCTTTGCATTGCCTCGGTTCTGGCATCACGGCCGGATTACCTGGTTCTGGACGAGCCGACGGCCGGAATGGATGCCACCGGAAGAAGGGAATTGCTCGGTACGCTGAAAAACCTTGTGAAAGAGGAGCTAGGGCTGGTCCACATCACGCATGACCTCGAGCTGGCCCTAGGAATGGCTGACCGTGTGCTGGTCCTGGAAAAAGGGAAGACGGTATTCTGGGGCACTCCCGCATCACTCATGGACGAGCTCCTCGACCGGCAGATCCTTGGCCTCCGCCTGCCTCCCCTACTCGAGGTGGTTTCGGGTTTAAGGGAGTACGGTTTTCCTGTACCTTTCACCCTTGATCCTGAGAAACTTGCCGACGCACTAGCAGGGGAAATGGCGTCATGAAATTCCTCAACCACCTGACCCTGGGGCAATATATCCCTGCAGACTCCCCCGTGCACCGCCTGGACCCGCGATGCAAGATCCTGTCGGTCGTGATCCTTCTTTCAGGTATTTTCCTCATGAAACACCCGGTCCCATTCGTTGGCTGGGGCCTGTTTCTCGTGGTTCTCTCCAGGTTTTCCCGTATTCCGTTCATGGTTGTCATGCGGGGCGCACGCCCTGTCGTCATCCTCGTCCTTTTCACTGCGGCCATTCACCTTTTCCTGACAAAGGGCACCATCATTTGGGAGTGGGGATGGTTTTCAATCACGCAAGAGGGCGTTTTCATGGCCTTCAGGATGGGAAGCCGGCTTTTCTTCCTTGTCCTTTACGCCGGATTCCTGACATTGACAACGAGCCCGATGGAGCTTTCGGACGGGCTTGAAAGGCTGTTCAGGCCTCTCCAGCGCATCGGGTTCCCAGCTCACGAGATGGCTATGATGATGACGATTGCGTTGAGGTTCATCCCGACCCTTTTCGATGAGACAGACCGAATCCTGCGTGCCCAGCTGGCTAGGGGGGCCGATCTCGACCAGGGAGGGCTCTTCAGGAGGATCAAGGCTTTCATCCCGGTGCTCGTGCCCCTGTTCGTCATCGTTTTCCAAAGGGCCGAAGACCTGGCCCTGGCAATGGAAGCCCGATGCTACAGGGGAGGGGTCGGCAGGAGCAGGATGAACCCCCTCGAATGGAAAATGGCCGATACCCTGGCAATGGCGGCAGCCGTTGCGGTCGTCGCGCTATTCATTTTGCTCGACACGAGGGCCTGAAAAGTGCGTTACTTGATCGAGCTCGCCTATGACGGCAGGTATTTCTCGGGTTGGCAAAAACAACCGGGGACAAAGACGGTCCAGGGAGAACTGGAACGCGCCCTAAGTGTCCTTGAAGACCACGATGTCCAGACAACCGGGGCGGGGCGGACGGATGCCGGAGTCCATGCGAGGGGTCAGGCGGTTTCTTTCGACCTAGAGAAGAAATGGGAGCCCGGACGATTGCGCCTCGCGATAGAAAACAACCTTCCCCCCGAAATGGGCGTGAACAGGGTTTCGCCGGTAGCCGGAAACTTCAGCGCCCGCTATGATGCCACCTGGAGGGAATACGCCTACTTCCTTTGGAAGGCCGATTCCTGTTACCCTCACATTCGGCCTTTTGTCTGGAGGACTCGAGGGGATTGGGACTCAACGGAGGTCGCCAGAGCATGCAGGGCGATCGAAGGAACGCACGATTTCGCCATGTTCTGCCCTCTTGGGGAACGCCCTCCGAACACAACCCGGACAGTCCTCGTATCCAGGCTGGTCTGCCGGAAGAACGCGGCAGTATTCCGCATCAGGGCCAATTCTTTTCTTTTCCACATGGTTCGTTACCTGGTCGGCGACTTGAACCGGATCGCGCAGGGGAAGATGTCGGTCGAGCAGTTCCTGGACGAGCTTTCCGGCAAAGGGGCGAAGATGGAGAGAAGCATTGCCCCTGCATCCGGGCTTTTCCTTTGGCGCATCGGTTACTCACCTTCCCCCTGGGAATGATACACTTTAGGCACGAACGGAATGCAAGCAGTTTCACAAGGAGGTTTATGAATTGCTTGGAAAAGATATAGGCATAGACCTGGGTACGGCGACCGTGCTGATTTTCTTGAGGGGCAAGGGTGTTATCCTGCGAGAGCCTTCCGTGGTTGCCATCGATCAAAACACGGGCAGAGTCCTGGCGGTAGGTGAAGAAGCGAAGCGCATGCTGGGCAGGACTCCGGGGCATGTAGTTGCCGTGCGTCCTCTCCGGGATGGCGTGATCGCTAACTACACCATGACCGAAGCTATGCTCCGCCACTTTCTGAACAAGGTTTCTTCAAGCCTGAAAATGAGTTCTCTTTTCCGGCACAGGGTCATGATCTGTGTCCCCTCCGGCGCTACCGACGTGGAAAAGCGAGCGGTTCTGGAGGCGGCCATAGAGGTGGGCTCCCGTGAAGCCTTCCTCATCGAGGAAGCGATGGCTGCCGCGATCGGGGCCGGCCTCGAGGTTGCCGAACCTAGGGGGAACATGATCGTCGACATCGGCGGAGGAACAACCGATGTGGCGGTGATCTCCCTTGGCGGTGTTGTCGTCGCTGAATCACTCCGTATCGGCGGAGACGAATTTGACGAATCCATAGCCCGTTATATAAAGAAAGAATTCAACCTCGCTATTGGGGAACAGACTGCAGAGGCACTGAAGATCAATATCGGGACCTGCAAGGTCAAGCCCCATGACGAAGAGGAGACGCAGGTCATCAAAGGGCGTGATCTCGTGCAGGGGCTCCCGAGGCAGATCGAGGTCACGAGTTCCATGGTTGCGAGGGCAATCGAAGAGCCGGTCAACGCGATCATTGCCGGGATTAGGAGAATCCTTGAAAAAACACCGCCCGAGCTTTCGGCGGACATCATTGACCGGGGGATCTGGCTCACCGGGGGAGGAGCACTTCTCCGTGACCTGGCTGAACGGGTTTCGGAGGAGACGGAAATGCCGTGCCATGTTGCCGACCAGCCCCTGGAATGCGTGGCGCTTGGCACCGGAAAAGCCCTTGATTCACTGGACCAGCTGAAAGCTTCCGGGGCCATTCTCTCGGTCATCCGAAAAGGCCTGCTGAAGGGTAGGTAAGGAATCCGCCCCGCAGGTCGGAGAAACAATGGCTAATGAACCGTGGTACTCATCTGGTTTATTATTCACCTGCATCCGATGTGGCAGGTGCTGCAGGCGCCAGGGAGTTGTCAAGCTGGCTCCTGGTGAACTGGAAGAAATTGAGGACTACCTTGGACTATCCGGTAACGGCCATTTGCCGTATTTCCTCACCGATGGCCAAGGTGGCACCTACCTCAGGGACGGCCCACGGGGAGAATGCGTATTCCTTGATTGGGAATCGGGAGTTTGCCGCGTTTATCCTTGTAGGCCGGAACAATGCAGGAGCTATCCGTTCTGGCCGACGATATTGGGAAACTCCTCCGCCTGGCAGGGAGAAGGCCGGTTTTGCCCAGGAATCGACACAGGAGAACTGCATTCGTTAAATAACATAGAGATGGTTTTAAGGAAGCGGCGTCTCCCCTGAGGCGAAATGTGGCTGACTTGGCATGAAACAGGATGTACCGCTGATTCCGGAAATGGATCGGGATGATTCGAAAAACCCAAAAGGGACACCTCATAAAAAACCAGGAGACCTAGACGAGTTCAAAATAAACGTGATAAAATAAACAAGCAAGGGTCTGCAGTATATTTTCAAATTCCACAACAAGGAGGAAAACGGAATGTCCTACACGTGCGGCCGCAACTTCAGTGTAAGTCCTGACCAGGTTTTCCCGACGATCGCCAGCAACCTTCTGCGTGATGGATTCGACATCATCATCGACATGGAAAAGTCGAAGGGGAGCCATATCGTCAATGTCAAGGATGGAGCGGAGTGGCTGGATTTCTACACCTTCTTCGCCTCCGCCCCGTTCGGGATGAACCATCCGATGGTAACCACGGACGAGTTCAAGGAAAGGATTTTCCGTGCGGCGATCAACAAGGTAGCTAGTTCGGATATCTACACGATGGAAATGGCCGATTTCATCAAGACTTTCAACGAGATCGCGAAACCGGAAGGTTTCAATCACACCTTTTTTATCGATTACGGGACCCTTGCAGTTGAAAACACCTTCAAGACGGCCATGGACTGGAAGGTACGGAAACTGCTGAAAGCCGGCAAGGTCGGCAAGGGCGAAGCCATAGACGGCAAGAAGGGAACGAAGGTCATCCATTTCAGGGATGCTTTCCATGGGAGGAGCGGGTATACCCTTTCCGTTACCAACACCTATGACCCCAACAAATATCAGTATTTCGCCAAATATGACTGGCCGCGAATCATCCCGCCCAAGATTACCTGGCCTCTCGAGCAGAACCTGGCCAACGTCGAATGGCTCGAGGAAGTGGCGGTAAGCCAGATCAAGAAGGCTATCTGGAGCAACCCCGACGATATTTGCGCGATCATCATCGAAACAATCCAGGGAGAGGGCGGCGACAACCAGTTCCGCACCGAATTCTTCCAGGAGCTCCGCAAGATCTGCGATGAGAACGAGATCATCCTGATCTTCGACGAAGTCCAGTGCGGCATGGGGATAACGGGAAAGATGTGGGCCTGGGAGCACCACTCTCCTGTAAAACCCGACATCTTCAGCTTCGGCAAAAAGGCGCAGATTTGCGGTTTTGTCGCCGGTCCGCGGTTCGACGATGTCGAGCAAAACTGCTTCACGGTCTCCAGCCGCATCAACTCCACCTGGGGCGGCAACGTCGTCGACATGGTCAGGGCTCAGCGCTACCTGGAGATCTACCGGGAAGAAAAAATCCTGGATTACGTCAGCAATGTCGCCGGTCCGCACCTCTTCAACGGCCTGCTGGAAATTCAGAAAGAATTCCCCGATATGGTCAGGAACACTAGGGGCAAGGGCCTGATGTGCGCCTTCGACCTGGTGACTCACGACCTGCGCGACAAGGTGCTTCATGCCTGCTGGGACGAGAAGATGCTTATCCTGCCTTGCAGCACGCAGTCTATCCGTTTCCGTCCTGCGCTTAACGTTCCGACGGCCGACCTCGACAAGGGGCTCGAGATTACCCGAAAGGCGCTCAAGAAGGCTAAGGGGTGCTGCTGCTAGACCAGGGCGCCGGATACCGGTTCATCAAGTGAGATTTCCGGGGGAGACGGGATTCCGTCTCCCCGATTCGTTTTTCCCAAGTCATAGCCAGTAACCATGCGGATTTGCATCGCTTGATTTTTATGGTAGGCTTGAGCCGACCCAAAGCCCGGTTACGGAAACCCAGGGATGGAAAGAGGACGGGAATTTGCGGGATTTCCTCTCGGAACTCAATTGGATGCTTATCCTGTCTCTCATCGGGGCCAGTGCGATAGTGGCCTACGTCGGTGATTTAGTCGGCATGAAGATCGGGAAGAGAAGGATCTCCCTTTTCGGTTTGCGGCCACGCTACACGTCTTCGTTCATCACGGTCCTGACGGGAATCATGATTACCGTCGTGACGCTCTGGCTCCTTTCGATGACGTCCGAAACGGTCAGGACAGCCCTTTTCAGCATGAAATTCGTGCAACGACAGATAACCCAGCTGACATCGCAGCTCCAGGAAAGCAGGCAAGAGTACCAGGAAATGGAATTCAAGCTTTTTGCGAGCCAGGAGGACCTGCAGAAAAAGCAGGCGGAGTTGAAGGCTGCCCAGGACAAGTTCGAATCCGTGCTTGGACAGCTCAACCAGGTCAGGCACGACCTCAAGATCCAGGCTGACAAATCGGCATTGGTGGAAAAGGAACGTGTCAGGCTGGAGGACGAACTCAAGGGCTTGGAGGCCAAGAGGTCGAACCTCGAGAAATCCGTCGCCAGCTTGAGAGTCCAGATGGATTCCCTGAAAAAAGGCCTGGAGCAAGTCCGTGAAGGCAGGATCATCGCCCTCGCGAAGGAGGTTCTGGGGCAGGTCCCCCTGTCGCGGGGAAGCAGTAGAGAAGCTGCGAAAGCGGCCTTGTCGACCCTGATGGAGCAGGCGAAGGTCGAACTCGCGCTCCGATCCGGCGTCAAGCCGGAAAAGATTAGCCTTTTTTCCGAAAGGGAGAACGAACTCGAAAATCCGGAACCTTTCATCGGAAAGCCCTCCCGGACAGTGATCAGGCTCGTGGCGGAATCGAACGCGGTGAGGGATGAGCCGGTTTCGGTGTCTCTGCAGGCACATGAGAGCGGTTTGGTGTTCAAGAAGGGGCAAGTGCTGGGGACGAAGCCGATCGGAGCATCGCTCAGCCGAGAAGAGGCGGAGAAAGAACTCTTCAAGCTTTTAAGGGAAATCAACTCCTTGTCGATCCAGAAGGGAGTCATTCCGGATCCTTTGCGAGGTACCGTAGGCAACCTGTCAGCCGGGGATTTCTACGGATCTGTGGATCGAATCACGAAAACGGGAACTCCATCCATACTCGTCCTGGAGGCTGAGGAAGATATTTACAGCGAGGGCCCGGTACGCGTTAGAATTGTCCTGAGGAATGCCCCCTGAATTTCGACAGCCGGAAAGAGAGGAAGGATTGCGCATGTTGATCGTCGCGTGCCAGGTATGCGGTGGGGTAAAGATACTGCCCGGGACTCCCGATAGCGATGGCATGGCTCGCGCTACCTGGATCTGCGAGTGTTGCGGGACCGGGCAGGTTCTCCAGCTTTCCGTCAGCGCAGATGCGAGGGGTGGGGACCTCAGGCGCATCCTCGGAGGGATGTCCTTCGCGTGCGGAGACAAACCGGTTGGGGCCAAGGGCTGATGCCGCCGGGGGCTGCCTACCTTTTTTATGACAGCAAGCTGGCAGTGAAGGCCTTTGAACTCCAGGATCTCTACCGGTTTACCCGGTGGGGCAGGAGTCGTTCCCTGGAGCAGATCGAGCGGATGTTGGCCGGAACAAGCCTGTGTCTCTCGGCTAGATACGAAGGGAAACTCGTAGCCTTTTGCCGGGTGTTGACCGATTTCGTTTTCCGGGCTTCCCTGTGGGATGTGATGGTGCATCCCGATCACCAGGGGAAAGGGTTGGGAACTTCCCTGATAAGGTATGCGATCGAGCATCCAGCCATGCAGGAGATTCCGCTTGTTGTCACGTACACGAGCGAACTGGCTCCTTTCCTCGCTCCCCTTGGGTTCGAGCAAAAGGAGGGGCTGCTGATGTTGCTTCGTTGTCCCATCGAATATTCCTAGAAACGACGTGGCCGGGCCAGGAATGGTGTGCGAAAAGAGAGAGGGAAGGTATTAGATGCCCTTGACCCCGAGAAAAACACGGGGGAGGGCTACTTTTTTGAGGAGGTGCTTCATGTCGATGCGCAACGGGAAATGCCTCATAACTTCTGAATCCGTCACGGAAGGACACCCCGATAAACTGGCCGATCAGATTTCGGATGGTGTTCTGGATGCGATCCTGAAAGAAGACCCCATGGGCAGGGTCGCCTGTGAATGCATGGTGGCAACAGGACTCGTGATGGTCGCTGGACAGATCACCACGGAGTGTTACGTGGATATTGCCAACCTTGCGAGGAAGATCGTCAAGGAAATCGGATACACGAGGGCCAAGTACGGTTTTGACGGGGACACGTGCGCAGTCCTCACGGCGATAGACGAGCAGTCGAAAGATATCGCCCAGGGGGTAGACAAAGCTCTCGAGGCAAGGGAGTCCGGGATGAGCGACGAGGAGATCGACCGTATCGGAGCCGGAGACCAGGGAATGATGATCGGCTACGCTACGAACGAGACGGAAGAGTTCCTGCCCATGCCGATCGCTTTGGCTCACCGCCTTGCAAGGGGTCTTGCCGCCTTGAGAAAGGAAAAGGCGCTTCCCTACCTGCGGCCGGATGGGAAGACGCAGGTCACGGTCGAGTACGACGGGGACAAGCCTCTGCATGTAGAAACGGTAGTGGTCTCGACCCAGCACCATCCTGCCGTAGACCAGGCAGAGATCGAGTCGGACCTTGTGGAACGACTCATCCTGCCGACAATCCCGGCCCACCTCAGGGAGCGAAAACCGCGTATCTTCGTGAACCCCACCGGTCGCTTCGTACAGGGAGGCCCCTTGGCGGACACCGGCTTGACGGGTCGGAAAATCATCGTGGACACTTACGGGGGAGTTGTGCCTCATGGAGGCGGATGTTTCTCCGGCAAGGATCCGACGAAAGTTGACCGCTCCGCCGCCTACATGACACGCTATGCGGCAAAGAACCTGGTGGCGGCCGGCCTGGCAGATCGGTGCCAGATACAGGTGGCCTACGCCATCGGGGTAGCTCACCCGGTGTCCCTCATGGTTGACACGTATGGGACAGGGAAATTGCCCGATCCTACACTGACGAGGCTCGTTTCGGAAGTTTTCGATTTTCGCCCGGCAGCGATAATCAGGGACCTGGACCTGAGGAAGCCGCAATACCGGCGGGTCGCTTCCTATGGTCACATGGGGCGCATTGACCTAAACCCCCTGCCCAACTGGGAACGCCTTGACAGGGTAGAGCCCCTTTTGGCTGCAGCCAGGAGGGAATAAAACGACAGGAAAAGCGGGAATCGGCGGTTCTCTCCGCCGTATCGCGAGCTCAGCCCGGAACGTCATCAGCCATTTCCTCTGGCCTTCGACGTGCCCCGTGTGCGGCAGGCTTGGAACTGCGGCCTGCCCGGGTTGCCTTGAGAGCCTTCTTTCCAGGATGCCCGACCGGTGCCTCTTTTGCGGGGGCGGCCCCTACCCTTGCGGGATACCTTCCCATCTCGCCTACGCAAGGGCGGGTACCTGGCACGAAGGACTCGGAAGAGAAGTCGTCCACCTTGCCAAGTATTCAGGCCGAAGAAACCTGGCTTTCGAAATGGGAAAGGCCCTGGCGCGGCTCTATCCAGAGGAAAAGGGTTCCACTCTTGTCCCGGTCCCGCTTCACGGGAATTCCACCCGGTTGTTCAACCAGGCGGAGTGGATTGCACGAGGCATGGCCGAGGTATGGGAGGCAAGTATACTCGATGGGCTTCGCTGGGCCAGACCGGTACCCTCCCAGGTCGGCAGGAATGCCTTTGAAAGGAGATCCCTTCAAAAGGACGCATTTTCCTGGAACCTTGCCCCGGTCAGGCAGTCCGTCCTTCTTGTCGACGACGTTTTTACTACCGGAACCACCCTTCTACGGGCTGCGGAAACCCTGGCACTTTCAGGAGTTTTAGTGAAGGGAGCCTACAGTTGGGGTTTAAGCCCCATTGAAGCCCTTACCGTCAAGTGGAAAGAGGATGCGGTCCTTGCCTGAACAGCGACAGCAACCACCCGGAGGTTACAAGCCCGACAGGAAGTGGAAGATGATCCTGCTCTCTATGCTTGGCCTTGTCCTTGTTGGGTTTTTGGTCAGGAAACCGGCCCCGGTTGCCGAAGGTGTAATCCTTCCAGGGAAGGGAGCCCTCCTGTTCTTGTCTATGGTGATTGTCGCTGGCGGACTTCTGTTCTGGTGGGGTATCGAGAAGGTCTTCTGGAGGAAGTATTTCCCTACCCAGGATACCCCGAGGCCCATCGATAGGCCTCGAGGAAAAACGGGAGGGAGCAGGGACCATGACGCAGGTTAGACTTGGTGAAAACCGGCCGTCTCGATGTTTTTCTCCGCACAGACGCGCTTGACAGAATCCTCGCTTTCGCAGGGATAGGTGCAGGCCAAGCCGCAGCTTGCCGAAATAAGGCGCGGTACCGGAACGATCCTCGCCGGCAGGCCGATTCCCCTGCAGGCTTTCTCGAAGAGCAGGGCCATGTGCGTCGTTTCGAAGGTCGCGAGACATTCCAACGGCAAGTTCCCCCGATCGGATGTGAAGTTGGCTTGTTCGGTAATTATACCTAGACTTCGGGAGTCCGTGAGAGTAGAATCTATCCCCGTAGCCCGGAAATTCCAAAAGGAGGGTGTTCGATGGTTTCAACGAAGAAGGTCGTTCTCTTTGCAGTCCTTGCCGCTTTCATCCTGACGATGTTCGCTGGAGTGGCCCTTGCCGAAGAGAAGATCGGCGTCATCGAGCCGCAAAAGGTTCTTTTCCAGCATCCAAAGATGACACAGGTCCAGAAGCAGGTCCAGGCGATCGTCCAGAAAAAGCAGAGCGAGGCGAAAGCGGCCATCGACAAGGAACAGGATAACAAGAAGAAGGCTGAGATCTACCAGGCGAAACGTAACGAGGCGGCCACGGAAGAGCAGAAACTGATGGCCCCTCTTTTCAAGGACATAGATCTGGCCATCAGGTCCATCGCGAAGGCTAAAGGCTTGACGATCGTGCTGGACAAAGCTCAGGTCTTCATGGGCGGGCTTGATATCACCGAGGATGTCATCCAGGAACTGAAAAAGAAATTCGCGAACTGACGATTTCGACAAACAACGGTATACCTCACTTAGAAAAAGCCCCCGCTTTAGCGGGGGCTTTTTCTAAGTGAGGTAAATTCCTCGAAAGAAATAACGTTTTCTAATGGGCTTTCTTGCCTGTGCCCAGATACGCCGCCTGGATCTCAGGATTATGGAGGAGGTCTTTCGCGTCCCCTTCCATTACGAGTCGCCCCGTTTGCATCACATATCCCCTGTGCGACAGCAGAAGAGCCTGGCGGGCGTTCTGTTCCACCAAGAGGATCGTGACTCCTTCCTCGTTGATCCTTTTCAGTTCCTTGAAGATATCCTTGATGATAATCGGCGCCAGGCCCAGCGAAGGTTCATCCAGCAGGAGAAGGCGGGGGCTTGCCATGAGGGCGCGTCCTATTGCCAGCATCTGCTGCTCGCCACCTGAAAGAGTGCCGGCGTACTGGTTCATCCTTTCCCTTAGCCGGGGGAAAAGCGTATAGACCCACTCCAGGTCTTTCTGGATTTTTGCCTTGTCCTTGACCGGAAAAGATCCCATCAACAGGTTTTCATAGACCGTAAGAGGGGCAAACACCTTCCTGCCCTCCGGGGCGAGGGCCAGGCCTTTCGAGACGACCTGGTAGCTTTGTCCTTTGAGAGGCGTTCCCTCGAAGAGGACTTCGCCGTTTTGCTTCTTGACGTTTCCCATGACCGCGTTCATCAGGGTGGATTTACCCGCTCCGTTCGAACCGATGACGCAGACGATCTCACCCGGGTAGACATCAAGGCTGAATCCCTGCAGCGCCCTTATCGCGCCGTACGAAACCTCCAGGTTCCTTACCGAGAGAAGAGGTTGCCTGTCCGAGCCGTTCATGCCTCCAACACCTCCTCTCCAAGGTAAGCCTTGAGGATTTCGGGGTGGTTCTGGACATGCTCCGGGTCTCCCTCGGCAATCTTCGCCCCGAAATTCATGCAGATGATATGCGAGCAGATTTCCATCACGAGGTCCATGTGATGTTCGATGACAAGGACCGTCAGCTCGAAGTCGCGATGGATCCCTTTTATCAGGCCGTTCAGGTCGTTAACCTCGTCCGGGTTCATTCCCGCTGCCGGTTCATCGAGAAGAAGCAGCCTGGGCTGCAGCGACAGGGCTCTTGCTATCTCGAGGCGCCGCTGGTAACCGTAAGGCAAGGTCCCCGCAGCCTGTTCGGCGAGATGGGAAAGGCCGACCCTTTCAAGAAGTTCCATGCTCTGCTTCCTGGTTTTCCCTTCCAAAGACCTCCATCTGCCCAAGTGGGTCGCCGCTTCGAAGAACCCGTATTTATGATGCTGCTGGCAAGCGGTCATGACGTTTTCAAGCACCGTCGACCTGGGGAAAAGCCGTAGATTCTGGAAAGTCCTCGCAATGCCTTTCCGGATGACCTCGTAAGTCTTGTACGGTGTTATGTCCTCACCTTCGAACAGGATCTGTCCTCCATCGACATCGTAAACACCCGTGATGAGGTTGAAAATGGTCGTCTTTCCTGCGCCGTTGGGGCCGATGAGCCCCGCCAGTTCTCCCTTTTCCAGCGTAAAGGACATTTCCTGGACCGCGTGGACACCCCCGAAGTACTTGTCCGTTCGGTCCAGTTTCAAAACAGGCTCGCTCATAGCCCGATGCCTCCTTCCGTTGCTTTCGCGGTACCTTTCTTCCGCGAAAAGAGGGACTTGATATAGCGGGGGCTGAGCTCATGCTGCCCCATGATTCCCTCCGGACGGGCCACCATGATGATGACGAGGATGATCCCGTAAATGAGCATCCGGTACTGTGAGATCGGGCGGAACAACTCCGTTACCAGCGTCAGCACCATGGTACCTAGGAGGCTTCCGCTCAAGGAACCCAGTCCTCCGAAAACGACAACCGCCACGAGTTCGGTCGATTTTCCGCTGTCGAACATGACCGGCTGGATGAACGTCAGGAACCCGGCCATTAGCGCTCCAGCCACACCGCAGTAGAACCCGGAGATCGCGAGGCTGAATACGCGGTAACGGGCCGTGTTGAAGCCAAGCAGCGAGGCCGCGATGTAGTCGTCCCGGCAGGCCTTGAAGGCTCTTCCGAAGTTGCTGCGTACCACGAAGAACATCAGCACGGCCATCACGAGGAAAAAACCCCCGGCGATGGGCAGGGTCGTGAAGTTCTCGATTCCAGGGTATCCGCGCGCTCCACGCGTGAAGTTTCCGCCGTTCTCGAGAACGAGCCGGATCGCTTCGCCAAGTCCTATGGAGGCGATAGCGTAATAGTCTCCCATGAGCTTCAGGGTTGGTACCCCGATAAGGTATGAGACGACCATGGCGATAAGTCCTCCGGCGAGGACGGCCGGCAGCCAGTGAATCCCGTACCGCAGGGTCATGATCGCCGTTGTGTATGCTCCGATGGCCATGTATCCGGCATGCCCCAGGGAGAAAATTCCCGTGAATCCGGTCAGGAGGCAGACTCCGAGGGCGGCGATCCCGTTGACGCAAAGGAGGATGATGATCCCTTCAACATACCCAGACATCGAAGTCCCTCCTAAACCTTTTCGCTGATCTGCTTGCCCAGGAGTCCCGAAGGCCTCCAGAGCAGGGTGGCGATGAGCATGCCGAAGACGACGATGTCCCTGAGCTGGCTGGAGATGAAGCCGGCTGTCAGCATTTCAGCTAGCCCAAGGATAAGGCTGCCCAGGACTGCTCCCGGCAGGCTTCCGAGCCCGCCGATGACCGCGGCGACGAAGGCCTTGATCGTGATTCCCCCCAGCTGGGGGAAGAGCGTGTAACGGACCGACAGGAAAATTCCGCCGACCGCGGCCAGGAAACCTGCGACGAAGAAAACGATCGAGATCAGCCTGTTTACGTTGACTCCCATGAGTCCTGAGGTGCGGAGGTCATAAGAAGCCGCTCTGATGGCCAGTCCCCATTTTGTCTTGGTCAGGAACAACTGGAGAGCCGCAAGGAAGAAGATGGCTGTCACTAGGGAGAGGAGGTCGAACGCGCTCGTCGTGGCAAGCCCGAAGAAGTTGACGGGGTTTGTCGGGATGACCGGCGGCAGCGCCCTGAACCGGCCTCCGACGGTTACGACGAAGACGTTCTCGATGACGATGCTCATGCCCATGGAGGCGATCAGGAGGTAAAGGGTGATGCTGGTCCGTTCCCTAATGGGCTTGTAAGCCAAAAACTCCACCAGCACAGCGATAAGGCCGGCGCCCATGACTGCCGTGAAGCCTGAAAGCCATATGTTGTTTCCCATGGCCGCAAGGGTGTAGTAGCAGATGTATCCGCCAATAACGATAAAACCACCGTGGGAAAAGTTCGAAAAGAGAAGGATGGAGTAAACGAGCGAATAACCGACTGCTATCAACGCGTAAACCGAACCGAGCGAAAGGCCGTTGATAATCTGTTGAACCAGCGTGTCCAATTACGGATCACCTCTTCCGCGGGCTATTTTGGAACTTGTGCCAGACATCAGTTTACATGAGGTGGACCGTGTTCGGCAAGAAAAGGAAAAGGCGGGCGAAAGGTTCTTCGCCCGCCTTTTCCTTTTCTCTTATAGGTTATTTAGGTTGGATCTTTGTGAAGAAGCGCCCTTTTCCGTCCTTAGCGATAAGGACAACGGCGGTTTTGTTCATCGGGTTGTGATCCTTCGGATTAATGGACATCGTGGCATGATGGAGTTTCACATTCTTCGTCTTCTCCAGCGCGTTCTTGATCGCGGTGCTGTCTGCTTTCCCGGCCCTCTTGATGGCGTCGGCCAGCCAGTAGATGGAATCGTAGGCCAGGATGCCATTCACGAATTCCTTGCACTCGTCGTTGTAAATCTTCTTGTAGGATGCGAAGAAGGGCTGCATCGCAGGATCCTCAGGGGCAACATGGTTGATCCAGTAGCTTCCCTCCATGGACTTGCCGGCGATCTCCCACATGAACTCGCCGTAACCGTCGCCGCCGATGAAAATGATGTCTTTCATCCCAAGTTCACGAGCCTGCTTCATGATCAAGGCCATTTCCTTGCCCATGTTGGGCAGGATGAGGACGTCGGCCTTGCTGTCGCGGATCGTGGTCAGCTGGGCGCGGAAGTCGACATCCGTTCCAGCCCGGAAAGCCTGGTCGGCCACGATTTTCCCGCCGTACTTCTTGTAGTACTGCATGAAGAAATCACGAAGTCCTTGGGAATAGTCGCTGCCGACGTCGTAAAGGACCGCTGCGTTCATCTTCTTGAGGTTCTTGACGGCGAAATAGGCAATGACCTGCCCCTGGTAGGGATCGGTGAAACAGGTCCTGAACATGTAGGGGTTCAGCTTGCCTTCGGGGGTGACGGTGACGTTCAGGTTGGTCGAAACTGTCCCGATCTGGGGGATCTTGTATTTCGTCGAGAGAGGAGCGGTGGCGATGTTGATCCCGCTTCCGTTGGCACCTACGACGGCAACGACCTTATCGTTCTCGGCGAGTCTCCGGAAAGCGTTGACCGCGTCTTCCGGCCGAGTGCGGAAGTCGTACGGAACGAGTTCAAGCTTTTTCCCCAGGACTCCGCCCTTGGCGTTGATTTCATCGACGGCGAGCTTTGCGGCATTCAGTTCCGTCTGGCCGTAGGCAGCCCAGTCGCCCGTTAGGGCGGCCAGGTACCCGACCTTGATCGTGTCCGCGGCCATCGCGGAGCCCGCAAACACCACCGCTAGCGCAAGTGCCACCAACAACAGACCCAACTTCCTCAAGACCGACCACCTCCAGTAAATGTTTGTAACCCTTTCCTCCGAGTACAGATTCTATCATATAAGCCCCCGGCACCGGGGACGGGAAAGCTGCTGCTAAAATAGATCCCGGACGGAAGGGGAGGAACTCGATGAAACTGCTTGTAACCGATATCGATGGGACCCTGACTTCGGGGAACAGTGTCCCCGGACCGGTACGGGAGGCTTGCGAGAGGTTGCGCAAGGCGGGATGGCGCTTTATGGTCGCAACCGGGCGGATCTGGGCTTCGGCCAGGCCCTTCGCGGAGGCGATAGGTTCAGACCTCCCGTCCATCGTTTATGACGGGGCCAGGATCATGGCAAAGGCCGGAGGCAACTTCTGTAAGGATTGGCGACTGCCCAGGGACACAGCGGAGGAGGTCCTCTCCCTGTGCTGGGATTCCTCCCTTGTCCTTCAGGCCTATGGGGACGAGGAAGTCTCGTGCAGGCCGGAAGATCGCGTTACCAGGGGGTTCTTCGAAAGGCTGGGCGTGAAGGTCGATCCGCATCTGACTTCTCCCCGGCTCTCCTACGATCCTTTCCGGATAATCCTTTACGGTGACCCGCAAGAGGCCAGGGATGTCGGAAGGAAAGTCAGGGAGCGCATGGGCGCTCACGTGGAGGTGACGCTTGCCGGGGAAGGGTTCTTGGATATCCTGCCCCGGGGCGTGTCAAAGGGTGCGGCACTCAAGACTTTCCGTGAAGAATCGGGGATGGAGGTCGATTTCGTCGTCGCAGCCGGGGATCACCTGAACGACCTCGACCTTCTAGGCGGCGCGGACCTGGCCGTCACCTTCCGGGATGCCCCCCAGGAAGTTGTCGGGGTTGCCCATCTCGTCCTTCCGCCAGCCTCGTCGATGGGTTTTTTGGATCTCTGCCGCTTCATAGAGAAGCGCGACTCGGGGTCCTTTTTCGAGAAAGAAGGCATGATCGGCAGGAGGGGATACCCGCTGCACCTTGGCGTGGAACACTCCTGAAACCAGGGAGGTGGGGAAATGTCGGAAGTGAAGGGATGGCAAGTCGTCCGGATGGAGATCCCCGAGGGTTGCAACATCATCCTGGGGCAGAGTCACTTCATCAAGACCGTGGAGGACCTTTTCGAGGCTCTTGTGACCTCATCGCCGGGCCTTCAGTTCGGGATCGCCTTCTGCGAGGCGTCCGAACCCTGCCTGGTACGCCGGGACGGAAACGCCGCGATCCTCGAGGAGGTCGCGGTTCGAAACGCTCTGGCCCTTTCCGCGGGTCACGCGTTCGTCATCCTGATCCGGAATGGATATCCCATCAACGTCCTGGATCGCATCAAGCGTGTCCAGGAAGTCTGCGGGATATTCGCGGCGACGGCAAACCCTTTGGAAGTCCTGGTTTTCGAGACCGCATTGGGCCGCGGGATCGCCGGGGTCGTGGATGGCTTCCCTTCCAGGGGCGTCGAGGACGAATCCCACGTAGCGGCCAGGAAGCACCTGCTCAGGGATATCATCGGGTACAAGCGCTAGGGGCGAAGGAATACCGGGACCCGTTTCAGGGGGGCGGCTCCGTCGCGGGCGCCCCCTTTCCTTTCAGGCCGAAGAGGCAGCAGGCGGAGGACAGGAGCAGCCCGACAAAAAGCGGGTCACCGGGAAGGCCTGTCGCAGGCCATGTCATGGCGGCGAACAGCCCAGAGGCCGAGGAAATGAAGGCCCAGCGAGGTTCGAGCCTGCCGGGTGCAACCACTGCCAGGGCGAACGGGAGGGCAGTGCCGGCACCGCGAAGGCCCATGCTCAGGTAGCTCCAGGAGAGGATCAGCGTATCGGGCGCGAGACGAGCCAGGCCAGCCGCGCCAAGGACGAGGGCGAGCAGGGTCAGGCGGGTGCGCATGAGAAACTCGCGGTCATCCGGTTTTCGTGAAAGAAGAAACGAGGGGAGGTCCCTGGCGAGGTTCGTTGCGATTCCCAGGCACAGTCCTGCGGCGGTTCCGACAATCGTGATGGCGATGCCGCTCCAGAGGCACCCGGCAACCAGGGGCGGGAAGTTTTGGAAGATGAACACCGGAAGCACCTGGGAAGGGGTAAGTCCCGGCTGGTTCACCCGCATCGCCATGCCCACCCAGACTGCCAGGAGCCCGAGCGGGGGCATCAGGGCGGAGGAAAGAAGGGCCCCGGCTTGGGCCGTCCTTTCGCTGGATGCTGAGAAAATGGCCTGAACATAGATCTGTGTCGTCAGGACTCCAACGATGAGGGAAAAGCCGGCATTCAGGTCCTTGGCCAGCCCTCGACCGAACAGGTCGAACCACGGGCTCCGGGAAAGGTTCTTCCAGAGCGTGAGGGGTGTTGTCCCTCCGGTGACGGAAACGGCAACGCAGGAGGCAAGAACGAGAAAAAGAAAGGCGATCTTGGCTTTTCCCAGCGCCCCGTAGCTTTTCAAGCCTCCCAGGAAGATGAAACCGAGGATTGCCAGCGCAACCCCCGTCGTTCCTACCGCCCCGGAGACGGGCCACACTCCCTGAAGCATCGCCAAACCGGCCAGGAACTGGGCGACGATCGACAGGAACGTGCCGATAGTCGATGCGGCGAGGGTGACCATGCCGGTTCGAAAGCCATACCGGCTTGCCAGCAGCTCCGGTATTGTGCTCATGCCGGTGCGCCTCAGGGGCCCGGCAAACCACAGGCCCAGGATGAGACAGCCAAGCCCCCCGCCCAACGTGAACCACCATGCGGACAAGCCGAAACGATAGGCCATCTCGACCGTCCCGACCGTGCTGGCCCCCCCGACCAGTGCCCCCAGGAGAACCCCGCTGACCTCCACCGTGCCTGATCGGCGCCCCGCCAGGGTATAGTCCGTGGAGGTGCGAACCTCTTTCGCCGCACGGGCCCCGAGGACCAGGAACGCCAGAATGACCAGCACGACACCCGTTTCGAACATCAGGATGCCAACCTCCCATTTTCGCTTTCGCGACAGGCCGCTTGCCAACAGTTTAACGTCATGTGACGTTTCGAGGCCAATATGTTATTTTTATCACAGGCTTTTGAAAGGCCAAGATTGACCGGGGAGGTCGGACTGATTGAAGCTGAAAGAGGCCATATCCTGCATCGGAGCCGAGATGCTTTTCGGGGAAAACCAGCTGGACACGGTAGAGATCGAGAACGCCTATGCTTCGGACCTGATGAGTGATGTCCTGGCTTTCGCATGGCCCGGGACTCTTCTGCTTACCGGGCTGACAAACGTGCAGATCGTCCGTACGGCCCAGATGATGGATATTCCGGCCGTGGTGTTCGTAAGGGGCAAGCGCCCCCAGGAAGAGGCCATAGCGCTGGCGAAGAGCGTGGGAATGCCGCTTTTCGTCTCATCCATGAGCATGTATGAGACCTGCGGGCTGCTCTACAAGGCGGGGCTTTCTCCGTGCATCATCCCCCAGCGGGAGGAGTAGCGTGTGGACAGTCATTACGAGGTGGAGTTCACAGTAAGGGGAGATGATTTCCTCGCCGCCGGCGAGGCTTCCAACCAGATCAAGGAAACCCTCATCATGCTGGGTGTGCCCTCTCCCATCTCGAGGCGCGCATCGGTCATCACATACGAGGCGGAGATGAACCTTGTCATCCACTCGGGAGGAGGGCAGATCCGCGCGACCATCACCCCTGAAAAGCTCACGATCCAGGCTTGCGACGAAGGGCCGGGTATACCGGACCTCCAGAAGGCGATGAGGGAGGGATTTTCAACTGCATCCGATCGTGTCCGCGAGATGGGATTCGGCGCGGGTATGGGCCTTCCGAACATCAAGCGCAACTCGGACACCCTGGACATCCGGTCCGAGGTAGGAAAAGGAACGACCCTCACCGCGACGATTCTTTTCCAGAATGCGGCCGGGGACAGGAGGTAGCCGGATGGAAACGGGCGTGAAGATCATCGAAGGCAGCTGCAGGGGCTGCGTGAACTGCATCAAATCATGTCCCACCGAAGCCCTGAGGGTTATCGATGGCAAGGTGAGGATTATTCCCGATCTTTGCATCGACTGCGGGGAATGCCTGAGAAGCTGCAGGGAAAAATCCCTGGCACTTGATGAGGACGATTGGGACGTGCTGAAAAGCCACGGGTCCTCGATCCTGATGGCGGATCCGACCTTTTGCGCCCAGTTCTCCCACTACTGGAGCCCGGGGCTCGTGAGGAAAGCGCTCGAGTCTCTCGATATGAAGGACCTTTTTGACGAGGCTGCAGCGGCTTTCGACCTGGCGGCCTTCGCCACGGCCCAAAAAATCGCCGACTCGTCCAGGGAGAGCCTTCCCTTGATCTCGGTCTATTGCCCTGCAGTGGTGAGGCTTATCCAGGTAAGGTTTCCCGAACTTCTCCCCCGCCTTGTGGACGTGGAAAACCCGCTTGAAACCGGAACGCTTCTCTGGCGCAGGAAGACTGGTTCCAGCGAAGGTGTGACGCTTGTCACTCCGTGCAGCGCGAAAATCATGCTCGTCAGGGGCCCGGTGGGAAGGAGCAAAAGCACCATGGACCACGTGGTTTCGGTCAAGCGCCTGGCCCGGGACTTGCTCGCGGCAGGACCGAAGGTCGATGGGACGGGAACCGCGCCGGTCGGCACGCGCTGGCTGGCATGGGCGCTCAGGGGAGGGGAAAGCCTCCATATAAAGGCTTTTTCGGAAAGAAACCTCACCACGATGGCCGTCTCGGGTTTGCGAAACACGATCGACCTGCTCCAGGACCTTGAACTGGGGAGGTTGAAAGGCGTCGATTTTGTTGAATGCAGGGTTTGCGATCTCGGATGCATCGGGGGGATCGGAAACGCGGAATCCCGATTCCTTTCGGAGCTCAGGCTTTCCGCACAGTCTATCCAGTGGGAACCGACGGAAGCAGAGTTCGGGACGATTTCCGCCCTTTACGATTCCGGGGTCTGGAAACTTGAGCAGCCGATCCAGCCAAGGCCCCGTCCTTCTCTAGCCGAGACTCTCGAAGAGGCCATGAAAAAGCTCAAGAGGATGCAGTCGGTTTTTGCCGAGCTGCCTCATATCGACTGCGGAGCCTGCGGGAGACCCTCTTGCAGGGCCCTGGCGGAGGACGTCGTACGCGGCGAGGGGGAAGTGACGGATTGCGTCTTCAAGCTTCGCGAACGAATTTCCGGCCTGGGCCGGGAGATTACCGCCCTGAGCGGGAAACTGCCCCATACCTTTCACGAAGGGAAGCGCCAGGAATGAAGCTCTCTTCACTGGTAGAAAGCCTCGATGCGGAAGTCCACCACCCCGGGGATGGGGACAGCCAGATTTCCCGCGGTGTCGTGGGGGACCTCCTGAGCTTTGTCATGGGGTCCGCTCCGGAAGGGGCCGCCTGGGTCACGCTCCAGACGCACGTGAACCTGGCGGCAGTGGCTGTCCTGAAGGAGATTCCCCTGGTCATATTGGCTTCCGGGAGGAAGCCGGATGACGAATTGCTTGAACGGTGCAGGAAAGAGGGTATCGCGCTGGTGACGGCGCAAGGCACACCTTTCGACCTTTGCGGTTTTCTTCATGCCTTGGGCTTGAGGGGCTAGGTCACGATGCGCTTCGTCAGGGCGGACCTCCACGTCCATACGGTCCTATCGCCCTGCGGCGGCCTGGACATGGGAGCCCCCGACATAGCGGCCCGTGCGCTCCAGCTGGGGTTTGGGATCGTGGCGATCACAGACCACAACACGACAGGTAACGTCTCTGCGGTGCAGGAGGCTGCACGAGGAAGTGGCCTACTCGTCGTGGCAGGGCTCGAAATACAGAGCTCGGAAGACGTCCACGCGGTCACCCTTTTCGAAACGGTCGAAGAGGCCCAGGATTTCGAGGCGTGGCTTTGGGTAGGGTTTCCCGGAGTCCTGAACAAGCCTGAGTACTTCGGCCCGCAGGTCCTGATCGACTGTGAGAACCAAATCCTGGGAGAGCAGCCGGTACTGCTCGTGCAGGGAGCCAACCGCGGCATCGACGAAATCGCCAGCGAAGTTCGCAGAAGGGGAGGCATCTGCTTCCTCAGCCATATCGATCGGGACTATTTTTCCTACCCGGCGATCCTTGGGCCTATCTCCGCCGACTACCCGGTCGACGCGCTGGAACTGACATGCAGGATAAAACCGGCGACGATGAGAGACTTCAGGGCCAAATACCACGGATTCCGATTCTTGAAGAACTCCGATGCCCACTGCCTGGAACAGATGGGCAGGGAGTGCTCGACGCTTTACAGGGTTGAGGAGGCGAGTTTTGAAGAACTGAAGCTCGCCCTCCAGGGCAAAGAGGGGAGAGAGGTCCTGTTCCCCTGGCAGGAGAACGGGGAGTCTTCGGAGGTCACGATATGAAAGTGGTAAAATGATGTAGCGAAAGGGGGGCTGGCTATGCAGGTGAAAAAACAAGAGGGGCTCGGCGAACCGGAAGCGAGCCTGAAGTGCTGGTGCGGCAGGAAGCTCTTGAAGGTCGAGGCCTTCCCCGAGGAAAGCTCTTACCGCTATGCCTGTCCTCTTTTCATAGCCGGCGATCCGAGTCACGACCAGGTCTTGAGCGAAGAAGAATTCCTGGAGGAACCGGAAGAAAAACGTTAAGCGCCCCAGTCATGGCCTCGATAGGTACCAGAGGGCGTAACGGTTTCTCGAACGGTAAGGTGTCGAAGCAAAATCGTGCCTTGAATCCGTCCCGAAAAGGGCAACGCCGGGAGAAAACGTTTCAAGGCTTTTCCTGACCGCCAGGTCGAGCGAGGAAGCGTCAAGCATCACGGCAACGGTATCGGCGCTGCTCGCAACGCCTATCCAGTAATCGGAGGCTTTCGGGAGTTGCTCCAGGTAACGGTTCGGCAGCGGTCCACCCGTCACTTCAAAGTAAGTCCCGTCCGGCCTCGTCATCCAAAGGGGCCATTTTCCGGTGTCGCTAAAAAAAAGCGTTGCCGCCGATTTTATGGAACGCATGTCCTCCACCACACGAACCGCTTTCGCCTTGGCCGCTCCCGCGGAGGAAACGACAAGCAGGGCTCCGGCGAGAATCCCCACGATGATCAGCACCACCAGGACCTCTACAAGCGTGAAAGCCCGTATCCCGCATTTTCCCGTTTCTCTCCGAGCCGTTCTTCCTTCGCCCCGGTTGGGTTTTGCAGCCTCACCATTTCCCAGGCAGATGATACCCGGAAACGACCGAAAAGCGCTGCAGAACCTAAGCCCGTGTGCCTTCAGGCCCATCGATGCAAGACCCTGCCCCCGGGGTAGGTATAGCCTGAACTGAAGCGATAGGCTCCAATGACCTCGATCGGGGCAAGGGGGATATGTTCCTCGAGGTTGGAGGGGAAGAACCGAAGACCGGCTTCCCCCTCCCAGGCGGAAGCCCCGAGGCGGACATCCGTAGCCCCGAGTTCGACCAGTTCCAGCACTGAAGGCTGGGCATCCGCCTCGATGGACGGGAAGTGCCGGATATGGAAGAGCGGTGCCCTGAGCGGATAGGGAAGCGTACTCGGGTCGATTTTCTCCCGGACCGTCATCGTGCCCTCGATCAGCCTCTCCCCGTGGGAAGCGACGTACCCCTTGAGGCGGGTCCCCGGCCCGATAGGCCCCATGACCGGGTTGAGAGGATGAGGTTCGGACATGTGGATTTGGCCGAGGCGCTTAGGGAAACCCATGAACCATCCCCGGGCCATCGAAAAATCGTTGTCTACCCAGATATGAAGGCAGATCTGCCCGGGTTTCCCATCGAAAGAGCATCCGGCCCAGATCGCCGCTTCCCGGTATTGCGTCCTCTCCGGGTTCTCGAAATCCAGGTCTTTTCGTTCTTCCCAGACGGAGGACCAGCGGCTGAACACCATGGAACAGATCCCGGGTTCTTCCGGAGGGCAGAGAGGTTCCGGGAGGTAGGCGTTTACGGCCTCGGGTTCCGCCCGGTAAAGGATTGAAAAGTATTCGGTCCCGTAATGCCAAGGCAAGGGACCTACCAGGGATGTTTTCCCGGCGGGGGTAAGCGGGTAGCTGTATCCTTTCAGGTCGGAAATCCGTGCCATTCTTTTTCCCTCCACGCACTTGAGATGGTTTCCCCTAGTTTAACGCACCCGTGCCCTTATTCGGCATCTCCCGGCAAGGCCCGCCAATGCGCCGGCTGATGCTAAGATATTCCCATGGCGAAGAAAACGAGGATCCCTGTCGATTCAAAAGATAGCCCGACGGGTCAGCCCCTTCTGCGCGAACTCCTCGAAGCCCAGGGGGTCGTTCTTCACGAGAGCGGGTCGGCCCGCCCGGAGAGAGATGAAGAGAAGACCTCGCCGTTTCGGGCTTCGGCGGATTGGTCGACCGTAGAGCGTGTAGTGCTCCAATTCGAAAGGAAAGGGCATGGCGGAAGGAAGGCGACCCGGGTGGAGGGATTGCCCTTCGGCAGTGAAACCATGGAGGGAATCGTTCGGGAATTGCGATCGGAAATGGGCTGCGGAGCCTGGATCGAACAAGGGAACCTGTTGCTGCAGGGGGATTTGGTCGAAAGGCTCAAGAACTGGTTTGCGAAGAAAGGTTGCAAGCGAGTAGTCGTATCCGGGAAGGGAGTGAAAGCCTCATGATCCCCAGGCCTTTTGGGGCCAGCGACCTCGAGAGGCTCGTCGAGGAGGCTAGGCCATTTGCGCTGGGGGGCAAGGTGGCCACCTACATCCCCGAACTGGCCAGGGGCAATCCAGGAGCGCTTTCGGTTGCCGTGACGGACTCGAAGGGTGCGTCGCTCTCGGGGGGCGACACGGAAATACGTTTCACCATGCAGTCCATCTCCAAGATCGTGTCTCTCTCCCTGGCCCTTGCCGAGCTGGGAGAGGATGCCGTTTTCAGGAAAGTCGGCATGGAACCTACCGCAGACCCATTCAACTCGGTCATGCGTCTCGAGATGGTGCGGTCCCATCGCCCGCAGAACCCGCTCATCAACGCCGGGGCGATCGTTGTCGATTCACTCCTTCCGTACGAGGACCCGGAAAAAGCCTTCGGTGCGGTCCGGGACTTGGTACGACGTATGACGGGAAACCATGGGGTCAAGGAAAACCCAGCCGTCTATCTCTCGGAAAAACGCACGGGGGACCGTAACCGCTCCCTGGCATATTTCCTGAAGAGCGTCGGGACGATCGATTCGGAGGTGGAAACGGTCCTGGATGTCTATTTCAGGCAATGCAGCCTGGAAGTGACGGTTTCCGACCTTGCGGTCCTGGCGGCAACACTTGCGATGGACGGTTTCAACCCGAAAACCGGTGAAGAGGTCCTGCCCGGTTCGGTCTGCAGGATCGTCAGGGCGCTGATGACGACTTGCGGGCTGTATGACGGCTCAGGCGCCTTTGCCGTGCGGGTCGGTCTTCCCGCTAAAAGCGGCGTTGGGGGAGGAATCGTGGCGACGGTTCCCGGGTCCATGGGCGTGGCGGTCTGCGGGCCTGCTCTCGATCGCCAGGGGAATTCCATAGCTGGGATTGCCCTTCTCGAGCGGTTCTCGGCATCTTACGGGTTAAGGGTCCTCTAGCGAGACCATGATGGAAAAGGGCAAGCCTCTTTTAACGGCTTGCCCTTTTTCGTTCTAAATTGCCTGTCTCTAGTCTATTTTCCTGTAAGCCTGCTTTTTTGCCCCGCAGATCGGGCAGGCGTCAGGAGTCTCTCCTTCGGCGATGTGACCGCATACCGTACAGAGGAAAAGGTCGGCGGGTTCTTCCTTTCCGAGATTCTTGAGGGCCTTTTCGTATAGCCCCGCGTGAACCGCCTCGGCTTTGCCCACAAGGTTAAGTTTCTTCGCGACGGTCTCTGCGTTTTCTTCCTTAGCCGTGGCGATAAAATCCGGGTACATCTTGGTGAACTCGTAGGTTTCGCCCTCGACGGCCGCCTTGAGGTTTTCAGCGGTGGACTTGATCATTCCGAGGGCTTTGAGGTGATCGATCGCGTGGATGGTTTCCGCTTCCGCCGCTGCCCGGAACAGCTTTGCCGCCTGGTGAAATCCTTCGGCATCAGCCTGCCTTGCAAAAGCCGTGTACTTCCTGTTTGCCATGGATTCCCCAGCAAAGGCTTCTTTCAGGTTCTCGTGCGTCTGGTTCATTCTTCAGATCCCCTCCTTCTAAATTATAATAATTATAAACAAGTACGACCAAGGGGTCAAGCGTTTTTCAGGCGAAAGTGGCAAACGTCTCCAGGATTTCGAGCAAACGGCATATTTCGCTACCGCCCTGCAGGCTCGACGCTGGCAGGCCTACGGTGCGCCTTCCCAGCCGGTATTCGAAAGGGAATGAATGCCGAAGGGAGGGGTTCAGGTTCCAGAGAACAGGGCATTCCATCCCTCGCTCGCGCATGATGGCGGAGAGCAAGCCGCTGTCTCCGGATACTTCGACGGGCAGCACGAGTGGACCGGAGTCCTCCGGTATATTGGGGAACACGGGTTTCAGCAGGACTGCCAATCTCGGTTCATCGACAATGCATTCCAGCAGCTTCCGGGCGAACTCCCTGCGAAGCCTCGCTTCTTCCGGGAAGTCTTTCCCAATGAGAGCCCGCCAGGCACTGGGAGCGGGGTTTCTCGGGAAGTCCGGCAAGCCGGAATCGAGGCGTTCTTCCGCTTTTTCCAGGAGTTCCCTGCCAAGGAGGGGCATCCCCCCCCGGATGGCCCGGAAGGCTTCCTCCCTTTCAGAGGCAAGGGAAGGATCCGGAGGGTTCAGCCGCGTCTCGACCGGAAACCGCGAAACAAGTGCCCCCCCATCGGCTATGTCAAAAAACTTCCTGAAGCTGAATAGGGCAAAATCCCCTTCGAACCCCAGCCCTGCAGTGAGGGAAGAGCCCGCGCAATCCTCGATGATGTAGGGGCGGTTTGCGGTGGTGATAGACTTGACCCAATCCTGGGCCTTGTCGTTCGGGAATCCGAAATAGTGGATAACAAGGACAGCATCCCTCGGTTTCGGCCCCGGGGATGGAAATACGGGGCGAAAGCCCGGGGCGACGCCGTATCGGCGGATTGTCATCCCTTCGTTTCTGAAAACCCGGGGAAGCGAGGGGCAACAATATGCCGGGAGCCATGCGGTCCCCGAAAACCCCAGGCTGGAGAGGACCCTCAAGGCGAGAACCAGCGCCGACCTGCCGCTGTCAGTCGGGATCACCGTCTTTCCTGATTGGAGAAAAGGGCGGAGGAATTCTTCCACTCCCCGTTTTTCCCTGGTTTGAAGATGCTCCTGGCAGCCCATGAGGATATCATATCAGGGGGAAAGGCTTCGAGCCCCCGGGAAAGGAGCGCAATCCTGACGATGGAAAATGCCTTCGACCGCGTTGCCCCTTTTTACGACAGGTGGATCGGCCGTTTCATGTCCGGGAGGATGGACCGGATGGTTTCGATGTTGGCCTGTTCGCCCGAGGAGGTGGTCCTGGACCTCGGCGGCGGGACGGGGCTTCTTTCACAGCGCCTGGTTTCCCGGTGCAGGGAAGTTCATCTCCTTGACGAAAGCCCTGCCATGGTTCGGCAGGTCAGGCACGGGCAAGTCAGGGTACAGGTTGGAAACGCGACGCAAGCCCCATATCCGGACCGCTTTTTCGATGCCATCGTCCTTTCCGACGTTCTTCACCACGTCAGGGAACAAAACCTACTCCTGGATGAAGTGTGCCGTTTGCTCAAGCCCGGCGGACGCCTTCTGGTCAACGAAGTGGACCTGGAGCGGGCTTTGGGAAGGGGCGTTGCCTCGCTCGAGACGCTTTTCTTCGTCAGGGTCTTTCCGACGAGTTTCCGGGAGCTTGGGGAAAAGCTCGGGTCCATAGGATTCAGGCTCATGGAAGAAAAGCGCGATGCCTGGAGCTTTATCGGCCTTTGGAGGTTCGCCCCGCAGTCACCGTAAGGGTTTTTCGTGGCGCAGGCGGAGTTCCCGAAAAATTTCGACAGGGCTCATTCCCAGGGAAATTAACCCCACGAGCAAGTGGTAGAGCAGGTCTGCCGCTTCGTAACGGAACTGCTCCCTGTTTTCAAGTGCTACGGCGAGAGCCGTTTCGACCCCTTCTTCGCCGATTTTCTGGCCGATACGGGGAAGGCCGTCGTTGAACAGGCGAGCCGTGTAGCTTTCTTCTAGAGGAGCATTGCGTCTCTTTTGCAGGATCCTCCACAAGCGTCCCAGGAAAGTGCAGTCCGTTCCTCCTTCTCCCAGGATCGACCGGAAGAAGCAGGACCTCTCACCCGTGTGGCAGGCCGGGCCTGCCGGTTCGACGATCGCCAGGAGGGCGTCTCCATCGCAATCCTGTTTCAGTTCCACTAGCTTCATCGTGTTGCCGCTCGTTTCTCCCTTCTTCCAGAGACGATTCCGTGAACGGCTGAAAAAAGTCAATTCGCCGCTCGAGATCGTGTGCTCCAGCGCCTCGCGGTTTGCCCAGGCCAGCATGAGGACTTCTCCCGATACCGCGTCCTGGGCTACCATCGGGACAAGCCCGTTCGGATCAAAACGGATTTCTTCAAGAAGAGGTTTCATGCCTTTTCCTCCATTTCTCCCAGGCGCACCGGTACCCCGGCTTTTTGCAGTGCCGACTTGGCCTGGCGTATGCCGACGATACCGTAGTGGAAGATCGAGGCCGCAAGGGCCGCATCTGCGCCCGCTTCGAAAGCCTGCAGCATATGTACTGCGGAACCGGCTCCGCCGGAAGCGATAAGGGGGACAGGTACGGCTTCTGAAACCGCGCGGAGCAGTTCGAGATCGTAACCGTCGTTTGTGCCGTCCCTGTCCATGCTGGTAAGGAGAATCTCTCCGCAGCCGAGCCGGGCGCCTTCCCTTGCCCAGGGGACGACGTCGAGCCCCGTCCCCGTTTTCCCCCCCTCGATGAAGACCTTCCAGCGCCCCTCGCCGGTCTTTCGTGCGTCTATGGCCAGGACCACGGCCTGCCTGCCCAGCGTGCGGGCGCATTCCTCGATCAGTGCGGGCTTCCTTACGGCCGATGTGTTGAGGGAAACCTTGTCTGCCCCGAGGGCGATGATCTCCCTCGCTTCAGAAGACTCAGAAATGCCCCCTCCAACGGTGAAGGGGATAAACAGCTGGTCCGCCACCGACTTGACCCATTCGCGCATGGTCCTGCGCCGTTCTGCCGAGGCGGAAATATCGAGGAAGACAAGCTCGTCCGCGCCCTCGCTCATGTATGTAGCGGCGAGCACGGCAGGGTCGCCCGCATCCTTCAGATCCAGGAACCGGATTCCTTTGACAACCCGGCCATCCTTAATGTCGAGGCAGGGAATGATCCTTTTCAGCAGCATCGTTTCTCGACCTCCATCGCCTGTTGGATCGTCACGGTTCCCTCGTAGAGAGCCTTTCCCAGGACGGCATCGGACAGGCCGATTCTTTCCAGGGCTTCCAGGTGTTCCGGCCGGGCGATGCCCCCCGCTGCCGTGATCCCCATGGCCGGCAGAATTTTCCTGATACCGTCGTAAAGCTCCAGGTCGGGTCCCAGGCCCGTTCCGTCCCTTTCGACCGAGGTCACGAGGCATTTGACGAATCCTGTGGAATGAAGTCCTTTTAGGATGCCAAAGGGACTCTCCGGCAGTTCCTCCTTCCAACCCTTGATGGAGACGAGGCCCCGCTTGACGTCCACGGCCGGGATGATCCGATCGCCGAACAGGCCGAACAGGTCTTCAGGCATCCGGGGTGAAGAGAGAAGGAGGCTCCCGATCATGACAAAAGAAGCGCCGGCTTCGATCACTCTTTCGATGACCCTTGCGGAGCGTAGTCCACCCCCATAGCGTATCGTGATGCCCAGCGAGGCGAGGGAGGGCAAAAGTCGGTCATGGATCGGCTCGCCCTTCTCCGCTCCCTCGAGGTCGACGATATGAAGCCGCCGGCACCCTCCGCCAAGGAATCTGCCTGCCACCTCGAGGGGATCTTCCGCGTAATCCTTCCTGCTGGAAAACTCCCCTCGGGTCAGCCGGACGACTTTCCCACCGTAAAGGTCGATCGCGGGCCAGACGATCATGAGTTCCCTCTCTGGAGGCGTTTGAAAAAAACGTCCAGGAAACGAAGTCCCTCCAGCCCGCTGCGCTCCGGGTGAAACTGGAAGCCGGCGACGCTGCCCGCCATAGAAATCGAGCTGAACGTCGCTCCGTCGACGGTCGTTTCCGCAACGGTGACAACGTTGACCGGTGCGGCGAATCCGTGAACAAAATAAGCCTCGAGTCCGTCGGGGAAACCCTCGGAGATACCAGATACACCTCGAACCCATCTCACGCGGTTCCAGCCCATGTGGGGGGATTTTTTCAGGTTTTCAAGGGGTGCAACCTCGCCCGGGAAAAAGCCCAGGCCTTCGTTGTCCCCGTCCTCGAGGCTTCCCTCGTAGAGGAGCTGCATACCGAGGCATATCCCGAGCAACGGCTTTCCCCCGCGCACCCATTCCTGCAGAAAAGGGATCCATCCCCTGCGGGAAAGCTCTCTCATAGCCGGGGGGAAAGCCCCGACACCAGGAAGGACGAGAAGTCGCGGATCAATTCCCTTTTCTGCGGGGTTTTCCAGCAGCCGGGCCTCATGGCCCAGGAAGCGCATCGCCCTTAGCACGTTCCCGAGGTTGCCGGCCCCGTAATCGACGATCCCGATCATACCCAGGTGCCCTTTGTCGATGAAGGATACGACGAAGGGGCAAGGGCGTCCTTCAATGCCCTTCCGGTACCCTTGAACACCGCTTCGGCAAGATGGTGGGAGTTGTCTACCGAGAGGGCCCTTACATGCAGCGTCAGGCGCGCTTCCCGCGAAAATCCCGTCCAGAATTCCTTGACCAGTTCCGTGTCGAAATCCCCGCAACGCGGCGAGGGAAAGTCGGCGTTCCACGTCAGGCCCCCTCTGCCGCTGATATCCAGGGCGACCAGAACGAGGGTCCCATCCATGGGGAGGGCGATGGAGCCGTAACGTTCGCAGGGCCCTTTCCTGAAAAGATCGAGAAATGCCGCTCCCATCAGGATTCCGACATCTTCGACGAGGTGGTGGGCATCCACCTCGACGTCTCCGGACGCAGTCAAGTGGCCCGGCATGCCCGCATGGTGAAGAAAAAGATCGATCATATGATTCAGGAAACCGCAAGGGCTTTCTATGCAGTTCTTCTCGCCGGCAGGCAGGAACTCAAAAGCGACATCCGTTTCCAGCGAATGCCTTTCATAGCGATTCTTCATTTATATCTCCCGCTTTCTTGGAAGTTGAGGAAAACTTCCCGATGATTTCTTCGATGGCGTCCCAGGCCAGCTGGAGTCCCTTGCGGCTGGAGACGAACTTCAGGCTGACCGGAGCGATCTCGGCGATGACGGACAGGGAGTTCGCCCGCAGGGTGGAGCCGGTCTGCACGATATCGACGATGCAGTCGCTCAGGCCCAGGCGGGGAGCCATCTCTATGGACCCGTTCAGGTGGACGAACTCGACCTGGATGCCGCGTTCGGCGAAATATTCTTCGGCAATCCTGGGGTATTTCGTCGCAATCCGGAGTCCCATCAACTGGCTTTCGTGACCCAGGAAAAGAGCGGCGACTTTCTTCGGGCCCGCCAGGACGACCCTGCACATCCCCCGGCCCGTGTCCCGCAGCTCCACGAGCGAGGCCCCAGACTCCCGTATGACATCCGAACCAGCCAGCGCCAGGTCCGCGATGCCGTAATGGACATACACGGGAACGTCCATGGGTTTGGCCAGCAGGAAACGGAAACCTTCCTCCTGGATGACCAGGGCGCGCCCCCTGTCCCTCAGTTTCCCGGTCGGGATGTCGAGTTCCTCCAGGACCTCTATAGCTTCTTCGAGCACACGGCCCGTAGGGAGGCAAAGCGTGAACATCAGGGCATTCCCTGCCTTTCGTTTTCCAGGCCTAAGGCAGTGCGTGCCGAGAGGTCGATCCACCAGGCGTAACCTCGAGTCCTGGCGAGCTGGATTGCCCCTTCCCTGCTTTCCTGCCAACTTAGTTCCACACGAAAGCCGGACGATATGAAATCGTCGGCGCGTTCCAGCGCGACCTTCGGAGAGAGGCCGCCGCACCAGGCTACGGCTGGCTTGGCTCCTTCCATCCCGGAGAGAGAGGCCACGGCTCTCAAATCCACGCCGAAACCGATCGCTTGCCCGACGATCCCGCACTGATCTAGGAGCCCGTCATATCTACCTCCTCCCCCCAGGCTGACTCCAGCGTTTCCGGAGAAGATTTCAAAGACCGGTCCGCTGTAATATTCGAGTTCCCTGGCGAGGGCGAGGTCAAGCCTCAGATTTTCCCCCAACCCGAGTTCCCCCAGTTCATCGACGATCAGCGCAACGTCCCTCAGGGAAGGAGTTCTGCCAAACAGCCGGTTTGCTTCTTCCAAAACACGACCGGGGTTGCCCCTGAGCCTCGGAATCGTGGAAAGGGATTTCCTGGATTCACTTGATATGCTGGAATTTTCGAGGGCGTGGAAATATGTGTCATAGCGCCTTTCCAGCAGAGCCTGCATGAGCGGGGCGGCCGCCGACCTGTCCAAACCCGAGATACACTCACGAAGGAAACCGGCGTGTCCCAGGACGACTATTGGGGAATGGATGCCGACCTTTCTCAGGGACCGAAGCAAGAGAGCGGTGACTTCGACGTCCGCTCCTTCCCCTTCCCATCCCAGGAGTTCCGCCCCGAACTGTATTCTTTCAAAATCGGTCTCGGGCGGGATCGGGGCACGGTAGAGAGGCCCTGCATAACACAGCCTAAGCGGGCGTTCCTGTGGCGAATAATGGGTGGAAAGGTAGGCGACCGCAGCAAGCGTCATATCCGGGCGCAAGCAGCAAACCTCACCGCCCGGGGTATAGACGGGGATGAGCCTTTTCCGGAACCTCGAGGTGAATTTGTCCCATGTCGATTCCAGCAACTGGACGCCCGGGGGGAAAAAGGGGACATAGCCGTATGCGGAGAATGTCTCGAAAAAGACCCTCCTGCAGCGTTCTATCCTTTCGGCCTCCACCCCGCCGATCGTCCTTGTCCCTTTGGGGAGCCTGCTCAAATCCCGTTCTCTCCCCTCAGGCGCATGGCAAGCGCATGGGCATGCAATCCTTCGGCGAGTGCCATGCATTCACCAGGTTTCGAGAGGTCTCGGGCTGCTTCCCTGGACATTTCGAGATGTGTCAGCGGACGAAGGAATGTCCCTACCCACAAACCCCCGGAAAAGCGCGAGCGCCCTTCCGTCGGCAGGACGTGGTTCGTGCCGGCGATGTAGTCGCCGAAAGCTTCGGCCGAGTGGTGCCCCAGGAACGCGGCTCCATAGGCCGTGAAACAGGGGAGTATTTCCCTAGGTTTTTCGACGGCCAGCTCCAGATGTTCCGGCGCCGCCCTATTGGCTGTATTTATCGCTTCATCCAGGGTGCAGACTGCGACAGTGCCGTTGGCCAGCCAGGCCTGCATGGCGATTTTCCCGGTCGGCAAAGTGTTAAGGAGGTGGTCCACCTGGGTCAGGGCCTGGTAGGCAATCGTCTCGTCCAGGCAGTAAAGGGACACGCGGGATTCGGGGTCATGTTCCGCCTGGGCCAGCAGGTCCGCCGCAAGAAGAGCCGGGTTTGCCGTCCGGTCCGCGATGACAAAGACCTCGCTCGGGCCCGCCAGGCTGTCTATCCCGACCTTCCCGAAAAGTTGTCTCTTTGCTTCGGTTACATAGGCGTTGCCGGGCCCCACCAGGAGGTCGACCGGAGAGATGCCCGGAAGTCCCCGGGCAAGGGCACCTACGCCCTGCGCCCCTCCCACGGCCAGAACCTCCTGTATTCCGAGAAGGGACAACGTGCCGAGAATCGGCTTCGATATACCGCAACTTCCCCTGGGTGGGGAAAAGACGATGATCCTGGACACTCCGGCTTCCTGTGCGGGCACCACACCCATGATGGCCGTGCTGACAAGGGGGTATCGTCCCCCTGGGACGTATACGCCGGCGCTTTTGACAGGAAGGAAGCGCATCCCTGCCTTGATCCCTGCCGAGATCTCCCATTCCTGGTCCTGGAAGAGCTTCCTTTGGGCCCTGTGGAATGAACGGACATGGTCGACAGCTATCTCGACCGCTTGCCGGAGAGGCTTGTCCATCTGGGCAAGGGCCGAATTCAAGGGCTTCTCCCTGATCAGGATAGGTCCCTCGTAGTCGTCCAGCTGGTGATTGAGCTCGGACAAGGCCCTCTCCCCGTCCCGGGATACACGGTCAAGGATGGACCGGACGCGCTCCGAAACGGCACGTTCGGCCTCTTCGCGTTCGATCGGCGAGGATGCTTTAAGATTGATCATGGCAGGCTCCTTTAACTATTTAGAGTAATAGCTAGGTGAGTATTGGCACGGCCTGCATCATATCACGGCACCCAAATGTCTGTAAAGAGCAAGATACAAGGGTTTACGAACCTGCCACGTGACCCTCCGCGGCATCGCCGGGTTCGACAAAGCGCTCCACTGCCGGTAAAATCTAATTTGCTAAATTGAAGAAGTTCTGGGAACGGAAGAGGAGAATCGTCATGGGCAAGAACGTGGGAAAGAGGTTCCGTTGTGCTGAGTGCGGCTTTTTGTCCCAGGCCTGGTTGGGGCGATGTCCCACCTGCGGCGGCTGGGGGACCTTGCAGGAGGAGCGCGAGCCCGGATCGAGCGCGCTTACGGGCAAAGAGGGGATTCCCGTTGTTTCCGACCTTTCGAGGATTCCTCCGCCGAAACGGGTCCCTTCCGGGATCGAAGAGCTAGACCGGGTACTGGGCGGGGGATGGATAGCAGGCAGCGTGGCCTTGCTGGCCGGAGAGCCTGGGGTAGGCAAGTCGACCTTGCTGTTGCAGGCGTGCGCCTCGATGGCGGCATCGGGGAAGCGCGTCCTGTATGTTTCCGGCGAAGAATCCCCGTCCCAGGTTGCCTTGAGGGCAAATCGACTGAAAGCCGGCGATTCGGGTTTTTCGCTGGTTTGTCGTGAGGGGGTGCAGGAAATCCTCCCGATGCTGTCCGGTTTCGACTTTGCCGTCTTCGACAGCGTCCAGGCCATGAGACACCCGGAAAGCCCGGGCTGGCCCGGAACCCCGGGACAGGTTCGGTCGGTGGCCCAGGCCGTTATGGAAGAGGCGAAAACCTCCGGGTGTGCCGTTGTCCTGGTAGGCCACATCACGAAGGATGGCCAGATCGCCGGGCCGAAGCTCCTGGAGCACATGGTGGACGTCGTGCTCCATTTTTCCGGGGAAAAGACGTCACCCTACCGGCACGTAAGAGGAATCAAGAATCGTTACGGAAGCACCGACGAACTGGGAGTTTTCGAAATGGGGGATACAGGGCTCGAAGGTATCCCCGACCCTGGCAGACTGTATTGGAACGAGGCGACGTCCCCGATCCCCGGAACCGCCATGACCGTGGTCCTGGAGGGTTCGAGGCCCTTTGTGGCGGAAATTCAGTCCTTGTCCTGCGCGACCCCCTTCCCTTACCCCAAGCGAACCGCGCGCGGGATTGCCGGGAGTCGGCTGGGACTCCTGCTCGCCGTTCTCGAAAGAAGGGGAGGGATAGGCGCCAGGTCGATGGACGTTTTCATGAATGTAGTCGGGGGGCTGTATCTCGAGGACCCCGCTGCGGATCTTGCCGTGTGTATGTCCCTCGCTTCTTCGCTGGTGGATCGTTCGTTACCCCGCAACCGGGTTTTCGTCGGAGAGGTGGGACTCGGCGGTGAGGTTCGGCCCGTTCCTCACGTCCCTTCGAGGTTGAAGGAAATATCAAGACTTGGTTTTTCAACGGTCGTCATGAGCCGTTACCAGGTTCAGGAGGCGTACGAGGGAATCGAAATCCTGAGGGTAGCGCGTTTGAGCGAGGCCTTGAAGGAGTTGAACCGATGAAGAAAACCGCCATTAACGCCATGAAGCCGTTTGTCGTGCTCCTGTATTTTCTGTTTTCGGCGGTCGCCAGTTCCTCGGTTGACGCAGCCGGCCCCTCTGTCGTGGTGTATGTTCCGATGGAAGGGGTTGTCGGCGTCCCTATGGAACAATATCTTGACGAGGCTTTCGCCTATTCCAGCCAGATAAAGGCCTCGATCATGGTGATCGGCATCGATACGCCCGGGGGTCTTGTGACGTCGATGCGCGGCATGTCACAGAAGATCCTGGCTGCCCCCCTGCCTGTCGCGGTGTGGGTCGGGCCTTCAGGCGCCAGGGCTGCATCGGCAGGAGCCTTCCTGGTGATGTCCGCCCATATCGCCGCCATGGCTCCAGGGACCAACATCGGTGCGGCACACCCCGTCACTGCCTCAGGGCAGGACGTTCCGGACAAGGAGATGAACAGGAAGGTCACCAACGACCTGGCGGCACAAATGCGCTCGCTTGCTGAAGAACGCGGGCGCAACGCGAACGCGGCCGCCTCGATGGTCGTCGAAAGTGTTTCCCTCACCGCGAGGGAGGCCGTTGAGAAAAAAGTGGTCGACACATTGGCACCCGACGTTCCCTCACTGGTCAAGTGGGCGGATGGACATGCGGTCAAGGTCGGCGGGAGCAGGGTGAACCTGGACCTGAAGCAGTTCGAAATCCGCCGGTTCGAAATGAATCCGCGTCTAAAAGTCCTCCACTTCATTTCCCGTCCCGACGTAGCCTACATGATGTTGACGATGGGGATCCTGGCGATCGTACTCGAGGTCATGAGCCCCGGAGGTTTCGTCCTTGGTGTTTCCGGGGCGGTCATGGCCCTCATGGGCGCCTATGGCCTCAGGATGCTGCCCTTCAACTGGGCCGGGGTCATCCTGCTAGTCGCGGGCATTGCTGTGCTGGTCCTCGACCTCGTGGTCGGCGGGATGGGCATCTTGAGCCTTTTCGGCCTGGGTTCGCTTGTCATGGGGGCGCTTGTCATCTTCAAGGCTCCGGGGGGTGAGCTCTTGAACGTTTCCGTTGGATTCCTGGTGGGGATGGTCCTGACCCTGGGGGGGTTCTTTCTTTTGGCAGCCGGGGCGGTTTGGCGTTCAACGAGAAAAAAGGTTGCCTCCGGTAGGGAGGGAATGCTACAGGTCGAGGGCGTGGTGGTGGAAGAGCTCGCCCCGGGGGGATTCGTGAGTTGCCATGGTGAAATATGGAAAGCCGTTTCGGACACAGGGGAGAATATCCCGAGCGGGACCCGCGTCAGGGTCGTGAAGGCAGAAGGGCTCAGCCTGCGGGTTAGGGAGATTGGGGATGGAGATTCGCCAAAGAAGGGGGAGAATGGACAATGATCGGTAATCTGGTCGAATTCATTTTCAGCGCGGGAAGCACTCTGGGGATCATCCTGATCGCTCTTGTCCTTTTGACCTCCGCGATCAAGATCGTACCGGAATACCAGAGGGGAGTTGTTTTCCGGCTCGGGAGGCTTGTCGCGGCAAAGGGCCCGGGGCTGATCCTGCTCGTCCCGTTCATAGACCGCATGGTGAGGGCGGACCTCAGGGTCGTGACCCTGGACGTCCCAGTCCAGGAAGTGATCACGAAAGACAACGTCCCGATCAAGGTGAACGCCGTCGTGTATTTCAGGGTCATGGATCCAAACCGCTCGGTGGTGGAAGTGGAGAACTACATCATGGCCACGAGCCAGCTTTCCCAGACGACGCTGCGGTCGGTGATCGGCAGGGCAGAGCTCGACGAGGTGCTGAGCGAGAGGGACAAGATCAACCTGGAACTCCAGAAGATCATCGACGAAAAAACGGACCCCTGGGGCATCAAGGTTAGCGCAGTCGAAGTCAAGGAACTGGAACTTCCCGAGGGAATGAAGCGGGCTATGGCCCGTCAGGCGGAAGCGGAGCGGGAAAGGCGCGCGAAGATCATCAGCGCCGAGGGTGAGGCCCAGGCTGCGGAACGCCTGAGCGAGGCGGCGCGTATCATGGGGGTAAGCCCGGTCACCCTCCAGCTCAGGTATCTCCAGACCATGAGAGAGATCGCCAGTGAAAAGAACGCGATGACCCTTTTCCCGTTTCCTTTCGAGATCATGAAAGCTTTCATGGACAAGGCGGGGAAGGATTCGAAGGAGGCCTGAAACCGGCCCATGTGACTGGTGCCCCAAGGGTCTTGTACTGGTTTTGCGAACCCTCATTTCGGTGGTTATAATAATCCGAACCAGCTACCGAATGGGATGACCGGGAAGGGAGAGGCTCCTATGCCGTATGACTTCGCGCGCGTGGAAAGGAAATGGCAGCAGTACTGGGAGGAAAAGCGGATATTCGAGGTTGAATGCGATCCTGGGAAACCGAAGTTCTATTGCCTGGAGATGTTTCCCTACCCCAGCGGCGCCCTCCATATGGGGCACTTGCGGAATTACTCGATCGGTGACCTGTTCAGCCGTTACCTCTGGATGAAGGGATGGAACGTCCTTCACCCCATGGGTTTCGATGCCTTCGGCCTGCCCGCGGAAAACGCGGCTTTGAAATATGGCGTGCACCCGAAGAAGTGGACCTGGGACAACATTGAGCACATGACTTCCCAGCTCAAGTCGATGGGTTGCAGTTACGACTGGAGAAGGCGCGTGGAAAGCTGTTCCCCCGATTATTACCGCTGGACTCAGTACATTTTCCTGCTTTTCCTCAAAAACGGGCTTGCCTACAGGAAGCATGCCCCGGTCAACTGGTGCGAGAGCTGCCAGACGGTCCTCGCGAACGAACAGGTCATCGACGGCGGCCACTGCTGGCGGTGCGGGACACTCGTAACCAAGCGAAAGCTGGAGCAATGGTTCCTCAACATTACCCGTTATGCCCAGGAGCTCCTCGATTCCCTGGATAAACTCCCGGGATGGCCGGAAAAGGTAAAGCTGATGCAGCGTAACTGGATAGGCCGGTCGGAAGGGGTTCGCCTGGTTTTCCCCGTAGAGGGGATGGCCACGGGGATAGAAACCTTCACGACCCGCTTCGATACGATTTACGGTGTCACCTTCCTGGCCTTGGCGCCCGAACATCCAATGGTTGAGGAACTCGTTCGACTGAGCCCAAGAGGGGAAGAGATCCGCAAGTTCGTCTCGGAAACCCTGCAGAAGAGCGAGATCGAACGGACCGCCGTAGGCGGGGAAAAGACCGGAATCGACACGGGCTTCAGGGCCATCAGCCCGGTCACCGGGGAAAAGGTGCCCATTTGGGTTTCAAACTACATCCTCATCGAGTACGGCACCGGGGCGATCATGGGGGTTCCTGCGCACGACGAGCGCGACTTCGAGTTCGCAAGGAAGTACCACATCCCGGTTCGCCTCGTGATACAGCCGGAGGAAGGGCATCTCGACCCGGAAACGATGACCGAATCGTGGGAAGGGGAGGGCATCCAGTGCAATTCTGGAACTTTCGACGGGTTACGTTCTCCCTCCGAAAGCATTCCGCGGATGACCGCCTGGGCGGAAGAGATCGGCGTGGGCAAGAGGGAAGTCAACTACCGGCTGCGGGATTGGCTGATCTCGCGGCAGCGCTACTGGGGGGCCCCGATCCCGGTCGTCTACTGCGAGAAGTGCGGTATTGTCCCTATCCCGGAAGAGGAACTTCCCGTGCTTCTTCCCGATGTCCAGGTCCTGCCCGGAGGGAAAAGCCCGCTGCCTGAAACGTCGGAATGGGTCAACACGGCTTGTCCGGCCTGCGGCGGCCCGGCGAGGCGTGAAACGGACACCATGGACACTTTCATCTGTTCATCCTGGTATTTCCTGAGGTTCACCTCTCCCTGGACGGCAACTGAACCCTTCGTCAGTGATCATGCGAATTACTGGATGGCCGTCGACCAGTACATCGGGGGCATCGAACACGCCTGCCTGCACTTGATCTACGCCCGCTTCTTCACGAAGGTGCTTGCCGACCTCGGGTTTATCGAAGCCCGCGAACCGTTCACGAATCTCCTAACCCAGGGGATGGTCATCAAGGACGGCTCAAAGATGTCGAAGTCCAAGGGAAACGTCGTGGACCCGGACGAGATCATCAAGAGGTATGGAGCCGACACTGCCCGCCTGTTCATCCTCTTCGCTTCGCCGCCGGACAAGGACCTGGATTGGTCCGAGAAGGGGGTTGAGGGCGCGCATCGGTTCCTGAAACGAGTATGGCGCCTGGTGGAGGAGAATGGCGAAGCCTTGCGGACCGCTCCGCGCTGCAAGATAGGGATCGGCGATCTCGCCGAGAAGGACCGCCGGGACCTGAAGCGGCGCATCCATTCCACCGTTGGGAACGTCTCGCGGGACATCGAGAAGGAACGCCAGTTTAACACTGCCGTCGCGAGGCTCATGGAACTGAGCAACGCCCTGGGGGATTTCACTCCTCGGGATGAGAACGACTGGGCTCTTTTCCGCGAGGGGATCGAAACCCTCCTGCTTTGCCTTTCGCCTTTCACCCCGCACATCTGCGAGGAACTTTGGGAAATGCTGGGCAACCACGGTTGCCTGGCAGGAGCGCCCTGGCCCGACGTGGACATCGAATGCCTCGGAGCCGAATCCGTCACCGTAGTGTTCCAGGTCAACGGCAAAGTCCGCGAAAAGATCGAACTGCCGGCAGGCCTTGACTCCGAAGCGTTGAAAGAGAGGGTCTTCTCCGAAGAGACCGTACGAAAACGGCTCGACGGGAAGGAAATCGTCAGGGTCATTGCTGTTCCCGACAGACTGGTCAACGTGGTGGTGAAAGGATAGTGCCCCACCTGATGATCGTGAGCGCCGCTGGGACCTCCCAGCGGCGCCTTGTCTCCGACACCGTCGCCAGTGAAGGGGAAATGGGTTACTCCCTTTCTTCCAGGAGAGAGGGAGGCGCGTGGAATGACCTGCTCTCCAGCGAAAACGGGGTCGGGCTCTTCGAGCCCAAAAGGCTGGTCCTTGTAGAGGAGGCCCAGGAACTGGGTAAATTCCCACTTGGGATGGAATCCCTCCTGGAAGGTCCGGAGTCTTGCACCCACATCCTTCTCGTCTATTCCGACGAACCTCGGAGCCTCTTCGAAAAGGGCATTCACGCGAGGCTCGCCTGGTTGAAAGGGGAAGATATCCCGCGTTTCGGGACTGCCAGGCAGAGATGGGTGGAATCAAAAGCCGGGGGCCTGGGATTGTCGTTTTCTCTCGAAGCCATGGGGCTTTTGCTCGACACCGTTGAGGACCCGGAGGAAATGCTTTCCGAGCTTAAGAAACTGAAAGAGTTCCCCAGGGGAAACCCTATAGGCATCGAAGACGTGCGGACTCTCTGTTTCGACGAGGGTGAAAAAGCCCTCCTCCAATTGCTCGACGGCCTGTGCGAGGCGGATCGGAACAAGGTCGTCGAATCGTTTAGGCATGTCAGGAGACGTGAGCTCATTCCAGTCGTGGCTGCTTTGCACAACCGCTTCCGTCTCGCCCTCTACCGCTCCTGCCTGACGTCATCGCGATCCCGGAAATCGGCGGGCGAAGCCCTCAAGGCCCGCCCCTACCAGGATCGGCAGGCGGAACAGGCTACCCGCCATTATTCCAGGGAAGCCCTGTCGGCCTTGATCAGGGATCTCTGTGCGGTCAATATCGGGGAAAAAACGGGGAACCGGGGCGGGTGGGTGAAACTGGAAATGATCCTTCTGGATTTTCTCGCTTCCTCCAGGCACCGGGCGACAAAAAAGGCCTAGGAAAGTGTGGAAAAAGCCGCCGGCTACGCGTCGGCGGCTTTCATTGCTTCCTTTGCCCTCATTGTAAGCATGGACTTGCGCCTGGCTACCGTGTTGGCGTGAAGCACTCCCTTGCCTGCGGCCTTGTCCAGCACGGACTGGGCCTCATCTAGGCGTGACTGTATCAACTGGGTATCCTTCCCCTCGAGGCTTTCCAGTAGTTTCTTCGCTGCGGTCTTGCAACGACTCTTCCAGAAACGGTTGTAGAGTCGGTTCCTCTCGGAGATTCGCACTCGCTTTTCAGCGGACTTCTTGTTGGGCACGCGGTTCACCTCCTCCCGTAAAGCAAAGCAAATTCTAGCATGCCCGGGCCAGCCGGGCAAGAAAGAAAAACGCTCCCTCGCAAAGCCGTATTATACAATAACCGTCGGGCTATCTCACCGGAAAGAGGCGGAATGAATGAAAAGCCCTGAAAAACAGGAAGGCAACAAGTGGGGCAAGGTGTGTGTGACGATTGGGCTCATCGGTCTTTCCATTTCAGGATTCTTCCTGGAGGCCCGAAGCCCCGGGCTTGGAAAGGCACTCTGGCTCGCCGGCGGGTCCGGAATTGTGGGCCTGCTGACCAATGTTCTCGCGGTCAGGATGATTTTCCATAAGATTTTCCTGCGCCTCGGCTCGTGGGAATGGATCCTTCCCGGGAGTGGGCTTGTCACGCGCAACCAGGAGAAAATTCTGGAGACCCTCGCCCGAGAGTTAAGGGAAAGGCTGTTGACCCAGGAAACCCTCGAAAAAGCCGTATTCGAAGGGAAGTTACTGGAACGGGTAGCCCCGACATTCCGGAAGGAGATGCGACGCCTTTTTCTCAGGAGATCGAACCTGAAAAGGATGGGGGAAGCTATGGAAGGGCCGCTTCAAAGGCTGCTCCTGGGCCACGAGACGGAGAGATTTGTCCGCTCGCAGGTCGAAAAGGCACTGCAGGACAGCCTCATCCTCGGCATGGCTGGCAGGTTCGGACTGATAAAGAGTGAAGGGATCGCCGAGTGGATTATCAGGTCCGTTTCCGTCAGCTTGAATCGGTCCCTTCTTACCGATGAGGGGCTGCGGCAGACCCAGAGAAGACTGGCAGTTCTTCTGGGCAGTGCCGGGAGGCTTGGGGAAGCCGAGATCATGGTGATGTTCAGGGACAGTTTCGAGCGACTGCTGATAAGGATGCTCCGGGAAATCGACCTTGGGGAACTTGCAAAACGCTCGCTTAGCGAGGCGACTCCCGAGCAACTGGAGAACTACTTGGAAGAACTCGCCAGGAAATACCTGGATTGGATAGAGATCTGGGGAGGACTCATGGGTGCCTTGCTCGGAGTCGTGATATGGGCGTTGTCGGCCTGAAGCCGCAAGAGATGGAATCGATTTTCGGGGAGACCGGCTTGCTTGCCGGGCTTCCCGGGTTTGAGCCGAGACCCCAGCAGGCGGTCATGGCACGGACAATACGTGATTTTCTTTCCTCCGGAGGGGAGAAGACGCTGGCGATAGAAGCGCCTACAGGTGTCGGGAAAAGTCTTGCGCTGCTTGTCCCGGCGTTGCTCTGGGCGTTTGAAGGCAATCGGAGCGTGCTTTTCCTGACGGCCGGGCATGCCTTGCAGGAACAGCTATTTTCCAAGGACCTCCCCTTCCTGGCCAAAGCGTTGCCCGAGCCGTTCGAATACGGGACCTTGAAGGGGCGAAACAACTATTTTTGCTTGAGAAGGGCTTGCAATCTCGAATCGGGCGGGTTCCTTTCCTTCAACGATGGAGGGGCGGTCTCCAGGGAGATTTCCGAATGGGCCCGTGAAACGGAAAGTGGCGATTTATCGGAACTGGGGCTGCCGGAAGGTCATCCTGCCCTGGCGGCGATCTCCGCAAACCGGGATGGGTGCCTGGGGAGGTTCTGCCTCTTCAGGAAGGAATGCTTCCTGCAGCGGCATTATCAGGAGGCGCGCAGGTGGCGGGTCATCGTGGCGAATTACCATCTCTTTTTTTCCCACCTGGACGGGGGAGAACGAACATTCCCGGTTCCTTTCGATGTCCTCATCTGCGACGAGGCTCACAGGATTGCCGAGGCCGCCCGCTCTGCCGCGACGCGTTCCGCATCAGTCGAGCGCCTCAGGAAGGCCCTTTCCGCAAGGAGCCTGTCCGACATCGAAAAATGTTTCCGTGAGTCGGGGTTGCCCACCGCGCAACTGCAGTCGGGCTGGGGAAAAGCTGCCGCAGCTGCCGAGAGGATTTTCCACAATCTCTCCCTGTTGCCGAGGGAAGAACGGATCTTCAAATCCCCGCTTGCCGAGCTAAGCCATTCCCTGGAAGAATCCATGGGCTTTCTGGCTGCTGAAACGGAGAGGTTGATTCCGCGCCTGGAAAAGGAATGCGAAAAGGAGAAGGAGGAGGGGCCTTCAGCTTTGGCTGAAGGGTTCGCCGCTGCCAACCGGTTGCTTGAGGCTTACGGGGACCTGGACTGGTGCCTCAGGGTCCTCCATTACCCGCATTGGGCGACCTGGTGGGATGGCGTCAGGATACAGAGCGCCCCGGTGATGGCCTATAACGCTGTTCGGGAGGCCATTTCGTCCCTTTCCGGAATTCCCGTTATCTGTGCTTCCGCAACGCTCTCGGCAGGGGAGGGATTCAAGTTCTGGCAGAAGGAAACCGGGATGAGCCCCGAAAAGGAACTCGTTCTCGATTCCCCCTTCGATCTCCCTTCCCAAATGTCGATCTGGGTCGTGGAGCTGGGGCTCAAGGTAACCGAAGACGGCTACGACGAAAGAGCAAGCCGCGTAATCGAGAAACTTTGTGTTGATAACGGCGGGAGAACGCTTGTCCTTTGCAGCTCGATGAGGCTGCTCCGTGCCGTTTCCGAAAGGCTGAAAAGCAGGCCCCGGGATTTTCTCGTTCTTTGCCAGGGTGATGGACCCAAAGGGGAACTGCTGGAGCGCTTCAGGGCTGACGCGACATCGGTCCTCCTGGGCTGTCTGTCTTTCCGCGAGGGGATCGATGTCCCCGGAGAAGGCCTTACCCAGGTGATCCTCGACCGTATCCCGTTTCCCCACCCGGATGACCCGCTCGTCAGGGCGAGACGCGATCTGGAGGGGAAGGAATCGTTCGTCGAGAGCGCCCTTCCCATGAGCAGGCTTTTACTGAGGCAGGCTTTCGGGCGCCTGATCCGGAAAAAAACGGATTCGGGAAAAGCCGTTCTCATGGACAGCCGGGCCCTCTCACGGCCGGATTGGGAGATCCTCAGGGATTTCGAGGGTGTTCCCCTCAAACGCATTCGCTTGGGTCGAGTGCCTTGAAAGCACTCTAGGGGCTGTGTTATAGTATCAAGGCTCCGAAACTGGGACATTTAATATTTTTAAGATTTCCAGACAGCAAGGGGGTGTCGTCAGTGAAGCGAACCTTTCAACCCCATAAAACACGCCGCAAGCGGGCTATGGGATTCCTCGTCCGTTCGAGTTCCCCTACGGGGCGCCGTGTGATCCGGAACCGGAGACGCAAGGGGCGTAAACGCCTCGCGGTCTAGATGAGTCGCCCTTTCAAGTTTCCGGCGAACTTCAGACTGAAAAAAGGATGGGAGTTTGATCTGGTCTTCCGCACCAGCCGTCGCGTCAAAGGTGAGCTGGTGCGGTTGTTGTTTGTGGAAACGGGTGAAGGTCCGCCCCGCTTGGGAGCGGCGGTCGGGAAACGTCAGGGGACTTCCGCGGTCAGGAGCCGGGGACGTCGTGTACTTCGGGAGGCGTTCCGTCATTGTCGGCCCTGGATTAGGGACGGGATATGGATTGTCGCGATGCTCCGCACGTCCGGACTCAAAGCGGGGGCACACGAAATCTACGAGGAAATGGCACGCCTGTTGGACAGAGAGGGGTTGTTGGAAGAAGGTATTCCCTTTTTTTTCCCGCGAAACGAGGAGGGCATGAGTTGAGCAGGTCGGTGCCCGCCAGCCTGGCTCTTGCCATGATCAGGTTCTACCAGGTCTTCATCTCTCCTTTTCTGGGGCGCAACTGCCGTTTCGAGCCGACTTGTTCCTCCTACACGTTCGAAGCGGTTGAACGATACGGTTTTTTCAAAGGGATCGGCCTAGGGGTGAGGCGGATTCTGAGGTGCGGGCCATGGACCCAGGGCGGCTTCGACCCGGTACCTGATCTCGTAACCACCCCGCAGGGCGATAAGAAGAAAACTGAAGCATAGGGACGGTGAATCACTTGGGCAATTTGTGGAGCGCAGCCGGAGACCTGCTGCTCAAGACCCTGAACCTGCTATACGGGCTTACCCACTCCTACGGTTTGGCGATCATCCTCCTCACGATCCTCGTGAGGTTGATCCTGCATCCGCTGAACCAGAAACAGCTGGTCAGCATGCAGAAAATGCAGAAAATCCAGCCGAGAATAAAGGCACTCCAGGAAAAATTCGGCAACGATAAGCAGAAACTGAATGAAGAGACGATGAAGCTCTACAAGGAGAACAACGTCAACCCCGCTGCCGGTTGCCTGCCTTTGCTTGTCCAGCTGCCCATCCTAATCCTCCTTTTCAACGTCCTGACGAACTTCAAGTTCGGAGGGGTGTCGTTTTTCGGTGTGGGCCTTGAAGAATCCGTGTTGTCCACGATGGGGCAAGCTGTCGGCTTGGGAGGCAAGGCTCCGGGGATCATGGCGCTTTTGAGCGGTATTGCCGCAAACCCCGCAGGGCTTCTGAACGTTTCCGTTTACGGCGCGAACCTTTTGCTTCTTGTGCTGATCGGTTTTTTGACCTGGTTCCAGCAGCACCTTTCAGCAGGGAACAACCCCCAGATGGCTTTCATGAACTGGTTCATGCCGGTTTTCCTGACTTTCATCTGCGTTAACCTGCCTGGAGGGGTTCTTCTTTACTGGGGTGTTTCTTCGCTGATGAGCGTCTTCCAGCAGTGGAGAGTCGTCAAAACGACAGAGGTCGAAATGGAGAAAAAACCGGTCCTTTTCAAGAACAAGCCGACACGGGACGGGGAATAGCGGAAATGCGGGAAGGTACGGAGGACAGACAAGAAGAAAAGTTCGCCGAATCCTTGGTTCTTGAGACGGACTCTGTCGAGGGCGCGGTGGAACAGGCGGCTCGCGAATGGGACATCCTGCCGTTCGACGTCAAGGCCCGAGTTTTGGAGGAAGGGAAAAAATTCCTTGGCCTTTTCTCCAGGAAGACCCGCGTTGAACTTCAACCGGCTGGGGACCTCGATGTCCTGAGAGCCAGGCGCGTCTTATCGGAAATTCTCGGTTTGATGGACATGTCGGTTGAAATCGAGGTCGGTGAAGACGCGACCCTCAACCTTACAGGCGAAGATTCGGGGATTGTGATCGGGAAGTACGGGGAAACGCTGAAATCCTTGGAAACGCTGTTGAACCTGGCATTGCGTGATCGCTCCCTCGGCAGGATGATCAGGCTGGATAGCGACGGCTACCGGGAAAGGCGGGAAATCAGCCTGGAAAGGGTTGCCTTGGCCTCCGCGAAGGAAGCGGTGCGAAGGCGCCGTCCGGTTACCCTGGAGCCGATGTCGAGCTGGGAGCGGCGTGTTGTGCACGTAGCGCTGAAGGATCACAAAGAGGTTGAAACCCGCTCAGTCGGGGACGACCCCCAAAGGAGAGTTGTCGTCTGGCCGAAGCACTCCGCCCGTAGCACCGGGAATTAACCAGGATTTCTAAAAGAGGGTCCCTGACAGGGGGCCCTCTCTCGTTTTATGGCCGGAGCACGGAGGTCTACAAGGGGCTCCCGTTCAGTAAAAAAACCGATTCCCCCTACCCTGAACATGGCTAGAATAAGAAAAAAACGGTACAAAGGAGAGGTGGTCCTTTATGGCAAAATTCAGGAAAGCAGGGCTGATCGGCGCTATTGCCCTTTTGCTTGTGATTCTCGGTTATGCGTTGCCCCAGGTTGTCAAGGGAGTTCCTCCTGCGGCTTCCCAAGATGTCTTCACGGGGAACCCGGTGGCGACGATCGCCAAGAAAGCCTCACCAGCCGTCGTGAACATCGATACGAAAACCCTCGTCAAGAGATCTTTCTCTCCCTTCGGAAACGACCCCTTCTTCAAGCAGTTTTTCGGAGACCAGATGGACCTTTTCTCCCAGGTCGTCCCGATGGAAGGCAAGGGATCGGGTTTCATCGCGACGCCGGACGGGATGATACTGACCAACAACCACGTGGTTGACGGAGCCGATTCCGTCACGGTCACCCTTTCTGACGGTCGGCGGTTTGACGCGGAGATCGTGGGTAAAGATCCCACTTATGACCTTGCGGTCATCCGGATCAAGGCCAGCAAACTTCCCGTGCTAAAGATGGGCGATTCCGAGCGGACCCAGGTGGGGGAGTGGGTCGTCGCGATAGGGAATCCTTTCGGGCTCGAGCATACGGTCACTGTGGGGGTCATCTCCGCGAAGAACCGCAGCATCAGGCTTGAGCAGCTCAACTTCGACGGATTCTTCCAGACCGACGCGGCCATCAACCCGGGTAATAGTGGAGGCCCTCTGATCAACCTTGAAAACCAGGTTATCGGCATCAACACGGCTATCGTTCCTTACGCCCAAGGAATCGGCTTCGCGATCCCGATCAACCTCGCCAAGCAGGTGATGGAGGATCTTGTCAAGTACGGCAGGGTAAAACGGGCCTGGATCGGGGTCTACATGCAGCCGGTCACGCCGGACATGGCTGAGGCTTTCGCCCTGAAATCGACGGAGGGGGCATTGGTAAGCGACGTCGTCCCCAATTCGCCTGCGGAAAAAGCCGGGATACAGCGGGGGGATGTGCTCAGGTCGGTCGGGAAAACCCCGGTCAAGACGCCCGAAGACCTGTCAAAAGCCGTCAGGAGCAGGGTCGCCGGTGACGTTGTGAAAATCGAGGGTTTCCGGGATGGAAAAACGGTCAATTTCTCCGTCAAGCTCGAGGAACTCCCGGAACAGGCAGGCAAGCGGGATGCCGTAAAGCCGCAACGTGCCCAGCAACTCGGGCTGGAGGTGGTCAACCTGGACCCTCAGGCTCGTCAGGCTTATGACCTTCCCGACATCAGGGGCGTCGTTGTCCGCCGAGTGGAGCCGGGTGGGCCCGCAGGCAAAGCCGGTTTGAAGCCGGGTGACGTCATACAGGGGATCAACGGCAAGCCCGTCAGGGATTTGAAAACCTGGGAATCGGTGTTGAACACGGCGGCCGGTAAAAACATCGTCCTCCTGGTTTGGAGGGATGGCAGAACGACGTTCGTTCCCCTGAAGACCGAATAAAGGAAAATACAGGCAGAAAAGAGACCGGGAAGGGAGCTAATACCTCTATCCCGGTCCCTTTTCTGCCGCCCTTTCCGTTCAAGGATGGCGAAACCGCACCCTGAATAGCAGACCTTCTCCTGTTGCCGACTGGATCTCGGTCTTGCCTTCGTGGAGTTGGACAATCCTGTAGACCAGCGGCAACCCGATCCCATATCCGGGCATGTGCCTTGCGCCGTCTGCCCTCCAGAAGAGGTCGAAACACCGGCGGATTTCGGCATCCGTCATGCCGGGGCCGGAATCCCAGACTTCCAGCACGCTTTCAGTCGAGGTTTCATCCCGGTATGTCCGTATCCCCAGGCGCCCCCCGGGGGGGGAATACTTGCTAGCGTTGTCCAGGAGGTTCGTGGTCAGGGTGAGCAGCAAGGGTTTTATCCCGTTGGCCCAGGCTGGCTCGAGGTCCTTCTGGACATCCTGCCCCCGTCGATTGAAGATCGAGCACATGTTCTGGCAGGCTTCCGAAGCGATGCTCGCGAGATCCTGGGGTTTCAGGTCGATATTCTTGCCCGCCAGGTCCATTTTGGAGAGTTCCAGCAGAGACTCCACGATGTTCCGCATGGAAATGGAATGTTCGACGATCTCGCGCAGTTTTTTTTCGTAGAATTCCTTCGAACGCGGCCGCATCAGCGTCACCTCAGCCTTTGCCTTGATCACGCTGAGAGGATTCAGGAGTTCATGGCTGACGTTGGAGGAATAGCGGTGCGAGTCGCCGATAGCCTGGGATACACGTTCCAGGCAGGCCGACAACGAGGCTTCCAGACGGTCAGCTCCCGGGTCTATCCCCGTCAGGGGTGGAACAGGGGCTGGTTCCGAGAGGTCGAGCTTCTCGAAGTACTCCGCAAGAATTCCCGCGAGTCTCCCGCCGTTTTCGGGCGAAGGGTGCACGCAGGATCGTGCTTCATTCATCGGGCATCACTTCCCAGGACTTTCTGTCAAGCCTGGTCGGGGCAGACCACCTTGTAGCCGACTCCCCTGACCGTCACGACCATCAGGTCGAGGGCAAACGGACGGAGCTTGTCGCGAAGGTATTTGACGTGGACGTCCACCACGTTGCTTGTTCCCTCGTACTCTTCCTGCCACACGTTGGAGATGATCTTGTCCCTTGTAAAAACCTGGTTCTCGTGCCTCATCAGGAGCTCCAGGATGTCGAACTCCCTGCGTCTCAGCGGGATCGTGTCTTCCCCTACCCGGCACTCCCGGGCAAGCGGGTCGAGGGTCAGGTGCCCGCAGCGAAGCATCGCAGGCTTGGGTTCGGAGACCCGCCGAACCAGCGCGTTGACCCTAGCGAGGAGTTCCCTGAAGTCGAAAGGCTTGATCAGGTAATCATCCGCCCCCTGTTCGAGCCCGGCCACCCGGTCCTCGATGGAATCCCTGGCGGTCAGCATGATCACCGGGACCTTCTTCCCCTCTTCCCTCAGGGCGGATATAATGTCCAAGCCGCTCAGCTTAGGCAGCATCAGGTCGAGGACGATGCAGTCATGGTCTCCGGTCCGGGCTTTTTTAAGGCCATCCTGGCCGTCGTAAGTAAAATCAACCGTATAGCCGTTCTCTGAGAAACCCTCGGAAAGGACTTCCACGAGTTCCTTGTTGTCTTCGATAATCAGCAGTTTCATCTTTATCCCCCTCTCATCCTTATGAAATCGGGATTTCCATTCTATTAAATCACATGGGGTACGGCTTGTCGATAGCCCGGTCTTGAGTTCTTTGCATAAATGACCCTGGAATGGTAAGATGTCTGCCGACCCAGTACTCGGACCGGGGATTCGTACCCCCCTCTGGGGCTTGGGATTCGCTAGAAAAGAGGTGCCAAGATGATCGAGCGGGAGGAAAAACAGAAACTCATCGAGGAGTACAAGCTTCACGGGGCAGACACCGGGTCGCCGGAAGTCCAGGTCGCGATCCTGACCCATAGGATTCGGAGCCTGACCGAGCACTTGAAGACCCATAAGCGGGATTTCCATTCACGTAGAGGACTCCTGATGATGGTTGGCCAGCGCAGGAAGCTCCTCAATTACCTCAAGAGCAGGGACTTCAACCGGTATCAGGATCTTATACAGCGCCTGGGCTTGAGGCACTGAACCTGTTTTGGTTTATCGGGGCGGGGACGGCAATGTCGTCCTCGCCCCTTTTTTATGATCCTATGCTATGCTCTTGAGGATAAAAAAATTACGGGATGAGTCAAGGAGGCTCAAAAGAAAATGGTTCAGACCTTTTCAATCGAGTTGGGAGGGCGGACTCTCTCTTTCGAAACGGGGAGACTTGCCAAGCAGGCAAGTGGTGCCGTCCTGGTGAGCTATGGGGAAACCGTTCTGCTGGTCACGGCTTGCATGACGGAGAAACCGAGGGAAGGACTGGATTTCTTTCCCCTTCTAGTCGATTTCGAGGAACGTTTCTACTCGGCCGGGAAGATCCCAGGCGGTTTCATCAAGAGGGAAGGCCGGCCCTCCGAAACGGCCATTCTCAGTGCAAGGATCATCGACCGCTCCATCCGTTCGCTTTTCCCCGAACACATGCGGAACGATGTCCATGTCGTCGCTACCGTCCTTTCAGTGGACCAGGTCAACGCCCCCAACATCCAGGCGATCAACGCCGCTTCGATGGCGCTGACTCTTTCCGAGATACCCTGGGATGGGCCCGTTGCAGCGTTGAGAGTGGGATGTATCGATGGCGAGTTCGTCGTGAACCCAACAGAGGAAGACCTTCTTAAAAGCACGCTGGACCTCGTGCTGGCCGGCCATATGGGAGGAATCACCATGGTGGAGGCCGGTGCGAAGGAGGTCCCGGAATCCTTGATGGTGGATGCGCTGGAGTTCGGGCACGAACAGATCAAGAGATTGGTCCGCTTCCAGCTTGAGGCAAGGGAGAAAGCCGGCAAACCTAAGTTGGAGATACCCGCCTCCCTTCGCATCGAAGGCATCGACGAGGCGATCGGGAGAGACTTCTACGGCGAGATCTACGAAGCCGTAGGCATTCATGCCAAGGGAGTCCGGAACTCGAGGATCTCCGAGATCACGCAGCGGGCAGTTGAAACTCTTGAAGCCCAATATCCCGATTCCGTCCGCTACATCTCGGCTGTCGTGGAAGAACTCGTGAAAAAGGCCATGAGGTCGATGACCGTGGATGAAAGGCGTCGCGCCGACGGAAGGACAATGGACCAGGTCAGGCCTATAGCCTGTGAGGTCGGAGTCCTGCCGAGGACTCACGGTTCGGCCCTGTTTACCAGGGGGGAAACCCAGGCCCTTGTGACGACCACCCTGGGGATGATGGGCGAAGACGAACAAGTCCTGGATGGGCTCAAGATCGATGAACCGTCGAAGCGGTTCATGCTGCATTACAATTTCCCCCCCTATTCGGTCGGTGAAGTTCGCCCCATGAGAGGGCCCGGGCGCAGGGAGATCGGTCACGGCGCCTTGGCGGAAAGGGCTGTAAGGAGCCTTATGCCCGGAGAAGACCAGTTTCCCTACATCGTCCGGGTCGTTTCGGACATCCTCGAATCCAACGGGTCGAGCTCGATGGCATCGGTTTGCGGGGCGAGCATGGCGCTGATGGATGCCGGGGTCCCGATTCCCCGTCCTGTAGCGGGAGTAGCCATGGGCCTGATCAAGGAAGGGGAAAAGGTCGAGGTCCTGACCGACATACAGGGTCTCGAAGACCACTATGGCGACATGGACTTCAAGGTCACCGGGACGGAACTGGGAATAACGGCTCTGCAAATGGACAACAAGGCCGGAGGTATCACCCGGGAGATCCTGGAGAAGGCCCTCGGTCAGGCGCGCCAGGGGAGGGTCCATATCCTGGCCGAAATGGAAAAGGCGATCAGGCAACCTAAACCGGACCTGTCTCCCTTTGCTCCGCGGATGTACACCACCAGTGTGCCCGTCGATTCGATCCGCGACGTGATAGGCCCGGGCGGCAAGGTCATACGCGGTATCTGCGCCGACACCGGCGTAAAGATGAATGTCGAAGACGATGGCAGGATATTCATAGCCGCCACCAACGAGGAATCAGCCAGGAAGGCTCTTCAGATCATACGCGACCTGACCCGCGATGCGGAACCGGGAGAGATCTTTTACGGCAAGGTTACCAGGATGTTGAGCTTCGGCGCTTTTGTCGAGGTCCTGCCCGGAAAGGAAGGGCTCCTGCATGTCAGCGAGATCAGCACGCACCACGTGCCGAAGCTCGAGGACGCGGTCAAGCCGGGAGACATGGTCCTCGTCATGGTGAAGGAGATCGATGACATGAACCGGGTCAATTTGACGCGGCGGAGGCTTCTCGAAAAAGCTGCGGAGCATCGGCTGGCGGAGCTTTTCCCGGAAGCGTATCCCCTAGAATTGGCGAGGGAAGAGCGTATCGCCGCAGCAAGCGCAGCGGCGGGCCCGGCGCCCGAGAGGCCGCGAAGGCCTGAGGGTGAGGGGCGTGAACGCCGCCCTGGCGGCGACAGGCATGACAGAAGGGGGCCCGGGTCGCGAGACCGGGGCAGGGGGCCGGTTGAACGTCATTAAGGTATGCCTCAGCAGGGAGGACGGGGCCAAAGGTTTCCCTCTGCCGGAATACGCAACACCCGGTGCTTCCGGGGTGGACCTCCGCTCCGTGGAATCAGCCACGATCCTCCCCGGTAACTGGGAGTTCGTCGGCACCGGACTTCACCTGGACATTCCGGAAGGCTACGAAGCCCAGGTCCGTCCCCGCAGCGGACTGGCGCTAAAAAAAGGGATCATGGTCCTTAACACCCCCGGGACAATCGACAGCGATTACCGTGGAGAAGTTCGCGTCATCCTGATGAACCTGGGTAAAGAACCGTTCAGGATAGAGCCTGGAGACAGGATTGCCCAGATGGTTTTTTGCCCTGTCGTCAAGGCGGATTGGGAAGAAACAACGGAATTGTCCGCTTCGGCAAGGGAATCCGGAGGGTTCGGCAGTACGGGCTCGAAATAAGCGGCGCGAAAGGCGATTAGGGGGGATGGGGGGAAGCCCCGTCCCCCTTTTTGCCTTCCGGGGGAGCGGAGTTGTCGTAAACTCTCCCGGAGTTTAGAATGACTAGACAAATCCTGGTGGAGCAGGGGGATGAACCGATGTCGAAATTCAGGGGAAAAGAAGGCCAGGTTTTCGAGGCCGAAAAACCGACCGCTTTTGCAGTTCTGAGAGAGTGGGGCATTCATAAGGGAGCCGTTGCTGCTGCGGTGGACGGCAAGGCCGTCGACCTGAAGGCGGTCCTCGAGGCCGATGCCCTCGTGGAACCCATCGAGGGAAACAGCGAAGAGGGCCTGCACATCCTTCGGCACTCGGCTTCGCACCTCATGGCCCAGGCGGTCCTTCACCTATATCCGGGCACGAAGGTGGCCATTGGGCCTTCGATCAAGGATGGTTTCTATTACGATTTCGAATTGCCGGGGCCGATTTCGGAGGAAAACCTGGTTGCCATCGAGGAAGAGATGAACAGGCTCGCCAAGGCCGCCCTGCCGGTGGAAAGGCTGGACGTCCCGAAAGGGGAACTTTTGAGGCGATATCGCGATGCGGGGGAGGTCTACAAGACGGAACTCGTAGAGGGTATCGCCGATGAAAAGATTTCCGTATACCGGCAGGGGGATTTCGAGGACATGTGCAGAGGGCCTCACGTGCCTGACACTTCCTTCCTCAGGCACGCGAAATTACTCTCCGTGGCGGGCGCATACTGGCGTGGCGACGAGAAAAACATCATGCTCACGAGAATTTACGGGACGGCATTCGCGGACAAGGGCGAACTGGAAGCCTACCTAAAGAGGATGGAAGAGGCCCGCAGGCGGGATCACCGCAAACTGGGGAGGGAACTTGACCTTTTCAGCATCCAGGCGGAAGGGCCGGGTTTCCCGTGCTTTCACCCGAAGGGAATGGTCATCCTCAACACGCTCGTGGATTTCTGGCGCCGCGAGCACGCCAAGAGGGGATATTGCGAGATCAGGACCCCGCTGATCCTCGACAAGGACCTTTGGGTGCGTTCCGGGCATTGGGACCACTACAAGGAAAACATGTACTTCACGGAAATTGACGAAAAGCCGTATGCCGTCAAGCCGATGAACTGCCCCGGCGGGCTTTTGGTCTACAAGAGTTCGCTAAAGAGCTACCGGGACCTCCCCCTCCGGATGGCCGAACTGGGGATCGTGCACCGGCATGAGCGGTCGGGGGTTCTTCACGGGCTCATGCGGGTAAGGTGCTTTACACAGGACGATGCGCATCTATACGTCACTCCCGAGCAGATCAAGCAGGAGATCCTGGGTATCATGGATCTTACGCGCTATGTGTATAAGGACGTTTTCGGCTTCAATTACCATGTGGAGCTGTCGACTCGACCGGAAAACGCCATGGGAAGCCTCGAAATGTGGGAAAAGGCGGAAAACGCCCTGGAGGAATCCCTCAAGGAGAGCGGCGTTCCCTACCGGGTCAACCCGGGAGATGGCGCTTTCTACGGTCCGAAGATCGACTTCCACCTAGAGGATTGCATAGGGAGAACATGGCAGTGCGGTACGATCCAGCTCGATTTCCAGATGCCGGAACGCTTTGACATCACCTACGTCGGCTCCGACGGGGATCAGCACCGGCCTGTCATGCTCCACAGGACGGTGCTCGGCAGCCTGGAACGGTTCCTCGGCATCCTGATCGAGCATTTTGCGGGTGCTTTCCCCTACTGGATAGCCCCGGTACAGGTAAAAGTGATTCCCGTTAAGCCCGAAATGGAAGAGTATGCGCGGAAGATCGAGGCCCAGTTGAAAAACTGGGACGTCAGGGTCGAGTTGGACCTGAGGGACGAGAAACTGGGCAGGAAGATCCGCGATGCCCAAGTGCAGAAAACTCCCTATATGCTCGTGTTGGGGGAAAGGGAGATGAACGACCTCACCCTGTCCGTCCGGGAGAGGAGCGCGGGTGACCTCGGGACGATGTCTCTGGAAGCTTTCAAGGAAAAGATCTCGGGAGAATTCGATCCCCGTCGTTGACCTCTTGAGTAAAGGCATTGGCTGTGGTATAGTTCCCCGGTGTGCTTGAGCGAAGAAGAGGGCCTCCTCTCACCTGAAGACGCCGGAAGGTAGTTGTCGGGTTCAAGCTGAATCCTTTTCCTTTTCGGAACGGAATCAGTCTTGCAAGGGGGTCGCTCGTCTGAGCGACCCCCTTTTCTAACTTTTAGCGGAGGTGATGGGCTATAGCTAACAAACCGGATGAACCCAGCGTGAACGAGGAGATCCGAGCCCCAGAAGTTCTTCTTATCGACGACCAGGGCATCAAGCTGGGTGTCGTTCCCACGAAAGAAGCGCTGAAACTTGCCGAGGAACGGCTTCTGGATCTTGTCGAGGTCGCTCCCCAGGCGACTCCGCCTGTATGCCGGATCATGGACTACGGGAAGTACAAGTACCAGATCCAGAAACGCGACAAGGATGCCCGCAAAAAGCAGAAAGTGCAGACGGTCAAAGAGATGAAGATGAGGCCCAAGATCGACGAGCACGACTACAACTTCAAAGTCAGGGCCATCCGGAGTTTCCTGGAAAGCGGGCATCGCGTAAAGGTTTCCGTGTTCTTCCGCGGGCGTGAAATGGCATTCCTTGACAGGGGCAAGGCCGTTCTCGTCAAGGTGGAAAAAGACGTCGCCGAATTCGGGAAGGTCGAAATGGAACCCCGCATGGAAGGTCGCTACATGAGGATGATGGTGGCACCCCTCGCTTCGACTAAGAAGCCGGTTTCCAGGGAGGAATCCCAGAAACCTGCAGGAAACGGCGAAGACAGGGAGTAGCCCCTTTCGGGAGTTTTTGCGAAACCAAGGAGGGAATTGAAGAGATGCCCAAAATGAAGACCCATTCGGGGGCCAAGAAGCGTTTTCGCACAACGGGGACAGGGAAGGTCACCTACAAGAAAGGCGGAAGGAGCCACCTTCTTGAGGCGAAAAATTCCAAGAGGTCTCGAACCTTGAGAAGGAAGGGATACCTGCCCGGGGCTATCGAAGACCGGGTCAAGGTGCTTTTGGTTTCCCGCTAGTCCGGTCGATCCACCTAAAAGGATAAATAAAGAGGAGTGATCTCCCATGGCCAGGGTAAAGGGCGGAAGTGCCAGCAACAGCAAGCGTAAAAGACTTTTCAGCATCACCAAAGGGTACTGGGGACGCAAAAAGAACGTCTATCGCCGCGCCAGGGAAGCCTTCCTGAGGTCGATGACGAATGCGTTCCGTGACCGGAAAGCGAAGAAGCGCGAGTTCCGCAAGCTATGGATCATCCGGGTGAATGCCGCTGCCAGGATGAACGGCATGTCATACAGCAGCTTCATCTGCGGCCTGAAACGATCGGGCATAGATCTTAACAGGAAAATTCTGGCGGACATGGCCGTCAACGACATGGCCGCTTTCGTCAAGCTCGTCGAGAAATCAAAGGAAGCGCTGGCCCGTTAACCCGGGAACTTCTGCTGCCTATAGGACAGTAGGTCTTCGTAGGGTTCCTGGTGCCGCGGGCTGCCGGGAACCCTACGGTTTTTCGGGGCGGAGGCTTCCCTCCGCCAGGACGATCCGGTACCCGGAGTTTAAGGCCCGGGGCAGAGCGCAGGTTTTTTTCGTTATACTGTTACTGTCGCTTTAAGGGTGCCGCCCCGGCCGGTGAACGTGGCCCGCCCCGGGATAAAAGCGGGAAAGGGACGAAAAGCCCCGTTGCGTTCAAATGGAAAGCGGCTTCGCCGGCCTTGTAACCGTGGTTTCCGAGCGCGAAAAAGCTTGGAGGACCGATAATTTCAGATAATGATTAAACCGGGGGGATGCAGGTTTGAACGATATGCAGACGAAGCTAGAAGCCATTCGGAGCCAGTTCTCAGAATACCTTTCAACGGTGGAAGGAAGCGATGCCCTCCAGTCCCTGAAAATCCGCTTTTTGGGCAAAAAGGGAGAGCTGACCCAGTTATTGCGCTCACTGGGGAACCTGCCTGCGGAAGAGCGGCCGTTGGCTGGGCAGGCGCTGAACGAACTGCGGGCTGATTTCGAGCTCTCGATCGGACAAAAAGAGATTTTCCTGGCCAGGGCGGAGGACGAGGCTGCCGAAACCTCTGACGCGGTGGACCTGACCCTCCCCCCGAGGGGGCGCACGTGGGGCGCCTTCCACCCGGTGGAGCAGACGATGAACGAAATTATCGACATCTTCATGGGCATGGGTTTTTCCGTTGCCTACGGCCCCGAGATAGAGGACGACTTCCACAATTTCGAAGCCTTGAACATCCCGCCCCACCACCCTGCAAGGGACATGCAGGACACGTTCTACCTGACCAACGGAAAGCTTCTCAGAACCCATACGAGCCCGGTCGAAGTGAGGTCCATGCTCAAATGGGGGGCACCCTTGAGGATCATCATTCCCGGTAAGGTCTATCGCAGGGACAGCGACCAGACTCATTCCCCGATGTTCCACCAGCTCGAAGGGCTTTTGATCGACGAGGACGTCTCCCTGGCCGACCTTAAGGGCTGCCTGAACACCTTTGTCGGGGCAATTTTTGGACGCCCTCTTGATAGCCGTTTCAGGGCTAGCCACTTCCCGTTCACGGAGCCGTCCCTGGAAATGGATGTCGAATGCTTTGCCTGCTCGGGGAGAAATCCATCGTGCAGGATCTGCAAGGGAACGGGCTGGCTCGAGATCCTTGGTTGCGGAATGACTCACCCGAACGTCCTCCGGTATGGGGGAATCGACCCGGAACGGTACAACGGGTTTGCGTGGGGCATGGGCCCGGACAGGGTCGCCATGTTGAAATATGGCTTGACCGACTTGAGGGTGCTCTTCGAAGGGCATGCGTCGTTCCTAACCGGGGGAGGATACTGATATGAAGATTTCCTGGAACTGGCTGAACGAATATTGCCGCATACCCCTGTCCCCGGAGGAAGCCGCCGCCAGGCTGACGGTCACGGGGTGCGAAGTCGAGGACATTGAACGTCCCTGCGCCTTATTGAAGGGATTGAAGGCAAGCCGGATCCTGAAACTTGAGACCCACCCCGAACGAAGCGACCTGTTCGTCGCGGACCTCGATACGGGTGGGCCGACAGCCCGTTGCGTCACGGCCGCTAGGAACCTGAAGGCGGGGGATTGCGTCCCTTACGGGCCTCCGGGGGCTGTCCTCGCGGATGGGGCAGTCTTGGGCAAAAGGGTTTTCGATAGCGTCGTCAGTGAAGGGATGATGCTGTCCGCCGAGGAAATCGGCCTCCCGGAAATCGCCGACGAGTTCGGGATCCTTCGGTTACCAGGGGAATTCCAGGCTGGCGAGGACCTGGTGAAAGCCCTGGAGCTGGACGATTGTATCCTGGAGGTCTCGGTCACGCCCAACAGGGGGGACCTCCTGAGCCTGATCGGGCTGGCCAGGGAGTGCTATGGCGTGATTCCGGGTTCGGTTCTGCTGCACAAGGGCCTCGAAGACCCCCTAGTGGGAGAGGAGTGGCCTTTCGCGTGGGAAGGCCTGAAGCTCGACGATCCCGGATGCCCCATTTACGCGCTGTCGCTCGCCCCGTCCGTATCGATAGAGCCTTCTCCTTTCAGAACCAAGGTGCGTCTCGCCTTCTCCGGCGTCCGTTCCATAAACAACATCGTCGACGCGACGAACCTGGTCATGCTGATTACCGGCCAACCTCTTCACGCTTTCGACCTGGATAGGCTTCCCGCACGGGAGATCACCGTTCGGTCCGCGAAGAAAGGTGAAAAATTCACGACCCTGGACAGCAAGGAACATGTCCTGGAAGAAGGTGACCTCCTCATCACGAGCGCGGGAATCCCCGTCGCCCTGGCAGGCGTCATGGGGGGCGAAAACAGCGAAATCAAGCCCGAGACCAAGTCCGTCGCGTTCGAGTCGGCCTATTTCGAGCCCTTGAGGGTCAGCCGCACTGCAAGAAGGCTGGGAATGGGCACGGAAGCCTCCTACCGGTTTTCCAGGGGAGTGGATCCGTCACGGGTGTTGCCGACCCTTTCCTGCCTTGCGGACTACCTCCGGGGAGAAACCGGTCACGCGGTGGAAAGTGCAGTTCGCGTCACCCGGACCCGGACCTGGACCCGGAAACGCGTTTCCCTGACTCGGAAAAAGCTCCACCGCGTACTCCTCTGGGACGACATGAAAGAGGCCTCCGGCCACCTGGGAAGGCTTGGCCTCGAGGAAGTCTCGGGAGACGCCGAGAAACTCGTCTTCGAAATCCCTACCGCACGCCCGGACATATGCATAGAGGAAGACCTGATCGAAGAGGTGGGGCGCCTCAGGGGTTATGAAAAAGTACCCTCCCGAATCCCACCCCTGCTTCACGGCACGGGAAAACGTGGCGACGAGGTCGAGGCGCACAGGCAAGTGAGGATCGCCGCGATCGCCAGAGGATATATCGAGGTTGTGACCTACAGCTTCATAAATCCCAGGTGGAAGGAATGGTTGCGCCTTCCCGAGTCCGACCCGAGGAGCAAGGGCTTCCCCCTCGCAAATCCCATAAGCCAGGATCAGTCCGTGATGAGAACCACCATGCTGCCCGGCCTGCTCCAGGCTCTCCAGACGAATCTTCGTTCGGGCTGGAAGGATCCGATCCGGATTTTTGAGGTTGGTCGGGTCTTCCTGCCCGCCGAAAAAGCAGGGGACGAACACCGCGAGATCCTGAGAATGGCGGGTGTTTCCTGGAACGGTCGCGACCGGAGAATCCTTTACGGGGAATCCGTCAGGGACGACATCCTGAGTGTCAAGTCAGACGTCATCGCGCTATGCGAAAGCCGGGGAATGACCCCGGGTTTCGGGTCGGGGAGGGAACCGTTCGGCCATTTGGGGCAGACGGCACGGGTCACGCTCGGAGGCCGGGATGCAGGCTACCTCTTGAGCCTGAAGCCGGGTATCCTGAGGGAACTGGAAATCCCCGGCCCGGTTTTCGCCTTCGAGGTCGACATCGAATCGCTCCTCCCCGACCGAGGTTTCAAGTTCGGGCAGGTTGTCCGTTTCCCTCCGGTTTACCGTGACATTTCACTCATTGCCCCTCTCGAAAAGGAGGTCCTCGAGGTCGAAGCACAGATCCGCTCCCTTGCAGGCCCCCTGCTCAGAGGAATACTTCTGTTCGACGTCTACAAGGGCAAGGGTATACCGGAAGGGGCCCGCAGCCTGGCTTTCTCCCTAGCTTACGGGGATCCCGCAAAAACCCTCAGGGACGAGGAAGTGGATGAGATCCACGATGCCCTCAGGAAAAACCTTTCGGGCGAGGGGTTCGTCCTGAGGTAGAAAGCAGCCGGGGAAGGAGAGGGTAGGATGAAGATACTCGAGGATATAGACGCCCTCGCCCAATGTGTGGAAAACAGGATGAACCAACTCTCTTTCGAAAACGAATCCCTCCGCGCAAGGCTCGAAACGGAACGTAAGGCCCACGCGGAGGAAATGGCCAGGATGGAACAAAAGGTCTGCGCCCTGCTTTCCCGCTTGAGGCATGCTCAGGGAAAGGAAGGGCAGGATCGGGCGGGTTAGAGAAGAGGTCCCGCGATGGCGAATGACATTTACAGGCTTGAAAGGCTCAGGATCGGGAAACGGATCTACCCTGTAAGGACAACGCTGGATGAAAGAGAGGCCCGGCGTATGGAGTCCCTTTTCGACTCGCTGGCTGAGCAGGAAACCGGGACGAGCCAGGAGGAGGCCCTCGTCCTGATGGCGCTGAAGCTGGCCCATGCGCTAGAAAAAACCAGGGATTTGCTTGAACGGCTTGCCGAGCGGGAAGGTAAGTCGTGATGGGTGGATACTCCCCGACAGATCTCGTCCTTATAGGCATATGCCTTTACTTCGTCATCAGGGGATTCTGGGTGGGTTTCACCGGCGAGCTTTTTTCCCTGACCGGAGGCATCCTTGGTTTTTTTGCCGCCATCAAGGGAGGGTCCCCCACGGCGGAGTTTGTCCTTGAGCAGCCGTGGGCGCCTTCCCTTTCCTCGAAACTGCTGTCTGTCATATGCGGCTTCCTGCTTTTTGTGCTGTGTGTCGTTTTGTCCTCACTGATCGGTCGCGCCGTCGGGAAAGGCCTGAAGGCCGCAAGGCTGGGAGGGCTCGACAGGGTCATGGGAGCGGTTGCCGGGCTTGCAAAAGCGACTTTCCTGCTTTTCCTCCTATATGTGGTCGTGCTCTTCGTGTTCGAGGGAGCCCTGCCGTACTGGTTCCAAAGGAGCAAAATCATGCACACCGTGGACGCCTTGTGGCCGTTGGCCCTTTCCGCCCTTTCGAAGTGTGGTTTCGAACTCCCCGGCTTCTTGCCGGGCGCCCCCGGCGGCGTCAATCAATGAATAGAATATTGCCGGTAACCTGGGTGGCCCTGGAAATGGGAAAAGTCCTGGACATCATCGGGAGGCGGTGCAGAAGTGAACTGGGGACCGCTTTCCTGTCGAATGTGACTCCTGCGGAAGACCTGGCGCAGCTTTCCTCAAGGCAGTCCCTGTTACGGGAACTTGTCCGCTTTCGGGAACTGGAAGGCGACCTGCCCTGGGACAACGAGGTTTTCTCGGTTTCTAGCTCGATCGAAAGTGCAAAAACCAGCGCCCTCTTGACGGGGCTGGAGCTTAAGGGCATAGCCTCGTTGCTGTTGCTGGCTTCGAAGGTCAAGGAGGAAGTAACCCGAGTCAAGGAGCGTTTCCCCGAGTTCGGCCAGCTTGGGCGGAAGATCAGGGATTTCAGCGAAGAGATCAAGGCTCTTGAAGTGCTGGACGATGATGGAAGATTGTATGACCATGCTTCTTCTTCTCTGAAAGACTTAAGGAGAAAACTGGAATCCCTTCGAGCGGCCACGAGAAATACCGGCCAGGCGCTCCTCAGCGAACCGGGGACTGCTGCCATGTTGCAGGATCGTGTGCTGAGCCTCAGGAACGGTCGTTTCGTCGTACTCGTCAAGACAGAACATGTTGGCTCTTACCCTGGAATCGTTACCGACAGGAGCAGTTCGGGTAATTCCTATTACGTCGAACCCTACAAGCTGGCGGCCTTGAACAACAAGCTGGCCGTGGCTGTTGAGGAGGAACGCCAGGAAGAGTTGAGGGTGCTTCGGAAGCTTACGCTCCTCGTTCTGGCAAGGGAGTCGGTCATCCAGGAAGCCGAAGATGCGCTTGGTTGGCTGGATCTCCTCTCTGCGGGAGCAGAGATGGTTGAAAAATCCAAGTGGAGCCTGCCCGAACCGTCGGCTGCCGCGGCTTTCCGGTTCAGCCGTCTCGTACATCCCCTTCTTGGAGAAAAAGCAGTTCCCGTAGAGATCGCCTGCGGGACGGATTTCAGGATACTTGTCATAACGGGACCAAACACGGGCGGGAAGACGGTCGCTCTGAAAACGGTCGGCGTCGCGGTGACCTTGGCGTGGCTGGGAATGCCGATCCCGGCCGGCGAAGGGTCCGTTGTCGGGGATATCGGCTCCGTTTTTGTGGATGTGGGGGACGAACAGAGCATCGAGCAGAACCTCTCCACTTTCAGCGCACACGTGACCAACATCGTGTCGATCCTGGAATCGGCAGGCAGAAGGTCCCTTGTTTTGCTCGACGAACTGGGGGCGGGTACGGACCCCCAGGAAGGGGCGGCCCTGGGTATCGCCCTGCTGGAGGCTTTCCGGGAAAAATCCTCCCTGGTCCTTGCAACGACTCACCATAACCCCATCAAGAGGTACGCGCTCGTCTCGTCCGGCGTGGAAACGGCAAGCATGGAGTTCGACGCGGTTTCATTAAGGCCGACGTTTTCCCTGCTCATGGGGGTCCCGGGCAAGAGCAACGCGCTTCTCATCGCAGAAAGGCTCGGGATACCCAAGGCCGTGATCGAACGGGCCAAAAGGAGTCTCAAGGGAGAAGACATCTCTGCGGAGGAACTGATCGGTCAGCTCCAGGAGAAACGCTCAGCCCTTGAAAGGGCTGGACGCGACTTGACGGAGGAGCGAGTACGTCTCTCGGAAGCTCGCAAGTCCATGGAGAAAACCCGGGCTGATCTCGAAGCCCAACGCGAGATACTCCTCGCAGAGGCAGACCTCAAAGCCGGCAAGATCGTGAGGGAAGCGGAGGAAGCCGCTCGCTTATTGCTGAAGGAGTTGCAGGACTCCGCGACTGTTTCGGTTGCCCACCGGAAGATGGAATCGGGAAAGGACAGGCTCGAAATGGTCAAGCGCGGAGCCGAAAGGCGAGAAGAAAGACGGCTCGAAAGGCAATCTGCCAAGGGGATGGGGATAAAGCTGGCGGCGGGCGATGCGGTCCAGCTGGTGGGGTCTTCCGTGAAGGGTGTGGTCGAGAAGGTCACGGGAGACAAAGTCCTGTTGCTCGCGGGATCCTTCCGCATGGAGGTGCCGATAGGCAGGTTGAAGAAAACCAGCGAACCCCAGGATGAGGTTCGGCCGGGGATCTCGGTAAAAGCCAGCCGACCTACCGGGGTGCCCGGTTCGATCATGGTTCGGGGGATGACGATCGACGAAGCGCTTCCGGACGTTGAGAGGTACCTGGACCAGGCCTACAGGGCCGGTTACGACCAGGTGGCGGTAATCCACGGCAGGGGGACGGGAACCCTCAGGAAAGCGGTCCAGGAATTGCTCAAGACCTTATCCTACGTCCGGGAATACAGGCTGGGCGATCACGGCGAGGGCGGCTACGGAGTCACGATTGTAACCTTCACTAGATGACGAGGGGAGGGATCGCCCGGTGGAAGACGGTTTTTTCAACCTCAAATCACTCAGGGAACAAGTTTACGAATACCTCAAGATCCAACTTAACGAAGGGAAGCTGGAACACGGGGCCTTTCTCAACCTCAACGCGATCAGCGCGGAAATGGGAATCAGCAAGACACCTCTGAGGGACGCGCTCTTCCAGCTGGAAGCCGAAGGTTTTGTAACCATTTACCCGAGACGGGGAGTCAAGGTCAATGTCCTGACCCTGGAGAAAATCAGGAATATCTACCAGATCCTGGGAGGGCTGGAAGGGGTGGTCCTCGTCGAAGTTGCCGTAAAGTTTCACGACAAGGATGTGGAACTGATGGGGAGGCTGAACCAGGAGATGAAGATAGCCCTGGAAAACAACGATTTCAACCTCTTCTACTCCAAGAACCTGGATTTCCACAACGCCTACCTGGAGCTTTCGGAAAACTCCGATCTTCTCAGGACCGTCAGGATCCTGAAGGAAAGGCTCTACGATTTCCCGAGGACGAAAGGCTTCATAAAGGATTGGGAGGTTGTATCCACGGGTGAACACGACCAGATCGTGAAGCTCTTGGAGAAAGGGGACTTCAACGGCGCTGCCGACTATATCAGGGACGTCCACTGGTCTTTTTCTGTCCAGGAGAGGTTCATCAGGCGTTATTACTTCGGTTTGGCTTCGCAGCCCATAACGAGGTAGGAAGGGATGAGGGGAAATGAAGAAAGCCTATGTCATCGGAACCTGCGATACCAAGTATAGGGAACTTGCCTACGTCAAGGAGCTGATAGAGCGGGCGGGCGTCGAGGCTCTCCTTGTGGACGTAGGAATCTTCAAGCACGATAACCCCGTGGATATCACCAATCACGTCGTTGCAGCCTGTCATCCCACAAAGCCCGGTTTCCTTTCGGGGGTAGAGGACAGGGGGTTTGCCGTAACGGCCATGTCGGAGGCGCTGGGTGTTTTCCTTCCGGGCAGGGACGACCTGGGCGGGGTGATCGGCCTTGGGGGGTCGGGGGGAACTGCCCTGGTTACGGCTGCGATGAGAAGCCTCCCCATCGGGGTCCCGAAATTGATGGTTTCCACCGTGGCTTCCGGTAACGTAGCCCCTTATGTCGGTCCCAACGATATCGCGATGGTTTACTCCGTGACGGACATTGCGGGTTTGAACCGGATCTCCTCCCGGGTGCTGGGGAACGCGGCTCATGCGATGGCGGGGATGATCAGGTCAACTGTTCCCGAGGTCAGGGAAGACCGGCCCGTCGTCGGGATGACGATGTTCGGAGTCACGACCCCTTGCGTTACCCAGGCCAGGTCGCTCCTGGAGAAAGATTTCGACTGCATCGTCTTTCACGCGACGGGGACGGGGGGTCAGTCGATGGAGAAACTGGTCGACTCGGGAATGATGAAAAAAGTCCTGGACATCACGCTGACCGAAATTTGCGACCTACGCATGGGGGGAGTCATGAGCGCCGGTGAAGACCGGATCGGCGCGATCATCAGGACGGGGATCCCTTATGTCGCTTCCGTCGGCGCCCTAGACATGGTGAATTTTGGTGCGATGGACACTGTTCCGGAAAAATATCGCAACAGAAACCTTTACGTGCACAATTCCCAGGTGACCCTCATGCGGACAACTCCGGACGAAAACCGGGCGATGGGAGAATGGATAGGGGAAAAACTGAATCGTTGCGAAGGCGAGGTCCGTTTCCTGATCCCCGCGAAAGGCGTTTCGATGATCGACGCCCCAGGCAAACCTTTTTACGATCCTGTTGCCGACGAGTGCCTTTTCGAAGCCATCGAGAAGACCGTCAGGCAGACCGTCAGAAGGAAAGTATTCAGGCTGCCTTATCATATCAACGATCCGGAGTTTGCTCAGGCACTGGTCGACAGCTTCAGGGAAATAGCCGGGTAACGTCGCTGCCGCAGTAGGGCAGGGGAGGGGGAATCGTGTTGAAACGGTGGACCAGGCAGGAGATCCTGGGGAAACTGGGTGCAAAGATCGCCGCGCACAAACCGATCATCGGCGGGGGAGCCGGAACCGGGATCTCGGCCAAATGCGAGGAAGCGGGGGGAATCGACCTGATCGTCATCTACAATTCGGGCCGATACCGGATGGCGGGGAGGGGGTCACTTGCGGGGCTCCTCGCTTACGGCAGTGCCAACGAAATCGTTGTCGATATGGCGCGCGAGGTGATCCCCGTCGTCAAAAACACCCCGGTACTGGCGGGTATTAACGGCACCGATCCGTTCACGCTCTGGGATTTATTCCTTGATGAACTGAAGGCCCTGGGATTCGGGGGAGTTCAGAATTTCCCTACTGTCGGGCTGATCGACGGTGTTTTCAGGCAAAACCTGGAAGAGACGGGGATGGGGTATGATCTCGAAATCGAGGCAATCAAGAAGGCCCGCGAAAAAGACCTCCTGACGACCCCTTACGTTTTCAGCACAAGGGATGCGGTTGAAATGACGAAAGCGGGCGCGGACATCATCGTGTGCCACATGGGCTTGACGACGAAAGGCTCGATCGGTGCTAAAACGTCGAAGTCCATGCAGGAATGCGTCGCGGCCATCGATGAATGGACCGCCGCGGCGAGAGCGATAAGGGAAGACGTGATCGTCCTGTGTCACGGGGGCCCCATAGCGATGCCCGAGGATGCGGAGTTCATCCTGAAACACTGCAGGGGAGTCCAGGGGTTTTACGGTGCGAGCAGCATGGAACGGTTGCCGACCGAGAGGGCGATAAAGGCCCAGGTTGAGGACTTCGGCAAAATTGCCTTCTAGTCTTTTTTAATAACCCTGCACCGGGTCACTCCTCCTGTAAGGAGCAGCCCGGTGCAGGATAGGTTGAGGATTGTTTCTTCCGCCCGAGGGGATGGTCCGTTAATGGGGAGGGCTAGGTTCCGGAGGTGCAAATGTTTCCGCAGTTTGCCCTATTGCCTGTCGAGGCGCGGCATGGCCTGTGCTGCGGGGCAAAGTGAGAGTCCTCCTCGCGCCGTGCAGCGCAATTCCTCGGGAAGCATCCTGCCCACACTGTCCACGGCGTCGATCGTCTCGTCCAAGGGAACAGGGTTTCTGTATCCGCCCATCACCATGTCCGCGCAGAGAAAAGCCATGGAGGCCAAGGCGGCGTTCCTGCTATGGCAAGGTATTTCGACGATTCCCTGGACGAGGTCGCAGACCGACCCCATGATGTTCTGGAAAACGGTAGCAGCCGCATCGCAGGCCTCAAGGGCCGTTCCGCCGGCCGCTTCTACAACGGCTGCGGCACCCATTGCCCCGGCCGCGCCTATTTCGACCTGGCAACCGCAGACCTCTGCGGCGAAGGTGCTCCTCCTGTCCAATGCCAGGCCGATTGCACCGGCAGCCCAAAGAGCCTTGAGCGCTCCCTCCCGGTTGAGGGAAAAGTCGTCGATGAGAGTAGAGAGAACTCCAGGGATGACCCCGGCTGAGCCTCCCGTCGGGGCCGCGCAGACAACCCCGCCTGCCCCGTTGGTGTGCATGGCCGCCATCGCCCTTGCTGCTGCCCGGAAGTGTGGGCCCCCTACGATAAGCGAGCCCGACGCTTCCGCGTTCATCAATGAACGGGCCGACGGCCTGAGGAGTTTCATGCCCCCCTGGAGCCCAAAGCCGGTTGCGACGGACTTCAGCATGATGTCAAGCCGGTGGTCCATCTCGGCGGAAAGATCCTCGCTTGAAAAACCAAGGATTTCCTTTTCATAAGCCATGGCGGTTTCGCCCAGTGACCAGCCATGTTCTCTCGACAGGGCCAGAAGGGAATCCGTATCTACGAAAAGGCCAACTCCCTTGAGAGGGAACATGACGGGGCTGGAATGCCTGACCTGGGTGATACCCTCCATAGCCCTGATGTCTTCAAGCAACGTGAGTGGAGGTTTCTCGCAACACGAAGCGAAGAGGAAAAGCCTAGAATCGACGGTCTTCTCGCATACCCCTTGGTCCCATCCCCGCAGGGCTTCCAGAACGCCCGGGAGGGCTTTCTGCAGGTCCAGCTCGACAAGGAGCACGTGCCGGTCTCCCTTGATAGCCAGGGGGCACCCGTCGACCGATGCGATCTCGATCGATCCTCCACCTACGGAACGGGCGTGGAGAACGAGCTTTCCCCCTCCTTCTCCTTCAAGTTCGACAAGGATGCTGTTCGGGTGATCGGCCTCGGGGAAAGGGGCGATTTCAAAGAGTGCCTTAAGCCCCATCCCGGGAGCCAGTTTAAGCATCTCGGAGAATCGGGAATCCGTCAGGGGAATCCGCAACAGGCCCGAAACGAGCGCCAGGTCGCTTCCCTGGTCGTGGTAGCAGACGGACAGGGAGCTAGAGGGATGCATTGTGAACCGAGCCTTGAGGGGCAACGATCCGAGGAGATCCCTCGCGATCATGCCTATTCGCCATGGACCGGCGGTGTGGGAACTGGAAGGTCCCCGCATGATGGGACCTATGACGTGGTTGAGAATACTCACCTTTTTCAAATGGACCGCCCTCTTTCAAATTGGATGACACCAGCTAATCACATCATCGGGGATCTGTTAAGGACACCGTGGGAGAAATCTGTTATATCAGTTAATAGTAGCCGATAACAGTACTATTTAGCCTACAGTTGACAGGAGCAAGTCTTATCAACTAGGATACCTGCTGGGCCGCCCTAGATGTCTGATACATTAGACTTCATGCAATCACAATGTCTTTTTTGACAGCTTTTAATTTCAGAGGCCCTGTCATAAGCAGAAAGGTTGCGGGGCAGGGGGGTGGAACAAGTTCAAAGATCCCCGAAACGCGTGAAGCGGTTATTGCAAACGAAGTCAAATTCTAAATGGAGAAGGGAGCAATCGTAAATGACCCAGTACAAGAAATCCATGTTGATTTGCCTGGCCCTGTTTGTCTCGATCTTTGCCCTGTCCGTTGGTTCCGCCGTGGCGGCCCCGGCCATGACCCTGAAGTTCGCCGGCCAGTCCCCTGCCGACCACCCGGCCTCGGTCCTGATGAACGAGATCTCCAAGGAAGTGGCGGCGAAGACGAAGGGCCGCATCGAGGTCAAGGTCTACCCGGCCAACCAGCTCGGCGACTACACCCTGGTCTACGAGGAACTCATCAAGGGAACCATCGACATGTCCTGTACCTCCGTGCCCAGCCAGTTCGACCCGCGGCTCGAGCTCGTCTACATCAACGGGTTCGTCAAGGGTTACGGTGACGTCAAGAAGGTCTTTGCCCCCACCGGCTGGCTGTTCAAGAAGATGGACGAACTGAACACCCGCCTCGGCGTGAAGCTCGGCGGCTTCTTCATCGAGGGCATGATCGGCACCGCCACCACCAAGCCGGCAGTGAAGCCCCTGGACCCCAGCGTGAAGAAGGGCGTCCTTATCCGGGTCCCGAACATGGACGTGTACAAGCTCGGGGCCGAGGCCCAGGGCTACCGCACCGTCACGATCCCCTACGCCGACGTCTACCAGGCTCTGCAGACGGGCGTGGCCGAGGGTGTCAACGGGTTCTCCGTCGTGGCGGCCTACACCATGCTCCGCGACGTCATCAAGCATTGGTACATGACGAACTACTCGCTGGAATGCCTCAACTACATGATCAGCGGGAAGACCTGGGCTAAGCTCTCCCCGGCCGACCAGAAGATCGTGCAGGAAGCCATCAACCACGCAGCTGCAAAGAGCATCGTGCTGGCCAAGCAGTCCGACGAGAAGTACATGCAGCTGATGCGCGACAAGGGCATCAAGGTCTACACCTACACCGAGCAGCAACTGGTCCCCATCGCCAAGGCTAGCGCAAAGACCTGGCCGATGCTCGAGAAGAAGATGACGAAGGAGCTTATCGACGAGTTCCGGAAGGAACTTGCCCCTAAATAAACCGCACTTTATGATAGGGCCCGGGGGGAGACTCCCGGGTCCGTTTTTCCTGTTTCCTTTCGTGAAAGATAGCGCAAGAGGGCCCTTGTCAAGGGGATTTCTAAAGCTTTAAAGAGGGGAGATTTGTCCCGTGTCCCAGTGTCCTGAAACCACTCAAGACAAGCCGGG
>CAYRNZ010000008.1:0-19090 GCA_964425765.1 uncultured Synergistaceae bacterium
CTGCCGACGACCGCGTCAAGGCTCGAGACCTGCGTGTCATGGCGTTCCAGGGCTTCGCGTATGGCTTCGAGCCTGAACTCTTCCTGGTCCATGACGCTGACGTAGGACCGGATGACGTCAACGTCGTAACGCTGGGTATCGCTCCAGGATTCGACACCGTTCTCGAAAAGCGCCACCTTCGTGCTGGTGGAACCCGGGTTCAGCGTCAGGACCCGATAAGTGCTCTTCTCCAAGGTCAACCCCTCCAATCGGAAAGGGGGGCCGCGTCATGCGGCCCCCCTCGTGCAAGATCTAGCCCTTGTAGACCGAGAGGGCGACGGCTGCCGCGATGGACAGCGTCTTGGCCTCGATCGTGTCGGAACGGCTGGTCAAAACGACCGGGGCCGAGGCGCCCAGGATCAGGCCGGCGGTCTTGTTCTCGGAGAAGTAGACGAGAGCCTTTACCATCATGTTGCCGGCGTCGATGTTGGGAACGAGCAGGATGTCGGCCTTGCCCGCGACCTCTGAGACGATCCCCTTGTGCTTCGCCGATTCCTCGCTGACGGCGTTGTCCAGTGCAAAGGGACCGTCCACGAGGCAGTTCTTGATCTGCCCGCGGCGCTGCATCTGCGTGATGGCGGCGGCATCCAGCGTCGCCGGCATATCGGGATTCACGACCTCGACGGCGGCCAGCACGGCGGCCTTGGGGCATTCCACGCCGAAGGAGCGGGCGAGCCCGACCGTGTTTGACAGGATATCGGCTTTCGTCTTCAGGTCGGGGTACATGTTGAAGGCGGCGTCGGCGATGAAGAAGATACGGTCATAGCCTTTCACTTCGTGGAAGTAGCAGTGGGAGATGGTCTTCCCGGTCCGCAGGCCGATTTCCTTGTTGAGCAGGGCCTTTAGGAAGTTGTTGGTATGGATCATGCCCTTCATGAAGATGTCGGCCTTGCCTGAAGAGACCAGTTGGACGGCCGTCAGGCCGACCTGGGCCTCCCCCCGGCGCTCGTCGATGACCTCGTAGTTGGCCAGGTCGATGCCGGCCTTGTTTGCCGCGGCCTGGATCTTGTCCCCGTTGCCGACCAGGATCCCGAAGGCGAAGCCTTCCTTGCGGGCGGCCTCGATCGACTCGAGAACGCCGACATCCTCGGCCAGTGCGATGGCGACCTTGCGGGGCCCCATCTCGGTCCCGATCTTCCTGGCGTAATCCATCAGTGCGGTGAGCGTCCTGAGCTGTTCCATGCGCTTTACCCTCCCTTGAGATAATTTCTGCCCGTGTTCCGTTACATGGCAAGGACTGCCCCGAAGGCGATCGAGAACAGCCTGGTTTCCGCGTTGTCGAAGCGGCTCGTCAGGACGATCGGCCTGCGTGCCCCCAGCACGGCGCCGGCCCCGGCCGAACCGGTCATGTACTGCATGACCTTCCCGATGAAGTTCCCCGCCTCGATGCAGGGGACCAGGAGCAGGTCGGCGTTACCGGCGACGGGCGACTCGATCCCCTTGAGCCGGGCGGCTTCGGCGCTCACGGCGTTGTCGAGCGCCAGGGGGCCGTCCAAGAGGCATCCCTTGATCTGGCCTCGGCGGTTCATCTGCGCCAGGGCGGCGGCATCGAGGGTCGCCTGCATGTCCGGGTTGACCACCTCCACGGCGGCCAGGGCGGCGACCTTGGGACAGGAGACTCCGATCCGGTGGTAGGCCGCCACGGCGTTCTCGACGATGCCGACCTTCGTGGGCAGGTCCGGGTACATGGTCATCCCGCCGTCGGTCAGCCCGAGCACCCCGCCAAGCCTCGGGACCTCGTACAGGAACAGGTGGGAGAGCAGGGAACCGCTCCTCAGCCCCCACTCCTTGTTCAACACGGCCTTGAGGAGGACGGCCGTCTTGACGTTGCCCTTCATGACGAGGTCGGCCTCGCCCGAGGAAACCATCCGGACGGCCTTCTCCGCGGCCCTGGCGTCGTCGGCTTCCTCGACGAAGGTGAACTTCGAGAGGTCGAGCCCCAGGCCGTCGGCGATCGCCTGCGTTTTTTTACGGTTGCCCACCAGGACCGGGTTCACGATCCCCCCCTGGAGCGCGTCCTCGACCGCTTCCAGGATGTCTTCCCCCTGGGGGCAGGCCACTGCCAGGATCTTCTTCGGGCCGGACTTGCACTTCTCGAGCAGGAAATCCAGGCTCTTCAGCTGCATCGCGCTATCCCTCCGACTTCACGATGTCCCCGTAGCACAGGGGAGTTTCCTCTTTCCCGAGGACCCGCATGGCGCCCTCCGCCAGGGCCGTGAGTTCGTCCTCTCCCGGGTAGGACAGGACCGGGGCGATCCACTGGACCCGCTCGGCCACCATCGCGACGAAATCGGGGTCGTGGGCGACCCCTCCGGTCAGGAGGATGGCGTCCACTTTCCCGGACAGGACGGCCGCGCAGGCGCCGATCTCCTTCGCCACCTGGAACGCCATGGCCCGGTAGGCGAGCGCCGCGGATTCGTCCCCCTTCGCGATGAGGGCCTTGACCTTGCGCACATCGCTTTGCCCGGTGTACCCAACCAGGCCGCCTCCCCCGACGAGGAACTTCCTTACCTCCTGCAGGGTGTAGCGGCCGCTGAAGCAGAGGCGGGCGAGGTCGCCGGCCGGCAGTCCCCCCGCGCGTTCCGGCGAGAAGGGGCCGAACTCGTTGGCGTTGTTCGTGTCCACGATCCTGCCCTGCCTGTGGGCGCAGATGCTGGTGCCGCCGCCCAGGTGAGCCGCGACGAAATCCATCTTCCTCCAGTCGCCGCCAAGGTCGCGGGCGGCCCTTCGGACCGTGGCCTTTATGTTGAGGGCATGGACCAGCGACCTCCTGGGAAGCTCGGGAAGACCGGTCACCTTCGCCACGGCCTCCATCTCGTCGACGGCCACCGGGTCGACGATCAGGGCGGGGATCCCCAGGGGTTTGGCGATGGCGTCCGCCAGGATGCCCCCCAGGTTGGAGGCGTGCTCCCAAGGCTTCCCCCTGCGGAGATGGGCCTTCATGATCTCGTCGACGGCGTAGGTTCCTCCCGGAATGGGTTCCAGGAGTCCCCCGCGGCCTACGACCGCGGAAAGGGAGCTGAAATGGTCGCCGTGTTCTTCACAGGCCTTTTCGATGGCGGCCATCCGGAAACCGAACTGGTCGGCCATTGTGGGAAAGGCGGCAAGCTCTGCCGGGTCATGGCTCACGGTGCTGTGCCAGGTTTCCCGACCGTCGTCGAACCAGCCTATTTTCGTGCTCGTGGAACCCGGGTTGATGGCAAGGACCTGGGAACCCATGTCAGCGCTCCCGGGGAACGGGCCGAAATCCCGACGCTGTCCGCCACGACCCGCACTCGGCCCTGGGACTTGCCTGCCGGTCCTCGGGGCCGTCCAATCCAAAACCGGTGAAGCAACTGCCGCTGATCGGGACACCGCTCATCCGCCAAACCCCCTCCAAGAACCTTCGCACACGGCCTGATGCCGTGCCCGGGCACAACGGACCAGGCCCTTCCCGGACCTTCCCGGAAATTGATTATATCACCTCGTGAAACGGTTCACTCCCACCGGAAAGCCGAGGCCTTGAACAGGAACCAGGCTTGCGTACCCGGCACAAGCCCGAGTTCCCCGGCCGAGGCCCGCGTCAGGCGGGCCGTCAGGGGCAGGGGTCCGCAGAAAGCCTTCACGAGCACCGCTCCGGACCCGTTCTCCAGGGACATCTCCTGCACCGTCACGGGGAGAGCGTTGCGGGTGGAGAGGCCATGGGCCTTTTCCAACGCGACGGTGATGTCCTCGGCATCCAGAAGGCCCATCGAACGGGGGGAGGGTGGGCGGGTGGAAACCACGGCCTCGCCGCAGCCGAGCGTCATGGTCCAGAGCCCCTCCGACGATTCGGCCCATGGGCCGGGGAAGCGGTTCTGCACGATGGACTCCCCGGGACGCCCGTCCTGGAAAGCCAGAAGCGAGTCGGCCACCTGCCCCAGCCAGGCCATGTCGTGACTGACGACCACGAGGGTCGCCCCCCATTCCTCCCGGGCCTTCAGGGCCGCGGATTTCAGGAGCACGACGCTCTCCTTGTCCACGCCGGCCGTGGGTTCGTCCAGGAGCAGGACAGGGGTCCGGATCGCGAGCCTGGAGGCCAGGGCCACGCGGCGCGCCTCGCCCCCGGAAAGGGCGGTCCAGGGGCGCCGGGCGAAACGGCCGGGATCGAGCCCCACCATCTCCAGGCTATGGGAAACCGTTCCCTTCAGGCCTTCCCGGATCCCCCGCGCCCTGAGCCCGCAGGCCACGTTCTCGAACACGGACGTGCGGAGGAGGTAGGGGTCCTGGAGGAGGAGCGTCGCCTGGGTCCTCAGCTCGTGCAGGTTGGCCCCGCTCACCGGGGTGCCCCTGAAGGCGAGGGTTCCGGAAAAAGGGGCTTCCAGGAAGGCCAGAACCCGCAGGAGGGTGCTCTTGCCGCTGCCGTTGGGACCTTCCAGGCCCAGGATCGACCCGGGGGCGATCTCCAGGTGTTCCACGTCCAGCGCAAGCCTGTCCGCGTACCGGACCTGCACGTTTTGGAGGCGGTAGATGGGGACTGTCATGCGGAGGCCCTCCTGCGGAAGACGGACAGCGCCCCGTTGAGGAGGAAGGAGAGCGCTAGGAGGACGAGACCGAGGGCGATGCCCATGGAAAACTCTCCCTTGCCGGTCTCCAGGGTGATCGCGGTCGTGATCGTACGGGTATGCCACTTGATGTTGCCCCCGAGCATCATCGAAACCCCGACCTCCGCCACCACGCGCCCGTAGGCGGTCACGGCCGCCGCGAGGACCGAGTAGCGAACCTCCCGGAGAAGCCCCAGGACCATTCGCCCCGGGGGTGTCCCCAGGGTCTGGAGGGTGAGGACCATCCTCGGGTCGGCCCCGTCGAGGGCCGAAGCCGTCAGGGCGACGACGATCGGCAGGGCCAGGATCGCCTGCCCGATGGCCATGCCCCTCAGGGTGAAGAGCAGGTCCATCGAGCCCAGGGGTCCCTGCCTCGAGATGAAGGCGTAGACGACCAGGCCGACCACGACGGTGGGAAGGGCCAGGCACGTGTCGACCGTCACCCTCACCAGTCTTTTTCCCGGGAAATCCCGGGTCCCGAGCAGGATGCCGAGCGGGAGGCCCAGCAGGAGGCTCGCCAGCATGGAAAGGGCGGTCAGGCGGATCGTGACCTCCACGGCGGACCACGTTTCGAGGTCCCCGGCGAAGAGAAGACCCAGAGCCTGGCCGAACCCCTGGACGATGAAATCCATGGACAACCTTCCTTTCCGTTAAAGGCGATTTCCCAAAACGTATCATAGGAAGAAAGGAGGCGCAACCCGAAGGGGATATCCCTTTCCGCCGTTTGAGCTTATACTGGCAGGCGGCGCAACATCGCCCCATTTTCTTCCGAAAGAAGGTAAACACGCGTGTCCCTCGCCTATTTCGAAGGGGAGTATCGCTCCCCGTCTTCCGTTTCCATCCCCGTCACGGACCTGTCCGTCCAGCGAGGGGTGGGGATTTTCGATTCCCTGAGGACCCTGGGTGGAAAACCCCTGGGACTCTCACTCCACCTGGACCGGCTCGAGCGGTCCTGCCGTGAGGCCTCGATCGCCCTCCCGGCCTCGCGGACGGAGATCGAGAACGTGGTCCGGGAAGGCATCGCCCGGATCGAGGGGGAGGCCTCCGTCAGGATCTACGTCACGGGCGGGGATCTCCTCGAAGGGGGAACCTTCACCGCCCCCCGGTGGTTCGTCCTCTTCGAGCCGATACACGCCCCCGAAAGCTCGGCAAGGACCCAGGGCGTGACCCTCTGGCCCCTGCTTCACGAACGCCCGCTCCCGCTGCTGAAGAGCATCAACTACATGGCCGCCTACGTCGAGAAGGGGCTCCACCCGGAAGCCTACGAGATCCTCTACTGCCCGGGCGGCGAGATCACGGAGGCCACGGCGAGCAATGCCTTCATGGTCATCGACGGCCGGATCCTCACGGCGCCCCTGGAAAGGGTCCTCGCCGGAGTCACGCGGACTTATGTCCTCGAACTGGCGAGGGAGGCAGGCTACCGCGTGGAAGAACGCTGCCCCAGGCTCGACGAGGCGCAATCGGCCGCCGAGTTCTTCATCACGGGAAGCGTGAAGGAGGTCCTGCCGGTGGTGAAGATAGGAACGGTGCGCATCGGCGACGGAAGGCCCGGCCCGGTCACCCGCCACATGACCCAGCTGCTCTCCGGCTCCCTCGAGCGATGGGCGGAGTGAGGTCCTTTTCTCCCGGGCGGAAACGCGTGGCAGCGCATTAAACCGGTTTGGTAGAATAGGTGAGACCCGGTGAAACGCAACCCGGGAACCCAGGAGGTCCCGTCATGGCCCCAAAAATCGTCCTGACCCTGGATGGAATTTCCCTGGAGGAACGGCAGGGTTTCCTCCGGGCGCTCAAGGAAGCGGGCTTCGAGATCGAGGCCGAGTGCCTGCAGGAAAAAGCCGCGATGTCACCCGCCCCGGACCACTCGAACCTGTTCCACACCATCGCCAGGGTTTTCCTCGAGGCGGATCCCCCGTCCGGGGAGTACGTCGCTCTGCTGGAATCCATAGCCGGCCTGGCGGGATGCCCGATCGCCCTTTTCTCGCCCGCCAGGGGCAGGAACACGTTCTCCTGCAAGGCGGCGACTGCCGGTTTTCCTGCAGCCTGGGCGCTAGGCGAACCTTTCCCCGGCTTCCGGGAAGAGTCTTTCGAACTTTTAGGCGATCTTCACCCGCGCATCTACCCGCTGCGGGACGACGACCTTTCCGCGGGAGCCCTGGTGGCGGCCGTGAGCGAGGAAGGCCCGTCCGAAAAAGCCTCGTCCCTCCTTGAGTCCTCCGCTTTCGCCCTAGGCGAAGCCGCGGCCCGCGGCAAGCGGCTGAGAGACCTCGACCGCGCCCGTTGCCTGCTCGAATCCTCCCTTGACGCGATGGTCGAGTCGTGCGTTCGCCTCCTGGAGTTCCGCGGCAACGAGACGGAGGGACACGGCAACAGGGTCACGGCCCTCGCCGTCAAGCTCGGGGAGAGGATGGGCCTCTCCGGCGACGAACTCGCCGATCTCCGTCGCGGTGCCCTCCTTCACGACATCGGGAAGCTCACCCTGCCCGACAGCCTCATGCAGAAGTCCGACAGCCTTTCGGAAGACGACTGGAAGACCATGAGGTCCCATACCGTCCGGGCGTTCGAGGCCTTCCGGGGCGTACCGGCCCTTGAAAGGGCGCTGGAAGTGCCCCTACGCCACCACGAACGCTACAACGGAAGCGGTTACCCGGGCGGGCTGAAGGGCGAAGAGATTCCCCTGGCGGCCCGGATATTCTCCGTCGTGGACGTCTGGGATTCCCTGCTGTCCGACAGGACCTACCGGCGCAGCTGGACTCCGGAGAAGGCCATGGACCACCTCCAGAAGGGAGCCGGCGTCCAGTTCGATCCGGACGTGGTCGCGGCTTTCGCGTCCCTCCTCCAGGAGGACCCTTCCCTCTACAAGAGGCCCTTCTGAGCCTAAGCCCGGCCTTGCAGCAGGGTTTCGACCGAAGCCAGGAGAGGCCCGATCTCTCCCCTGGCCACGAGGTCGGCCCTCCCGTCGAAAGGGGTCGGCTCGCGGTTGACGATCGCCACCTTTCCCCCACAGGCCCGAGCGATCCCGGGCAGCGAGTTCGCGGGGGAGACGGCCAGCGACGACCCCAGGACGAGCAGGAGCCCGCAAGTCGAAGCCAGTTTTTCCGCCTCCTCGAAGGCCGCCGCGGGCAGGGTTTCCCCGAAAAGCACCACATCGGGGCGCAGGGGCCCCCCGCAAGCCGGGCAGGTCGTCCTTTCCAGCAGGTCCATCCCGGGAAGCCCTTTCCCACAACGGGCGCACCGGATAGTCCGCAGGCTTCCGTGCAGCTCTACGACTCGCCTCGATCCAGCCCTCTGGTGCAGCCCGTCGACATTCTGGGTCACGATCGCGCCCAGGATCCCGCGTTCCTCCCACCCCGCAAGGATTCGGTGCCCCCTGTTCGGCTCCGCCCTCGCCAGGGCCTCCAGCCTCATCCTGTAGAAGGCGTAGAACTCTCCGGGCTCCCTTTCCATCGCGCCCGGCGTTGCCAGCCGCATGGGATCGAAACGGGCCCACAGCCCTTCCCGCGACCTGAAGTCCGCAAGGTTGGACTCGGTGCTCATCCCCGCCCCGGACAGGACGGTTACAGGACGGGCTGATGAAAGAAGCCCGGCTAGCCTTTCCGAATCCTGCACTTGAATTCACCCCCCGTTTGCTTTGCTCCTCTTCGCTTTCATTCTAGCCCTTGTCGGTCGATACATTAGTCAGGATAAGACAAAATCTTTCTACTCTTTGATCCGATTCTTTTGCCATCTTTCATCTCCCGGGACCCGGTACATCGATCTTTTACGGAGCGAAAACCCGGACACGTTTTCCAGAATTCCCCGGAAAAAATCCAGAAAAACTGGTTTTAGGAGTCTATAGCCGTTGACTATTACTGACCTTAATGGGTGCATGGCAACGAAAAAGCCCGGGATCCAACCGCGGACCCCGGGCTTCACCGGCCTTTCTCTACAGTTTCAGGCTTGCGGAGGGCTTTTGAGGCCTGATCCAGTCAACGGTACGACGATCCTCTCCCCCTTTTCCACCAGTCCCTCCCGGAAGGCCCTCCTGGCAGCGGCAGGCGCCACCGCGGCGGTCGGTTCCACGAGATAGCCGGCCCTCGCGAGGCGGACCTGTTCCGCGATGACTTCCCCGTCATCGACGAGGACGCACGTCCCGCCGGTCTGGAGGACGGCTTTCGTCATCTCTTCCAGCCTCGGGGGGGCCTGGACCGCGATGCCCTCGGAAACCGTCGGCCCGTGTTCGAAGCCGTTGCCCGTCAGGCGAGAGAAAAGCGGGGCGCAGCGGGAACTCTGGCAGGCGACCAGTCGGGGCATCCTGGAAATCAGGCGGCGCTCCAACAACTCCGAAAATCCTTTCCAGGCGCCCACCAGGAGCGTCCCGTTGCCAGCGGGGACGAAGACGACCTCAGGCGCGCGGAAATCCTGCTGTTCCCAGATTTCGAAAGCGAACGTCTTGGTGCCTTCAAGGAAAAGCGGGTTCCACACGTGAGAAGCGTAGAACCTGGCCTGGGCGAGTTCCCAAGCCTCGCGGGCCGCGGACGACCTGTCCCCGTCCACCACGCGCAGTTCGGCCCCGTAGGCGAGGATCTGTTTTTTCTTCCCTTCCGAAGTTTTCGCAGGGACGACGATCGTCGCTTTCAGGCCGCTTTTCGCCGCATAGGCGGCGACGCTGGCCCCGGCGTTGCCGGAGGAATCCTGCACGACCTCGCTCTCTCCCCAGGCCCGGGCTTCTGCCATGACCAGCACGGTGCCCCGGTCCTTGAAAGAACCGGAAGGAAAAAGGAATTCCAGCTTGTAGGCCAGGTTTTCCTCTTCCGCCGAAGGAATGAGGGGGGTCCAACCTTCTCCCATCGTGGGGACGGCACCAGCCGAAAAGGGAAGGGCGGAGACGTAACGCCACATGCCCGGACGATTGCCCTCGATGCGCATTTCTTCCCACTCGACGGTCGATGACAGGGGGGAACCGCAACTACACCGCAGCGGACGCCGCGCCGACTCGAAACTCGCCCCGCAGGCGGGGCACCCGAACCTGACCGGGTTCTGCCAGCTCATTCACGCACCTCCCGTCTGTTCCTGGAAAACCAGCTTACATCATGCGGCAGGAGCGCTCAAGGGAGCGGCTCAGCCCGGCCCCATGGAGTATCACGCCACGGGAGGCCTGCCTTCCATTCCCGAAAGCCTCTTGCCGATGCGGGAGGCGACGAGCGCCGCGGCCAGGCCCTTGAGGAGGTCTCCCGCGATGAAAGGCAAGACTCCCACCTTCACCGCGCCCGCCCAGGTCATGTGTTTCCCCAGGATATGGTTGACGTTCAGGTAAAGGCCCGCCGTCCCCACTGCGTAGATGACGCCCATCCCGGCAAGGCATGCCGCGAAGCAGGCGGGAAAGGACCGCCCTTTCGCGCGCACGATCAGCGCAATCATCCAGGCTGCGCCGACGAAACCGACCAAAAAGCCGAAGGTGGGGTGCATCACGATCGAGGGGCCGCTTTCGCCCGCGAAGACCGGCAGCCCCAAAAGCCCCATGCCCACGTAGAGGATCATGGATGCGGCAGCGGCCCTGGGGGGGAGAAGAACTCCCGCCATGAAGACGAAAAGGACCTGGAGCGTGATCGGGACGAGGGGAAGCGGGATCCTCACCTGTGCGCCCACCGCGGTCAGGACCGCGAAAAGAGCCGCCAGGACCATGGAACGGGTCTTGCTCTGCATCTGCGTGTCACCCCATTTTTATTTTTGGTTGACACACAGCATTATAGCCCCTCCCCTACCCCACCGCAACAGGGGCGAAAAAGCATGAAAAAGCCGCGGCCGCGCCTCAGCCGGCCGCGGCTGCGGGAGTTTCAGACCGCCGTGACGATCTCCTGGGCCAGCCCGGAGAACTTGGACAGGTACTCCTTCCTCTCCTTCCGGAGGTCCCCGATAAGCTTCTTGTAAGTTTCCCTGTCCCAGATACGGTAGGGATCGAAGCGCTCCCCACCCTCCAGGGGATAGGATTCCGGCACCTCGTAACCGAGGATGTCGTCGTACCGGAAAGAGAGTTCGCCCCGCAAGGCCGCCTCGATGCAGGCGAAGGTCACTTCGGGCGTGATGTTGGCCCCCTGGTTGCCCCCGACCCGGCCCGTGCTCATGACGTAGCAGCGGATACCGGGATTCTCCCTCAGGATCTGGAGGAGCCGGTTACCGTTTTTCTGGGGCTGGTTGACGATGAAGGGGTCGAACCCCACGACTCGCTTCGCCTGCCCTACCCGGCTGGGGTCCTCGGCGCTCGTGATGGTCGACTCGCCCAGCATGAAATAGGCCGCCGCCTGTTCGGGTGAAACGAGCCGGCCGATGGGGGGGATGTCGTAGCGGCGCATGTTGAACAGCAGGATGTCGGTGTGGGCCAGGTCGATCCGGCCGGTAGTGTTGGGGATGGCGTCCCGCGGTACCACGGCCCGCCCGTTGGTGGTGATTGCGTGGTTGTCGAAGTTCACGTTGCCGTCGTCGTCGACCCAGCAGTTCTCCAGCATCGCCCGGCTGTCCCCGGCTGCGGACAGAAGCGGGGGCTGCTTGGTGACGTTGTCGGTCTTGATGTAGAAGTTGCGTTCCGTGCCGAGCGACCGGCCGTCGGAAAGCAGCAGGTTGATGTCGTCCTGGAGGACCTCGACGCCCTCGGGGTCGGCGAGGCCGTGATCGGCGGTCGTGATCGTGGTCTTTCCCGTACCCGAAAGGCCGAAGACAAGGATTCCCAGTTCCTTCATCCCTTCGGCCGTCCTTATCCGCACCATCTTGCTCCCGGCGTGGAGCCCGATGCCGTTCATTTCCTCCCTGGCGAGGTGCATGGCCATCCGCAGGGTCGCCATCTTGGCCTCCCCGTAGTAGTCGATCCCCAGGATATAGGTAACCCGAAGCCTGGGGAAGATCAGGACCTTTCTCTGGTGCCATTCCGGCACCATGACCGTCACCATGTCGGCGAAATCCTCGTCGGCCTGGGGGAAGAAATTGCCCTGGAACATGTGGGCGACGCGAGCAAACCTCCGCGGGACGTACAGGTTCGCCTTCAGGGGACTCCCCTCGGGCGATCCGACCCTCACGCTCACCCGGATGAGCTGCTGCCATCTCAGGTAGCCCCAGACCTGCTCGAGAAGGGAAAGGGTGTTTTCGTCGACGTCGTAGATGTTCTCGGTGAAGGCCGCGCTCCTGGAGCGGATCCGGGTGACGTAGAGCGCCGCGTTCCCGTTGTTCGGGACGCTGTCGGTCGCGGCCATATGGCGAAGCTCCTCCTCCGTCAGGTCCCGGAGAAGGCTTCGGCAGACAGGGTGCCTCAGTTTCCTGAAAAGGGAATCCTCCGCCGCTTCCATGACCATCTGTTCCAAGCCTCCCTTCGGGTTTCAAGCCCTTTTGTTCAGCGCCACTCCCAGCCCTGGAGCTGCCCCCGGGCCCGGAGGGAATCGAAGAGGGCCTCGGCGCGGCACGCCAGGGAAAGCGGCACGGGAACTTCCATCACGACTCTTTCGCCGTAACGGAAATGTGTTTGTTCGACGTCCGCTCCAAGGTCTTTGAGAAAAAACCGCATGTTGCCCTGTTCTTCGTAGGGAACCTCCAGGACCGCAACTCTGGAGGCGACCCTGCGGACGGTGCCGGCGGCTTCCAGGGCCTTCCGCGCCGAGGCCCCGTAAGCCTCGATGAGCCCGCGGACCCCCAGCTTGATCCCGCCGAAATAACGGGTGACGACGACCACCGTGTTCGTCGTGCCCCCCCTCTGTATCGCCCCCAGGATCGGCTTGCCAGCCGTCCCGGAAGGCTCCCCCGCATCGGAGAAATACTCAAGGGGCGGGACCCCCACCCGGTAGGCCCAGCAGTGATGGTTCGCGTCGGGCCGGGCCGAAGCCGAGGCCCTGACGGCCTCCCTAGCCTCGACGGGGGTAGGTGCGACCCTGACGATCCCGATGAAACGGGAGCGTTTCTCGACCAGTTCCGCTTCCGCTTCGGAAGCCGGTTCAAGAAAGCTGTCAGGCGCCTCGTTCACGAACGGCCAAAGCCTCCCTGAGCCTCGCCCACGTGACGGGGAGGGCTTCCGGAAGGACCCTCGTCTGCCCGACGACCGTGGTGAAGTTGGTATCCCCGTTCCACCGGGGGACGACGTGCAGGTGCACGTGCCCGTCGACGCCGGCCCCGGCGGTCTTGCCCAGGTTGACGCCCATGTTGAAGCCGTGCGGGGACATCGCCGCCTTGAGGGCGCCGATGCAGTCCCCCGCGAGCCGGTGCATCTCCAGCAGTTCCTCGTCCGACAGGCTTTCGTAGTCCGCGAGGTGGCGGTAGGGAACGACCATCAGGTGCCCGGGGTTGTAGGGAAAGGCGTTCATGATGACGAAACAGGTCTTGCCCCTGTGGAGGATCAAGAGCGCCTCGTCCTCGTCCCTCTTGGGGAATTCGCAGAAGATGCAGCCGGAAGGTTTTCCGGCCGAATTGATGTAGGCCATCCGCCAGGGGGAATAGAGCGTTTCCAAGACGATCCCTCCTCAATGTTTCACGTGAAACACCCGGCAGGGGCTACCTTCGCCCCCTGTTTTTCCAAAGAGGCCGTATCATCACCCATCCCTGGGTCATCCCGACCAGGGCGCCCAGGGCCGTGCAGGCTGGAACGGCCCAGAGAGGCCCCCCCCTGGCGACCGCCTGCCTCCCGACAAGCAACCCCAGGACGATGAAGCCGAAGACAAGCAGGGCCGCCGACAGGACCTTGGAAAAGGCGGAGAAGTCCTCCATCCGGAGGGGCATGGATCAGTCCCCTTCCTCGCGGAACACGTCCCCGGCCGCGTCCAGGACCAGTTCCAAAAGACGCGCGGCGTGCCTTTCAGTGAGGGCTCCAAGGGTGACGGCCAACCCGGAAGGCCTCCTGCGGACCGCCACGATGAACCCCTTCTCCTTCGAGCATTTCCTCAGGGCTTCAGGCAGGGGGAAGGCCCCGGAAGGCCCTTTCCGAGCCGTCGGGGTATGGCTTTTTTCCCTCTGGACCAGCTCCTCCGCCTGCCTGACGGAAAGCCCGCCCTTCCCGACCTTCTCGGCCAGTTTCAGGAGTCTCTCGGGATCTTCGATCCCCAACAGGGCCCGTGCGTGCCCTTCGCTCAGGGTTCCCGACGCGAGAAGGGCCTTGACCGCGTCGGGTAGCCCCAGGAGGCGCAGCTTGTTCGTCACGGCGGTGCGGCTCCATCCGAGCCTCCGGGCCGCTTCCCCGTGGGAGAGGGAAAAGCGGGATATGAGATCGCGGATACCGTCGGCGACCTCGATGGGGTGGAGATCCTCCCTCTGGAGGTTCTCCACCAGGGCCGCCTGGACCGACTGCGACTCGTCGAGCGCCAGGACCCGCACGGGGACCTCCCCGAGCCCGGCCATCCGGGCGGCTTTCCACCGCCGCTCTCCCGCGACGATCTCGTAACCGTCCCCCACCGGCCTGACCACGAGGGGCTGGATGATTCCGTGGACGCGAATGGACTCCGCCAGGGATTCCAACTGGGCGGAATCGACCGTCTTCCTCGGCTGGGACGGGTTGGGCCTGACGGCGTCCAGCGGCAGGACGACCGGGGACTGCGCGGGCGCACCCCTGCCCGCCCCGGGCAGGAGCGCTTCGAGTCCTCTCCCTAGCGCCCTGGGTCCAGCCATTTCCGTTGCACCTCCCTGGCCAGTTCCCGGAAAGCCTCCGCTCCGGCGCTCGACGGGTCGTAGTAGGCGATCGGGCGCCCGTGGCTCGGGGCTTCGGAAAGCTTGACGTTCCTCGGGATGACCGTGTCGAGGACCAGCTCGCCGAACTGCCTGCGGACCTCCTCCACGACTTCCTTCGAGAGGCGCGTCCGGCTGTCGAACATCGTCATGACCAGTCCCGACAGGGAAAGGTCTTCCCTGAGATAGGACCTGACGAGGTCCATCGTCTTCAGCAGCTGGCCAAGGCCCTCCAGGGCAAAATACTCGCACTGGACGGGCACGAGAATCCCGTCGCTCGCGACCAGGGCGTTCACCGTCAGGAGCCCCAGCGAGGGGGGGCAGTCGATCAGGGCGATGTCATACCCGTCCAGGTCGGCCATCTTCCTCCTGAGGCGGCTCTCCCGGCTCATGGCCCCCGCCAGTTCTACCTCCGCGCCGGCCAGGTCCAGGGTAGCAGGGAGCACGAAGACGTTTTCCCAATCCGTTCCCGTCACCGCGTCCCGCGCCGCCGCTTCCCCCGCTATGACATCGTAGGCGCTGCAGCCGAGCGAACCCCTGTCGACCCCGAGAGCGCTGCTGCTGTTCCCCTGGGGGTCCGCATCGACCACCAGGGTCCTGACGCCAAGGCGCCCCAGCTCGGCGGACAGATTCACGCAACAGGTCGTCTTGCCCACCCCGCCTTTCTGGTTCGCCACCGCCATCACCAGCATGGACTCACCTCCACCACGGTTTTTTCTCCAGCATGGCCGGGTTCCTCGGGAAGGTCCCCGGGCAGGGGGCCCTCTTATCCCAAAGGACGAGACTTCTTTCCTTATCGCCGAGGGCATAGGGATGGAGCGTCGGGTCCGCCAGGCCAAGGCGTGACCATTTCCCGCCCACCGGCTCCATTTCCTCGTGGACCCGCGGCCCCTTGAAGGCCAGGAGGATGCCCCCCACGGAAACGAGCGGGCTCAGGAGCTCGGCCAGGGGGCCTATCGCCGTGACGGCCCGCGCCGCCGCGACGGCGTACTTCTCCCGTCCCGCCCGGGCCAGGTCCTCGGACCTCATGCAGGCGACCCCGGCATTTTCAAGCCCGATCGACCTCACGATCGCCTCCAGGGCGATGCACTTGCGGCTCACGCTGTCGAGGAGCGTCACGGAAAGCCCGGGCCTGCACACGGCCCACACGACCCCCGGGAGCCCTCCTCCCGTCCCAACGTCGACGACGGCTCCCTCCCGGGGCAGCAGGGGCAGGGCCGCGGCGCAGTCGAGCACGTGCTCATTCCAGAGCGTCTCGGGGTCGGCCGGCCCCGTCAGCCTGGCCCTCGCGTTTCCCGCGGCCAGGGCCTCGCAATACGCCCAGAGCCTCTTTCTGTTTCTTTCGACCTCTTCCATGGCTGCCCCCCAGGGCAGGACCCCGCGCGCCGTCATCGGATACGGATCTTCCCCTTTCCCGGCCAATCCCCTTACAGGCTATCATATCCCAAAGGGGAAGGCTTATCGGCCGAATCCCCGGAGAGAAGGGTTTTTCACGAGAAAGCTGACGCAACTCGCACTGGTCCTGCTCGCGGGCCTGGGGTTCCTGTTGGCCTTTCCCGCGGCCGGGGCGTGGGGCCTGGAAGGCCTCGTGGTCACCGTGTTCGACGGCGACACGGTGGAGATCGCCCTGGACGACGGGCGGACCGAAAAGGTTCGCTACCTGCTGGTCGATTCCCCGGAACTGCACCACCCGACCCGAAAGGTGGAGGAGTTCGGCCTGGAAGCGGCGATCGTCAACCGCGCGCTCGTCCTGGGAAAGAGGGTACGCCTCGAGACGGACATCCAGCAGAGGGACCGCTACGGGAGACTTTTGGCCTATGTCTGGCTCGACGGGCCCTCCGGCCCCGTGCTGGCCAGCGAGGTCATGGTGGAGGAGGGGTTTGCCCTGCCCCTGACGCTTCCTCCGAACGTCCGGCACGCCGGACGGATCCATGCCGCGCTGGTCCGGGCACGGAAGGGAGCGAAGGGGTTCTGGAACGCCGCGGCCGGGCGCCTCTTCACACCGAGGCAGGTCTGGGCGGACCTTCCCCTCCTGGCGGGCGTCTACCTCACCCTGGACATCAGGGCGGACGAGGTGACCCGGCAGGGTCGGCGGTGGACCATCTCGGAAAAGGGCGTCCCGGCCCGGCTGGTGGTCTACCAGGACCAGGAGGGGCTCTTCGGGTCCGTCCCAAGCCTCCGGGGAAGCCGCCTGCGCGTCATTGGCAAGGTCCAGGCCTCATTCCAGGGGGCGGAGATCCTCCTGGCGGACCCGGCCCAGGTGATTTCTGTCACACGCGACGCGAAAAACCGGCAGTGACACTTATTCACAAGGTTGTCCACATATCCACATAAAAATTAATCCACGAATGCGGTTACCCACCACGCTGAAGTGATCATTGTTTTTCCCTGATTTGCAGGGGAACGAAAACCGGGAGGTGAAAAACATGTGGGAGGCCGAAAAACCGAGAAACGACGTCGATGCGATCCCGGGATACGGACCCGGGTCCCCGGAGCGGGAAAAGCTCCTGGAGGAACTGGCGGCCCTTCGCGGCAAGCCGGGGGAGATCCCGCTCTTCATCGGGGGCAAGGCGGTGTGGACCGACACGTCCCTCGAGATTCCCTCTCCGGCCGATCACGGGCTGGTCCTCGGCAGGGCCTGCCTGGCAGGTGAAAGGGAAGTGGACGCGGCCATCGCCTCTGCCGCGGAGGCTTGGAAAGACTGGTCCCGAACTCCCTGGCGCGACAGGGCCGCGATCTTCCAGAAGGCGGCTGACCTCTTGGCTGGGCCGAGGCGGACCCGCAACATCGCCTCCATCATGCTGAACCTGTCGAAGACCCCGTACGAAGCGGAGATCGACCTGGCGGAACTCGTCGACTTCTGGCGTTTCAACGCGTGGTACCTGCATTTGCTCTACGCGATGCAGCCCGAGCAGGCCCGCGGGGAGATCAACCGGTTCGACTGGAGGCCCCTGGAGGGGTTCGTGTTCGCGGTGAGCCCCTTCAACTTCTACAGCATCGCCGGCAACCTCCCGACCGCACCGGCCATGGCCGGAAACGTCGCCCTGTGGAAGCCAGCCAGGGCCGCCCTCGCCTCGAACTGGGAGATCATGAAGGTCCTCGCCGAAGCCGGGCTCCCTGACGGGGTCATCAACTTCGTCCCCTTTTCGAGCCGGCTCGCCGGACGGGTCCTGGAACACCCCGATTTCGCAGGCCTCCACTTCACGGGAAGTTACGCCACCTTCATGACGCTCTGGCGGACGATCGGCAAGAACGTCGACCTTTACCGCTCATTCCCCAGGGTGGTGGGGGAAACGGGGGGAAAGGACTTTGCGGTGGTGCACCCGTCTGCGGACCCCAGGGCTGTGGCCGTCAGCCTGATCCGGGGCGGCTACGAGTACCAGGGGCAGAAGTGCTCCGCCCTTTCCCGGGGCTACGTCCCGGAGAGCCTTTGGCCCGAGGTCCGTAAGATCCTGCTGGAGGAGGCGCCCCGGCTGTGCTTCGGAGCCACGGACGACCTGGACTGCTTCATGGGGGCCCTCATCGACGGGGACGCCTGGCGGAAGACGGTCGAGTACATCCGGTACGCCATGTCCCGCCCGGAAGAGTACGAGAGGGTGTTCGGCGGCGGCTTCTCCGACGAAAAAGGCTGGTTCGTGGAACCGACCCTGTTCGTCGCGAAGGACCCGAAGGGGAGGCTGATGACCGAGGAAATCTTCGGGCCGGTGGTCACCCTGTTCCTGTACCCGGACGAGTCGTTCGACGAAATCCTGGCCCTCTGCGATTCCAGCACGCCCTACGCGCTGACGGGCTCCATCCTGGCCCGTGACCGTGCGGCCATCGACCGGGCTTCATGCGCCCTGCGGTTCGCGGCCGGGAACTTCTACATCAACGACAAGCCCACCGGGGCCATCGTGGGCCGGCAGCCCTTCGGCGGATCGAGGCACTCCGGCACCAACGACAAGGCCGGTTTCCTCAACAACATCACCCGCTGGCTTTCGCCCCGGACGGTCAAGGAGACCACGGTACCTCCTCTGGACTGGAGACGCCCCTTCATGGGCCCTCGGGAGGGGTAGGGCGGCTCATCCTGCCGCGGACGTAACCCCCCGGGTCGACCAGGACCCCGGAAAAACCAGCCTCCTGCAGGAGAAGGAGGATCTCCGGCTCCCGGGCCGTCGCGCCCCGGGGGTCCGTTACCTCGACGACGGCCACGGGGCCGGGAAGGGAACGGACCCGGACCGGTGAAAAACCGAGCTTCCGCAGGGCGGCCTCTGCGCGGGCTACCCGCCGCAGCGCCTCTCCCGAAAGGATTGTGCCGAAGGGGAAGCGTGTTGCCAGGCATGGGCTTCCCGCGCGGTCCCACCCTTCGAGCCCCTCCCTTCGGGACAGTTCGCGGATTTCGTCGCGCCCCAGGCCCGCCTCCAGGAGAGGGTGGCGGATCCCGTCCTCGTCGGAGGCCTTCCTGCCTGGCCGGTCTTCCCCGAGGTCGGTTGTGTTCAGGCCGTCGGCCACGCAGGTGAAACCGTTGAGGCGAGCCCAATCCCAGGCCATGGCGTCCCGGTGCTTCCGGCAGGCGTAGCACCGGTCCGGGCGGTTCCCTGCGATCTCGGGGACCTCCAGGTCCCCCGACCGGAGGACGACATGGCGGACCCCGATGCGGCAGGCCGCTGCCCCGGCCATGGCCGTCTCGGCGGGGTCCTCCAGGGGCGAGCGCAGCGTCAGGGCGACGGCCCGGTCACCAAGGGCCCTCCACGCGGCATGCGCCAGGAGAGTGCTGTCGACCCCCCCGGAAAAGAGGACGACCAGGTTCTCGAGCCCCTCCAGGATACGAAGAAGCGCCC
>CAYRNZ010000008.1:19190-78494 GCA_964425765.1 uncultured Synergistaceae bacterium
CCGGAAAAGAGGACGACCAGGTTCTCGAGCCCCTCCAGGATACGAAGAAGCGCCCGGGATTTCTCGTCAAGCCCGTTCCCGCCGATGCCACCTTCGCGGCTGAGTTCCACCAAAGCCCAATCCTCCTGTCATGTGGGGTAAAATGAAGCCAAACCATTCTTTTACGAGGGGTGCCCCATGCCCAGAAAAAACCGGTCCCGTGCCAAAGCGGCCTTCTGGGCCTTCTTACTGCTCATTCCCGTCATCCTCGCCGTTGCTGCGGTCCGCATGCCTTACGGGGAACGCATCGTCCGGAACCTCGCCGTCCAGGGGGCCAAAAGCTCCATGGGGGCAGACCTTTTCATCGGTTCGATGAGCGGCAACCCGATCGTCGGGTATCGCGCCAAGGACATCGTCCTGACGGAGGAGGGGCTGCCCATTCTCTCCGCCTCGGAGCTGACCTTCCGGCAGGACATCCCGTCCATTTTACAGCGGCGGATCTTCATCCGGCGACTGGACATCCGCGGGGCCGACGTGGACCTGGACCGACTCATGGAGATCCTCCCGGACGTCCAGAAGGAAAGCGACAGGCTCGACATCCCCCTGGACTCGGTCAGGCTGGACGACTGCATCGTCAGGACACGTTCGACCCAGATAGAAGTACGCCGGGCCAACCTCAAGATCTCGGAGTTCGCGATAGACGCGACCTTCAGGGCGGTCATGAACGCGGTGGAAACCCGCGGCAAGGGGCGTTACCGCGTCGCCGGGGGGCTCGCCCAGCTCGAAAACCTCGAGATGGAGGTCGCCCGGGGCAGGATCGAGGCTTTCGGGACGATCCGCCCGAACCTGGCGGTCCTCGTGCGCGCCTCGGGAGTGGACCTGTCAACGTTCAAAAACTTCTGGCCGGCTCTCGGTGAACGGTTCACCGGCCCAGTCCTCACGGAGTTCCGGGTCGAGGGCAAATGGCCGAACCTCCGGTACGGGGGCAGCCTCTCGATGAAGAAAGGGCGGGTCGCGGGCATCGACTTCGGGTCCCTCACCGGGAGATGGGACTTCGACGGGAAGAACCTCGCCTTCTCGGATCTGTCGGGGGAGGCTTTCGGCAGTCCTGTCGAGGGCACCGTCTCCACCGATTTCTCGATGAAGCCCCGGCCGTGGAAGCTCGACATCCGGGGGAAGGGCATGGAGGTGGCCAGCTGGAAGCCGGTCCTCCCCTGGATCGGATTCATGCAGGGACAGGCCGAAACCGTTTCCCTCGACCTCGAGGGACCCCTGAAGGCCCTTTCCGGACAGGTACAGGTCGAAGCGAAAGCCCTGACTGTCGCCAGCCAGGACATCACCTCTTCGAAGACGCTCTTCTCCATGACCGACGGGACGAAAGGGCATGTCCTCCTGACGGGCAACTGGCTGGGATCACCCATCGAGGCCAGGGGGCCCGTCGCCATCCGGCCGAAAGTGGAACTGGACCTGGGGCTTTCCATCGGGAGATTGGGACTGGACAGGCTATCCGCCCGCTTCAAGGGCCTCGCGCCCCTGCAGGCGAAGGGAGACCTATCAGGGGAAGTGCGCCTCAAGGGCCCGATGTCGGCGTTACGCTACGAGGGCAGCGTCAAATCCGCCAGCCTCACGGCAAGGGGTGAAGCCATCAAGGACCTGACGCTGCCGTTCTCCAGCGACGGGAGGGACGCCCGGTTGAACGGTGCTTCGGCCTCCTGGCAGGGAGGGCGGGTACTCGTTTCGGGGAGGATCCTCGGCCTGTTCGGGGCAAAGCCGGCCCTTGACCTGGCAGGCCGTCTTTCCGGGCTCGATGCGGGGCAGCTCTCGAAACGCTTCGGGGCCCTCGGGAACCTGGGCCTCGCGGGAAAGGCGGAAGGGACACTCAAGGCCACGGGGGAAGCAAAAGCCCCGCTGCTCGAGGCCTCGCTTTCCGGCTTCAAGGCCAGGCCCGTGGCGCTCCTGCCCAACCAGGACATCGAAACCTCTCTCAGGTTTCGGCAGGGGACGCTTGAAATCCTCTCCCTATCCGGCAAGTCGGGCAAATCGTCCCTCTTCCTGTCCGGCAGGGTCAAAGACCTGGCGGGCAAGCCCGAGGCGGATTTCAGGGGCGGCTTTTCAGGCCTCGACCTAGCTTCCATCCCGAGGGAGGCCCTGCCGCTGGCCCTTTCCGGCAGCGCGGCGGGCAGCTTTACTCTTTCGGGCCTCCTTTCCTCCCCGGCATGGAAGGTGGAAGGGACCTCTTCGGGACTTTCCGCCTCCGGGCTGGATTTCGACGACGTCCTTTTCCGGCTGGTCGGGGAAGCTTCCGGTATCCGTCTCGAAGGGATCGAGGGCCGGGTGATCGGGGGACTCCTCAAGGGCTCGGGGACCATCGCGAAAGCCGAGGGCTCGAAACCGGCCGAGCTGGATATCGAGGCTTCCCTCGAGGGACTGGACCTCAAGGAGGTCACGAACCGGTTCAGCCTGGCCATCCCCCTGCGGGGCAAGGTTTCCGCGACGGCTTCCGTCAAGGGACCGTCGGCGAAACCGCGCCTGGAAGTGGCCGCGGACGTACCCGAGCTCGCCGTTTCGGGCCTCGCGTTCAAGAACGTCCGGGTCCAGGGCGAAGCGGCGTCGAACGGGGAAACGTTCCATATCCGGGAGGCGCGGGCCCTCGTGGGGGACTCGCCCGTAACGGCGAAGGGAACGATGCTCCGGGGAAGAGAGGGCTGGGAGTTCTCCTTCTCCGGGGAAGGGGCGAACCTCAGGACCCAGGACCTTTTGCCCCGCTTCATCAGCGGCTCCCGTGAAATCGTGCGGGGAGCCGTCGACGCGAAAATCTCCGGCAGGATCAACGCCGACGGGTTCCAGGGGTCCGGCAGGCTGGCGTCACAGTCGCTGGAACTGTGGGGCTTCCGCCTCTCCGACGTGGACCTGCCCTTCGTGACAACCGACGAGTTCGTCACGGTCGAAGGCGGAAATGCGAAAGCCTACGGCGGCCAGGTGAACCTGATCGGATCGGTGGAGATGGGGAAAGCCCGGTGGGGGGCCCGCATGAACGTCGCCGGCGCGGACCTCGCCCCGGCCATGAAGGACGCCCTCAAGACCGAGGGGACGATCTCGGGCAAGGCCGACCTGTCTTTCCGGATCTCCAACGAGTACGGCAAGGCCTTCCTCATGGACGGAAACGGTTCCCTGAAGGTCCGCGACGGCGCCATCAAGGACTTCAAGGCCCTGGAAAGCCTCGTTTCGATCACCGGTAGCCCGACCATCCAGTACAGCTCGGTCAACGCCAACTTCAACATCGACGGGAAATCCGTCTTCCTGCTGCCCGGAACGCGGGCGAACGCCGTCCCCGGGGACCGCTTCTACCGCTACCTGTCCGTGGACGGCTCGGTCGGCGAAGGCGGGAAACTGGACCTGGCAAGCTACGGGGAAGTCAACGTCAGGGCATTGAACCTCCTGCTCGGGGGCCTGGAGGGATTGCTGGCCTCCGACGGCTCCTGGTCGTCGGCGACTCTCGAGCAATTCCTGGGGGGCCTGATCGGCGGAGCTGCACGTCGGGACTTCCAGGAAGTCAGCTTCAACGTGACCGGGCCCTGGAAGAAGCCCACGATGGCGAACCTGAAGGTCATCCGTCACCCCAAGGAAAGCCCCATCCCGATCTCCCCCTCGGACCCCTCCGAGAAACAGGACCGGGACGACGTGAAGATCACCATCACCGTCCCAACGGGTCCGGGCGGGTCCAAGACGAGCGACGACCCCGGCTCCCAGATCAAGGACCAGATCCTGGAGCAGATCATCAAGCAGATCCTTTAGCCGGGCGCCCTGCGGCGCCCGGGGCTAGCCCCAGCGCTGGAGGATCGGCAGGAGTTTCTTCTGATCGATGTTCCCCCCCGAGATGACCACCCCGACCTTCAGTCCCCGGAGCGAGGCCGGGACCTTGCCGGAGAGGAGTCCCGCCACCCCCACGGCACCGGCCCCCTCCACGACCTGGTGGTGCTCCCGGTGGAGGAAGGCGATGGCCTGGGCGATCTCGTCCTCCGTAACGCTGAAGCAGCCTTCCATGCGCGTCTTCGCCAGGTCCAGCAGGCTCTGGGGGATGGAACCCGTCAGGCCGTCGGCCAGGGAGTCCCCGTAGGGCACCTCCAGGGCCCGCCCACCCTCCCATGAGGCCACCCAGGGCTGGGAAGCCACCGACTGCACCCCCCAGATCCGCACCTGCGGGCGGAGCGTCTTCGCGGATAAAGAAACGCCGTTCATGAGCCCCCCGCCGCCGGCCGGGACTAGGATGGCGTCCAGGTCGGGCTCGTCCATCATCAACTCGAGCCCGACGGTCGCGGCGCCGCTGATGACGACCGCGTCCTCGTACGAGGAGACGAAGGTCCGCCCCTCGTCGGCCGCCACCCTGTGAGCCTCGTGTTCCGCGTCGTCGTAAAGTTCGCCCACGACCCGAAGGTCGACCCATTCGCCCCCCAGGCGCCGGATGGCATCCCTCTTCGTCTGCGGGCAGGCCCCGGGAACGCAGACCACGGCCTTGACGCCGAGCTGCGAGGCCGCAAAGGCCACGCCCTGCCCGTGGTTGCCGCTGGAAGGGGTGACGACGCCGAGGGAGCGTTCCTCGGGCGTCAGGGAGTACATCTTGTTCAGGGCCCCGCGGATCTTGAACGAGCCGCAAAACTGCGTGTTCTCCCACTTGATGAAGACCTCCGCCCCCGTGAACTCGCTCAGGGAAAACGAGCGCTCGACGGGTGTCCGGCGGACGCGGTCCTTCAGGAAACGGTAGGCGCGAAGGACATCGCTCATGGAAGGATCGATGGTCACGGGCAAGACCTCCTCAAAGGTTGGTTGCCTCCAGTTTAAGGCAAGAATCGCCGGGGCGACAGCCGGGCATCCCGATTTTTCCGCCGTCGCCGTCGATGGGTTCTTCTGCTAGAATGAATCAAAGAATATAAGGTACGGGGTATAAATCCCCGACACAAAGGAGAGAATACCGTGAACTCGAACAAGATACGGTTGTTGGCCCAGGGTTCCTTCCTGGCCTTCATGACGTGGACCGGCTACCGCCACCAGGTCCTCGGCGGAGGGCCCCAGGGGGTTCCGCCGGTAGACGCCCTCTGTCCCCTCGGAGGGATGGAAACCCTCTTCGGCTTCCTGTCCTCGGGAACGTGGCTGCGGCGGGTGGCCCCCAGCGCCCTCGTCCTTTTCGTCCTCGTCGTCATCGCCACGCTGCTCTTCGGAAGGGTCTTCTGCGGATGGATATGCCCGCTCGGGACTTTGGGCGAGTGGACCGCGAAGATCGCCCGCCGCACCGGGATCCGCCGCAGGGAACTGCCGGAGTCCCTGGACAGGCCCCTGCGGTTTTTGAAATACGGGGTGCTCGCCCTGGTCGTCGGCCTGGCCTGGAAACTCGGCAACCTCGCCTGGAGACCCTTCGATCCCTGGGTCGCCTGGATGCACCTCTCCGCAGGCCTCGAGGGGATGGCCGAAGCCCCCTGGTCCTTCGTCGTGCTTTTCGGGACCGTCATCGGCGCCAGCCTTTTCATCGAGCGGTTCTGGTGCCGGTACCTCTGCCCTTTGGGGGCGATCCTGGCCCCCCTGCAGAAGCTGTCCCCCGTTAAGGTACGGCGCTCCGAGGAGCACTGCATCCATTGCCATCTTTGCGGCAAAGCCTGCCCCGTCCGCCTGGACCCCGAGTCCGTGAAGGTCACATCCTCGGCGGAATGCCTGGCCTGCGGACGATGCGTGGAAGCCTGTCCCCGGGAAAAGGCCCTGTTCTTCGGTACCCGCACCCGGGCGCTGTCCGTCACCGCCGTGGGGCTTCTCGGGGTGGGTTTTTTCCTCGGCGGTTACGGCTTGGCGCGGGCATCCGGACACTGGAAAACCTATGCGCCCCCCATCGCCTCCCAGGTCGCCGAAGACCCCTCAAGCGCAGTTTTCGGCTGGATGAGCGTGCTGAAAGTCTCGGAAACGGTGGGCATGCCCGCGGAAAAGATCCTGGAGATCACGGGCCTGCCTGCCGATACGACCCTGGACCGGCCGATCAAGGAGATCACGGACGACGAGGCCTTCCGGGAGGCCTTGCGGAAATGGTTCGAGAAGGAGAAGCGGGCCTCGGGAACCGAACCCCCCGGCAAACTCCCGAACCCGGACGAGATCCGGGGCTCCATGACGATGGCGGAGGTCGCCTCGACCTACGGGGTGGACGGCAGGGGCGTGTTCGAAAAGGCGGGATGGCCTGCCGATTCCCCGACGGACAAGCCCCTCAAGGAGATCGCCGGCTCCCTGGGCAGGGAAGTGTCCGAGATCCGGGAAGCCGTAAAAGCCCTCTCCGCCAAGCCGTAGGGTCGGCCTCCCCGCTATAATGGGGAAGCAGTCGACTTGAAACCAGGGGGAGGGAACTTCTTTGGACGAAAAGTGCCTCTTGATTCGGGGGGCAAGCGTGTGGACCGGGGACCGCAGGAGCCCACGAGCGGAATCCGTGCTCCTGCAAGGCGACAGGATCGTCGCCGTGGGAGGCTCCGCGGAGGTGTCAGGCCATCCCTGCGCCGCGAAAGCCAGGACCCTGGACCTGGCAGGGGAGACGGTCCTCCCGGGGCTTACGGATGCCCACGTGCACCTTCTTTTCTACGCCAAGCAAAGGGCGGGCGTCTCCCTGTTCGAGACGAAGTCCCTCGTGGAGGCCATGGAGCTGCTGAAGCGGGCCGCCGCGAGGACAAAACCGGGGGATTGGGTGCACGGTGTCCGCTACAACGACGCCTACTGGGTGGAGAACAGGGAACCCACCCGCCAGGACCTCGACGCCACGGGCATCGACCGTCCCATCCTCCTGACCCGGGTCTGCACCCACGTCCAGGTGGCCAACAGCGCCGCCCTGGCCGCCGCCGGGATACCCAGGGAGGAATGGAAGGACGGCATCCTTCTCGAGACCGAGGTCGCGCCGGTCCTGAAGGCCCTGGAGGCCTGGAGGTCACGATCCGGGAAGACTCTCGGGATGATCGAGGCGGCCTGCAGGGACTTCGCCCGCTACGGCGTCACGGAGATCCAGACCTGCAGCGCGTCGGGCTACGGGCTGGGGGACGACCTCGCCCCTTTCCAACAGCTCCGGCTCGAGGGGAGGCTTCCCGTCCGCGTTGTGCTCTTCGAGGACCGCATGCCCCAATGGAACGTCATGAGCGGGCTCGGCGACGACTGGGTCCGTTACGGGGGCTTCAAGCTCTTCCTGGACGGTTCCCTGGGGGGGCGCACGGCAGCCCTCTCCTCTCCCTATGCCGACGACCCCTCCACCTGCGGCACCCTGAACCATGAAGAGAATCACCTGCTGGAGACGGTGAGGGAAGCCCACCGCAAGGGGCTCCAGATGCTCATCCACGCGATAGGTGACCGCGCGCTGGACCAGGCCATCCGCGCCATCCGGGCCGCCGCCGCGGAAGGCCCGAATCCCTGCGCCCTGCCGCATCGCGTGAACCACGTGATGATCTGCCGCCCGGAACAACTGGATGAACTCAAGAACCTGGGGGTCGTGCTGGACATCCAGCCCGCCTTCGTCCCAAGCGAGATCGGCATGGCGACCGCCCGTCTCGGCCCTGAACGCGTTCCCTGGTCCTACCCCTGGAAGTCCTTCGTGGACTCGGGCCTCGTGGTCACGGGATCGAGCGACTGCCCCGTCGAGCCTCCCACGCCGTGGCGCGGCGTGTGGGGAGCGGTCTGCCGGGTCGGGGACGACGGCACCTCCCCCGAGGGATGGCAGCCGCACCAGAAACTGGCCCTGGAGCAGGCCCTCGAGCTCTGGACTGTGAACGGCGCACTGGCGGTGGGGGAGGGAGGCCGCCGCGGGCGGCTGGCCCCCGGCTACCTGGCAGACCTGGCGGTCCTCGACCGGAACATCTTCGGGACGGACCCCATGGACCTGAAGGACGTGGAGGCACGCCTCACCCTGGCGGGAGGGCTCGTGACACACGGAGACCTCCTGCCAGGCTGGCCGTAGGCCTAAACCCGGACGGCGCCTCACGCACGCCAGGCAAAAAGGTAGGGGCCCCGGCTCGGGGCCCCTGCCTTTTCGCGGCTGAAGGAAAAATGTCCTAGAAGTTGCTCTGGGGCTTGTAGGTCTCGAGGTAGACCATCTTGCCCTGGGTGGCCTTCAGGATGGCCGCGGGCTTGTTCAGCGGGTTATGCGTGGCCTTGTCCACGGTCAGGGTGAAGTGCAGCAGTTTCAGGTTCTTCGTGTTCTCGATGGCGTCGCGGACCGCGGCCCCGTCGGCCTTGCCCGCCCGCTTGATGGCGTCGGCGATCCAGTAGACGATGTCGTAGGCGGCGACCGTGTTGACCATCTCCGTCGCCTTCACCTTGAACTTCGCCTCGTACTTCGCGTAGAGGGGCTTCAGGACCGGGTCGTCAAAGCTGAGGTGGTAGACCCAGTAGCTGTTCTCCATGGCGGGCCCGGCGATCTCGAACATGTTCATGCTGAACCCGTCGCCGCCGATGAAGGTCGGCTTCCAGTCGAGTTCCCAGGCCTGCTTCATCATGAGCGACATTTCCTTGTAGAGGTTCGGCATGACGAGGGCCTTGGCCCCGCTGTTCTTCGCGTTGGTCAGCTGGGCGCGGAAGTCGACGTCCCCGCCGCGGAAGCCCTGGTTGGACACGACCTTGCCGCCGAGACCGGTGTACGTCTTGATGAAGTACTCGGTCAGCCCCTCGGAGTAATCGCTGCCGACGTCATGGATGATCGCCGCTTCCTTGATGCCGAGCTTGCTGTAGAGGTACTCGGCGATGACCTTGCCCTGGTAGGGGTCGGTGAAGCAGATGCGGAAGGAATAAGGACGGGCCTTTCCCGTCTTGGGGTCCACCGTGACGGCGGGGTTCGTCGGGTAGCTGCCGATCTGGGGAACCTTGTACTGCTCGATGATCGGGATCGTGGCGATGTTCAGGCCGCTGAAGTTCGTCCCGCCGATGGCGACGACCTTGTCCTCCAGGATCAGGCGGCGTACCGCGCTGATGGCGTCTTCGGCCTTCGCCTTGACGTCGTAGATGACGATCTCAAGCGGGCGGCCCAGCACCCCGCCCTTCTTGTTGATCTCCTCGACCGCGATCAGGGCACCGTTTTTCTCATGAACGCCCCAGGTCGCCGCCTCCCCGGTGAGGTTCGCCACGTAGCCGATCTTGATCGGCGCCTTGGCGGCAAAGGCCACCGAGGCAAAAGCCAGTACAACCAGCAACGCAAATATGAAACCCTTCTTCATTCAAGAAACACCCCCCAGATCCAGATTTTACCTGAGTATAGGGACGCGGCCTATCACAGTCAAGACAAGAAGCGTTAAAGTGACATTAGATAAAAAAGAGCGGGGCGCAAGCGCCCCGCTCCGTTCGTGAACTGGCTCAACAAGCGCTAAGCTTTTCCAGGACCCCGGCGATCTCCGCCAGGGGCACCGTCTCGGCGGGGACTTCCCCGAGCGAGACCTCGGCTTTCGCCTCAGCTCCAACCAGCACCCGTACCGGGCAACCGGTCAGGACCGCTTCCGCCAGCCTCGGTTCGTCGGGTGTTTCCCGGTCGTCCAGGAGGACAATCCACCCGGACTTTCCGAGATCTTCCGCAACCTTTACGGCGGCGTTCCGGGCAGCCTCCCCCCCGGCTTCGAGGGGCAGGACGAGTACGTCGGCCGGGGCTAGCCCGATCTTGAACGGGGCATCACCGTCCCCTGCCGAAGCCAGCGCCAGGGCTTCCACCAGTACCCGGCCGCTCCAGGCGACCGGGACGTGACGCTTGCGGTTCTCGTCCAGGTACCCGAGCGAGGGGAACGCCGCCAGCGCCGGATGCCCTACCCGGAAAGAGGCCACGGGGCGGACCCAGGCCTTCTCGACGGGCTTCCCGCACGCCGGGCAGGGCGCCCCCGACTCCAGTGCGGAGATGTCCGCCACGGGGGCCTCGTAGTCCCTTCCCCAGCAGGCCCCCGTCAGGTGGGTCTCAGGCAGGTTGGCTCCCACGACCCGGTTCTTCGTGCCCTGCACGGACAGGTCCGCGATCACCCGGATCGTCCCGGGCAGGCCGACCGGCCCGAGGAACCCGGCCACGTCGCAGGAAGCCTGCTTGAGGTCCAGGCTCTCGGCCCTTCTCACGGAAGCGCCTCCCAGGGCCCTCGAAAGCTTGGCTGAGGACACGGCGCGGTCACCCCTGACCAGGGCAGCCACGATCGTCTTCGTGCCGGCCTGTTCCGCCGCGTAAAACATTGTCTTGATCGTCCGTTCGGGAGCGCACCCCAGCTGCCGGCAAAGCTCCGCTATCGTCGTCGCACCGGGGGTCACCACCGGCTGGAGCGGAGATTCCTCCTCGTCCGGCAGGGCTTCCGGCTGTAACAGGGCATCCACGGAGCCGGCCCAGCCGCACGCTCCGCAATAGCGGGCCTCCAGGGCCCCGCGGGCGTCGGCGTCGCAGCCACAGGCCACCACCGTCCGCTCTCCGGCGAGCGAGGCTTCCTCGAAAACCGACAGGTCCAGTCCCCGTTCCTGGAGGAAGGCGACCAGCCGTTCCGCGAAGGCCGCCCAGCCCGGCATCGACCCCTCGGTGTCGAACCCTTCCAGCAGGATCGAATCCGCCGAATCCTCCATGAGGCACAGGGGAAGCTGGTCCACGGTCTTCAGGGCGCGCACCGCCACCGGCAGGGTCCCGGCTTCACCGGGACCGCACCGCACGGGCTGCACCCCGGCGGAGAGGAACCGGGCAGCCAGGCCGGACCGGATCCGCCCGGCCAGGGAGGCCCCCAAGGGGAGCCAGAGGATGCGGTCGGACCCGGCGTCGAAAGCCGCCGCTCCCGCCCTGGCCAGCCTGACGAGCCCCTTGTCCTTCACCTTCGCCGGCGGGTTCTTCGATGCCGGAATGAGCGTCTTCGTCCTTTTCATGGCTTTATCCAGGTCACTTCCTTTCAAAGATCGTCTGTTCGGCAATAGGTGTCGTCATGGCGTCCAGCGCTCGGAGCAGGAGCTCCCTGCGGGCCTTCCTGTCGGCCTCCGGCCCCTTCGCGGGCTCGCCAACCGGGTGGGGGATGGCCACGCCCGGGACGATCCGGTTCGAACCGACCGTCAGCATGATCGGGACGATGGTCGCGATCTGGACCACCGGTATTCCCGCCGCCTTCTCGATTTCACGCGTCATCGATGCGCCGCATCGAGTGCAGGTTCCTCAGGTGGAGGTCAGGATTACCCCGTCGACCCCGGCTTCCTTGAGCTGGGCCCCGATCTCCCGGCCAAAACGCTCGGCGTGGGCCACGGCGGTCCCGGTCCCGGTGGTCGTGTAGATGTGATCGTACAGCTTGGCGAAAACGCCTTCGCGCTCCAGCTCTCTCATGACGTCGACGGGAAGGACGACATCGGGGTCCTCGGAGGCCCAGACCCTGTCGTACCCGCCGTGGACCGATTCGTAGGTCTCCGGGGTCAGGTCGTCCAGCTTCGAGATGTCGTAGCGGCCGTAGGTTTCAGCCGAAGAGACCCGGATATGGTCCGGGTTCCCCTTGGGCACGATCCCGCCGGAGCTGACCAGGGCGATCGTCGCCTTCTTCATTTCCTTGATGGGGGCGGCAGGGGGAATCCGGTTGAAGACGGGCATCTCGTATTCAGTGCGGAAGGGCTTTCCGGCGATCTTGTCCAAAAGCATCGCCACGGCCCGCTCGGCACCGTTCGTCGTGGAGAAGAAATTCTTCCGGATCCCGCGGGAGATGGTTCCCTCCAGCCGTGCGGGGCCCATGGGCTCTCCCGCCGCCAGCTTGAGGCCGACGCGGGCCATGCCCTCTAACGCCGTCTTCATGCCGCGGGCGCTGTCGGCCGCCTGCACGATGACGGTTTTCTTCGCGTAAAGCTCGACCCCCGGGTTTTCCGGGTAGAGAGCCGTTACCGTGGGGATACCCAGGGCTTTGCCCGCCTCGGCGCAGACATCCCCGCAGGCCACACCGTAGCGCCCGGCGTTGAAGCCCGGCCCGGCCACGAGAAGATCGGGCTTGAAGGCCCCGATGAGCTTCAGGCACTCCCCCCGGGCCTCTTCCATGTGCTCGCCGTAGTACCCGTCGCCGCAGATCACGGTCCCGACGATCTCGGCACGGTCGCCGAACAGCGTTTTCAGCTGCATCCCGGGCCCGACAACCCCTTCCCTGGATTCCGGAAGGTGGTTCGCCGCCTCTTCTCCGCCCAGGCCGGCGTAAAACTGGTTGATGTAATGCACAACCCTGATCGTCATCGCGTTCATCCTCCCTCGCCTAGATCCATTCGCAGCCGACGCGGCTGAAGCCCAGCTCGCAGGTGGACCCGATCACGGCCTGCAGCTCGACGAACATGCTCCCGTCCGGGCGGAGGCTCTCGGCGGCCCCCCCGGACAGGTGGGCGATCGCCTCGGGATGCCCCAAAACCGTCTTCATGGCGGGCACCTCGATCATCTCGTTGACGTTGCCGGAAGAGACGAACGCGCTCATCTCGGGCGTGGCGTCGGCCAGCCCCTGGCTGGCCCCGTCGGTGCCGGCGGCCTCGTCGGAGATGACGACAGTCCGGATCCCGAACTGTTCACACTTCTTCGCGTTCAGGCAGAGGTCCGTGTCCGGGTTCCCGTAACCTTCCTCCGTGACGACGACGCCGTGGGCTCCCAGGTTCCTGGCCAGGGCCGCGTTCATGGACGAGGCGCGCTCCTTGCCGGCCAGGCGGACATCCTCCACCGCCGGCACGACGCCGAGGAAGTTGAGGTCCTTCCCGTGACGCTTGTAAAGGGCCTCCACAACCGGGTTGTTCAAGTGGTGGTAGGTCGTGTTCTTATCGCACGCCGAGACGCAGTTGCCGGAAACGAGCGCCCCGTCCAGGACTTCGTTCGGGTGGATCAGCGTCGGAAGGACCGTTTTCAGGTCTGCGCTGTAAAGGTAGGTGTCGTGCAGGAGCCCCTGGGTGATGGCCATGCAGACGTAAAGGATCCTGGGCAGGTCGGGATACTTGGCGCTTTCCTCGACGATCGACCCCTTGTCGAAGACCCGGACCTCGTCGACCCTGGCATCCCGGCAGGCCTCCGCCAGGTAGAGCCCCAGCTTCAGGCCGGCCAGGCGGAGCGCTTCCTCGTAGGCGTGCTTGCCCAGGTCGGTTGCCGGCTCGACGGTCAGGACGAGGTTCTGGGTCCCGGAGAAAGGCGTGTAATCCGCCCCGGTACCGGACATGTCGATGAACCCTTCCTGGAAGGCCACGATGGGACCGCAGGTCACCACGGCGGCCCCTTTCAGGACCAGGGTGACGCCCTCGCCCGCGGTCTCGGGGGGAGCGAAGAAGCCCGGGAAGTAGCCCCGCCCGCCTTTCAGCTTGACCCGCGGCTCGACGACGTCCTTGACGGGGATGATCCGCACGCTCTCCCCCGGCCGGGCCAGGTCCAGCCTGACCGAGGCGAACCGATCGTCTCCCGAGACGGAAGCGGCAGCTTCCTCGCGGTTCACGTACAGGACGTGATCCCTGACCTCGGTCTTCGGTCCCCACTGGATATCCGAAACGTGTACTTCGTGCAGTTCCAAATTCATTCGGGGTCCTCCCTTCTTCGATCCCGCCGTGGGCCCATGAAAACGGAGCCGCCTGTCGGCAGGATTCCTACACTTCAGTTTACCCGCTGTCCCGAGGCTTTTCATTGGGCTTAAGCATTATGTTTTTCCTTATCCATGGGTCTTTTTTTATTCAATTGCATAACCAACGGGTTGGGGGGATACTGGTCGAAGTTGGAAGGAGGGGATCCCTTGCTTAGGGGCTGCGCCCAGGAACTCGCGGAAAACACGTCCGAAATAGCCGGATACAGCGTCCTCCTGACGGACGAGGGGGGCACTGTGATCGGGTCGAGCGACCCCTCGCGGCTGGGGACCCTGCACAGCCCGTCGCTGGGCGTCATGCAGACGCGGCGCACGGAGGTCACGACCGTGGAACAGGCGAAGGGCCTCCCGGAGGGGGTTCGCCCGGGCGTCACGCTGCCGATCTCTTTGGCGGGCCGGGTGGTGGGGTCCATCGCCATCGCGGGCCCCCCCGAGGAAGTGTCCCGTTACGGCCGCCTGGTCCAGAAACAGGCGGAACTCCTGCTCCGTGAGAACGCCCTCCTCCGGTCCTCCCTCCTGAGGGAGCAATCCCTCCAGGAACTGATGCTCGAGATCGGGGCCTTCGACCCGTACCGCGAGGACGAATCCCTGCTCGTCGTCCGGGGCAGGGAACTCGGCTACGACATGAAGCCCGCCAGGGCCGTCGTGGCCGTGGAAACCCTCAGGCCGGAAACCCTGTCCCCGGACAGGCGCAGGGAAGTGCAAGCCCTTGCCCGGAGGGCTTTCCCCCACCCCCAGGACATCGTCTCGCGCCTGGGGGACGACAAGACGGTGATCCTCGCGTTCCTCGGGCTCGCCGCCAGGGAAGAAAACCCGTTGGCAGAGGTCGAGAAAGCCGCCCGTGCCCTGGCAAACTCGGTGGGCGCGGCAGGGATCCCGGTCGTTGCCGGGATAGGCGAGATCGCCTTCACCCCCTCTCTTTTGGGCGAGGCGTTCCGTTCCGCATCGGAGGCTGCGCTTCTCACGGCCAGGAAATGCCCGGCGGGAACCGTCCGCTCCATCGCGGAGGTCAGGCTGGAATCCCTCCTGTCGCACGTCCCGAGGGACCACGCCGACCGCTTTTGCACCACCGTCCTGGAGAACCTGCCGTCCTGCCCGGACGCCGCGGAACTGGTAGAGACCTTTCTTGCCTGGTGCGAGGAACCTTTCTCACCGGCACGGGCGGCCGCGAAGCTTTCGATCCACCGGAACACCCTGGCCTACCGTCTCGACAAGCTGGGGCGGGTCTGCTCCGTCGACCTCAGGAAAATCAGGGGAATCCTGATGCTCCGGGCCGCCCTCGAATTGCGGAAGGACACCCGGCTGCCCGGTTCGGGTAAAACCCGGGGCGGTGCCTAGAAGAACCTGGACTTACGGAATTTTTGTTTCCTGGCCTTGACGGGAGGACGTAACTGATATATCATACATCACGGCAGAGCCCGAGAAAGACAAAAGAGGGGAACAAGCGATGAAGACTGGCATCGTTTTCGACTTCAAGAAGTACTCGATCCACGACGGCCCGGGCATACGGACGACGGTCTTCCTGAAGGGATGCCCCCTGTCCTGCTGGTGGTGCCACAACCCGGAGAGCATCCCGGTCGCACCCGCAGTGCTGTACCGGCCCGAGCGATGCATCGGCTGCGGCGCCTGCCTCAGGGCCTGCCCCACGAAAGCGATTTCCGCAACGCCCGAAGGCTTCTTCGCAGACCCCGCCCTGTGCAACGGGAACGGTGCCTGCGCAGACGTGTGCCCGTCGATGGCCCGGGAAAAGGTGGGACGCCTCATGACCTCGAGGGAAGTCCTCGACGTGATCCGGAAGGACATCCCGTTTTACGACGAATCCGGCGGCGGCGCGACCTTCTCTGGAGGCGAACCCCTCCTGCAACCCGAATTCCTGTGGGAACTGCTCAAGGGATGCCGCAAGATGGGAATCCGAACGGCGGTCGACACCACCGGTTTCGCCCAGGCCTCGGTTTTGCTCGAGACGGCAGCCAGGACCGACCTCTTCCTATACGACCTCAAGCACATGGACCCGGAAAAGCACAAGACCTACACCGGCGTAGACAATACCCTGATCCTGGAAAACCTGCAGAAGCTCACCGAGGCGGGGGCAAAGGTCGCCATCCGCATCCCGTTGATCCCCGGGATCAACGACGATGCCGAAAACATCGAGCGGACGGGAAGCTTTGTCTCGAGACTGCCGAACATCGTGTCGGTCCACGTCCTCCCTTATCACGCTGCAGCCCGCAACAAGTACGCCAAGTGGGGAAAGAGCTACCGCCTCCCCGACACGCTCCCGCCGAGCGCGGAGGAACAGCAGGCGGCGGCAGAAAGCCTAAAATCATTCGGACTCAATGTCCTCATAGGAGGGTGAACAAGGTGAACGAAAGGATAAGCAGGCTCAGGAAGGAAAGTTTCGAAACCCGCCCGTCCATCTCCATCGAACGGGCCGTTCTCGTGACCGAATACTACGAGGCAAACGCGGGTAAATTCTCCACGCCCGTCATGCGGGCCATGAACTTCAAGAACCTGTGCGAGAAGAAGACCATCTTCATCGGCGCCGACGAGCTGATCGTGGGCGAGAGGGGGCCCGTGCCCCGTAGCGTCTCGACCTTCCCCGAACTGAACTGCCACTCCCGGGAAGACCTGGAGATCCTGAACTCCAGGAAGATGACGAACTATTCCGTCTCTCCCGAGGACATCGACCTCTACGCGGAGAAGGTCATCCCGTACTGGCGCGGGCGCAGCATGCGCGACAAGGCTTTTGCCCTCATCCCCGAAAGGTGGAAGGCCCTTTACGAGGCCGGGCTCTTCACGGAGTTCATGGAGCAGCGGGCCCCCGGCCACACCGCCCTTGACGGGACCATCTACCGCAAGGGGATGCTGGACTTCAAGCGCGAAATAACCGAGAGCAAGGCGAAACTCGACTACCTGAACGACCCCCATGCTACCGAGAAGGCCGAGGAACTGACGGCCATGGACATCTCCTGCGACGCGGCGATCCTCTTCGCCGAACGTCATGCAGACCTGGCGGAAAAGATGGCGGCTACGGAAACCGACCCGGTCCGCAGGGAAGAACTGAAGAAGATCGCCTCCGTGTGCCGCCGGGTCCCCGCCCACGCGCCCCGCGACTTCTGGGAAGCCGTCCAGATGTACTGGTTCGTTCATCTCGGCACCATCACCGAGATGAACGGCTGGGACGCCATGAGCCCCGGGCATTTCGACCAGCACCTGGCCCCGTTCTACGAGAAGGGCACCGCAGAGGGCTCCCTGACCCGCGACGAGGCGAAGGAACTCGTTTCCTGCTTCTGGATCAAGGTGAACAACACCCCGGCGCCCCCGAAGGTCGGCGTCACCGCGGCCGAAAGCGGCACCTACAACGACTTCACCCAGATCAATCTCGGCGGCCTGAAGGCCGACGGCACCGACGGGTCGAACGAGGTCTCCGATATCATCCTGGAAGTCCTGGACGAACTCCAGCTGCTCCAGCCGCAGGTCAGCGTCCAGATCAGCGCGAAGACACCCGACCGCTTCCTTAAGACCGCCGGCAAGGTCATCCGCCACGGTTCGGGCTATCCTTCCGTGTTCAACACCGACCTGATCGTCCAGGAGCAGATCCGCGTGGGCAAGACGCCCGAGGACGCGCGCGAGGGCGGCACCAGCGGGTGCGTGGAGACCGGTTCCTTCGGCAAGGAGGCCTACATCCTGCACGGTTACCTCAACGTCCCGAAGGTCCTGGAGCTGACCCTGAACAACGGCGTCGACCCCCTCACCGGGAAGAAGGTCGGCATCGAGACCGGCGATCCAATGGCCTTCAAGGGCTTCGAAGACCTGTACGCCGCGTTCGAGAAGCAGCTCCGGTTCGTGGTCGAGACCAAGATAGAGAACGACAACTTCCTGCAGAGGATGTTCGCCACATACGCCCCGGCCCCGTTCCTCTCCGTGGTGATCAACGACTGCATCAAGAACGGCCGCGACTACTACGACGGCGGCGCCCGCTACAACACCGACTACATCCAGTGCTGCGGCATCGGCACCATCACGGACAGCATGGCCGTGCTGAAGAAGCACGTGTTCGAGGAGAAGACGGTCGCCATGGAAACCCTCCTGGACGCCCTGAAGAAGAACTGGGAGGGCGAAGAGGCCCTGCGGCAGTTCGTCTGGAACAGGACGCCCTTCTTCGGCAACGACGACGACTACGCCGACTCCATCATGCAGAGGGTCTACGACACGCTCTTCAGGACGATCGACGGACAGCACAGCCCGAAGGGCCCGACCTACCACCTGAACATGCTTTCCACGACCTGCCACGTTTACTTCGGCAAGAAGCTCGGCGCAACCCCCAACGGCCGATACGCCCTGCTGCCGGAGTCGGACGGGACTTCCCCGTCCCACGGTGCCGACAGGCAAGGCCCCACGGCGGTCGTGAAGTCCCTTTCCAAGATGGACCAGGTCAAGTCCGGCGGGACCCTCCTCAACCAGCGGTTCCTGCCCTCCGTCCTGGCGGGCGACGACGGGATCGACGCACTGGCCCAGCTGATCCGGACCTACTTCCGCCTGGGCGGGCACCATATGCAGTTCAACGTCGTGGACTCCGACACCCTGCGGGACGCCCAGAAGCACCCTGAGAACTACCGCGACCTCCTCGTCCGGGTTGCCGGCTACAGCGACTACTTCGTCGACCTCGACCAGTACCACCAGGAGGAGATCATCTCCCGCACCGCGCAGGAGACCTTCTAGGAACCAACTCTGTACGACGAAGGGGCCCGGGCGCTTGCCCGGGCCCCTTTTTTTCGGCTTGATCCCCGGCCGGGGAGGCGGCTAACGGGCCAGCATCCGGCTTTCGAGGTAGTAGCGCTTCTCCGTGGCCTCGCCGATGGAGAAGGTCTTCCGCGGGTAGGGCCCCACCTTGACGATCCGCTCGAAAAAGACCGACTTGTCCAGGGGCGGCATAAAGAACCCGGCGTTTCCCGGCCCGGCCGCCATCTGCCGAACGGCCTCTTCCCCGTGGATGTAGTCGATGGATACCTCGGAATGGTTCGCCAGGTAACGATCGAGAAATTCCTGGAAGAATTCGACGGTCATCCGCTCTTCGGCGGGGGAGAAAACGAAACGCTTCTCGCCGGAGGCGGAAACGATCCCCACCACGTGCCCATTCTCCGTTTTCGCGCAAGGACCGGCCGGTCCCGCCTCGAGCCTTCCCCCCAGGGCTCTTGCCATTTCGGCGAGGAACCCCTCTTCGTCGAGTCCGAAGAGGACCCGGTGGATCGGGTGGAAATGCAACCCTTCGTCGTGGATGTTCTCGACCTCCACGAGTGCCCAGCGGGCCGGGTCGTCCGGGGCCGCCCCCGAAGCCTTTTTCTCCTCCCAGAGGCTCTTGGCGGTCGCCAGGGAATGGTTGCCGTCGCCCACCGCGAAGAGGAATCCACCGGCGGCGAGCTTCTCCAGGGCCAGGACCGTGTCACGCAGGGCCTCCTCCGGGACGTGCCAGCCGGCGACGGAACCCCCTTCCGCCATCAGGTCGAACTCGTAGACTTTCCTGAAACTCTTCCGTGCGGAGAATAGAGGCTCGATGACCGTCCTGCCCGGGTCATCGAGCAGAAGCAGGATGTGCGGCAGGTCCAGCACGGCGCCGCGGCGCACGGCCATCCGGGGAGGCAGCCGCTTCAGGATCGTCCCCTCCGTGGGACGGATGAGCGATATCGCGCCCGCCTCGAAGGAATAGGCCTCGAGGTCCACCGCCAGGACCAGTCCCTTGCGGGATTCGCAGTGGGCGGTTTTCCGGTCCACGAGGACAAAGCCCGGCTCCAGTGGCTCAAGCAGGTCCTCCAAGTAGGATTTCATCCGGCCGTTGATCTCGCCTACCCGGGTTTCGGTGTCGCCGTCCTCCAGGTAGCATTCGGGGATGATCAGGCCCAGGGTCGAGGGCGCCTCGCCGACGACCGACTTCACGCGTTCCCAGTAGTGTCTCTCCGAGGAGAACTGGTCACAGGCCACCACGGCCCATTTCGCGAGGTCCGTCCCTTTTTTGGGCAGCAGGATCTCGGGCAGGCCGATCCCGATTTTTTCGAGCCGCTGCTTGACGTCTGCCATCCGGCGCCGCCTACCCGTTCTTCGCGGCAAAATCCCGCATGAAAGCCGCCAGGGTTTCGGCCCCTTCCAGCGTCATGGCGTTGTAGAGGGACGCCCTGCAGCCGCCAACGCTCCGGTGGCCCTTCAGGCCGATCATGCCCTGGGCCTTGGCCTCGTCGAGGAACTTCTTCTCCAGTTCCTCGGTGGGCAGGCGGAAGACCAGGTTCATGTTCGAACGGTACCGGGGGTCCACCGGCGAACGGTAGAACCCGCCGCTCGAGTCGACGACCCCGTAGACGGTTTCGGCCTTCTTCAGGTTGCGCTCGGCCACCGCGGCCAGCCCGCCGTTCTTCTTCATGTTCTCCAGCACCAGCTTGATCGCCCAGATGCCGAAGACCGGCGGGGTGTTGTAGAGGGAATTGTTGTCGGCATGATTCCTGTAGTCCAGGTAGGCGGGAAGAGTAGCCGGAATGCGCTGCAGCATGTCCTCCCTCAGGATGACGATCGTCGTCCCGGCGGGGCCGAGGTTTTTCTGGGCCCCCGCGTAGATCAGGGCGAACTTCTCCACGGGGACGGGCCGGCTCAGGATGTCGCTCGACATGTCGCACACGAGCGGTACGTCCCCGGTCTCGGGCCAGGCCTTCCACTCCAGGCCCCCGATGGTCTCGTTGGCCGTAACGTGGAGGTAGGCCGCTTCGGGATCGACCTTCATGGACGCGGGGTCGGGGAGCGTCGTGTAGCCGCCCTCCTTGCCGTCGAACACGACCTTGACGCTGCCGATCTTTTTGGCGTCGTCGATCGCCTTCTTCGACCAGGTCCCGGTGGAGACGTACTCCGCCGTCCTGCCCTGGGGCAGGAAGTTCATGGGGACCATGGCGAACTGCAGGGTGGCCCCGCCGCCGAGGAAGAGGATCCGGTAGTTCTTCGGCACCGAGAGCATCTCCCGGAACAGTTCCACCGCCCCGTTGTGGACGGCCTCGTAATTGGCGCTGCGGTGGCTCTCCTCGATCAGGGAAAGCCCCGTCCCCTGGAAGTCGACCATGTTGTCCCGAAGCTCTTCCAGGACCTCCAGGGGCAGGGTGGACGGGCCTGCATGGTAATTGAGCTTGCGTGCCATGTCTTACAACACTCCTTCCTTTTGGCTCTCGCGGATGATGGAGCAGACTTCCTCTCCGATCCGGAGCAGGTTTTCCTTGCTGTTGGCCCCGATGTGGGGGAGCATGAGCACCCGGGGCGCCTTGAGGAGCGGGTAGCCCGGGTCGGGAGGGTCCTTGGGCCAGACGTCGGTGCAGTAGGCCCCGAGGTGCCCCTTTTCGAGGGCGTCCGCGACCGCGGTCGCGTCGACGACGCCCGCGCGCGCCGTGTTGACCAGCACGGCGCCCTTCTTCATCGTCTTCAGGGCTTCGGAACCGATCATACCCCGGGTCTCGTCGGTAAGGGGGACGTGGAGCGATACGTAGTCGGCCCTCGCAAGGGCCTGGAACAGGTCGGCCACCGGTTCCACCCCGAGTCCCTCCGCCCGGCCCGGCCTGATCGTCCGCGTGTGCGCCAGGACCTCCATCCCGAAGGCCTTCGCGCGCAGCGCCATCTCGACCGCGATGTTACCGAAACCCACAAGCGCCAGGGTCTTCCCGAAAAGCTCGGTGCGTTTCAGCTCGTTCTTTTCCCATTTGCCCTGGCACATGCCGAGGTGCCCCTCCACCAGGCGCGTCGGGACGGCCAGCATAAGGGCAAAAGCCAGCTCTGCCACCGTCACCGACGATGCCCTGGGGGTGTTCGTGACGCGAATCCCCCTCTCGGCGGCGGCTTTCGTGTCGATGGTGTCGATCCCTACGCCGCCCCTGATGACGAGTTTCAGTTTCGGAGCGGACTCCAGCATCTCCCGGGTCACCTTCGTCTTGCTCCGCACCAGCAGGACTTCGGCCCCCTCCAGCGCACCTAGGTCCGTGGAGACCTCACCGAACTCACCCAGCCTGCCGGGCAGCGACGGGTCAAACGAGTCGGCCATGCATATTCTCACTCTCGGGTCACCCCTCCCTGGAAGGATAAAGATCTTCTCTTGCCTCCGTATCATCGACGACAGCGATAAGATTTTCAACAGAAAACCGGCGGGAAAAAAGACGACCCGCTTCGCCGGCAAGCCTGTGAGCCAGCCGCACGGGTTCCGGCAGGCGGTACCGGGAGCAGGCACCCATGACAAGCCCGGCGGAAGACGGCACGGAAACGAGATGGCCGGGGCTTACGTAGAGGGGGCGCACCCCGGCACGAGTCCTCAGGACGGTGCCGACCCTCACGTTTCCGAGGAGGAGAGGCACCTGCGATCCCCTTTCCCCGGGAACCGGGTCGTGAACCCCCACGAGACGGCTCTTCGCCACCCCCACCGCAGGCCGGCCCGTCGCGAGGCCAAGGTGGCATGCGATGCCGAAAAACCGCGGGTGTCCCCTGCCGGCCCCGTCCACCAGGAAAAGGCCGGGCCATTCGGGAAGCTGCCGGGCGGCCTCCAGGATGACCGGGAGCTCGCGAAAGGAAAGGAGTCCCGGGATGTACGGGAAATCCACTGGTCTTGAAGCGCCGGCAACGCGCAGGATCTTCCAGGTGCCCCATTCCATCACGGCGATGCAGGCAAAGGCCCAGGCCGCCCCGCCAACCTCCCGGACCGAGACGTCGACCCCGGCCACGGTCCCGAGGGGATCCGGAAAGGCATCCTCGAAAACCACCCTTCCGGCAAGCCTGGACTGGAGGGCGGCAGCCTCGCCCCTCGGAAATCCCGCCGCGGGGACCCCGCCCGCAAACCCCTCCAGGATGCAAGGTTCCACTCGCCATCCCTCCGCTTCGGGCACTTTATCTTTATGCTATGATTTTAAATCATCGCATTTCGACGGGGAGGGAAGTGTCCATGAAGGGTCCCGCGCTAACCAGGCTGGCCGTTTGCGTCCTGGCGTGCCTCGCCGCAGGGTCGATCGGCTCGATCTTCACCTACGGCAGTGTGAACACCTGGTTTCCCACCCTTGCCAAGCCTTCCTTCAACCCGCCGGGCTGGGTTTTCGGGCCCGTCTGGACGACCCTCTACATCCTCATGGGCATCGCGGCAGGGCTCGTCTGGAACCGCGGGGGCCTCTCCGACCCGACCATCCGCAAGGCGCTGTGGCTCTTCGCCCTCCAGCTGGGGCTGAACACCCTCTGGTCGGCGCTTTTCTTCGGCCTCAAGTCCCCGTTCTTCGCGCTGGTCGACATCGTGTTCCTGTGGGCGGCCATCCTGGCCACGACCCTGGCTTTCAGGCCCGTTTCGGCCGCCGCGGCCTGGCTGATGACGCCCTACCTGGCCTGGGTGAGTTTTGCCGCGGTCCTCAACGCCGCCATCTGGAAACTCAACCCCTGAGCCCGGCATGAGGCCTTCGCGGCGGTCCCGCGCGAAACCAATCGGGCCCCGGCTCAAGCCGGGGCCCCTCGCATCTTCGTCCCTCAGCGGCCGAAGACGGCCGAGTCGTCCAGTTCCGCCTCGATCTCCAGGAGACGGTTGTATTTCGCGATCCGTTCACTGCGGCAGGCCGAACCCGTCTTGATCTGGCCGCCGCCCATCGCCACGGCAAAATCGGCCATGAAGGTGTCCTCGGTCTCGCCGGACCGGTGGGAGATGACGTATCCCCAGCCGGCCTTGCGGGCCATCTCGATGGCCTCGATGCTTTCCGTGACAGTCCCGATCTGGTTCAGCTTGACCAGCACCGAGTTGGCCGCCTTTTCACGGATGCCGCGGGCGATGTACTCCGTGTTCGTGACGAAGAGATCGTCCCCGACGATCTGGACACCGTCCCCGATATCCCGCGTCAGGGCCGCGAAGCCTTCCCAGTCGTTCTCCGCCAGCCCGTCCTCGATGGAGAGGATGGGATACTTTTTCGCCCACTCTGCGTACATGGACACCATCTCGGCCGAGGTGCGCTTCCCCTGTTTCGACTTGGCCAGGTCGTAAGACCCGTTCTCCCAGAAGGAACTCGCCGCCGGGTCCAGGGCGATGGCCACCTGTTCCCCCGGCTTGTAGCCGGCCGCCTCGATCGCCTGCACCATCAGTTCGAGGGCTTCCTCGTTGCTCTTCAGGTCGGGGGCGAACCCGCCCTCGTCGCCCACTCCGGTGGCGTATCCCCGCTTCTTGATGATGCCTTTCAGGGCATGGAACGTTTCCGCCCCGTACCGGAGGGCCTCCGCGAAGCAGGGCGCCCCTACGGGGAAGATCATGAACTCCTGGAGGTCGACGCTGTTCTCCGCGTGCTTGCCCCCGTTGATGATGTTCATCATCGGCACGGGAAGCCTGCGCGCACCGCAGCCGCCCAGGTAGGCGTAGAGGGGAAGCCCGCAATCCATGGCGGCGGCGCGGGCCACGGCCATGGAAACGCCGAGGATCGCGTTAGCCCCCAGTTTCCCCTTGTTGGGCGTCCCGTCCATCTCGATCATCATGCGGTCGATCTGTCCCTGGCGGGCGGGGTCTATGCCCAGCAGGCCGGGCCCCAGGACCTCGTTGACGTTCGCCACTGCCTTCAGGACGCCCTTGCCCCCGTAACGTCCCTTGTCCCCGTCCCGAAGCTCGACGGCCTCGTTCTCCCCGGTCGAAGCCCCCGAAGGCACGGAAGCGCTGACTTTTTCGCCGCTGTCCAGCTCGACGAATACCCGCACCGTCGGGTTCCCCCTGGAATCCAGGATCTCCATCGCGGAAACATCGCAGATCCGGCTCATGCATTTCACGCTCCTTCCAGTCGATCCCGCCGGGCGAAAGCCCGCGAGTCTCTTTTTCTTATTCTAGCGCGGTTTGTCCCCAAAACCGACCTTCGGGATAGAATGGGAAAAAGGGGGGATCGCCATGCGGCCCGTCGCAGTGTTTTGCCTTGTTTCGCTGCTGTTCTGCCTGGTTCCCGCCGCCGCCTTCGGGGAAGAGGGGAACGAAGAGTCCTTCCGGACGGCCTTGCGGTACATCCGGGCCTTCATGGACAAGATCGTGAACGCCCCGCCAGAGAAAGGCTTCTTCGAGCGGGTCCTCGACTTCCTGCGGGAAGTCGGGTTCTTTAGGCCCGGGAACGAAACCACAGCCGGCCTTTCGGCCCCGGAAACCGCCCATGCGTAGGGGAATCTTCGCGGCCCTTCTTGCGGCCGCATTTGTCGCGACCGGTGGATGGCTATTCCTCAGGGGAAGCTCGAGCCTTTCCGTGACACCGCCCCAGGAACACCCCGCCGGCACACTGCCGGAAGCCCCCGTCTCCGCGATCTCGATCCCCCTCAGCGTGACCGTACAGGAACTCCAGGCCCTGGCCCGGACGAGGATACCCGAGGAAATGAGCGGCTCCGATTCCGTGAGGGAAAGCCTTTTCGACGGCCGCGGGACCTACCTCGTCCAGAAGGACGGGGAACCCGTGGTAAGGGTTGAGGAAGGCCGCCTGCTTTTGTCGGTGCCCGTCACCTTCAGGGCCCGCCTGAACGGCATGGCGAAGGCCCTGGGCTTCGCGGTGCCCGTCTCCCTCTCCGCCACGGGAGCGGCGGACGTGGAGCTCTCGATGAAACCCTCCATCTCGAGCGACTGGAAAGTCCACACCCAGTCCAGGATCCGGCTTATCTGGCGCACCGCGCCCGGAGCCCGCGTCCTGGGTACCCGTGTGACGTTCAAGGGCGCGGCGGAGGCCTTCCTCAGGTCGCGCATCGAGGACGCCCTGCCGAGGATCGACGAGGCGCTGAACGATTCCCTCAAGCTGAGGGACCGGGCGGAGGAAGCCTGGAAAGAAATCCAGGAGCCCGTGAAGGTCTCTGATTCCCCGGACCTTTGGCTTTCGGCGAGTCCCGTCACGGTGACCCTGCCCCCGCTCGATCTCCATCCCGACCGGGTCGTGCTGGAGGCCAGGCTGGACACGCGCCTGGCCCTCGACACCCGCAAACCCGGAAAGGCAAGCACGGAGGGGCTGCCTCCCGTCTCGACCGGGGCAGGAGAGTCCCGGGACTCGGGCTTCACCCTGCAGCTACCGGTCTTCCTGGGCTACGAGGCCGTCAACCGGGAACTGGGGCAAAAGCTGTCCGGGCACAAGGTACAGATGGGACAGGGCAGGACCGTCACGATCGAGAAGATCACCGTCTCGCCGAACGGAGACCGGCTCGTCCTGGCGACGGCGATCCGGGCCGTGGAGGGGATCGGCATCTTCTCATCCCGGAAGGCGGGGACGATCTACGTGACGGGCACCCCGAAATGGGACAAGTCCAGGCAGGTCGTCCGCCTGGACAGGCTGGATTACGACGAGGGGACGACCCGCGGGCTCCTTCGGACCGCGGCCTGGATCGCCAGGCCGCTCCTCCTGGAGAAGCTGAAGGAGGCCTCGGCTTTCTCCCTGGCGGAACCGGCGGAGGAAGCGCGCAAAGCCCTCGGTGACCTTCTCAAGAAACAGGAAGTCGGGAGCGGCCTGGCTTTCGCCGGGTCGGCCCGCCAGGTGGCACTGGAATCGGTGGCCGTCACGGAAGAGGGGCTGGCCCTCCTCATCCGGGCGGAGGGCTCGGCCTCACTGGAGTGGAGCCCCGGTTCACGCTAGCAGGCCGCCGCGCTACATTCCGGGGAGGGCCATCTTCTGGTAGCCGCTCGGGAGCTCGAAAAGGGAGTCGGCTACGTTGCCCTTGCGGATGTTCTTGTACTCGTGGGTCGAAACGCCCTCGGGAGCCTTGACTTCGCCCTTTAGGGGCCACCCCAGTTCCTTGGAGAGCCACTGCGTGATCACGGTAGATCCTTCCGTGACCTGTATTTTTTCGCAGACGAAACCGTTCACCGTTTCGTTCCCCAGTCTCTTGACCTTCACCGGGTCGGCCTTCTCGACCAGGGCCGGGTCTTCGGCGCTGGGCTTCATCTTCATTTCCATGTAGGCCTTCTCTTCCACCATCAGGACCCAACTGAGCTTCTTGTCCGGCCTCAGGATCGTGACCATCTTTTCCCCGTCGTTGTCGAATTCCTGGCGGATCTTTCCGGCCTTGACGAAAACCTTCCCGGCCATGGTCTCCCCGTCCGGGGACTTCATGACCATGTCCGCGGAGAACTCGGCGGCCAGTGCCGCGCCCCCGAACAGCAACAACGATACGAGCGCGGCGAAGGCTCCCTTCAGGAACGGCTTGGCGAACGGCTTCCCGGTCATGTCGATATCCCCTTTCTTGAGCTCGTGAATATGGTCTATGATTGAGATTATTCCTTTCGGGGGATGATTATGCAAGGCCGTGAAGGGGGTACAAAAAATATGGAAAAACCGATTATCGTCGTGAGCTTTCCCGCAGGGCCGGAGGGGAGGGCTCTGTTGGATGCGGAACTCGGAGAGGCGGCACGTCTCGTTTTCCTGAAAGACCTGGAAGGAGCCGAGCACCGGCGGAGGGCCCTGGAGTCGGCCGATATCCTGTTGAGCTTCATGACGGGCACCGAGATCCCCCCGTCCGAACTGCCTTTACTGAAAAAAATGAAGCTTTTCCAGTCCCTCCTCGCAGGAGTGGACGCCCTGCCGTTCTCCCTGATCCCGAAAGACTCCCTTGTGTGCTGCAACGCGGGAGCCTGGGCCGGCCCGATCGCCGAACACGCCATGGGTATGGCCCTGGCCCTGGGAAAGGGCCTGGTTCCCCTGCACCGGAAGCTGGCCCGTGGAGAGTTCGACAACAGCCGCGAAAGCCTCTGGTTTCGGGGCTCGACGGCAGCGATCGTCGGCTTCGGGGGCATCGGGACCGCAGTGGCGCGCCTTTTCAGGTGCCTCGGGATGAAGATCCGTGCCGTCAACACCTCGGGACGGACCACGGAGGCGGTCGACTGGGTCGGAACGCTGGACGACCTGGAGGAAGCCGTCCGTGGCGCCGCCGTCGTGGTGCTGAGCCTCCCCCTGACGAAAAGGACCCGGGGCCTGGTCGGCACCCGCCAGCTCGGGTGGATGAGGAAAGACGCCATCTTCCTCAACGTGGCCCGAGGAGCCCTCGTCCAGGAGAAGGCCCTCTACGAGCACCTGAAGGAAAACCCGGAATTCCGGGCAGGCATCGATACCTGGTGGGTCGAACCCCCGACCCATGGGGAGTTCAGGACGGATTACCCCTTCTTCGAGCTGGAAAACGTCCTCGGGAGCCCTCACAACTCGAACCTCGCGGGCGGGATCTTCCCGGTCGCCCTGAAGTCGGCGGTGGACAACGTCCGGAGGTTCCTGGCCGACGAGCCTCTCATGGGCGTTGTGGACCCCTCCGAATACCTGTGATGTGTTACACTGGCGCCAGCGAAGGCAAGAATCCGGAGGTGTCCACATGCGGATCATCCTTGTAGGGGCCGGCGAGGTCGGCCTGAACGTGGCTCGGGACCTCATACGGGACGGGCACGACCTCACGATCGTGGAGCGGGACGAGGCACTGGCCCAGAGGGTCGACGAGGAACTGGACGCCCGGGTGGTCCGGGGCAACGGGGCCCGTCCCCAGACCCTCGAGGAAGCGGGACTCGGCGAAGCGGGAAGCGTCGATCTTTTGATCGGGGCGACGGACAGGGACGAGGTCAACATCCTGGCCTGCTGGATCGCCAAGAAAGGCGGGGTCCCGCAGACGATGGCCCGTGTCCGGAGCATGGAGTTCACCGACACGCAGTCGTGGGCCCGCGATCTGAACGTCGACCTGCTGATCTCCCCGGAACGAAGCGTCGCCCGAGAGATCCAGGAATTGCTGCAGGTCGGGGCGTCGTTCCATGCGGCGACCCTGATGCAGGAGAGGGCCGGGATCTACGGCTTCACGCTCTCCGGGGATTCCCCCCTCCTGAACCGGCCCTTGAAGGATTTGACGGCCGCCTACCAGGGGCTCAGGACCATCATCGTGTACGTCCGACGGGGCAGGAACGGTTTTGTCCCCTCCGGGGACAGCATCCTCCTGAAGGGGGACCTCTGCTACGTGGCTACCCTGAGGGAAGACCGAGACCTCGTCGCGGGACTCTTCACCGGGGAGGCGAACCGGCCGCTGCGAAGGGTCCTGATCGTGGGCGGAGGCAAGATCGGTTTCCAGGTAGCGACCCGGCTGGAGCAGAATTTCCAGAAGATCGACATCCGCCTGATCGACCGGGACATGGAAAAATGCGAAATGTTGGCCCGGGAACTCAGCAGGACGACCGTTCTCAACGGCGACGCCTCGGACAGCGACCTGCTTCGTTACGAGGGGATCGACGAAACGGACGGCTTCGTCTGCACCACGGCCAGCGACGAGATGAACCTGGTGCTGGCGGCCATGGGACACAACCTGGGGGCCCGGAAAACGATCTCCGTCGTCCGGAAGCACAGCTACCTCAACCTCCAGGAGGCTTTCCACACCGATGCCCTCGTGAACCCGAACGAGGCCCTGGCCTCCACGATCCTCCATCGAATCCGCTATCCCCGGGGCATGGGGGCGGTTTCGGTGATCGACCAGATCGACGCGGAACTGGGGGAGATCGTCCTGTCCCCGGGCTCGCCGGCCGTGGACAAGCAGGTCATGGAACTCGACATCCCCAAGGGCGTGATCCTGGCTCTGGTGGAAAGGGGCAAGGAGGTCTTCGTCCCCAAGGGGAGCACGACCCTGAAGGAAAACGACCACCTGCTCTTCTTCTCCTCCAGGGACAATCTCCACAAGGCGCTTTCGGTGCTGGGAGCCGAGTGACATGCGCCTTGCCATCGTCGCCAAGGTCCTGAGCCTCGTCACGACGGTCGTATCCCTGTTTTTGCTCTGGGCCATGAGCTGGTCATCCTGGGCCGGGCCCTCCGACCTGAGCTCCCTCGCGACGTCGCTGGCCTGCGGCCTCGGCGTGTCGGCGCTGCTTTTCCTGGCGGGACGCAACGGCAAAGCCACCGATCTGGGGCCGAGGGAGGCTTTTGTCGTCGTCAGCCTCTCGTGGGTCCTCTGTTCCGCCATCGGAGCGCTTCCGTTCTATTTCCAGGGCTCGGTCCCGACCTACGCCGACGCGTATTTCGAGGCCATGTCCGGCTTCACGACCACCGGGGCCTCCGTCCTGACGGACATCCAGGGCAACCCCAGGGGAATCCTCTTCTGGCGCAGCCTGACCCACTGGCTCGGGGGCATGGGTATCATCGTCCTGAGCCTGGCCATCCTGCCCTTCCTTGGGGTCGGCGGCATGCAGCTCTTCAAGGCGGAAGTGCCGGGTCCCGTCCCCGAGAAGCTCACCCCGCGGATCCAGCAGACCGCGGTCGTGCTGTGGGGCGTCTATGTCCTCATGTCGGCGGCGGAAACCGTGCTGCTGATGGTGGCGGGCATGAACCTGTTCGACGCCCTGACCCACACCTTCGGCACCATGGCGACGGGAGGTTTTTCTCCAAGGAACCTCAGCGTGGGTTATTACCAGAGCCCGGCGATCGACTGGATCATCACGGCCTTCATGTTCCTGGCCGGGGCCAACTTCACGCTCCACTACTTCGCCCTGCGGGGTAAATTGTCGGTCTTCTGGAAGGACGACGAGTTCCGCTTCTACACGTGGGTCACCCTGTTTTCCACCCTGACCATAACGGCGGCCCTGATGCTGGGCAGCCATTACGCCTCTCTGGGCCAGGCGGTCCGGTATTCCGCGTTCCAGGTCGTCAGCATCCTCACGACCACCGGCTTCGTCACGGCCGACTTCGAGAAGTGGCCGGCCTACACCCAGCTACTCCTCGTTGTCCTCATGTTCGTCGGGGGTTGCGCGGGCTCGACGGGAGGCGGCATAAAGAACATCCGGATCCTGCTGCTGGGCAAGCAGGCCGCCATCGAGCTGAAAAAGCTTCTCCACCCCAGGGCCGTGCTGGTCCCCCGAGTCGGCGGGAGAGTCGTCGAGAGGGACGCGGTCAGTTCGGTCGGTGTTTTCTTCGTGGTCTACATGGGGATCTTCGTCGGGGCGTCGCTCGTCATGGCCGCCCTGGGCCTGGATATCCTCTCGGCACTGACATCGGTCGCCGCCACTTTGGGCAACATCGGCCCGGGGCTGGGTGTCGTCGGCCCCATGGACAACTTCGCGGGGGTCCCCCAGGCGGGCAAGTGGGTCCTGTCGCTTTGCATGCTCCTGGGACGCCTCGAACTCTTCACCGTGCTCATGCTCTTCGTCCCAGGAACCTGGAAACGGTAGAAACCCGCCCTAACCGAAAAGCCCCGTGCTGAGGTACTTGTCCCCCCGATCGGGGGAAACCGTCACGACGATCCCCGGGACCCTCATGGCCCGGGCCGCTTCGAAAGCCGCCGCCACGTTGGCCCCGGTGGAGATGCCGCAAAACAATCCATGTTCCCGTGCAAGCCACCGGGCCGTTTCGAAAGCCTCCTCGTCGGATACCGTCCGGACCTCGTCCACCAAACCCCTGTCCAGGTTCTTCGGGACAAAGTTCGCCCCGATCCCCTGGATCCCGTGCGGACCGGCCTTCCCGCCAGACAGGACCGGGCTTTTCGCCGGTTCCGCAGCTATGACCCGGATGCCCGGGAAGGCCCTCTTGAGACACCTGCCCGCACCGGACAGGGTTCCTCCGGTCCCGACCCCCGCCACGAAGGCGTACGGGGCGTGCCCCTTCAGGGCCAGCAGGACTTCCGGGCCCGTCGTCATCTCGTGAGCCCAGGGGTTGCCCGGATTTTCGAACTGGTTCGGCATGAAAGCCCCCGGGATCTCCCTCACGAGTTCATCGGCCCTGGAGACGGCGCCGGCCATGCCGGAGGCTGACGGTGTCAGCACGAGGTCGGCCCCGTAGGCGGAAAGGACGGCCCGCCTCTCCTGCGACATGGACTCGGGCATCGTGAGCATGACCTTCAATCCCAGCGCCCTCCCGAGCCAGGCCAGGCCGATGCCGGTATTGCCGGAGGTCGGCTCGACGATCACGGCTCCCTCCTTGAGACGCCCCTCCACTTCCGCGTTTCTCAGCATGCCCCAGGCGGCGCGATCCTTGATCGATCCCCCCGGGTTGTTGCCCTCGAGCTTGAGCCAGATTTCGCTCCCGCCGGGACCCTCCAGGCGGGCGAACGGCGTGGACCCCACCAGGGACATGCCCGCTATCCCATCAACCTTCAAAGCCATCTCAGGCCACCCCTTTCCTGCTTCTCAAGCCGGACGAACGGCACAGGGCCGTTTTCTCCCTAAGCTTCCAGACCTCTTCCTGCAGATCTTTCACGAGTGCTTCCAACGTCTCGATCCTCGCTTCCGCCAACTCGGCGGGGGAGGGGACCCTTACACCGTCCGACCTGACGACCCGTGCGGGCACACCGGTTACCGTCGAGCCTGCCGGGACGTCTTTCACCACGACGCTCCCGGCTCCCACGCGGGCGTCTTTCCCGACCACGATCGGCCCCAGGATCCGGGCACCGCTCCCGACGAAGACGCCGGCCTCCAGGGTCGGGTGGCGTTTCCAGGTTTTCTCGTTGCCCGTGGCGCCCAGGGTCACGCCCTGGTAGAGCGTCACCCCGTCTCCCACCACGGCCGATTCCCCGATGACGACGCCGGCGGCGTGGTCGATGAAGACGCCCTTGCCGATCCGTGCCCCCGGGTGGATCTCCGTTCCGGTCCACCACCGGACGATGAGCCCGAGGAACCTCGGCAGCACGGGAACGTGCAGCCGGGTGTGAAGGAAATGGATCAGCCGGTGTGCCGCCACCGCCTGGAACCCCGGCGTGCAGAGAACCACCTCGAGAAAACCCCTTATCCCGGACGGGATTGCCGGGTCCCTGTCCAGGACCGCCTTGAAATCATCGACCAACGTTTTCCATGCACTCATTTTTGAATATCCTCCCCTCGAAAACAAAAAACCGGGCTGACCTCGCGGCCAGCCCGATCGTCGTTTCGATTCGGGAGTTCTCCTATGGGAGTAACCGGTTGCCTTCGCAGCCCCGGCCGCAGCGAAATAGCCGCCGCGACCCTGCGGGCCGCGGTGGATCAGGAGTCAATCCACCGACAACAACAGTTCTTCGAAACGGGCATACGGGTCATCCAGGCACCTCCCGGAGAATTGAAAAGATTATAACCACCCTTTGCCCTAAAAGCAAGAACCGGTAATCCTTATTCCACGACCCATTTTTCCAGGTCTTCCCTGAGCCCCGCCACAAGGATCCTGTCTCCCTGTTCGATCAGGGTGTCCGCCCTGGGGATGAACCTCTGGCCATCCCGGTTCACGTTCAGGACGACGGCGTTGTAGCGTGTCCGGAAATCCAGCTCCGCCAGGGTTTTGCCTTCCATCTCGGGCAGAGGCCGGATTTCGCCGACATGGACCAGTGAACCGGGCAACTGGGCGAAGTGCGACATCCACGGGTGAATTAGCAGCAAGGCCAGCCGCTCCCCCATGTCCTTCTCCGGGAAAACGACACGATTCGCCCCGACCCTGGCGAGGACACGAGCGTGAACGGCGTTTTCCGCCCTCGCGATGACGTGGGGGACCCCCAGGTCCCTCAGTATGGTCGTCGCCAGGATGCTGGCCTCGATGTTCCCCCCTATCGACACGACGGCGATATCGGCCTCCTTGGCACCCACTTTCACCAGCGCGTCCATCTCGGTGGCGTCCGCCTGCACGGCGAGGTCCACGACCTCGGCCATCTCCTCGACCGGCTGCCTCGAGCGATCCACCGCGATCACCTGCCGCTTCTGCTCCACGAGCGTCCTGCAGAGAGCCTGGCCGAAACGGCCCAACCCGACGACCAGGATCACCTTTTCCTCGCTTTTCACCTTTCATTCCTCCCTAACCCACCGGGATCTCGGCGTCCGGATAGGAAACCTTCCCCCTGGCTTCCCGTTTCATCAACCCGAAGAGGAAGGTTACGATGCCGACCCGCCCCCAGAACATCATCACGACGAGGATCAGCTTGCCCGCGTCGCTCAGTTTCGGCGTGATCCCCAGGGACAGCCCCACGGTCCCTAACGCGGAAGCCGTTTCGAAAAGAAGCGACCGGAAGGGCAGCGGTTCCGCCAGGACGAGGGCGCCCAAGCCCAGCCCCAGGGTCCCGAGGTAAAGCACGACGACCGTGACGGCTCTCTGGACGACCCGGAAGGAAATGCGCCTGTTCCAGAGGTGGATTTCGGAACGTCCCTTCATCGCGTTCCAGGTCGAAACGAGCAGGACGGCAAGCGTCGTTGTCTTGAAACCTCCCCCGGTGGACCCCGGCGAGGCCCCTACGATCATCAGGAGGACCAGGACGAAAAGGCCCGCGGGGGAAAAGGCCGAGGGGGCAACCGTGTCGAACCCCGCCGTCCTGGGAGTGATGCCTGCGAAAAGGGCGTTCCATACCTTCCATCCCGGAGCCATGGCACCGAAGGCCTGGTTCCACTCGCAAAGCAGGAGGATCCCCCCGCCCGAAAGGATCAGGCCCGCCGTCGTGACCAGGACGAGTTTAGAATGCGCCGAAAGCCTGGCAGAACCCCGGAAGGTTTCCCCCAGCTCGGACAGGACGATGAAGCCCAGCCCGCCCAGCACGATGAGGGTCATGACCGTTCCCGGGACAAGGACGGTGTTCGCATATCGCTCCAGGTTGTCGGAAAAGAGGGAGAAGCCCGCGTTGCAGAATGCGCTGACGCTGTGGAACACGGCGGAGCGGACCGACTGGACGGGGGAGAGCCCCGCACGGAGAAACCCCCAGAAGAGGAAAACCGCCCCGGCACCCTCGATCGCGAACGTCAGGCCGAGGGTGCGGATCAACAGCCGGACGATGCCGGAAAGGGAATCCACGCCGACTCCACCGGCAAGCAGGAGGCGCTGCCTCAGCCCGATCCTTTCCCGCATCAGCAGCGAAAGGGTGGTCGTGGCCGCCATCACGCCGAGGCCGCCGAGCTGGATCAAGAGCAGCAGGACCGCCTGGGAGGCCCCTGTAAGATCATTGCCCGTGTCCACCACCGAAAGGCCCGTCACGCACACGGCCGAAGTCGCCGTGAAGAGGGCATCCACGACACTCAAGGGTCGACCCCGGGCGTTGAGGAGGAAAAGCAATAGAGTCCCCGTGACGATCAGCCCCAGGAACCCTATGACGATCTTTCTTTCTATGGGCAGAGAAGTGTAGGTCTTCAACGCGATCGGAGAAGCGCCTCCCCGGACGGGGCAACCCGGCCCCGCAAGCGGGCCTCGACTAGAGTGCGGAGCAGTGGCTTTTCAGCCATCTCAAGGCTTCGCTGGCCTTCGTCGGAGTTTTCGGGCTGCAGATGAGAACCTTGTCCCTGCCGTCCAATATGACCGAACGGTCCGGAAAAATCAATCTCATCCTTCCCCCGTCATCAAAGGAGAAGGAACTGCCTTCCTTCAAGTCCCCCAAGGCTACCAGCATGTCTTGTCACTCCAGTCCGAAGTCGGGGTCGTCATCCGGCGGCCCCTCCCGGAAGCGGGTCCCCCGAGACTTTTTCCTCGGGAAAGAATCGCTTCGGATTCCTTTTTCCAGGAAATCGAGAGCCCGAGCGAGAGGTTCCCTGACCACCGCCCATCGATCTTTCCCGGCTTCCCGGGCATCCCCTTGCTCGAGCCGTTCCCGGATCTCGCGAATCTTCCCCGACAGGGCGACCGGGTTTGCCCGCAAGTCTTCCAGCCGGTCAGGCAACAGGGACCCCCTGCAACGGTCCAGGAGGAAACAGGCCTCGACGAACTCTGCGGGAAATCCCGCCCTTTTCAGTTCCAGGAGGCTGACGCGGTTCTGGTGGAGCAAGTCCGACGCCTGCGCCAGGCCGATGCCTTCCCACCCGTCCGGCACGGTGTTTATCCCAGTCTTGGCAGGCTGCATTTCGATCGTGACGGTCAAGGGAATTCTCCCCCTTTTCCGGCAAGGACTTTCCGCCGACTGGTGCCACATTAGCGGATACGGCGTAAAGACCGCGTCAAAAAGAGGTTCTTGATCGTAAATTTTCCGTAAAGGGGGATCAGTCGGCAGAGAAGCGGAAACCGATTCCGGGCTCGGTGCGGATGTAGCGGGGAAGGGCGGGGTCGGGTTCGATCTTTTTCCTCAGGTTGCTCACGTGCACGCGGAGAAGCTGCGGTTCCTTTTCTTCCGGGTCTCCCCAGAGCCTTTCGGCCAGCATCCGGTAGGTCACCACGCAATCGACGTTCTGGGCCAGCAGGGCCAGGATTTCGAACTCGGTCTTCGTCAGGGAAACCTCCTGCCCCTCCAGGAAAACCTGCCTCTTGGCCAGGTTGACGACCAGTCCCCCGGCACGAATCTCCGGCGGCTGGACGACCCTCGATTCGGCCCGACGCAGGAGAGCCCTCATCCTTGCCAGCAGTTCCCCGGCCGAGAAGGGCTTGGTCAGGTAGTCGTCGGCCCCCAGGTCGAGGGCACGGATCTTGTCGCTTTCGCTTGCCCGGACAGACAGGATGAGAATGGGGGCGCCCAACCAGGTTCTCAGTTCACGGCAGGTTTCCAGGCCGTCCATGTCGGGCAGGGACAAATCCAGGATTACCAGTTCCGGGTTCGTCTCGATCGCCATCCCGATCCCCTCGGCTCCCGTCGAAGCAAGGAAGACCTCGTAATTCCTCAGGGAAAGGATCGACCTGAGGGCCCTCCTGATGGATTCCTCGTCGTCGATCACCAGGACCCTGGCTCGCCTTTCGGGCACGGGCATGGCTTTCTCAGTCCTCCGTTCCCCTCGTATGCTCCGCGGGCAACAGGACGAGGAAACGGCTCCCCTTCGGAGAAACGTCTTCCACCCTGATCGTGCCCCCGTGGACCCGGGCGATTTCCAGCGCGATCGTCAGCCCCAGTCCCGTTCCGCCCGGCAGAATCCCGGAAGAGCTGCCGCGGTAGAATTTCGTGAAAACCCGCTCCTTTTCCTCGTCCGGAATTCCCGGTCCCTCGTCCTCGATCCAGGTTTCAAGGCCCCGGTCCGTTTGCCGCGCACCGACCTTCACGGTGGATCCCGCAGGGCTATAGGCCAGCGCATTTTCCAGGAGATGCATCAGGAGCCGGGCCCACTGCTGAAAGTCGACCCTTACCTGCGGCAGCCGGGGGGGAAGCTCCACCTTCACCCGGTCGCGGTCCTCCCGGTCAAGGCGGAAGAGGACCTCGCCCAGGACCTCCCCGGGCTCGACCCACTGGAGATCTGGCTTCCAGGCCTCCGATTCGATCCTGGACAGTTCGAGCAGCGAACCGATCGAATGGGCCAGCCTGTCCAGGTCCTTCCTGACCGATTCGAGCTCCGCCCTCACGTGCCCGGCATCCCAGGCCAGGTCCGTTTCAAGAAGCCCCGAGATCGTGGCGGTCAGGGAGGCCAGGGGGGTCTTCAACTCGTGGGAGACCGAGGAAAAGATGGCGGACTTCAGCTTGTCTCCCTCCTTGAGGGTTTCGGCCTGGCGTGCCGATTCCTCAAGCCGCCTCCGTTCGAGGAAGGTTCCCGCCATGTTTGCGGCCGCTGACAAAAGCTGGATCTCGTTCCAGCTGTAAGGAAACCCGTTTCTCCGGCCTCCCGCGTGAAGGATGCCCTCCAGCCCCGAAGAGGACAGCACAGGCAGGAAGACATCGCTTCTCGAAACGGCCGGGAAAACGCGGGAATGCGGAACGGGGCCCCGGTCCCCGGCAGGACTCCCCCCGCGAGTGGAGTCGACCTCGGGAGAAGCCACCCCTTTTCGGTTTTTCGCAACCCAATCCAGGAAATCATCTTCCAGGGGGTCCATCTCGAATTCGGGTTTCATTCCGAAAAGAAGCGTCCTTTTTTTACCTCTTTCGACCAGGTGGAAACGGACGAACTCCGGCGAAAAGACCCCGTCTATCTCCGTGCAGAGCGCCTCGGCCATCTCTTCGGGGTTTCCCAGGGCGAGCAGGCGCCCGGTGAGCCGGTTGAGGAGGGCCATCTCCCTTTCCTGGGACAGGGCAAGGGCTTCCCTTTCCCTGAGGCGCCCGCTTGTCAGGCCGATCAGCACTCCCACGACCAGGAAAACGCCGAGGGATATCCAGTCCTTCGGGTCGTCCACTCGGAAAGTGTTGTAGGGCGGGAGGAAAAAGACATTCCACGCGAAAAAGGAGGCGATTGCCGAAGCCAGCGCCGGCCTGGAACCGGCCGCCGAAGCGACCACGGAGATCACGAGAAGGTAGAGCAGGGCCCAGTGCCCTTTCCCGAGCAGCTCCCTCCCGGGAAGAAAAAGCACCGTAGCTGTCGCAACAAGTCCCAACGCGAAAAGGTAAGGGCGGGATTCCGCCCGTCTCCTGAGTTCCTTGAAGGCCATGCTTTCACCCAAAGGCATCAGATTCGGCCGCTGCCCGCGACCCACTCCATCATACCTCGCCCGCCGAAAAAGGCCCCTTTCGGCGTGAAGACAATGCAGGCAAACCCGGAAGCAGGCCTTTCCCGGCTTCGTCAAGGAGTTAAAATGGAAAGGCATGGAACCGTCACGGCAAGGGAAAGGGGGAGCGTTCCCGGGGCCGCGGGAAAACTGCGGGCCTGACCTGGGGGGAATTTCATCCTGGCCGGTCCGGGAAAGAAAGGCCGCGAAGAAGGCGGCGATCATTTGTCTGCCCGGAGGCCGGCGCATCGAGGTGAAGAGCATGAACGACGCGCGGAAGAAAACCCCCTGGAAGGACGTTCCCGACGAGCATTGGAACGACTGGCGGTGGCAGATCGCCAACCGCATCACGACCCGCGATGCCCTGGAAAAAGTCCTGCCCCTGGCCCCGGGGGAGGCGCAGGTACTGGACCGGAGCCTCAACAAGCTCCGAATGGCAATTACCCCTTACTACGCCTCCCTCATCGACCCGGGAAACCCCGACGACCCGGTCCGCCGGCAGGCGGTCCCCACGATCGCCGAGACCGACATCAAGGCCTACGACCTTCTCGACCAGCAGGCGGAGGTCCATCATTCGCCCGTTCCCGGGCTGACCCAGCTTTACCCCGACCGGGGCATCATCCTGGTGACCGACCAGTGCTCCATGTACTGCCGCCACTGCACGAGGCGGCGCATGGCGGGAGAAACCGACCGCCCCTTCTCCCGAATCCAGATGGAAGCCTGTTTCGACTATATCCGGAAAAACCCGTCCTTCCGGGACCTTCTCTTCACGGGAGGGGATCCCTTCACGGTGGACGACGACACGGTCGAGTGGCTCCTGGAGCAGGCTTGGAGCATCCCGCACCTGGAGATCGTCCGCTTCGGCACGCGAACGCCGGTGGTCATGCCGCAGCGCATCACCGACAACCTCTGCCGCATCCTGGAGAAGTACCCGCCCGTTTGGCTGAACACCCACTTCAACCACCCGAACGAGATCACGCCGGAGTCGAAGGCCGCCTGCGACCGGCTGGCGAGGGCCGGGGTTCCCCTGGGGAACCAGTCGGTCCTGCTCAGGGGGGTGAACGACTGTCCCTACATATTCAGGGAGCTGAACCAGAAACTGCTCACGATCCGGGTGCGTCCCTACTACATCTACCAGTGCGACCTCTCGCCGGGTATCGAGCATTTCCGGACGGCGGTGGCCAAAGGGATCCAGATCATGGAGTATCTCCGGGGGCACACCTCCGGGCTGGCAGTTCCCTATTTCATCATCGACAGCCCCGGAGGGGGCGGCAAGATCCCGGTCCTTCCCAACTACCTCGTGTCCATGTCGGACCGCAAGGTCATCCTTCGGAACTACGAGGGTACCTTCACAACCTATACCGAGCCCGAAGACAAAATCAGCCGCTGCCCCGAAGGCTGCGACAGGATCTGCGACAGGCAGAAGGAATTTTCCAGGGAGGGGATGATCCCTCTCTTCGAGGGGGACCGCGTTTCGCTCCAGCCCGAGACGACCGCGAGGAAAAGGCGTACCGGGGGCAAAAGCTGAGCGCGGCGAAAAAGTGGGGGGCGGCCTCGAAGGCCGCCCCCGTTCTTTCGGTTTCTTCCGTTCAGCGCCCGCGGGCGAGCCGGTCGAAGATGCCGCCCAGCAGGCGGGGGATCACTTCCAGGGAATAGGCGATCTCCAGCCGCTCGGTCTTCTTGTGGCTGTCCTTCCCCGCGGGGCCGATGTTCGCCACCGGGACGTCCAGCCTGAACAGGTCTTCGGTCGGGAGAGAGAAGACCGTTCCCCACCCCGGCAGGTTCCCGGAAAGCGTGTCCATGTCTTCCCGCGTCCCCTGGCAGCCGAAGAAACTGAGGTCGGAGACCCCGCCGAAATAATCGTTCAACTCGACCGTGACCCCGTGCCGTTCGCGCCCCTCGCCCACGGCCCAGTCGACGGCTTCGAGCAGGTCCTTTTCGGCTTCTGTCCGCCCGGTGGTGACCCTCTGGGGGTAGTAGGGGGGGAGGAACCCGTAGACGACCAGCGGGCCCTGCATGCCGGAAAGCCTCAGGGTCTGCTCGGCCACGGCGATGCACCGGTCCTGCTCCTCCATCCCCCTCGGGAGCCCGGAAACGAAGTCGCTCATGAGCCTGCCGAAACCGGCTCCGACGGATCGGGAAGCGGCTTTCGCCAGGTCCGAGAAGGGGAGCACCTTCCCGTGCCACTCCCCCCTGGCCGGCCATTGGCCGATGCTCTCCCCGTAACGGAGGTAGGACTCCTGGACCTGGAGGAGGGATCGGTCCAGGGCCTCGCAGGCCAGCTTGCCCAGGACGTCGAGGATCTCACCGGGCATCCGGTGGACCGGGTTCAGGTTGAAGTAGGCCGCGGCCGTCTCGGGGAGGGTCCCGGAGTAGGTGTTCCTCAGGTCCTTGAGCTTCAGGCAGGTCATGGGGCAGAAGGTGTCCCGCGGGGAACGGTCCGTCAGGGCCGCGTTGCCCTCCAGCAGGACCGCCAGGTGCGCCGCGGGCAGGGTCGCGTTGAAGCCCTCGAAATAGGCCGTGCTGTGGGAGGCCCTGCCGGCAAACAGGAAAAACAGGTTGTGCTTGCCCGCCGAGCCCAAAGAGAAGCAGTGCGCCCGGCCCTGGGAGAAGCCGGGGTCCGAGGGCTCCGTGTTGAGGCAGGCAATGTAGTCAAGTTCGTCCTGGAGCTCTGCCAGGACCGGAACGGCGGCCCTCATTCCCGCCGAGCTGATCTCCTCGTCCACCAGGGCCAGGTAGAGCAGGTTGGCGCCCATGGAGGAGGGGTCTTCCGACCGCTCGGCCACCATGCCCATCCCGATGGCCACCCCGGCTTTCATGTCGCCGATCCCGCGGCCGAAAAGGAATTTCCCCGAAGCCAGGTCCGCCCTGGCCGCTTCAGGCAGTTCCTCCCTTTCCAGCCGGGCCGTCAGGGCGACCGGGTCGAACGCGAGGTCGGCCAGCGCCCCGTAGGGCTCCGGTCCCACAACGTCCGCGTGGCCGATCACGACGACCGTCCTCCTCGTCGCAGGCTTCGCACGAACCAGCGCCATCACGCTTTTACGGCCGAGGGGATCCCCCGGGATGGGGATAAACCGGAGGTCCCGCGGGTTTTGCCGGAAATAGGGGAGCGCCCGGAGGCTTTCCTCGATCCTTTCGGCCACCTCCACCTCCCCTTGCGTCAGCGAAACGCTGGGGACCTTCACGAGGTCGACAAGCAACCGGTATAGTCCCCGGGGCGTGTTCTCCAGAATCCAGGTCATCGGTGCCACCTCCTGGCGCCAAGGATAAGAAAACGGGGACTGTGGACCGACCTCCGTTTTCCGGTTTTCCGCTACGTCCCCATTTCATTCTAGCGCAGGATCCAGGTGATGACGGGAGGCAAAACCAGGAAAATCGTGAAAAGGCGGACCAGGTGGAGGAGGCTGACCCGCAGGGGGTCTGCCCCCAGCTCTTCGGCGATCGAGGAGAGCTGGGTGATGCCTCCCGGGCAGGTCGCGATCAGGCACGTCATGAGGTTCCACCCCGTGGCCCTGCGAACCATGAACCCGAGCAGGATGCCCCAGGCCACCATCGCCGCGGTCACGGCGACCGTCGGGAGCAGCATGGCCTTCAGGATCGCCACCACCTCGGGGTTGGTGTTCAGCCCGATCAGGGCCCCGAGGCCGACCTGGGCGGCCGTGCGAAAAGCCACCGGGAGCGGCTGAAGCCGCAAGCCAAGGGCCGAAGCGGCGCCGGTGAAAGCCAACGCGCCGACGAAAGCCCCGGCGGGAAACCTTGCCCATGCCCCCGCGACCCCGCCCAGGACCGCCAGGCCCAAGGCCGTTGCCGTTTCACGAAAACCGTGCCCGGCCAGGCATTCCGCCGCGGGACGGCAAACTTTTTCCGGGGAGGGCCTTCCTCCCATCCGCCTGTTGATCCAGGCCGACAGGAACGGCATGCCCACCAAAACCGAGGCCAGGCGAAAAAACTGCATGAGGGCCACCAGCGCGGCGTTTGCCCCCAGGGTCAAGGCCAGGAGACTCATTTCGGCGATGCCCCCCGGCACGGTTCCCAAAAGCGAGGTGGACAGGTCCAGTCCGAACCATCTCGTCACGAGCGCCCCCAGGACCATGGGAAAAATGAGCCACCAGGCCGCGGCCATGAGGGCGGCCGGGGCGCTTTTCCTGAACTCCGCCCCGGTTTCCCGGGTCACCCGCACCCCGATAAAAAGCCCCAGCACAACCTGCAGCGCGAGGTTCGCCCCTGACGGGACCCCGGGGACGTTCCAACCGCTGACCGCGAAAAAACCCGCGGAAAGCATCGCCCCCACCATGGCCGCGGACGGCACGTGGAAAAAACGCAGCACGAGCCAGCCCGGGACCCCCATCGCGAACATGTGCATGAAATCTTTCAACCAGTCCATCCAGGCCCTCCCAAGCTCGCCTACCCCCGAATTGTAGCAGCCGGCCTGCGGCCTGTCCCAAGGATCGCCCGGTAACGGTGGAAAATGCCTTGTTCCGTCTTCGCGTGTTTCCCCGGCTCCTGATATAGTAAAGAAAACAGCAGGCACCTTTCCTGCACGTCCCGGGAGACCGCACAAAGCGGACGGGAGCTGCGAGAGGGGCTTAGGCTGCCCGGATCGCCGGAACAAGGGGGAATCGACCCATGGAAAGAATAGATGCGCGAGGAAAACCCTGTCCGCAGCCTGTCGTCATGGCCCGAAAGGCGCTGGAGCAGGGGATGTCGAAAATCGAAATCCTGGTGGACAACGCGGTTTCCGCCTCCAACGTCAAACGCTTCCTGCAAAGCCAGGGGTTCTCGGTCTCCGAGGAACTGCACGGGGCGGATTTCATCCTTCGGGGAACCGGCTCCCCGGACGCCGCACCCCTGCCCCGGACTGAAGCCGGAACGTCGCAGGGAAAGGGGTACGCGGTGTTCATCCAGAGCAACGTCCTGGGCTTCCCCGACACCACCCTCGGGGAGGGGCTGGTGAAGGCTTTCCTGAGCAACCTGGCCGATCGCGGGGAAACCCCTTCCGTCGTCGCCCTCATGAACGGCGGGGTCCTCCTGTCCCTGGAAGGGACGTCGACCTGCGAAAGCCTGAGAAGGCTGGAGGCGAGAAGCGTCCCTGTCCTCGTCTGCGGGACGTGCGCGAAGCATTACGGCGTGACCGAAAAAATAGGAGCGGGGTGCCTCTCGAACATGATGGAGATCACGGACGCCCTCCTTGCGGCCCCGAAGGTGCTGACGATCGCATGACAAGGCGACTGTCCTTCCGCACCGCAGGCCCGGCAGAGGGACCGATGCTGACAAGCCTGGCCTACGCCTCGAAGCGGACCTGGGGATACCCCGAGGAGACGCTCGACGAGTGGAACGGCCCGCTGGCCGTCCTGGAGGAGCACTTCCTGTCCGAGACCTTCTTCATCGCCGAGGAGGAAAGGGAGGGAAGTCGGGTCCCCGCAGGCTTTTTCTCCCTGATGCGGGTGGAAAGGGACGACACGCTGGACCTGGACCACTTCTGGGTCCTGCCCGAAGCCCAAGGGAGGGGGACTGGCCGCCTGATGTTCGAACAGGCGGTCCGGGAGGCCCGTAAAATGGGGGCCAGGCGCCTGACGATCACGGCGGAACCCAGGGCGGAAGGGTTCTACCTGAAAATGGGGGCCGCCAGGATCGGCGGCAAACCAACGGTCGTGGGAGGGGAGAGGCACGTCCTGCCCTTGCTCGAGCTTCTTCTGGACTGACCCTGGAAAACGAGGAGGGGCTACAGCATTGAAATGCCGTTCTTCCCTTCAAGGGGTGATCCCATGCGGCCCAATGCACTGGTAGGCTTTACCGCCGTTTTTATCGGCGTCGCCTACGGAACGATGGCCACCGGGCTCCAGGGGCACCCGTCCGGCAACCAGCCGGTTTCCCTGTTCCCTGTTGGCCTGGGCTTCCTCATGGCGGTTCTAGGGCTTTTCCAGGTCGTGCTGGAAGCAAGAAAGGGACGCCTGAACCTCGAGGGCACCCCTCCGGTCGTCCTGCCGGCCTCGAGCCTCAGGCCGGTCCTGGGGGCCGCTGGGCTTTGCCTCTTTTACGTCCTCGCCCTCGAAAGGCTTGGCTTCATCCTTTCCACCACCGTTTTTCTCGGCGGGCTTCTTTTCCTGGTCAACGGGCGCAGGGCATGGAAGACCAACGCGGTTCTAACGCTGCTTTTTTCCCTCGGGACATGGGCGCTCTTCACCAGGGTTTTCGACCTGTACCTGCCCTAGGGGAGGGATGACGGACATGGTTGTCCTGGAACAACTCCTACAGGGTTTTTACACCGCGGTCGACCCGCTCAACCTAGCCTGGCTGTTCGGCGGGTCTCTCCTGGGGACGGTCCTGGGGATGCTGCCCGGGCTTGGCCCTTCCACAGGGATGGCCCTGCTCCTGCCCGCGGTCCTTTCCCTGCGTCCGGACACCGGCCTGATCGCCATGGCGGCGATCTACTACGGTGCCATGTTCGGGGGATCGAGAAGCTCCATCCTGCTGAACGTTCCAGGCGACAGGGCGGCCGTCGCCTCCTGCCTCGACGGTTACCCCCTGGCATTGAACGGGCAGGCTGAAGCCGCCCTGGCCATCTCGGCCATCGCCTCGTTCATCGGGGGGCTCATCGCCGCAGGCACCTTTGTGCTTGTCGCTCTCCCGATCGCCCGGTTCTCCCTACGTTTCGGCCCCCCCGAATCCTTCTGCCTCATGGTATTCGCCCTTGCGGCCACGGCCGCCGTTTCCAGGGAGGTTTTCCTCCGGGGGATGATCTCGGTCCTCCTGGGGCTGATGCTCGCCACGGTAGGCCTCGATTTCCAGACCGGGATCCCCCGTTTCACGTTCGGCTCGGCCGCTCTCCAGCTGGGGATCCATTTCGCCGTCGTGATCATCGGCATCTACGGGATCAGCGAGATCCTCGTCAACCTTGAAAAGGTCGACCAGGATCTTCCGAAACCGGCCCAGGTACATATCGGCCGCATACGGATCTCCCTGGCCCAGTGGAAACGAAGCGTCGGCCCGATCTTCCGCCAATCCCCCATCGGTATCCTTGTCGGCGTCTTCCCCGGTACGGGGGGGTTGGCTGCCGCACTCACGGCCTACGACAACGAAAAAAGGAGATCCCGGCACCCCGAGGAATTCGGCAAGGGGGCCATCGAGGGGCTCGCAGCGCCGGAGGCGGCGAACAACGCCTGTTCCGTGGGCGCCATGATACCCATGATGACCCTGGGCGTCCCAGGGTCGGGCACGGCCACCGTCATGCTGGGAGCCCTTCTCATGATGGGGCTTGAACCTGGACCGGCCCTTTTCGGTCAACACCCGGCCGTCGCCTGGGGGGTCATCGCCAGCCTGTTTCTCGGCCACATCGTCTGCCTCGTGATCAACCTCCCCCTGGCGGGACTCCTCGTAAAGGGACTCTACATGCCCCAGAAGGTTCTTTACCCGTTTGTCCTGGCGCTCGCGTTCATCGGAGTCTACTCGATAAACTTCAGCCTGGCCGACTGCTGGCTCCTGGCCGGTGTCGGCTTCGCCGGATACCTGATGAAGAAGTTCAGGGTCCCGACCGCCCCCTTCATCCTGGCTTCTGTCGTAGGGGCCTCGATGGAGTTGTCGTTCCGCCAGTCGCTCGCCCTGTCGGACGGTTCGGTTTCGATCTTCTTCAGGTCCGGGATCTCCAACACTCTCCTTCTGGCGGCCCTGCTGTCGCTCGCCTGGCCATTCCTATCCGACTGGCGGGCCCGGAAAAAGCAGGGGAAAACGATCGACGTCCCGATCGAATAGAAGGGTCAGTAGTCGATCCCTCTCCTCGAAGCGATACCCTTCGTGTAGGGATGCCGGACCTCCCTCATCTCCGTAACAAGGTCGGCCAGACCGGCCAGGGCCTCGGGGGCTCCCCTCCCCGTCGCAAGGACTTCCACGTGGGGGGCCCTCGACTGCAGAACCTCGAGGACCGCCTCGAGATCGAGCAGGCCGTAGTCCAGGACGACGTTGAGCTCGTCCAGCACGACGAGGTCATAGGCCCCCGCCAGGCATTCGCGGGCCAGGTCGAGCCCCCGCAGGGCCTCGGCCCGGTCGACGGGGCTTTCCTGCCCCCGGTAGACGTAATCCGGGGTTCCCGTCCTCTCGTGGCGAATCCCCGGAATCCTTTTCAAGGCCTCGATCTCCCCGTAGAAATCCCACCCCTTCATGAACTGGATGAACGCCACGCGGCCCCCCTGTCCCGCCATCCTGAGGGCCAGGCCGAGGGCGGCCGTCGTCTTCCCCTTGCCGTCTCCCGTGTAGACCTGGAGCAATCCCTTTCCCAGCACCGGCGTTTCTTTTGTCGCTTCGTCCAAGAAGACCACCTCCCGGCCTGCCCGTATTGTAAGCCCCTCGGCGGGTTCCAAAAAAGCGGGGAGGCCGCCGCAGCGGCCCCCCCGTTACTTTCGCGGACTGCCCGCTATTCCTGCCCGTCCTGCAGGACCGCGCCCGTAACCCCGGAGGTGACGACAGCCCGGTAACGGTTCAGGAACGGGCTTTCCACGGGCTGGACCCAGGGCTTCCATTCCGCCCTGCGGCGCTCTAGCTCCGCCTCGTCCACAAGGAGCTCCAGCCGCTTGCCCGGGATGTCGATGGAGATGATGTCCCCCTCCCGGACCAGGGCAATGGGGCCTCCCGCGGCCGCCTCCGGCGAGACGTGGCCGATGGCGGCCCCGCGGCTTGCGCCGGAGAAGCGCCCGTCCGTGATCAGGGCAACGCTCCTGTCGAGTCCCATCCCCGCCAGGGAAGAAGTCGGGGTCAGCATCTCCCTCATCCCGGGGCCCCCTTTCGGGCCCTCGTAGCGGATCACCAGGACGTCGCCGGGCTTGATTTCACGGCCGCGGATCGCCTTGAAGGCGGCTTCCTCCCCGTCGAAAACCCGGGCCGGTCCCTCGTGCCGGAGCATTTCCTCCGCGACGGCGGACTGCTTCACGATGGCTCCCAGGGGAGCCAGGCCGCCTTTCAGGAAGGCCAGTCCTCCCTGCGCGTGGTAGGGGGCGTCGAGCGGCCGGATCACGGCATCGTCCAGCACCCGGGCTTTCCCGAGGTTTTCGGATACGGTCCGGCCCGTCACGGTGATGCCGCCTCCCTCTATAAGCCCCTTCTCCGCCAGGCGCGCCATCACGGCCTGGACCCCGCCTGCGCCGTAGAGGTCCTGGATGTGGTGGGGCCCCGCAGGGCTCATGTTGCAGAGGTGGGGAACCTTTTGGCCGATGGTGTTGAAGAACTCCAGGGGCAGTTCGAGGCCCGCCGCGTGGGCGATGGCCGGCAGGTGGAGGGCGGTGTTCGTGGACCCGCCCAGGGCCAGGTCGACGGCCACTGCGTTGCGGAAGGCCTCTTCCGTCAGGATGTCCCGCGGCCGGATGTCCTTCTCCAGGAGGGCCATGATCGCCCGGCCGGCGTCCTTGGCCAGGCGGTCCCGGGCGGCGAAGACCGCCGGGATCGTTCCGTTGCCGGGCAGGGCAAGCCCTAATGCCTCCATCATGCAGTTCATCGTGTTGGCCGTGAACATCCCGGCGCAGGAACCGCAGCCGGGACAGGCGCAATCCTCGACCTCCCGGACTTCCTCGTCCGTCATCGTGCCCGCGATTCGCTTGCCTACGGCCTCGAAAACGGTGTTGAGGTCCACCTCCCGCCCCTTCAGGACACCCGTCAGCATGGGGCCCCCGCTCAGGACGATCGCCGGGATGTTCAGCTTTGCGGCCGCCATGGCCATGCCCGGGATGATCTTGTCGCAGTTCGTGACCATCACCAGCGCGTCCATGGCGTGCCCCTGGGCCATGACCTCGATGGAGTCCATGATCAGTTCGCGGCTGGGAAGGGAGAATTTCATTCCCGCGTGGTTCATGGCGATGCCGTCGCAGACCCCGATGACCGGGAACTCGATGGGCAGGCCTCCCGCCGCGTAGACGCCGGCCTTCACGGCGGCGGCCAGCCGGTTCAGGTGGACGTGTCCCGGGATGATCGCGTTGTAGGCGTTGACCACGCCGACCCAGGGGCGCTCGATCTCCCAGTCCGTGTAGCCCGAGGCCTTCATGAGGGACCGGTGGGGCGCCCTTTCCACACCTTTCTTCGCGCTGTCGCTTCTCATTTTTCACACTCCCTTTCTCGGATCAGACCCCGGCCATGAACATCCGGGGCAGCATCAGGACCAGCGACGGGACATAGGTGCAAAGGAAGAGGACCGCCACCAGGATCAGGACCATGGGCAGGATCGGCTTGCTGACCTCCTCCATGGAAAGCCCCGTGATGGCGCTGGCCACGTAGATGTCTATCGCCACCGGCGGGGTCGCCATCCCGATCGCCAAACCGACCGTGACAAGGAGGCCGAAGTGGATCAGGTTCCCCCCGATACCCAGCACCGCAGGCAGGAAGATCGGCGTCAGGATGATCAAAGCCGAGGCCGTCTCCATGAACATGCCCGCCAGCAGGATGATGACGTTGATCATCAGGTAGATCATGAAGGTGTTGTTGCCCGCAACGGCCATGAGGGTCTTTGCGATAGCCTCCGGGATCTGGTAGAAGGCAAGCCCCCAGCCGAAGAGCTTCGCGGTGGCGATGATGAACATGATCAGGGCGGAGGTGACCCCCGCGTTGACCACGAGCTCGTAGAATTTTTTGAAATCCAGGGACCTGTAGACCAGCCAGGCGACAAGCAGGGTGTAGTCCACGGCGATAGCCGCGGCTTCGGACGGTGTGAACACGCCCGTGAAGATGCCTCCCAGGATGATGACCGGCGTCATCAGCCCCCACAGGGCGGAGACGAACCTCCGGCTGACCTCCGCGCCCGGGAGCTTCTCTCCTGCGGGGTACCCCCTCTTGTTCGCCACCCAGATGGCGTAGGCGATAAGTCCGCCGCCCATGAGGGCGCCGGGTATGAAACCGGCCATGAAGAGCTTGGCCACGGATTCCCCGGCGATCACGGCATAGAGCACCATCGGGACGCTCGGGGGGATGACGACCCCGATCGTCCCCGCCGAGGCGATGAGGGCCGCCGAGAAATCCACGTCGTATTTCTTGGCTTTCAGTTCAGGCAACAGGGCCGAGCCGACCGCAGCCGTCGTGGCCGCGCCGGAACCCGAGATGGCCGCGATGAACATGGAGGCCAGGACGGAGACGATGGAAAGCCCTCCCCGGATGCGCCCGAGGGTCGCCTCCGCGAAGGCGACGATTCGCTCCGAAATCCCTCCCCGGGCGAGGATGTCGCCCGCCAGGACGAAGAAGGGGACCGCCACCAGGGCGAACGAGTTGTTCCCTTCCAGGAGCGTCTGCGGGACCATCTGCAGGGGAATCCCGCTCACCATGAAGACGACGAGGGCCGCGAGACCGATCGAAAGCCCGATGGGGACCCCGATGAACATGAGGAAGAAGAAGGACCCGAAGATGACCCAGCCCATCAGGAACGGCCCCCCTTCAGGATCTCCCCGATGCCCGCGGCGAGGTGGAGGATGACAACCGCGCCCAATACCGGGTACATGGCATAGACCCAGGCCATGGAGATCATCATGGCGGGAGTGGTCTGCCCGGCCTCGGTCTTCATGAGGACCACCCCGTAAACGGCCACGATGCCGAAAAAGAGGATACCCAGCAGGTTCACCAGCACCGCCGCCCCTTTTCGGGCGCCGTCGGGCAGTTTCTGGGTCAGGAACGTCACCGCGATATGGGTGCCCCGCTTGAAGGCAACGGCCGCGCCCAGCAGGGAAGCCAGCACCAGCAGGAAGCACGAGAGTTCCTCGGACCAGGTGAGGGCCTCGAAGAAGAACCTGAAAAACACCTGGGCGGTCGTCACGCCGATCATCAGGAGCATCAGCAGGAAGAGAAGCACTTCGCTGGCCCTGTTCACCTTGTCGCTAAAGACCTGGAGGAGGGGGCGCGAAGCCCCCTCCGGTTCAATCCCGGCGTTCAAGACGCCGCACCTACTTCGTGTTCTGGATCGCCGCGATGAAGTCCTTCCCGAACTTCGGGGTGTAGGTGTCGTAAATCGGCTTCACGGCTGCCAGGAAGGGCTTCAGGTCGGGAGTGGTGACCTTCATCCCCTTGCCTTCCAGTTCCTTCACCCACAGCTTCTCGCTGGCGTTGTTGAAGGCCCGCTCGTAGACCGCGGCCTCCTGGGCGGCCTTCAGCACGGCCTTCTGCTGCTCGGGGTTGAGCTTCTTCCAGGTGACCATGCTCATGATCAACGGAGCCGGCGCATAGGCGTGGCGGGTGATGGCCATGTGCTTCTGGCTCTCGTTGAGCTTGAAGGAAACGATGACGTTCAGCGGGTTCTCCTGCCCGTCGATGGTCCCCTGCTGGAGCGCCGTGAGGGCTTCGGTCCAGGCCATGGGCACCGCGTTGGCTCCCAGGGCCTTGAAGGAATCGACGTAGACGGGGTTCTGCATGACGCGGATCTTCAGCCCCTTGATGTCGTCGGGCGAATTCACGGGCTTCTTGCTGTTCGTCAGGTTGCGGAAGCCGCGCTCGGCCCAGGCCAGGCCCTTCCAGCCCTTCTTCTCGAGATCGGCGAAAAGCTGGTCGCCGATCGGCCCGTCAAGGACCTTGTAGGCATGCTCGGGGCTCCTGAAGAGGAACGGCAGGTCGATGGCGCCGAAGCGGGGAACGAAGTTGATGATGGGACCGTTCGTGATGATGCCGGCATCGACGATGCCCATCTTCATGCGCTCGAGCAGCGTCCGCTCGTCGCCGAGCTTGGCGTTGGGGAAGATGGCGACGGTCACCGAACCGTTCGTGTACTTCTCGGTGAGGGCCTTGAACTTCTCCGCGGCCAGGTGGAACGAGTCCTTTTCGTTCACGACGTGGGCCAGCTTGATCTCCAGGGCGAACGCGGACGCGGCCATGGAGGCCAAAAACAGGGCCACCAGGAAAACGGAAAACGCCTTTTTCATTTCCAGACACCTCCTCAAAATATTGGTCCAACCAAGGACCTACCAATTCCCGCATATTTAGTTTATCATTGCCACGTGTCGGTGGGAAGGGAATATCCCGTTGTTTTCTCGAAGTTGGGGGGCAGGACGCGTGGAAGGGAAGCGGGAAGAGGTCGTGCGGAAACTTTCCGAATGGATCGCAAGGCCGGAACGCCTTCCGGGAGGGCATCTTCCACCGGAGCGTGAACTTGCCCGGGAAATGGGCGTGAGCCGGACCCTGCTCCGTGAGGCGGTCATCACCCTCGAGGCCCTTGGGATCCTCGAGGTGCGGGAAAGGCAGGGGATCTTCGTGAAGACCCCCCGCGGGGACGATTTTTCGGCCAGCCTGAAAACCCTCAGCCTGTGGCCGGAGGACATCCTGATCCACCTGATGGAGATGCGCCTGGTCGTGGAGGTGCCCTCCGCCCGCCTCGCGGCGCTGCGGCGGACCGAGGACGAACTGGACCAGATGCGCCAGTGCGTCCTGCACCTCGAGGAGGTCCATTCGATGCCGGACGGCGGAGCATCCTCGGGAGCCTACTGGGATTCCCTCCTGCACAGCCTTGTCGTCAGCGCCGCCCACAATCCCGTCCTGACGCGCGTTTACGAGGGATTGTCCACAACCATGGAAAAACACATCGTGATGAGCCGAAAACTGCTCATGGCCCTGTCGGGGATGTCCGGGAAAATCCTTGGGGAACACGAGAAACTGGTGGAATCGATCGCCGCGAGGGATCCCGAAGGCGCCATGGGAGCTCTTCGAAGGCACCTCGAGGAAGCGCTGGGGCAGCTCGAGCACCTGAAAGCTTCCGGGGCCACAAAAAAGATAACAGGTAGTTGACAAATAGGAATCTTTCTGTCATGCTTTCCATCGGATGATATCGATATGTCGCCATTTCCCAAAAGGAGGCTTTCCGATGGACAAATTGTTTTCCTTCCTTGGAAAAGAACCCGCGTGTTCCTTCCCGGCGCTCTCCCCGAGACAGATCGAGCAGCTCTGCGACGGCGACCTGGCCCGAAAAGACCCGCGCCTGCGCAGGCAGGTCACGCTGGAACAGGTGTTGAGAAGCACCTCACCGTCCTTCGGCCCGTTCAGGTTCCTGGCCCGCTTCGCCAGGCCGGCAGCCCGGCCACGGGCCTAAGTCCCGCCGGCGAACGCCTGGCCAAAGAAAAGGGGGCCCCTCGGAGGGGCCCCTATCTCGTTTCCAGCCAGAGATCCACTGCCATGGCAGGCGGAGACGTCATCCCGACCCGGACGTGGGCCTTCCCGGGACCGGCCGGGAGCACCTCCAGGACCTCGGGGTCCGGGCCGATCCTGGCGACGGAGCGGTCCCCGTTTCGCACCTCGGCTCTCGCGATGTAGCCTGTCGGCGAGGCCGGCATGAAAAACCAGATCCCCTTTAGGACCTGGGGGAAACGTCCCCTGTTTTCAAGCACGGCACGGGCCCTGGGCGAACCGCCGTCGTTGCCTTCGGGGAAAGCGACGTCCAGGGTGAAAGGCACGTTCATCTCGTAGGAAACCCGCTCCCCGTCGACCTCCACCAGCAGGAAACCGAAGATCCCCAGGGCGCCGGACTTGAACAGCCCCTTCGCGTAGCCCCCCGCCCGGTCGACCTCCGGGTCCCCTTTCAGCATGTTGAACTTCGGCGGAATTCCCGCGTTGACCCCGGCGGGCCCGGTGAGGGGACCCGAAAGTGGTCCTCCCCCGGTCCCCACGGTGAAGAACTTGATCCCTGCCTGTTCCTCGACGTAGAAAAGGTGTTCATGCCCGGAGAAGACGGCCCTGGTCCTGCCCTTCGGCAGGGCGGCGACGAACGCGCCGCGGTTGGAATTCGTCAGGAAACCGTGGGTCCCGTTACCCGGCGGCGGAGTGTACGCCGGGAAGGGCGGCGTGTGCAGGAAGACGAAAACGTGACGGCCGCCCCGCCCGAAGGCCTCCTTAGCCCAATCGGCCATGGGCAGGACGTGCATGCCGTCGTTGAGGTTATGGAAGCCGTAGTCCTTGCCCCTGGGGGCCGTCCAGGCCGGGAAATTGCCGTCGAGGACGACGAAACGGCCGTTCCCGTAGGGGAAATCGTAGTAGAGAGGCCGTCCGAATGTTTCCCGCCAGGCCTCGAGAGCCCCCGGGGTCGCCTGGTCGTGGTTGCCCGGGACCGCGAGGAAGGGGATTCCCGGCACCAGGCGGTCGATCCTTTCCATCAGGGCTGTAAACTCCGCCCGGGCCTCCTCCGGCGAGTCCCCGTAACCCGAGATGCTATCTCCGAGGTGGACGATGAAATCCGGCCCCAGCCAGCCCGCCTCAGCCAACAGCCGGTCAACGAGAGGGGGTATGGACCTGCCGGGCCCGAGGGGCTGCGTGTCTCCCAGCACGACGAAACGGTACGATTTCTTGCCCAGGCCCGCCATGCCGCCCCATTCGTCGGCCGAGTCCGAACGGATCACTGCACCCGGGGCCCCGGTGGCCAAAAGGAGGACCAGGAGCAGGCAAAGGGTGAGGGCAGACTTCCTCATTCCGCTGCCGCCTTTCTCACCGCCTCCGCGAAGTTGCGCATCCGCGACAGGGTCATGGCGCTCGAGGCGATGACGGCTATGACGACCCCGTAGGTGACCAGGAAACCGGAAGCCGAATAGGCCCCGGCGGCCGGTGAATGGAAGCGCCCCAGTATGGCGCCGGTTCCCCATTGGAAGGCGACGGCGCAGACCATGACCAGCATGTTGGCCACGCCGAGGACGGCCCCGGCACGGGAACGGGGGGCCATCTCGTTGACGGCCGTGGGACAGTGGACCATCAGGATGCCGGAGGTCACCCCCACGAGGAACCCGAGCGTCCCGGTCAGGAAAAACGGAACCAGCCAATAGATCCCGAGCCACAAAAGGATCCAGGCTCCCAGGTTGATGCAGAACCCCAGCTTTAGCGCTCTCAGCCTCTCCTCCGTGGCGGGAAGGATCCGGCCGCCCAGGAGAGTCCCGGCCATGACGCCGAGGCCGATGGCGCTTGCCCAGCCTCGTGCCGCGTTCCCGGCGGGGCCGTAGGCCGTCTGGTACCAGGCAACCGACCAGAGCCCCTGGAAGGAAAGGGTGGCTGCGGCGCAGATGCTCCACAAGAGCGTCAGGGATCGGAGCTCCCTGCAGGATGCCATCGTCGAAAAACCGGTCCGAAGCTGCTCCCGAAGGCCCATAACCCGCCTTTGGGACTTCTGGTTCGCCCGCAGGACCGGGTCGTCTTCCCGCTTCAGGAGGAGCAGGCCCGCCAGAAGGAGGCTCGCCAGGGCGAGAAACAGGAAGACGGAACCCCGGCCCCAGCGGTCGAGCGCGAGCCCGAGGGGACCGACGGAGACGACGGCCCCCAGGTTTCCCACGGCAAGCGTGATCGAGGAGTAGAAACTGTAGCGGTGAGGGGGAAAAGCGTTGGCCTGGAAGACGAGCGCCCCGGAGAACATGGGACCGAGACCGAGGCCGGTCAGGAGACGTCCCGCCGCAAGGCTCCATGGATCCGAAGCGAACATGAAAACGGAAGCCCCGGCCGCAGCCACGAAAAGCCCGGCGGCCACGACGCGCAAGGGCCCCCACCGGTCGTTCAGCGATCCGCAGAGGGGCTGGACGGCGGCGTAGCTGTAGTAGTAAAGGCTGGAGAGAAAGCCGGTCATCGCCGCGCTCATCCCGATCTCCGAAGCGAGCCGGGGGAGGATCACGGCTGCCGAGACCCTGAAGAAAAAGGCAAAAAAGTAGGCAAGGACCAGCAGCCCGAAAAGGATATGGACCAGGGCCGGCCCGGGATCTCGCTTCAAGAAGGGTCCCCCAATCTTCCCAAAAAAACGCCCCCTGGTTGGGCAACCTCGCGCAAAGGGCCCACCGGGGTTTCGGGGCTGCCCGGGGCTAGCCCTTCAGTAACCTGAAAAACCATACGAGGACTGCGACGAGAGCCACGGCTCCCCAGAGAAGCATTCAAGGCGGGCACTTGGAAAACGTTTCCTTCAGGCTCATGGGGAAAACTCCCTTCATTGCGCCGTCATCTTGACGGGCTTTTCTGCGTTTTCTGAATTGATCTGTCTATTCAAAATCCCATTGCGGTCAGGCTTCGTTGTTGCTAGAATACGCGCTCATCCGGTGAGTGAAAAACCACGAACGGGAGACGGGAACATGTCTGCAACGCAGTGGATCGCCCTGGGGCTTTTCGTTTTTACCTACTCCCTCATCGTGACGGAGCGCATGCACCGCCTGAAGGCGGCGCTTGTAGGGCTCTCGGGGGTGCTCCTCCTTCGGCTGGTGGAGCAGCACGACGCCTTCAGTTTCATCGACTTCAACACGATAGGCCTGCTGATCGGGATGATGATCCTCGTCGGGATCGTCAAGCAAACGGGCCTGATCCAGTATACCGCCCTCATCGCCATCAGGGAAAGCAAAGGCAACCCATGGAGGCTTTTGGTCTCGCTTTCGCTTTTGACGGCCGTCGTTTCGGCCTTTCTCGACAACGTCACCACGGTGCTCCTGATCGGGCCCGTCGCCCTGGCCGTCTGCGAAACGCTGGACCTGGACCCGCTGCCCTTCATCTTCGCCGAGGTCTTCGCCTCGAACATCGGCGGGACTGCCACCCTCATCGGCGACCCGCCGAACATCCTGATCGGATCGGCCGCAGGGCTTTCCTTCAACGACTTCCTCCTGAACGTCGGCCCGGCCGCGGTCCTTGCGCTGGGGGCGATGTACCTGGGCCTTCACTTTTTCTACGCGCGCGAACTCTCGCAGACGAAACCCGTCGACGACCTCATCGAAGGTTTCCACACGATGCGGCGTCACCTCGACAAGCCCCTGGCGGTCCGTGTCCTGGGCGTCCTGGGACTCGTGCTGGTCGCCTTCTTCCTCCACCGCCTGCTCCGCCTCGAGGCGGCCACCATCGCCCTATCCGGGGCAACCCTGGGCCTTCTGATCTGCCCGGTCAAGGTCGAAAAGGCGCTTGAGGAGATCGACTGGGTGACGATCCTCTTCTTCTCGACCCTTTTCATGCTCGTCGGGACCCTGGAGCACCTCGACGTCATCGGCATCGCCGCCCGTTCCATGGTGGACGTGGTGGGCGGACACCCCAAGGTCCTGGCCATGCTGCTCGTGTGGGGGTCGGGAGCCATCTCGGCCGTGGTGGACAATGTCCCCTACGCCGCAGCCGTAATCCCCCTGGTGAGGGAGATGGCGAACCTCGCCCACCTGGACCCCCATCCCCTCTGGTGGGCCCTGTCCCTCGGAGCCTGCCTCGGCGGCAACGCCACCCTCGTCGGGGCCTCGGCGAACCTCGTCATGGCCGGCCTGGCCGAAAAAGCCGGACGGCCGATCACCTTCGGGAACTTCATGCGCAAGGGGATCCCGATCACCCTGCTGACGATGCTGACCTCGTCCGTCTACGTTTACTTCCGTTACCTCCTGTAGCCTCCGGATGTGAAAAGGCCCGGCCTTCTCGCGAAGGCCGGGCCTTGCCGCACGGATTACCGCGGATTACGCCTTCCGCGTCTCTTCCTCGAGTTGCTTGAAATCGATGTTGAAGTACTCCGGCACGAAGGATTTGGAACAACTGGGGCAGTTCAGCTTGCCTTCCTTGTAGTTCAGGTAGACATTGAACTCGGTCCCGCAGTGCGGGCATTCCACGTGACGATTCGTCAACACGCCCCCTGCACCTCCCCTGTCGTTATAGTCGAACAGCACACCAACCCCTCTGCCCAAATATAGGCTTAACTGTTTATTCTGGCAAGACGCCGGTCAAGGGCCCCCGCTTCGAGCCCATTCGTTCCTCCAGGAGAGCCGAAAGGCGCCGCGACAGTCCCGGTGCATCGTCGGGAAGGTTGCCCTCCGAAAGGGCGGCCGTCCCGTACAGGAGATCCGCGTAGGCTTCCAGCCCCGGGTCGGCCGGGGCCTTTTCCAGGAGTTCCGCCATTCCCCGGACGACGGCGTGTTCGGGATTCAGCTCCAGGATCCGCTTCGCCTGGGGTGCTTCCCTGCCGAGGGAGGCCAGGACCTTTGCAAATTGCGGGGACGGGTCCCGTTCGTCCAGCACGAGACAGGCAGGCGAACCGGTCAGCCTTCCCGAGAGGCGGACCTCCCTTACCGAGGACGAGAGCTTTTCCTTCAGGTAATCCATGAGCGGCTTCAGCCGGCTTTCGTCTCGGTCCCGCTTTTCCCTAGACTTTTCCTTCTCGTCGGTGCCGGCCAGGTCGAGGTCGCCCTTGCCCGCGTCCTTCAGCCCGAAGTCCTTGAAGCCGTCCACCGCCTGGAGCCATATCTCGTCCACGGGATCCGTCATGAAGAGGACTTCGATTCCCCGGGACCGGAAGGCCTCGAGCAGAGGCGACTGTTCCAGGACGGACCGGTCCTCCCCCAGAAGGTAGAAAATCTCTTTCCGGCCCTCCGGCAGGCGCGCGGAAACCTCGTCCAGGGTCACCCACTCCTCGCCGGAGATGGAGGATTTGAACAGGCAGAGCTCGAGGAGCTTTTCCCGGTTTTTCTCGTCGAGGAAAAGCCCTTCCTTCAACACTCGTCCGAACTCCTTCCAGAAAGTGCGGTAGGCGGCAGGGTCGCCGGTCCGCATATCGTCCAGGGTCGACAGGATCCGGCGAGTCAGGCCCGTGCGGATCATCTCCATCTGCCGGCTCTGCTGGAGGATCTCCCTGGACATGTTGAGCGAGAGGTCCTCGCTGTCCACCACCCCGCGGACGAACCGCAGGTAGTCGGGCAGCAGTTCCCTGCAGTCACCCTTGATGAACACGCGCTTGACGTACAGTTGGAGCCCACGGTCGACATCCCTGATGAACAGGTCCAGGGGTGCCTTCGACGGGATGAACAGCAGCGCATCGAAGGTGACGGAGCCCTCGGCTTTCCAGGCGATCCGCTTCAGCGGGGGGTTCCAGTCGTGGCTCACGTGACGGTAGAACTCCTCGAAGTCGGAGTCCTTCACCTCGTTCTTCGGGCGGGCCCAGATAGCCTTCATGCTGTTGAGGGTTTCCGTCCCCATGCGGATGGGGTAGGCCACGAAATCCGAGTACCGGCGGACGATTTCCTTCAACACCCACTCATCGGTGTAGTCCTTCAGGCCGTCCTCCTCGTCGGCGGGACGCAGGTGCAGGGTCACCGTCGTCCCGAAGCCGGACCTTTCCGCCGGCTCGAGGAAATATCCCCCGTCGCCCTCCGATTCCCACTTCCAGGCCTCGTCGGTCCCGGCCTTGCGGCTCGTCACCGAGACCCTGTCCGACACCATGAAAGCGGCATAGAAACCGACTCCGAACTGGCCGATGAGGGCTTCCGGGTCGCTGCCCCTGCCGGTTTCCTTCAGGACGCGGAGGAACTCCTTCGTCCCGGACTTGGCGATCGTCCCCAGGAAAAGGACCATCTCGTCCTTCGTCATGCCGATGCCGTTGTCGGACACGGAGAGGGTCCGCTCCTCCGCGTTCCGTTCGACCCATATCCCGGGGTCCGTCATCGCGTCCCGCAGGGCATCGTTCGTCAGCGACTCCAGGCGCAGCTTGTCGAGCGCGTCCGAGGCGTTACTCACGATCTCCCTCAGGAAGACGTCCTTGTTGGAATAGACGGCGTGGACCATCAGGTCGAGAACCTGCCGGGCCTCCGCCTGGAAAGAATGGCGCTCCCTCGTTCTTTCTTCGCTCAAGGTGGATCGACCTCCGTTTCGGGTATGGCTTCGGAGAAATATTTTACACCATTGGTCAAGATTGGTCACGATTCTGCGCAAAACTAGTTCCGCGGCCTGCCCGGAATGCATTAAACTAGGACTGGAGCGTTCCACCGACAGTCAAGGGAGGTTGAAACGATGCGCTTTCTGGCCCGCATGACCCTCCTGACGAGGAGGACCATTCGAAGGGAGATGCCGGGAGTCCTGAGGGTGACGGTGGGAACCGTCCTCTACGCTTTGGCCATCTCGATGCTCGTGCTGCCCTACCGGTTTCCCAGCACCGGGTTCACCGGGATCTCCATCCTGCTGAACTATACCCTGGGACTTCCCGTTGGAATCATGAACCTGCTGTTCAACGTCGGCCTCTTCGCCCTCGGCTGGAGGGTCCTGCCGCGGCGCTTCCTCTACCTCACGGCCTACTCCGTCGTCATCTTTTCGGTCCTGCTGGACCTCCTCACCCTGCTCCCCCCCCTGCAGCTCCAGGACAAACTGCTGGCCGTCCTCACCGCGGCGGCTATCAACGGAATCAGCGGGGCCCTCGTCTTCAACGCAGGGGGATCCATGGGAGGCACCGACATCCTGGCGGCCATCGTCCGGAGGAGAACCGGCATGGAGATCGGGAAGTTCACCTTCTGGATCAACTCGTTCGTCCTGATCCCCGCGATCTTCATCGTCGGGGCCGAGAACACGCTCTACGCCGTAGCCATGCTCTTCGCGGGGTCCACGTTCCTGGACGGCGCCCTGCGGTCCTTCGACCGCTGCACCCAGGTCTTCGTCATCTCGGACAAGCACCTGGAGGTCCGCCGGTATATCCTGGAAGAACTGCGGCGCGGGGCTTCCGTGATCCACAGCGAGGGGGCCTACACGGGCCGCGAACGGCCCATCGTCATGTCCCTCCTCCTGCCGCGGCAGGTGGCCGATCTCAAGATCTTCCTGGCGGACCACGACCCGAACGCCTTCCTGATCCAGACCGACGC
>CAYRNZ010000009.1:0-71572 GCA_964425765.1 uncultured Synergistaceae bacterium
AAGCAGGGGGCCCATTTTAACGGGCCCCCTGCTTTAGACTGCCTGGTTTTCGGTTCTTGTGCTATGCCTTACTGGGAGACGACCGTCATAAGGTGGCCGAAAGGATCTGGAGGAAGGTCTCGGCTTTCAGTGAGGCTCCGCCTACAAGGGCCCCGTTTATGTCCGGTTCGTTCAGCAACCCTGCGGCGTTATCGGGTTTGACGCTCCCTCCGTAAAGAATCCGCAGCTCGCTGGCGGCTTCGTCTCCAAAACGTTCTGCCACTAGACGACGGATAGCCTGGCAGGCTTCCTGCGCTTCATTGTTTTGTGCGGTTCTGCCGGTTCCAATGGCCCAGACAGGTTCGTAGGCGACACAGACGTCATTCCCGGTTTCCTCGGGGGATAATCCTACCAAGGCTCGAAGCAGTTGGCGCTCGATAACGTCGAATGTAACTCCCGATTCCCTCTCATCCAGGGTTTCCCCTACGCAGAGGATGACGCTTAGGCCGCTCGAAACAGAAGACCTGGTCTTCTCCCTTATCAGGTCATCGGATTCTCCGAAAAGTTGTCGTCGCTCGCTGTGTCCTATAATGACATAATCGCACCCTGTCTCCTTGAGCATGAGAGGCGAGACTTCCCCCGTGTAGGCTCCCTCAAGGGCCCAATGGACGTTCTGCCCCCCGACTTTGAGCCAGGGAAGGAAAGATCGCCCTTCCACGGCCCCGCAGAGGCTCGTGAACGGGGGAAAAAGCGCGAGTTCGACCATCCCTTCCCTTAGGGCCTGTTTGAGGGAGGGATTCCTGGAAACCCCGTTCTCCAGCTCCGCCAGGAACTTCTTCGTGGCGGAGGGTCCATGATTCATCTTCCAATTTCCGGCGATCAGTGTCGGTTTCTCCATCGCGAGATCAAAACCCCTTAGACGGAAATAAAAGGCTCTATCCCGGGAAGCGACAACCCCTCGAAGAATTCCAGGCTCGCTCCCCCACCGGTGGAAACGTGTGAAACCCGGCTCGAGAACCCCATTTCGTTCACTGCCGCCGCCGTGTCCCCGCCTCCGACAACAGTCAGGCAACCCGATTCCGTCGCGGCAGCCAAGGATTGCGCGATCTTCTGCGTTCCCTCGGCAAAGAGCGGTTTCTCGAAAACCCCCATGGGACCGTTCCAAAGGACAGTCCTGGATTTCTCGATGACCCGGGAGAACTCCTCCGCAGTCAACGGTCCGATATCGAGACCCATGAACCGCGCAGGGATCGCCTTCACCGGGAAAACCTGCACGGGGCCCTCCGCTTCGAGTCCTTCGGCGGCAACGACATCCCTCGGAAGAATGATCTGCAGGTTCCTGGCTGCAGCCTTCTCCAAAAGGTCCCCCGCAAAGGAAACCCGGTCCTCTTCCAGGAGAGAACGCCCTATTTCCATCCCCTGGGCTTTGAGGAAGGTGAAAGCCATCCCCCCGCCGACGAGGATGGTATCGACGCGCTCGAGGAGGTGTTCAATCACGCCGATCTTGTCGGAGACCTTTGCCCCTCCCAGAATCAGCGTAAATGGCCTCTCCGGGTTGTCCCTCACTCTGCCCAGCGTTTCCACTTCACGGCAAAGGAGGTTTCCGGCGTAGGAGGGCAGGAATGCGGTTATCGCCTGTGTCGAGGCGTGTCCACGATGCGCCGCGCTGAAGGCGTCCATGACAAAGGCATCGAAAGGCTCGGCAAGAAGCCGCGCAAAGGATGCGTCGTTCTTTTCCTCTTCGGGATGGAACCTGACGTTTTCCAGGACGAGGATCGACCCGGGCCTCGCAGCCGATACGGCTTCTGAGACGACGGGGCCTGTGCAATCCTCGACGAAGCCTATGTCCCATCCCGTCAGTTCCGCCAGGCGGTATGCCACGGGTTTCAAGGAAAACTCCGGAGCAACCTTACCCTTTGGGCGTCCCAGGTGGGAAACCAGGGTGAGGCTTGCGCCAGCTTCCCTGAGCTTCCGGATGGTGTCTAGGTGTGCAAGTATCCTCGTGTCGTCGGAAACCGCGCCGTCTCTCAGGGGAACGTTGAAATCCACTCTCACAAGGACCTTCTTACCTTCGAGCCCTTTCTCGGGCAGGCCCCTGAGTTTCATGGCTAGACTCCTTTGGCCGCGACCAGGTTGGCGAGATCGACAACACGGCAGCTGTAACCCCACTCGTTGTCATACCACGCTAGGATCTTGGCCAGGTTCCCAACCACCATCGTCTGGGACGGGTCGAAAAGCGAGGAAGCACTGTTACCCGTAAAGTCCACGGACACGAGTTCCTCATTCACGATGCAAAGGATCCCCCTCATGGGTCCATCTGCCCATTTTTCCATGGCCGCGTTGATCTCCTCGGCGCTCGCTTCCCTTCCCAGCACGACCGTCAGGTCGACGATCGACACGTCCGGGGTTGGAACGCGAAGGGCAATTCCGTTCATCTTACCCTTGAGAGACGGGATGACCCTTCCAATAGCCTTTGCGGCGCCGGTGGTGGTCGGAACGATCGAAAGCGCGGCTGAGCGGCCCCGGCGGCGATCCTTGTGGGTGTGGTCCAAGATGCTTTGGTCGCTTGTGTAGGCATGGGCCGTCGTCATCAGGCCCTTCTCGATGCCGAACTCCTCCTGGAGAACCTTCACCACGGGGGCGAGGCAGTTTGTGGTACAGGAAGCGCAAGAAAGCACATGGTGGTTTTGCGGATCGTAATCCGCATCGTTCACCCCGATGACCACCGTGCAGTCATCGTCCTTTCCCGGTGCGGTGATGATGACCTTTTTCGCCCCCGCTTTCAGGTGCAGCCCTGCACCGGCCTTGTCCCTATACTTCCCCGTGGCCTCGATGACAATGTCGACCCCGAGGGATTTCCAGTCGATTTTTTCGGGATCGGCCTGGCCCAGCACCTTGATGGGCTTACCGTCTACCACGATCGTGTCTCCCTCGATTTCGACCTTTCCAGGGAAGGTCCTATGGACGGAATCGTACTTGAACAGATAAGCCAGGTCTTCCACAGGGACCGGCTTGTGGTTGATCGCCGCAATTTCTACGAGTCCCTCGTGCTGGTGCTGGAAAAGGGCTCTCAGAGTCAGTCGACCGATCCTCCCGAAACCGCTGATTGCAATCCTGGTCTTAGCCATGTGTCCCACTCCCCTCTCTTCTCACAGGATTTCCTCCTGGTGAGACATTAAAGGAGAAAGGGCACAGCCCAAGCCATACCCTTTCTCATCCGGTTCATGCTTCTATCAAATTTTAATGCTTCCCGGCATCCAGGGCAAGAAAGAGCCATTTGCCTGCCTCTCACCTCTGCTGCAAAAGAAGGTCTTCCTCCATCACACGCAGGATTTCACCCATGCTTGCCGCGCTCAGGACATCTCCGTGCGGCAGGTAGGGCATGCTCCCATCGAAAACCTCGGCGATCCCGCCCAGGCACCCCTGCCTGAGGTGGGCCGTGAAAGGCCGGATGAAGCACCATGCGATATCGCTCCTCTTGGGGTTGTAACGCATGTAGGCGCTGACGAATTGCCCCAGGAGCCAGGGCCAGGCCATGCCGCGGTAGCGCGCTTTCTGTTTCTGGTCCGGCCTGCCTTCGAAACGCCCCTTGTACTTGTCATGATGGGGATCCAGGGTCCTCAAGCCATAGGTCGTCACAAGCTCGTTCCAGCAGGTTTCAACGACGGAACGCCCCATCTCGGGAGGAAGCGGGGAACTCGGGAGGGAAACGGCCAAAACCTGGTTCGGGCGGATGACCGTGTCTTTCTTTTCCCTGTCGACCGAATCGTACAGGTATCCGCCATCCGGATTCCAGAAGGTTTTGATAAAAGCCTCCCTTACAAGGTCGGCCTTCTTCCCGTATTTCTGGGCCTGCTCCGATAACCCAAGCCCTTCGGCAAACCGCTCCATGGCCCTCAGGCCGTTGTACCAGAGCGCGTTGAATTCCACCAGTTTCCCCTTCCTGGGCACGACAGGGTCGCCGTTTGACGTCCCTTCCATCCAATTTCGTTCCGGGTCGGAGGTTTCGAGCACGAGCAGCTCGTCTTCACATACCATGTCCAGGGCACGGATCCCCGAGGCATAACGGGAAACCATCTCCACGAGGGTTTGCCAGTTGTTTTCCGCGAACTCGAGGGAACCTGTCTTCTCCGTCAGCTTATCCAGGGCATAAAGGAACCACAAACCCGCGTCCGCTGCCTTCAGCAGCGCATGCCCAGTTGAGGGATCTATCTCGCTCGGCATAACCGCGTCGTTTAGGCGGGCCATTTCCAGCCAGCGCCCCAGGATTTCCGTCGCATCCCGGTACCGTCCCATCGAAAGTGTGAGGCCCGGCAGGGCGATGAACGTGTCCCTAGCCTTCTCGGAAAGGGAGGGGTAACCCGAGAAAAGGGTGGTTTTCTGGTCGTTACCGGACGCAAAAAGGTGAAGGGCCGTACGGGTAAGATCCCTTACGGCCGAAGACTGTCCTGCCGGCTCGATCTTTCCAAAACGGCTCTGCTGGTTTGCGATCGCGGCCTTTTCGAATTCTTCGATCTTCTCTATGGTGGGATGGAACGGCTCGGAGGAAAAGACGACGTAGGCCGTCTCCCCCTCGGCAAGCTCCACAGAAAGGGTGCCGGGAGACCAGAGGTCTTCTGTGGACTGGCCGGGTTCCTCATCGCTTTCATAAAGGACATGTTCGTGCCAGAGCGCTTTCGGGTGCCAATCGCCCTTGGGGAACGAGAGGAAACTGCTCATGCCGCGCCCGTTAACCAGGATGCCGTTCGGGGCATAATCAGCCTGGAAACCGTCATCATGGGATTTCGGCAGGACCTCGGTATAGAGGCGATGGGCAAAAAGGGGCCGCAGTTCCAGCTGGACACGCTCGGGGCTGGCCAAAAGCTCGTACTTCACGACACAGGCATCGCGTCCCTCCGGCATGAAGACCGTTTTTCTGATAAGCAGGCTATGAATGACGTAGAGAATACTGGGCAGGGGGTTGGAATGAAATTCCTGAATATACCGGAAGCCATCGGGGTAAATGACGTCCCTGTAACGGTTCGTGGAGAGTTGGTATTTCTTTCCGCGAGTGAAGAGGGTTTCCTCCAGCTTGCTTACGAGAACGCGGTGTTGGGCGCAATCCTGGGGCCGGACGACGAGAAGCCCGTGCTGCCTCCTCGTGTTCGCTCCGGCGACCGTCGAGAAACCGTAGCTCCCGCGGCCGTTGGAAACGAGGTATTCCCGTCCGGCCCCCTTTTCGTAGGTGTTGACATCAACTTTCCCTAGGTACATGGCAACCATCCCCCTTCATGGCGATCTCAGCGAGTCTCCCCAAACGGTTCCACCTATATTCTACTGTACTTTTCGTTACGGGTCTGGAAAGAAGCTGTCCCAGTTCCCTCAGGGAAATGCTGGGGTTCTCCAGCCTCACGAGAACCAGCTCCCTGAAAGAGGGCGGCAGTCTGTCAAGAACTCCCTCGTAACGCAGGCATTCTGCGAGTTCCAGCTGCTTTTCCGCCGCATCCAGGCTCTTGCGGATATTCGCCGAGTCGCAATTCACGAGTTTGTTCGCCCTGTTCCTCATCGACCGCATGAGCGATTTTTCTTCCATGAGAAGTCCGGCTTGAAAAAGGTTAAGCCCGGCCAGGAAATTGACGATCTGTCCCTGGTCCCGGATCAGGATGTCCAGGTGGGAAATGCGGCTTCGTTCCTTGAAGCAGACTCTCGCTTTCCTCAACAGGGTCCCCGTATTCTCTCGAAGAACGGCTTTCTCGCCGTCAATACGGATAACCAGGTAATACCCGGTCTGCGGGAGATAAAGGGAGCCTACTCCTCCCCATACGCCCCTTAGCCAGGCCCATCTTTCGCCAGCATTCCTGCCGGAAACCCCATCGCTCAACTCGATCGCTTTCTCGATCAGCGAAACCGGGACCGAAAGCGAAGGGCGCCCTTTCAAATCCGGCGGCAGTCTCAGGAGTGAGCCGAGGTCCCCCATACTTTTCCAGGTCCCCGCATCCCAGAGTTTGTGTAGGCGCCTGAAAACGAAAAAACGCTTTGAGCGGAGAGAAGAGAGGTTATTTGTCGCTCGCTCTTTCATCGAAAGAAGCAAAGCGGCAGCCTCGAGGTCAGCCTCTCCGGGGCCGGAAAAGGGTACAGCCAACCATTCGTCCCAAAGAACTTCACTTATCGACCGCATACGGCTTCGGCTACTTCCTGTCCCGGGACACCTTCATGATCGCCTCGGAAACGCGCTGCGTCTGATGTCGCACCAATCCTCCGGGAGTGATCTCGAGGAAGTCCCCGCGTATGACCTGGACCTTTTCCCTTGCGAGGTGCGCTTCCTCTCTCTCCTTGAGGAGGACCGGTTCGGATCCGGTTTCACGGTATTTTTCCAAGATCTCTCCCGGAACTTTGGTTTCATTCACGAGAACAACATCCGGGTATTGCCCCAGCACGTCCTTGATCCACCGAACGTGGTCGTAAACCGAGAAGCCTTCGGTTTCCCCGGGTTGGGTCATCACGTTGGCGACGTAGATACGGGGCGCGTCCGCCTCCCGTACGGCTTCTGCCACGCCATTAACAAGAAGGTTGGGCAGGATGCTCGTGAAAAGGCTGCCGGGGCCCAGGACGATGGCTTCCGCATCGAGTATGGCATCTACAACCTCTTTGAGGGGTTTGGCATCCTCCGGCTCGAGGTGGACTTTCTTGAGTTCCCTCCCGTGGCACGCCACTTCCAGCTCCCCCCGGAAACGGTTCCCTTTCGCATCAGTCCCGACGATCGTCACCGCTTCGGTTGTCACCGGCAAAACCCTGCCCCTTATCGCCAGGAGCTTGTTCATCTCCTCCACCGCAAGGCGAAAATCCCCAGCCAGTTCCGTGACCGCTAGCAGCACCAGGTTCCCTAGGCTGTGGCCCGCCAGCTCTCCCTTGTCAAAACGGAAATTCAGGATCCTGTTCAGGGCGCTGTCGTTCTCCGCGAGGGCCACGATACAGTTCCGGACATCCCCGGGCGGCAGTACTCCCCATTCCGTCCTCAGCCGCCCGGAACTCCCGCCTTCGTCAGTCACCGTTACGATGGCGGTAATGTTTCTCGTATAGCCCTTAAGTCCCTTCAGAAGCGTCGAAAGGCCCGTCCCTCCGCCGAGAGCCGCCACACGAGGCCCTGTCGCAAGGCGCAACCCTATCGCGCTGGACATGATCTCGCCCAACCCACGGCGTTTTCGTACGACGCGTTCCACCCATATCATCGCAGCTATTCCGATCAGAAGCCCGGAGGAAAACGGGACCAGCCATTCCATGTTCACCACACCTGTTCCCTGTCTATATCACGGTGCCGTACGACACAGGAATGGCCGCCCTTCTCGAGGGCCCTGGCGAACCATTCCGTCACGGCAACCGACCGATGCCTTCCACCAGTACAACCGACGGCGATGTGTACCTGGGATTTGCCCGTCCCTTCGTAGAGAGGGATCATGAATTCGAAAAGAGCCTGCTGCCTCCTGAGGAATTCCTTCGCTACAGGTGAAGCCCTCAAAATGAAGTCGACGACTTTTTCGTCTTTTCCGCTTCCGGCCCTCAGTTCCGGTTCATAAAATGGATTTGCCAAAAACCTGACATCCACCAGGTAATCGCAATCCTGCGGGATACCATGCTTGTAGCCAAAGGACGTCAGGAAGACGGTCAGGCAGCCTGCAGGAGTGCCGAGGCTTTCGAGCACTCTGCCCCTCAGTTCGGGGAGATTCAGCCCTGTGGTATCCAGCACGACGTCTGCAGCCTCCTTCAGGGGAGCTAGGCTTTCCCTTTCACGCTGGATCCCCTGCAGTGTCGAAAGGCTCGGACCCAGGGGATGGCGCCTTCGAGTGCTTTCGAAACGCCTGATCAAGGCTGCGTCCGAAGCGTCCATGAAGAGGAGGGTGACGTTTTCAAGACGTCTCTTGAGCATCCCCACCACCGTCTCGAGGTCGGCCAAAAGGTCGGCCCCCCTGATGTCCACGACAGCCACAACCCCATGGTCCACTGCAGCCCGGTGCCGGCCCAGCACCTCTACCAACTGCGGCAAAAGCGAGGGGGGGATATTGTCGATCGCGAAAAAGCCCTGGTCTTCCAGGATATGGAGGGCCGTCGATTTTCCTCCCCCGGACATCCCTGTGATGATGATGACATTGTCTACTCCCGGAACCGGGGAGTCGGTCATTCTAAACCCTCCTAACCGTGGGAATGCCCGTGCCTCCCGTGGGTAGCGCACTCCCCTTCCCAACCGTTCAGGATTTCGACCGCATGCCGTATGACCGGGGCAACGGCTTCGAAACACTGCCTAGCGCCTCTTTCGCTTCCCGGAAAGGCGATGACGAGGGATTTCCCCCTTGTGACCGCCACTCCTCTGCTGAGGATGGAGCGGTCCAGAAGTGGTTCCGTCTTTCTGCGCATCGCTTCCCCGATACCCGGGACGATTTTTTCCGAAATGTCCGACAGGGCCTCGGGAGTCACGTCGCGGCTCGAAAGGCCTGTTCCTCCTGTCACGAGGATCAGCTGCATCCCCTCCTGATCCACCCAGTCCTTCAAAACCGATGCGATTTCAAGACGATCGTCGGGAACGATCTTTCGTAGACAGACCACCGCCCCCAGGGGACTGGCCAGCTCTGCGAGGGCGGGCCCGGCGGTATCTTTTCTTTCACCCCGGCTTCCCTTGTCGCTGACGGTCAGGACGCCGGTCATGATCGGCTTGAGCAATGCCGCCTCTTGTGACAATGACAGGAACCCTCCCCTGGCAGGGTCAAGGACGAAGCGTGTTCCTTCCCTCGCGCCGATTCGAAAGACGGGACCTTCCCCCCCTGTGGAGATGAAAGCCCCCTCTTCCATGAGACCATCCAGCGAAAAGACGACCTGCCACTGGCCTGCCGAAAGGTTTTCGCTTTCCCCGGGTCCCGCCCCGAAGATCTTGGCGGGCTTCCCGTTTATAAGACAACTACCGTTTTTCCCGGTATGAAGGTAGAACATGGGAACGCTATTCGCGTTTGAACCGTCAACGATACGGATGATCCTCATTCCGTTTCTCCTTTTCCGGCCCGGCGATACTCCCCGCTTTTTCCGCCTTTTTTCATCAAAAGTTGGATTCCCCTGATTTCCATGCCCTTGTCCAACCCCTTGCACATATCGTAGACCGTTAGTGCTGCGACGGATACACCGGTCAGGGCTTCCATTTCCACCCCGGTAACCTCGTTCGCTTTCACGGCGCACTCTATTCGAACCGCCATCCTTTCGGGGACGAGGTCGCACCGCACAGAGGCCTTGTCCAGCCTGATCCCATGGCAAAGGGGAATAAGGCTGGGCGTATGCTTCGCACCCTGTATACCCGCAAGTTCGGCTATACGGAGCACGTCGCCTTTCTTCACCGCATTGTCACGGATGGCCTCGAATACCCCTGGGGGAAGGGAGACCCACCCCTCTGCAACAGCTTCCCTTTCCGTTTCCTTCTTGCCTGAAACATCGACCATGATTGGGCGGCCATCTTCGTCAAGGTGCGTAAAACCGGACATCGCTCATCCCCCTATTTGGGACATATGCTGGGAACACGCAGCCGCATCGGCCCAGCATCTCGGTTTTTTCCAGACTTCGGCCAGGATGAGTTCGCGCACCCTGTTTTCATTGCCCTCCCGCAGTGGCTGTCTTACCGAGACACCCTGTGTGCTGAACAGGCAACTCCTGATTTCCCCAGAAGCGGTCACCCGAAGCCGATTGCAGGTTTCGCAGAAATGACGGGACACCGCGGCGATAATGCCGAGCCTCTGGCCGGTAACGGAATGCACAAGGTATCGGGCGGGTCCTTCCGGTACTCCGTGGTTCGGATCCCTTCCTAACGATTTGTCAGGCAGCCATTTCTCCCTGTCCGGCAACCTTGCGAGGATTTCCTCGGCAGAGATGAAGCGATCCCTGCTCCATACCGATTCGTCCAACGGCATGAATTCGATCAGCCGTAGAACTGCCCCGCATTCCTTAGCAAAAGCCAGAAGGGCGGGAACCTCGTTGTCGTTGAATCCTTTGATCAGGACCGTGTTGATCTTGATGGGTATGCCGGAAACAGACCTGAAGGCACGAATCCCTCCAAGGACTCCTTCCAGAGAGCCCGTCCTTGTCAAGGCACGGAATTTTTCGGGATCCATCGAATCGAGACTGACGTTTAGGCCTGAAAGCGGGATGCCGGACAGGCGCTCGGCCTCAGCTCCCAGGCACGAGCCGTTCGTGGTGAGGGCAACATGGAGTTCGGGGAGTTCCTTCGTGAATTTTTCCAGGAAATCAAGGAAACCCTTCCTGACCATGGGTTCTCCGCCGGTAAAGCGGACTTTTCTCACGCCCAGGTCCAACAGGACCCTGCAAAGACGCAGGATTTCCTCGTATGTGAGGATTTCGTCATGCTCGAGGCAGGATACCCCTTCCGGAGGCATGCAATAGCGGCAACGGTAATTGCAGCGATCGGTAACGGAGATCCTGGCGTAGTCGATCTTCCTGCGGAAAGACCCTGTCAATCCGGCCATCTGTATCCACCCATTCTCTCGACCTCGCTCCTCCATCCCGAATCACGGATGGCTTCCATAACACCCATCACCCCCGGGTGGGAAAGGTTCTTGGCCGGGAGGACGAGTTCGAAGGGTTCCCATGCCACCGGGACAAAATCAAGTCCGAAGGCATCGGCAGCAGCCCTTATGCCGAGGGCGGCGTCGGCCACCCCGGAAGCCACTCGGCTGGCTGCGTCCAGGTGGGTCATTGCCTGCGCCGAATATCCCGCGATACCGGAACTGTCGATTCCCGCCTCCTCGAGGAGCCAGTCGAGCAGCACACGCGTTCCGGCACCCGGCTGGCGGTTGACGATCCGGATTCCTTCCCCGGCAAGGTCGGCCAGGCCGGAAAAACCTTTCGGGTTACCTTTTTCTACAAGAAAACCCTGTTCCCGGTAAAAAAGCAGGATCCTTGCCCATTCCTGCCCGCCAGAAAACTCTTCGATAAACGAATCATTGTAACGGCCGGTTTTCCCATCAAGAAGATGGCAGGCCGCCAGGTGCGCTTCCCCACGGGAAAGCGCAGCCAGCCCCCCAAGACTTCCTACGGCTCTTATCGAAAGATCGGCTCCCCTTTCGCGCACGGGGGTCACGATCCTGGAGAATGCGGGGTCATCCGAACCCTGGAAAAGCGCCCTTCTCTCCCAATTTATCTCCCGGGTGAACCAGGCGAAAGCCTTCGTTCCCTTTGGGCACTCGACCCTGGACGGGGGCAGGATCATGAAACCGTCTGCCTCATGCATCGCCCACATCGTCGAAGCCCCTGAAGAAAGCGACCAAGAGACCCGTTTCCCGTCGATCTCGGCGGCCTTGACCCGCAGCCACTCCTCCACGCCCGGGGGGGATGAGTGCGGGAGAAGCATTTCGCATTCGAGGCTTTTCGAAGCACCCAGGGCTTTGCCGGCCAAACTTGCATCGCCTGGATCGAAGCCTCTCCCCGATAAGGCCAGCACAGCCGGGAAAGCCAGGCTCCACGCCACAACAGCAGTAGACATGGGAAACCCAGGCATGCCGATAACCATGGCGCCGTTCACTTTCGCCAACATGGCAGGGCGACCCGGCTTCATCCTGACCCACCTGAAGAGGATCTCACCTTCGGCGGCGAGGACTTCCGCAGTGTGATCCCTTTTGCCTTTCGCCGTACCAGCACCTACCAGGACGAAATCGTATTCCCGGGAGGCCTTTTGGAGAGCCTCCCGGATCGATTCGGCAGAATCCTGAAGGATTGAATGGACCTCCAGGTCCAAGCCCCACTCACTGAATATCCCCTTCATGAGCGAAGAGTTGCTTTCCGGTACCTTGCCGGCCATCTCCCGGTCGTCTTCGATCCATTCCTTCATTGGGCAGATCTCGTCCCCCGTCGGGATGAACAGGCACCTTGGCTTCTTGAAGGCAAGAACCGTTCCCACTCCTGCACTCAACAAAAGAGCGACAAGAGCCGGACCGATTCTTTCCCCCTTGCGGGCCAACACCTGCCCCCGCATGACATCTTCCCCGACCGGCCTTATGTTCGCTCCGGGCGGAAGGGATCGGGAAACGGCCAGGCACCCGTTGTCCGCGATAAACGTGTCTTCCACCATGACCACCGCATCGCACCAGTCAGGAACGGGGCCGCCCGTGTTGATCCAAAGGAAGGCCTGCTGTTCCAGCAAAACTGGCGTCGAGGGAGTCGCACGGCCCGTCGCAGCCGCGATTAATGCGTATCCGTCAACGGCCGACGCAACATAGTGCGGTACATTCCTCCTTGAAAGAACGTCTTCCGCGAGAATGAGGGCAAGCCCCTCCTCTACGGGTACCCTTCCGGTTTTCGGGTACCCTAGGTCCCGTGCCGCGTCCAGGATCAGCTGCCTGGCTTCGGCCAAGGAAACATGTTCTTTGAAAACACTCACCATTCTAGGACCTCCACGGTATCCCCGGACCGACGGGTTTCTTCCGTCTCAGGAAGCCTGATCAATCCATGGGCTTCCCTGAGAACCCCGACATAACCCGATTTTCCCGGTACCGGCCGGGCCTTGCCGGCTACCATCAAAGCCGGTATGAATTCTTCGATACCCGCTTTCCCGATGACATCCGAGGACAAGCTGGCAAGGGAACTTTTCAAGGGAACCGCCCTGCTTCCGATAAGCCGGTGCAGGAGAGGCAAGAGAACGGTTATGGCGACGATCGAGCATGATAGCGGGTGTCCGGGAAGTCCCAGCACCAAACGCTTCCGGGCTAGGGAGCCCGCGATCAGGAGGGGTTTCCCCGGGCTCATGTTGACGCCCCTGACCAAAAGCCCCGGCTCAGGGAGGTTTTCCAGGATCTCCGAACAATGATCCCGCGTGCTGACGGAAGATCCCCCGCTGACCAGAAGCACGTCGTTTTCCTCCAAAGCTTCAAGCACAGTCTCTGCAAGGGCTTCCTTCCGGTCGGGCACGATACCCAGGCGCCTGGCCGGGAAACCATGGCGTACAAGCAGGAATTCCAAAAACCACGCGTTGGCGTCCCTTACCTTGCCTGCAGGGAGGTCTAACGTGTCAGCTGGAACGATCTCGTCCCCTGTAGAGAGGATCCCGATCTTGAGCTCAAGGGCATCGAAGAAGGAAAAACCTAGCGTCGCCAGGACGCCGACGTTGCGGTAATCCAGCATCTCGCCGACCGCTAGGATCTCGGATCCGAAAGCCATCTCTTCTCCCTTGAAGATCACATTTTCTCCGGATTGCAAGCTTTTCCTGACCTCAAGCCAGTTCCCGGTTCTTACGGTGTCTTCCAGCATGACCACGGTGTCCGCGCCCCGCGGTATCATGCCGCCGGTATGGACAGCTACGCATTCGCCTCCCGCCAGCGAGAGATGCACCTCGGCACCCATAGGGATTTCGCCCCCGACACGGAGGAAAACCGGGGAACTGTCCGATGCTCCCGCGACGTCACCGGACCTTAAAGCATAACCGTCACGGGTGCTCCGCGAAAAGGGAGGATAGTCGACCCTCGACACGAGGGACGTACCACATCTTCGGCCAAAACCCTTTCCCATGGGCAGCGGTTCCGTTCTAACCGGCCAGGGGAACCTCAATTCCCGGGCGGTATACTCGATCGCCTCCGTGCGCGGAAAAAGCTCCTTCACAAAACCCGACATCCCGTTTCCCTTTTCCCGTCAGTCCAGCTTGAGGACAAGCACCGGGTATCCTTTCTCCTGAAGTGTCTTGGACAGCTTGTCGGCATCGAGCCGTAGCTCTCCCGCCAGGACAACAACCTTTGTCAGGGCATTCTCTCCCGATTTCATCTCTGAAAGTATCGCAACGAAACCTTCCTCTTTCAATTTTTTTACAAGTTTTTCAGCGTTTGTTTTTTCTTTGAAGGCACCTACCTGTACACCCCACTTCACGCCTTTTGAAGAGGGGTCCGGCGATTTTGCCTGGCTCACGGGACTTTTCGGCACAGTCGGCGTCCCGCTTTCCGCAGTGGGTTGCGATGAAGCCGTTTTTCGGGTCTCGGGCTTCGTCTCCGTTTTTTCCGGAACTGTTTTTTTCGGCGGTTCCGGTTCTTTCTTCACAGGAACATTTCCTTCAGGTACCGCGATGATTTCCTCGCCCTCGTTGCCGGTTGTCACTACATTTCCTTCCTGGACTCCTGGCTGGACTGCCACGGCGGGCTCTTCTGCGGGTTTCACGATTTCCTCCCGGGAGGAAGGAAAGAAGAACAGCCGCACCCCGAGAACGAGTATCCCCACTGCCACGAGACCGACAATCGGCAGCATGAAATGGCCGAACCCGAAGCCCGTCTTGCGGGCGCGGTTCCGGCGACTCCTGCGCGTGGGCAGCCGCCGCTGCGGGCGAGGATGATCTTCCGGGGAATTCGGAGCCTCTTCTTCCAATTCCCATTCGTCAGCTTCAGATCGCATTACTTTTCCTCCCCTCCCTCTTGGCGACAAGGGATTCCATCCAATCCAAATCCCCGGGCCCGGCCCACGAAAGGCGGTATTCAAGGTCCGCTTCTTTGGGACTCGAAAACCGGGCTTCAATCCCCTTTCCGAGACCTTGGGAAAGCGCATCCTTGAGGAGCCTGAACTTTTCCTCCGCACCCCGTATCCCCGAGAACGTCTCGAACCCCCAGGGTGTCCCAGGTTTCGGCACAAAGGTGTTCACCGAAAGGGACACTCCCATTTTCAGGTCTTTCTTGATCTTACCCGAAAGCTCGGCAATAGCCAGGAGGTCTTCCTCGCGTTCCCCCGGAAGCCCCACCATGAAATAAAGCTTGACCTTCTTCACCCCTTCTTCCCTGGCCATCTGGAGTTTTTCGAGGATCTGCCCGTTGGTGAAGGTTTTACCGCAAAGGAAGCGCAACCGGTCCGAACCGGTTTCAGGCGCGACAGTCAGGCTTTCCCTCCCTGACTTCTTCAGGGACCTGAGCATTCGGCGCGTTAGGTTGTCTATCCTGAGGGAGGCGAAAGACACACCCTTATCCAGCCTATCGAGATGGTCCAGGACTTCTTCCAGCCCGGGGTAATCCCCCGCTTCCGGCGTTACCAGCCCCACTTGTTCGAAGGGAACACGGGAAGCACAACTTTCCAGGTTCTCAAGGACCCTCTCCAGAGGTCTCTGCCTTGCCGGGGAGAAACAGGCTGGAAGTACACAATAAGGACACCCCCTGAAACAGCCTCTCTGAAGCTCAAGAAGCAGGGTCTTTCCGAATGTCGACCTGGGCGTTATCCATACTCCGTGTCCGACGGATTCACCACGAGGGGTTACCGAGGGGCGTTTCAGCCCCTTTTGCAGAGATGCGAGTGTTTTTTCTTCACCCAAGCCGGGGACAAGGATTGCCGGGTTATCGTCAAGCGCTTCCAGGAATCGTTCCCGGCTACCCCCGCGGGAGTAATCCCTGGCACAGTCCGCCAGAAGAGGAAGGATCGGCTCCCCATCACCCATCATAACGAAATCGGCCACGGAAAGAAGCATTTTCGGGTTGATGGAGGTTGAAGCCCCGGCAACTCCGATCAGGGGATACCCCCCGTCTTTCCTTTTTTCCCTGTCTGCGGGGATTCCGGCCTGGATCAGTTGCTGGATGAAATTCAGGGCATCTGGTTCATACGCGATGCTGGCCGTAATAACGGGAAAATCCTGCAGAGGCCGCCCATTCTCGACAGAAACACTGGGGATTGGCGAGTGGAAGAAACGTTCTACGCCGACCCCCAGTGTCTTAAGCTGGTAATAGACATAATGAAGTCCCAGATTCGACATCCCGGTTCCGTAGTCTGAGGGAAAGACCAGCGCCCAGGACAGAAAACCTCCCCGTTGCATCGGAAGGACTTCCACCTCCAGGCCCGTGATGGATTCCCACTCTCTACCGTGCCGATGACGCACTGGGGCGTTGGAGGCCGACCTTCTTCCCCTCAAGAAAACGACGCCTCCCGGCCGTTCGCTCAGTCGCCCGACTTCCGCCGACGAATGACCGAGGGGATGTCAAGATGATTGGTTGGTACTCCACTTATCTTGAAAAGGTCCTCTTCCTGGGAAGATGAGCGGACTTCCGCTTCCTCGAGGTCTATCCTGCTCTTCCGGACCCGAGGTGCTTGCGGAATCGGCTGCGAAGGCTGCGAAACCGCGGCAGGCCTGCGAACTGCATCGACTTTCCTCATCTGGACAGGCGCCGGTACGGGTTGTTCGGAAAATCCCGTCGCGATGACCGTGATCTGTATCTTCTCCCCCATCGACGGATCGACGACGTTCCCCCAAATGATCGTCGCATCCTCGTCGGCAGCCTCCGTTATGACGTTGGCCGCTTCGTTGATCTCATGAATGCCGAGGCTGGGGCCGCCCGTCACATTGAAAAGAACTCCCTTGGCACCGGCCATCTGTGTTTCCATCAGAGGGCTGTTGATCGCCGCACGCGCGGCAACCTCGGCGCGTCCTTCTCCTTCGGCCTCTCCGATGCCCATGATGGCCGAACCCGCATTGCTCATGACGGTCCGCACGTCCGCGAAATCAACGTTGACCAGGCCAGGCCTGAAGATAAGGTCGGTCACTCCCTGGACCGCCTGGCGCAGGACGTCGTCGGCAAGCCGGAAAGCATCGCAAAGCGCTGTCTTGCAGTCCGAGATCTCCAGCAGTTTGTCGTTCGGGATGACGATGAGCGCGTCGACCTTGTCCTTGAGGTTCTCGATCCCGGACTTGGCCTGCATTAGCCGCTTCCTGCCCTCGAAGGAAAAAGGCCGTGTGACGACAGCCACAACAAGCACGCCCATTTCCTTGGCGACTTCCGCTATGACGGGAGTCGAACCCGTGCCTGTCCCTCCACCCATCCCGGCGGTCAGGAAGACCATGTCTGCACCATCCAGGAGTTGGCGTATCTCCTCCCGGGATTCTTTGGCCGCTTTCATCCCGACATCGGGATCGGCCCCTGCTCCCAGGCCTCGGGTCAGTTCCTTCCCCAGAACGACGCGAACGTCTGCTTCGGAAGTCTGGAGATGCGCCATATCCGTGTTGGCCCCCACAAACTCCACTCCGACAAGGCCGCTTCGGGCTATATGGTTAAGGGCGTTGTTACCGCCGCCACCGATTCCCATGACCTTGATGACTTCCCTGAATGGACGGCTCGCTTTCTCGATTTCAAAAATATCGGCCACGCCGTTCGCCTCCTGCAGTTCCCAGAATGGTCAAAACAGGTCTTTCACTGATTTCCTGATGTTTTCCATGACGGTCTTGAGTGCTCCATCACCGGTCTTTTTCCTTCCGTTGAGGCCCGGGGTTCCCGTCTTTCCTCGCCTTTGCCTGGTTCCGGGAGAAGTTCCGTCGGACGGCAGATCGGACTCCATGTATCGGTAGGGGTTTCTTTCCTTTTCCAGGATGTATCGTATGATACCCGCCCCGCCCGAGTATTCCTCGCTGTTCATCCCCGGAGGCATCCGGCTTGCATCGACCGGACCGGCTACGCGGACCGGCATGTCGAGAAGCCTCGAAACGTAGGCGTCGAGCCCCCCCAGCCTCGAAACACCGCCGGTGAGGACAATGCCGCCGGGCATCATCGGAATGCCGGACTCCTTCAACTCGTTATCGACCAGTGAAGAGAAAAGTTCGTCCAACCGGCAGGCGATCACCTCTACGACCTCCCTGGAACTGAAGCTCAAGGTCTTTCCCATGCTTTCGACTTCGATCTTTTCGTTCTGTGCAATGCTGTCAGGGGATAGAGAGACGCTCTTCTTGAGCGCATCGGCCTTGCTAATCGGAATCCTCAAGACACACGCCAGGTCATTCGTGATGTGGTCTCCGCCGACCGGGATGACGGACAGACGCCTGGGCCTTCCCTCGGAGAAAACGGCGACACCGGTCGTTCCTCCTCCCAGGTCCACGACTGCGACCCCGGCCATTGCCTCTTCGTTGGACAGGCATCCCAGCGAACTCGCAAGTGGCTTCATGACAAGCCCCGATACTTCCAGTCCCGCCTTTCCGACACAGTTGACGACGTTCTGGATGACTGCGCTCGGGACTATGATCGACTGGAGTTCAACCTCGAGCCTAACTCCGGTCATGTCCAGGGGATCGTCGATACCCGAATGTCCGTCGAGAGTGTACTCCACCGGTATCGTGTGAAGGATGCAGCGATTGACGGGAACGGCGATCTCGGATTGGGCGGCCTCAATTATCCGGTCGACATCGTCCAGGGTCACCTGTCTTGCAGACCGTCCCAGGGAGATCATTCCCCTGGTTCGTACGCTGGTCGCCTCGGCACCGGAAAAAGCGACGGTAACCTCTTCGATCCCGAGCCCAACCATGCTTTCCGCGTCCTCAACGGCCGCCTGGATGGAACGGGTAGCCTGGTCGAGGTTAACGATCATCCCTTTCCGAATCCCCATGGAAGGGGCTTCCCCAACCCCGATGATCTGGGCTTCCCCAGAACGTGCATCCATCTCCGCCACCACGACCGCTATCTTCGTGGTTCCAAGATCCAAACCGACCAAGAGATCGGGTTCTTCCTTCACTTAGATTCGCTCCCTTCCGGCCTTCCAGGCTTGCCGTCCGCTCCGTGGGGAACAACATTCCTTGCGACGATCTTCCCCTCATAGGTTGCGTCGATAACCACAATTTTCGCCTCGGACCTATCCTGTTCCCCCAGGATTTGCCTGGCCGCGGAAAAAACCGTTTCCCATCCGTCGGTTTGATCGTCCAGCTCCAATTGTATCCTTTGCTCGTTCCTTTGCGCAACGATTTTCAGGAACCGTTCGCCCCCACGGGTCGAAACCACCGCATAGATCGGTCGGCCCAGCCATTTCTGCCGAGTAAGGTTTTCCTGCCATTTGTGAAGGTCCTCAAGCGGAAGGGCGGATCTTTGTACGACCGCGTCTTTCCTGTTGCTGTCCGAAAAAGGCCCCTGTAGCCCCTTGCCCCATACCCAGAGGGGCAGGGGCGCTTTTTTCGCCGGATCCCCGGTCTCAGGAATCGACAAGGTTTTAGGCCAGATGTAACCGCTTGAGGAAAGGGTATATTCCTTTCCCTGGTAGGAGATCTCGATCCATGGGATATGCGGTTTTACCGCGATGGAAATGAGCCCCCAGCCGGAAACGGAAACCGCGATGTCGGCCGGGAAGCGCTCTTCCAGTTCTCTAGCGATGGACTCCCTTCTGACCAGGGGAATGAGCCAGAAACGCCTCGAAAAGCTTCCGATCGAACGCCATAGGACCTGGTCGGGCAGGCTTCCGGGGGGTGTTATTGTCAGCTCGACGAGTCTAAGGATCTGGTAATGACTCTCGAACCCGCAGAAAACACCGAGAAGAAGGGCCAGCCATAAGAGCTTCCGCCCGTTACGGCCCCCTTTACTCCCATGGGCCACCGAGGAGGTTCACCTCCATCTCCAGCAAAATCCCGCTCGCCTCGAAAACCCTGCGGCGACAAAGCTGGATGAGTTCCCAGATATCCCCTGCAGTGGCAGAACCCGTGTTCTCTACGAAATTGGCGTGAAGTGGGGAAACTCTCGCGTCCCGGACAGAAAGGGCTTTGCACCCGGCTCGATCCAGCAGCATTCCGGCCGGTTCTAGGCCGGGACCCGGATTTTTGAAAACGCACCCGGCGGTTCTGGCCCCATGTGGCTGACCACGGCGCAGCGACCAGAAGCGCAGGATATTCCCTCGCACCTGCACCGGGTTGGCTCTCTCCAGGTTCAGGCAACACCTGGTCAAAAGCCGCGTCCCCACTGCGAGGGAACTGGAACGGTAAGAGAAGCACAATTCCTCCCTTTCCCAGCGTTTTACGGTTCCATCTTCCTCGACCGTCTCCACCCATTCGATCCTATTCCCGATCGATTCCTTGCCTGCCCCCGCGTTGCACATCAGTGCACCGCCGATACTTCCATGGATGCCGGTGGCAAATTCCAGCCCCGCGTAACCGTTCGAGAGACAAAAATTAAGCAGACGCCGGGTAGGACACCCGCCGTCTGCTTCCAGCAAGACTTTCTCACGTGACCCGGGAACAAGGTTGAAACCGTCAACCTTCCCCATCCAGATCGTCAAACCTTCGAGCCCTTCCGGGTGGATGAGAACATTGCTCCCCCCCCCTATCAACCAGGTGGGAACTCCCTCCCGTCGACAGTTGGCAAAAGCTTCCCGCGCCTCACGGGCATTCACTGGCACGAAAAGGTATTCGGCTTTCCCGCCTACCCTCCATGTGCTCAGGGGAGAGAGGCTTGCCCTCTTTTCGAGCGAGATTCCCAGTTTTTCCTCAAGCGCTGACGGCCATGGCATCTTTTATGGGCTCTTGCTGCTCGAGGCGGCTCATGAGAAATTCACAAGCCCCGTTCACGTTCCCTGCGCCCAAGGTGAGAACAAGGTCTTCCCGGCGTGTTTCGCTGCCGATCCGCTCGACAGCTTCCGCAAGATCTTCGCAGAGGGTGACCTGGCGGGCACCGTTTTCCATCATCCTGCGGGCGATGAGGTCCGAGCTGACTCCCGGAATAGGTCTTTCGTCTGCTCCGTAGATCGGGACTAGGAAGAGACGGTCGGCCCGGGCCAGGGCTTCCGCGAACTCCCCGAAAAGGGCCGCGGTCCTCGTGTAACGGTGAGGCTGGAAAAGCGTTACGATCCTCCTGCCCGGGAAAATCGACCGGATAGCGTCAAGAGTCGCTGCCACTTCCCTGGGATGGTGGCCGTAATCGTCGTAAATATCAACCTCACCGACCGAGCCCATGTACTGCAAGCGGCGTTTGGCCCCCTTGAACCCTTTCAAGGCATCGCTCGCGACCTCGAAGGGGACGTTCATGCAGGAAGAAGCCGCACAAGCAGCCAAGGCGTTGAGCACGTTGTGCTCTCCCGAGACTTTCAGCGAAATAGAGCCTTTTTCCTTGCCATGGTGCAAGACCGTGAAAGTGACTCCGCCTCCGGGAACGTGCGTAACGTCATAAGCGCCCCAATCCCAGCCCTCTCCCCAACCATACGTTACCAAGGACCCCTTTCCTTCGCCTTCCGCGTTCAAGCTTATAAGTCGGCCGGCTCCAGGGTCTTCCCCGCAAATGACGACAGACGATTCCTTCTTCCTCTTCTGGAGGAAGCGCATGAAGGCTTGCTCGACCTCTTGCTGGGTCTTGTAATGGTCCACGTGGTCCCAATCCACGTTCGTCACGATTGCGACATTGGTTCGGAACATCTCGAACGAACCGTCACTTTCGTCCAGCTCGGCAACCATCGGCAATCCTGCGCCCAAGCGGGCATTAGCCCCGATATCGCAGAGTTCGCCCCCGATCGCCACGGTCGGTTTCAATCCCGCCCGGTCCAGGATCAAAGCGGTCATCGACGACGTCGTCGTTTTTCCGTGTGTCCCGGCAATCCCTACACCAAATCGCTCGTTGAAGAGGGCGCTGAGGACCTCCGCACGTCTCGCGGTAGAAATCCCCCTTTTCCTCGCCTCCACGAGTTCCTCGTTGTAGTCTGGAATTGCGCTGCTGTAAACCAGCAAGTCCGGGTTATAACGGTCAAGATGCGCAGGGTCATGTCCAAGAACGCAATCTACCCGCCGGGCGATCAATTTTTCCATGTAATACGAGTGAGCCATATCACACCCTGAAACCTCGAAACCAAGCTCGGAAAGAAGGGCAGCAAGCCCACTCATTCCTGAGCCGCCGATTCCGAGCAGGTGGACGTTCCTGATCCTGTCATGGCTCAGTTTTAGTCCGTCCAATTTACTTCTCCCCCTTCAAGAGTCCTGAGGATTTTTCCCAAGAAAACCTGGTTGCTGTGCTCTGCGGCGATTCCCGGATCCACGGAACTGGCATCTTCCGCTTCGCTTTTTCTTCCCAGCTGGATCAACCTGGCCACTAGCTCTCCCACGCTACCGCGCATTTCATCCCAGACAAGGCCGCATCCGCATTCCTCAAAAAGCCGCGCGTTTTCTGCCTGGTGGTCGTCACGGGATTCTGGCCAGGGAACAACCAGGGCTGGAATCGCCCAGGCCCGCAACTCCGAGAGCGTCGAAGCCCCTCCCCTGGCTACGGCAACATCCGCAAGGGAATAAAGGGGTCCCATGTCCCAACGTCGCGGTATCCCCCAGACTCTATCCGACGGGTGATTATCCCCCATTTCCTTCCCCATGACAAGAAACGACCATCCCGTGAATTCCGGAAGCCCCGATATCTCAGTTACTTTTCCGGCAAGGGCGATGCTTCCAAGGGATCCTCCAAGGACAAGGCATATCCTGCCGTCGGGCAAATCACCCAACCCTAGTTTATTCCAAGCATCTCGGCGAGGCAAACGCTTCATGGGGCGAACCGGGACGCCAATTTCCTCGAACTGCCCTTTCAAAAAAGGCCTGCAGGCTTTCCAGCCCGTCAGAGGGACTATCCCCAGGCGTGCCGCCAGGCGGGTGACCTTCCCTGCGACGGCATTCTGCTCGTGGACCAGGGTCCTGACGTGCTTCAGCCTCCCTGCCACCAACGCCGGGAAAGAGATGTATCCCCCGAAGAGAACACAGGCATCCGGCTTCGTTTCCCCGAAAAAACGCGCCATCTCACGCAGCGACTGCAAAACCTGGACCCAACGGGTAACGGCCCGGACGGCCCCCATGCCGAGGGGGGATCCTTCGCAGGGAAGAAAGACCGGTTCGATGCCGGCGTTCCTGTAAATCTCCAGTTCCAGCGGCCTGTTGCCGGAGACGTAGGAAATCTCGAGATCCGGCATTCTGGAAGAAAGCCATTGCCCCAGGCCGATGGCCGGGAAAATATGCCCGCCCGTACCTCCTGCGACAAGGACGAGACGCTTCAGGCCTGTCGGTTGCACCGGCTCAGCCTCAGGAGGAGTCCAACCCTCAGCCACATCATGACCAGGGAACTCCCTCCGTAACTCAGGAAAGGCAATGGCATCCCCGTCAGGGGGATCAGTTTCGTCACGCCCCCCATGTTGATCGCCATTTGGGAGAAGACGTTCAGGCTCAAGCCCCAAATCAGGCAGGCCTCGAAAGTCCCCTCGATCCTTCGGTAATGGGTAAGCAGCCTGAAAAACCAGAAGGCAAAAAGCAATACTACAGAAAGAGTGCCCGCTAAACCCAGTTCTTCCCCTATCGCCGCCAGAATGAAATCCGTGTGAGAGGCAGGCAGGTATTTGAGTTTCTGGAGCCCCTGTCCCAACCCCATTCCCCAGGAGCCTCCGTTCGAGAAGGCAACCAATCCCTGGATAGCCTGGAAACCGCTTCCCAGGGGATCCTGCCAGGGGTCTAAAAAGGCCTTCAGTCTTCGCAGCCTGTATCCATGGGTGAAAATGAACGGGGAAGCCAGGGCAAAAAGCCCCCCTCCGCAGAAAAGCGGCAACGACCAGCCAAACAGGGGGATGTAAATACCCATTGCGAGGGCAAAAACAAGGATCGTGCTTCCCATATCCGGCTGGAGAAGCAGGGGAAGAACCGAAATACCAGCGAGAAGGGAGATTTTGAGAAAAGCGCTTAGGCTCGTTTCCTTTTCTCTTTTCTCGAAGAGCTTCCGACTGGCGTGAAGCGTGAAGGCGAAGAAGAGTACATCTGCAGCCTGCACCGTGACGAAACCTAGGTTGACCCAACGCCTTGCCCCGCCCGCGGAAACCCCGGTAACCGGGAAAAGAGGGAGAAAACAAAAAAACACTGCCAAAAGCCAGAAAATACCGCTGCCCTTCTTCCAAAGGTCGATAGGGATGGAATGCACCGCAAGCATGACCCCGATCCCGATCAATAACCATACGGCCTGCTTGATCCCCAGGGCATGGGGGGATCCAAACCGCGCAATGGATATCGGGCTGGAGGAGGAACTGATCATGATGATCCCGATTCCGCTCAGAAGCAGCGGAATCAACCAGAGAAGAGGATCTGCCGTGCCTTCGTCACGAAGGTTCGACTCGTGTGGATCAAGCCGGGGCCTGAGTGTTGCCAACCTCATCCCTCCCCTGTATCGACCGGACTAACCGTTGGAAATGCCGGCCCCGCTCCTTGTAATTGGGATATGCGTCCCAGCTCGTGCAGGCTGGGGACAGAAGCACGGTTTCTCCCGGGCGGGCCTCCTGGAACGCTTGAAGCACGGCTTCTTCCATGTCCCGGGCCGGGAGGATTCGCTCTACCCCGCCCTGTTGCAGGGCTTCGACAATCCTTTCTCGCTCCGTGCCCATGACGATCGCCACTCTGGCATGCTTTGTCACGGCTTCGGCAAGCGGTCCGTATTCCTCTCCCTTTCCCTGTCCACCGAGAATGACGACCTTCACTCCGGGAAGGGATCCCAGGGCGGTAACGCTGGCGGCGACGTTCGTTCCCTTGGAATCGTCGACGTAGTCGACTCCGCCTATGGAAGCGACGGCTTCGCACCTATGCGGAAGAGCTGGGAAGGACCCCAGGAGGGGTTCGGCTTTTTCTGCGTCGAGTCCGAGCAATTCGACCGCAGCCATCGCCATGGCGGCATTTTCGAGGTTGTGCCTGCCCAATAGGGGCAACCTGTCGTAATGGAATAGCACTCGACATTCATCTTCTCGCCATAGTAACGCTTCTCGCTCTCCCATTTCGATCCGGTTGCCTTTTTCATGCCTATCCGCTCCCCACCCAAGGCCGACCAGGTAAGGGGAAGAAAAGTCCTTGAAAAACCCAAGGTCCCTTTCCTGGACAATCGCCCAGCTTCCAGGATTCTGCATCTTCAGTAGGTTGGCCTTCGCGGCCACGTAGTTCCCGTAGGAGCCGTGCCAATCGAGGTGATCCGGATCCAGGTTCGTGACGATCGAGACTTCTACAGGCAGTTTTTTAGCCCAATAAAGCTGGAAACTGCTCAGCTCTATCGCCAAAAATTCCAGATCCGATTCCGCATAGTCAGCGACCGGCTTCCCGATATTGCCGATCGCCACTCCCCTCCTCCCCAATCCCTGGATAAGGTGCCCTGTCAGGGCCGTCGTTGTTGACTTGCCGTTACTGCCCGTCACACCGACAAGCCTCCCACTGAGGTACGGGGCAACGAAATCCAGTTCGCCCAAAACAGGGATTCCCATCTCCTGGGCTTTTTTCACTGCCGGGGCGCTGGGCGATATCCCCGAACTCAACACGATCATGTCGGACTCCCAGAGGCGGGGACCGTGCCCTTCGAACTCGAAATCTATCCCCTTCGAGGTCATCTCCTCCGCGGCACTATCCCTTCGACTCCCGAGGTCCGAGACAAAGACCGCGGCCTTTTTCCGTACGGCGAGGCATGCAAGCGAAAGCCCGCTCAACCCGGCACCGATGATTCCGATTTTTACGCCGTCCAGGGATTTCCGGGTTTCCATGAAATTACCCCCATATCTCCAAAATCCTGTAGATCACCGGCACCGTGCAGGCCATACCCGCCGCGTGAAGCAGCCAGAACCGGGCGACGACCTTTGTTTCCGCCCAACCCAGAAGTTCGAAGTGGTGATGAACGGGACTCATCCTGAACACCTTGCGCTTGAAAGCCCTGATGGCGATGATTTGCACCGCCACGCTCACCAACTCCAGCCCGAAGAGGAAACCGAAAGGCACCATGAAAAGCAGGCCCCCCTTCCAGATACAGAGGCTGAAAAGAAGGCCTCCCAGGAAGTGGGAACCGCCGTCACCCATGAAGACGCCTGCCGGGTGGCAATTGTACCAGAGGAAGCCCACGCAAATTCCAAGGCCGAGATTAACAGCCAGGGAAACCCCTGGCGCCCCTCCTGAAGGAAGCAGTGCAAGCCCCAGGAAACTTAAAGCTGAAGCCCCCGCGGCTAGTCCGTCCAGGCCGTCTGTCACATTCACCGCGTTCATCATGCCGACGGCGAAAAAAGATAGCACCGCGATGGAAAAAACCGACGGAACGGTATCCCCGGGAAGAAGGGAAAGCCCATCCGCCAGGACGGCATACGTACTCCAGCCCAAAGCAACAACGGACTGTAAAAATAATTTCTCCAGGGATCTCAAGCCTTCGCTGGATTTTTTCGTGAACTTCAGCCAATCGTCGGCAAAACCGACGGCAAAGGCTCCAAAAGGCAAACCCCAGATCCCCGTGATGGAACCGCGGCCGACAGGGCCTTCCCACATGAGGAACCCGATACAGGCCAGCGGGAAGACGACTCCTCCCATTGTCGGGGTCCCGCTCTTACGTTCCACGTGGCTGGGGAGTCCGTAGGATTTCTCGACCTGCCTAATTTCGCGTTGCCGGACAAAACGTATCCAGGCGCCCTCCAATAGGGCGGCCAGGGAAGCGGCAAAGAGGGTAATACTCAACCCCGTCCAAGAAGGCGTCATGATCCGGCCAACCCTTTCACGACCAATTCAAGCCCATAAAACCTGGAACCTTTCACCAGCAGAGAATCTTCCGGCTCGACCAAGCCGGACACGAGATCCAGCGCTTCTTTCGCGTTACCGACGCGCCATGCGGCTCCGCGCCGCTTTTTCTTCGATTCCTCCAGAGGTTCCCATTCCTCCCCCACGAGGACGAGCCCGTCGAGAAAACCGGTTTTCTCCAGGATAGACCGGTGCAGGGAAACCGAATCCCCGCCGAGTTCCCGCATGCCTCCGAGCACGGCCCATCGCCTTCCAGGGACATCTATTTTCCTGAAAACATCAAGGGCTGCAAGCACAGAGGTCGGGTTGGCATTATAGGATTCGTCGATAAGGAGGTCGACCTTGGTTCCACGGATCCATCTTCCTCGACCTCCGAGAGGTGAAACGGATGAAACACCCTGAAGGATTTTTTCTGGAGGTATCTGCAGCGCCAGGCCTACCATGAAGGCAAAACCAAGGTTGTGGGCATGGTGGCCTCCTTTGAGGGAGGACTCGCAGACCCAGCTTTGTCCCCCATAGGAAAGACCGATGCGCAGATCGCCCTCCTTGCTTTCCGACCTTTCGGTCAGGAGGAGTGTACTGCCCTTACCGAAACCGACCCCAGCCGCCCTGAAAGGATACACCCCTTCGTTCATAACCTTGTGCAGTCGTTCGTCGTCCGAGTTGAAGACGAGTAATTTAAGACCTTCCTTAGGTATAATCTCCATTTTGGCGGCTAAGACCCCTTCAAGATCCCCGAGCCCTTCCAGGTGAACGGGCGCAATGCCGGTCACAACCGCTACCGTCGGCGGAAAATGAGCTACCGTCCCGGCGATTTCCCCCGGACGGTTGGTTCCCATTTCCAGGAGGAGAGCTTCCGTGTCAGGCGGCATCCCCAGGATGGTCAAGGAACAACCTACAAGGGTATTGTGGCTCCGCAAGGCCGAGTGTACCCGCAAGGAGCCTTCCAGTGCCGAGCGAACCAGTTCTCTTGTCGTCGTCTTGCCGACGCTGCCCGTTATGGCGATTTTTTCCCTTGGGGCGACTTCTGCAAGGTATTCTTCCGCCATCCTCACGAGCGATTCCTCAACCCGTTCGACAATGATGCAGGAACCTCCGCTGACTTTCACGCTGTCGAGCCACGGGGCGAGTCCGCCTTCGCTTCCCAGCACCAGGCGTGCGCCGTTCGACAGGGCGTCGCCGACAAACCGGTGTCCGTCGGAATGCTCTCCCGGGAGGGCGATAAAACCGTCTCCCGGCCCGACATCCCTGCTGTCGGTCCAAAGCCTGTCAGGCAAGGGCCTCCCCGGGCCCATCAACCGCCCTTCGCACCAGGCTGCAGCCTCCTCCAGGTCCGGTCTCCCCTTACGCATCGGGCCACTCCACCCCGCGGGCTTCCGCCCAGCCCTTGACTGTTTCCCTGTCACTGTAGGGAAGGTGCTCTTCGCCGATGATGATATAGGGTTCCGGCCCCTTTCCCGAGACAAGGACGATATCACCAGGCCTGGCGTTATCGAGGGCAAAATGGATCGCCTCGCGCCGGTCAAGAATGACCCTGTGGTTTTCCAGCCTTAAGCCCTTCAGTAGTCCTTCCTCAATCTGTCCGGCTATCAGGGCGGGATCCTCGAGTCTGGGGTTGTCCATCGTAATTACCAATTCGTCCGCGAGTTCGGAAGCAACTTTGCCCATCAGGGGACGGTTCGGGGCGTAGCGGTTCCCGCCCATACCGAAGACGGACCATATTCTGCCCGTGGCTAGCTCACCAAGTGTTTTCAAGACGTTCCGAAGGGCATCCGGGCTATGGGCGTAATCGATGATGCAGCAAGTCCCGTTCCCGAAAAGATAGCGCTCTAGGCGCCCCGGCACTTGCGGGGCTTTTTCGAGGCCTTGGCAGATGTCCTCTTCAGTAAGTCCCAGGCCAAAGCCCATCGTCGCGGAAAGCAGGATATTGTAAATGTTGTACTTGCCGGTCAAAGGAACGTTCAGGTCGCGCCAGCTTTTTCCTCCGGGGAAATGGAGGCGTAACCTGATCCCTTCCAGCGTCATTGAAAGGAGAGTTCCGTGAACGCTGTCCGCACCCTCGCAGGCGAGGCCGTAGGGAATCACGTTCGGCCGGAATTCTTCGACAAGGCGCCTTCCATAGGGATCGTCCGCGTTTGCCGCCCCGGTCCAGGGCCCGCGCGTAAATTCGGAGAAAAGTCTTCTTTTTGCGGCGAAATAGCTTTCCATGTCCCCGTGGAAATCCAGATGTTCGGGAGTAAGGTTGGTAAAACCGACGGCATCGAAAAGGCAACTCGAAAGGCGCGCAAGCTCGAGCCCGTGCGACGAGGCCTCCATGACACAAGCCTTGCAGCCGTTTTTGGCCATTTTGGACAACCATTCCTGCACTTCGTCGCTTTCGGGAGTCGTCCGGTCTGCAAGCACCTCGCCCATTCCGTCATGGTAGACAATCGTTCCGAGCAGCCCTGCGGGCAAACCCGCGGCCGCCAGGATAGAGCGCGTCAGGTAGGTTGTCGTGCTCTTTCCATTTGTTCCCGTGACGGCGATCATTTTCAGGCTCTTTGCGGGGAAATCGTGAATGAATGCGGCCAGGGCAGCCATCGCCTGTCTGGAATCCCTGACGATGAGTTGCGGGTTTTCCAACCCCAGAGACCTTTCGCACAATAACGCCGCCGCCCCTTTCCGACAGGCCTCCGCAGCAAAGTCATGCCCATCGTGGCGGGTTCCGGGCAGGCAGCAGAAAATAGATCCCTTTACAACCTTCGAAGTGTGATGGGTTATTCCGAGGACCCAAATGGCAGCAGGGTTCGCCGACTGATCCCACGTAGCGGAACAGAGCAAACCGAGCTTATCCAGGTGGGCTACGCAATCTTGGAAATTCATCCGCCCTCCCCCCTCCTGAACGATCGGCCTACTGGTCCAGGACAAGGTAATCCTCCAGCATGGCCCTGAACGCGGGAGCAGCGATGGCTCCACCCAGGTGTCCCTTTTGGGAAGGTTCCCCGAGAACTACAAGCAAAATATGATCAGGTTTTTCCACAGGCCAGAAACCCACGAAAGAGGCAACGAAACGTCCCTTGACGTACTTCCCGTGTTCCGCGACCTGGGCGGTACCAGTCTTTCCGCCGACGGAAACCTTCGGCGAGTTCGCGGCTTTCCCCGTGCCTTCCGTAACGACGCGCCTCATCACCGTTCTTACCCAGTCGCTCGTTTTCTTTGAGATGACGACGTTTTTGACAAACTCTCCGCCTCGGTAAACGGTTTTGCCCTCGCCGTCTTTCGCCTCTTTGACGATGTACGGCCTTACGCAGCGCCCCCCGTTGATCACGGCCGAGAGAGCCGTTGCCAACTGCAGCGGGGTCATTCCTATTCCCTGTCCGATGGCGATGTTGGCCGGCACGACCCCTCTCCATTGCTCGGGGGTGCTGACCAGCCCCTCTTCCTCTCCGGGCAGTTCTATACCGCTCAGGGAAGAAAATCCCCACTGCTTCAGGTTGTCATAGGAAAACCTTGGCCTGAAACGGATCCCTATCTGTGCCATGCCCACGTTGCAGCTGTTCACGACAAGGTCTTCGAGATGCTGCCCCCCATGGGCCTTTATGTCCGTCACGACTCCATCCGCGACCTTGATTCGGCCCCCGCAATGGAAGTATTCGTTTTCCCTTACGAGCCCCTGTTCCTTGGCGATGGACATGATCACCGGCTTCAATGTGGAACCGGGTTCATATACCCTTCCTATGACGTTGTTCAAGCGGACCGTAGGGTTTTTCAGGGTTTGCCTTTTGTTCGGGTCAAAAGTTGGCCAGGAGGCAGAAGCTAGCACTGCACCGTCCCGCGGGTCAATGCAAACAGCCGCAGCCCACTTGGGTTTGTACTCGTCGGTCGCCTCTTTTAGCCTTTTTTCGACGACCATTTGCAGGATTGGATCGATTGTCAGCACCAGTTCACCCGGTTTCATCGTTTTTGGAGCCCTCTGCAGAGACATGAGGTCGATTCCTTGCCCGGAAGCATCCCTCGCCAGTATCTTGGCCTGGGGAGGTGAATAGAGAATATCCTGCCATGACTGCTCCAGGCCAGCCAAGCCTTCATCGTCGATGTCACAGAAACCGAGGACCTGAGCCAGTAGAGCCCCTTGCGGGTAAACCCTTTTCCTTTCTTTCAGGGCATACAGGCCGTCAAGCTTTTTTGAAAGAAGTCTGGCCGCCAAGTCGGGGGAAAGTTTCCTGGCAACCCAGACAAAACGGCCCTTCATCGGTTTCGAGAATTTCGCGAGATCAGAGGCGGAAACAAGGTTTTTCAGGGCGGCTTTCAATTCAGGGGCGTTGGCGGGGTCCCAATACTGAGGATCGATGAAAAGACTGGTCGCCGGTACGGACATGGCAAGAGCGGCACCACGGCTATCCCGGATGACCCCTCTGCTCGTGCTGATCGAGACCTGGGTCCAATACTGGCTGCTTGCCTGGCTTACCGTCCTCGGATCCGGCCAGAGTTGAATCACGGTCAACCTTGCCGCGAGGATCACAATAACGAGGAAGAGCCAGGTCCAGACATTCCTGAAAACCCGAAACAAGCTGATCCCGCTCTCCCCCTCGCCTAGGCGGCAACACGACCCCTAATCTTGCGCATGGGCCTCTTTCCGGAAAATCATGGAGAGGGCCAATTCCCCGAGCCCCTTCCTTGCCTTGACCGGCAAGGAAGCCATCGAGACCGAGGATTTGGGCACCGCGACCGAAACGACCTTCACGGAAGCCTCGTTTACCATACCCATTTTTGCACTCGCCACACTATACACTCTCGCGGGAGATAGTAAAGAAGCCATATTGTTTTTCAAATCCAACTCGATTTCCTGGTAGTTTTCAATCGTCTCGTTAAGACGGGTAAGGCGTTGCTCGAGACTCATGTTAAGAAGCCTGAGGCCGGCGAGCCCCATCGTCAGCATTCCGACAAGCACTGCGATCGCCGCGAAAGCCGAGTGAACCCTGCTTTTCCGGGGCGTTTTTTTCCGGACTCTCGACGTTGCAGACATCGCTCTCACCTTCCTCTCCGCGATTCGAACTCCGTCACCCTGAAAATCCTCAACATGGCGCTTCTCGACTTGTAATTCCTCTCCACTTCCTCTTCGGTAGGCCGGATCGCTTTTCTCGGGAGGCGACGGCCACGCCCGGCAGCTTCCCATTCGGTAAAAGCATGTTTGACGATCCTGTCCTCCAGGGAGTGGTAGCTGACCACCGCCACGCAACCGGTTGCCTTCGTCGCTTTGCCTGCCTGCTCCAACCCTTCCCGCAGGGCGCCGATTTCATCGTTGACCGCGATCCTGAGCGCCTGGAATACCCTGCGGGCAGGGTGGCGGTTCATTTTCCTCTGCAAAGGGGACGGCAGGATATTCCTTATCACGCTGACCAGTTCCTCCGTCGTTTCAATGGGCCCCTTCCGGTTCCGGTAGGCTACGATACCCCGGGCTATAGGCCCCGCGTGCGGTTCTTCGCCGTAATCCCTGAAGAGCCGCCTCATTTCTTCCTGGGACATAGAGTTTAAAAGCATCCCTGCAGTTTCACCCTCCGTGCCCATCCTCATATCCAACGGACCGGCTTCCTGAAACGAAAACCCCCTCTCGGGGACTGCCAGCTGTAAATTGGAGACTCCGAGGTCGAAGACGACCGAGTCCGGCTTTCCCCATCCCGCGGACAGGAGGACCTTATCAAGTTCCCGGAAGTCGCTCTCCACGACCTTGAAGCGACCTTTGCCAACCATCTCGCACAGCCTTTGAGAAGCTAGTTCCAGTGCCATCGGGTCCTTGTCTATACCCAGGACCCTGCAGTCATTCCATCGCTCCAGGAAACGGGCTGCGTATCCGCCAAGCCCGAGAGTGGCATCGACCACGTATTCCGGTGATCCCCCTTCTTCCAGCAGCTTGACGATTTCTTCCAGCAGAACCGGTATATGGTCGATCAAAAGCCGTCAACCTCTTCCGCGATTTCGGGCAGCGTCTCCATGACACGCGACCGGTAGGTGTTCCATTTGTCGGAATCCCAAACCTCTATATGGTCGAGGACCCCGTTGATGCTGACTTCCTGCTCGATACCCGCCTGATCCCTCAGGGACTGGGGAAGGAGGATCCGGCCCGCGGGGTCTATCGGTACCTCGTGGGCGGAAGCCAGGAGGACGCGCACGAGGTCCCGGGTTTTCCCCTTCGAGTAGGGCAGGTTATGGAGCCGTTCGAGAATGCCCCCCCAACTGTTCTGGGAGTAAATGGACACGCAGCGATCTATGCCGAAGGAAGCGACAACGCTGCTCCCCAGTTCTTCCCTGAACCGGGCAGGGATAACAAGCCTTCCTTTTGCATCCAGCCTGTGATCGAACGTCCCCACCAGCATCTGAAAATCCTCCCACGTTATACCACTTTATCCCACTTGAACCCACTTTATCACTTCACTTCCGGTGACGCTAGGGCTAGAGTATCAAATAACCACGCTTAGGCTAAGCCATTAGTCCTATTTTTATTTTCTCTTCATTTTACCGGTTAAAAATACCCAGATACTCAGGGACACAAAAAAAAAAGACCCCTTGTCTTGGGGTCTTTGCTGTGGGAGCATCCCGTAAGCCGGGTTCTGTCTAGAACGGCCATTTATCTGGACTCGCACTTGCGTACGAGCTCTAGCGACCGTACCCGGGAGTCAGCGGGCCGCCTCATCCTCCCCTATTCGGTCTTGCTCCGGACGGGGTTTACCTAGCCCGCAGGTCACCCTGCGGCTGGTGGGCTCTTACCCCACCTTTTCACCCTTGCCGGGACTAGTCCCGGCGGTTTGTTTCTGTGGCACTCGCCTGAGGTTCGCACCTACTGGACGTTATCCAGCGTCCTGCCCTATGGAGCCCGGACTTTCCTCCGCCGGTCGCCTTTCGGCTTGCGGCAGCGGCCGTTTGTGATACTCCCACGGTTTTATTTTACTACTCCTTGGGGGCGTTGTTTACCTGCCCATTGTGGGCTCTTGCGAGTTCTACATACGCCTGCGCCATGTCCCTTATCTTTTGCCTTTCTTCATCGCGTACTCCCCTGACGACTTTTGCAGGGGTCCCCATGGCCAAGCTGCCCGGAGGGACAATCCGCCCTTCCGGGACCAGGCTTCCGGCGGCAACGATGGATCCCTCCCCTATCAGGGCCCCATCCAGGATGATGGCCCCCATCCCGATCAGGCACTCCCTTTCGACGGTACAACCGTGAAGGATCGCGCCATGTCCGACCGTAACGTCTTCGCCTACGTCAACACCCAGTTCCCGGGTCACGTGAAGGATCGATCCATCCTGGATGTTGCTCCTTTCGCCTATACGGATCCCCTTCAGGTCACCCCGGATAACCGCCCCGTACCATATGCTGGTGTCCCTGCCGAGGACAACGTCTCCGATTACGGAAGCGGAGCCGGCTACAAAAGCCGCCTCCGCCCCGTCCCGCTTCCCTTCTTCCTTTCCAATCCGGCTTTCCATTTGCTTTTCATTCCTAATGAGAGCGAACTATTTCCTTAATAACCATCAATCGGCTTTGGCTCGAACGTTCCATTTCATCCAACTTCATCGTGATGTCACGAATCGTCTCCCTGAAGGAAGGTATCATGACGTGTTCCAATGCGTTAACCCGACGACGTGTCCGCTCGATTTCCGAAGCCATGAGCTTCAGGGCTTTCTCGTCGGCGGCAAGCTGGATAAGCCTCGCGATCAGCCTGGAAAACCTCTCGAGAGCCACATCGAGACTCCCTGGGGAGGTCGCGAGGCCATAGCTCAGGCTTTCTCCCGTCTGGTTAACGGTGTAAACCGGGACGACAACGCTCATAACGTTTCTATAGGCGACTTCCAGGCTGCACGAGGCGCCGGAAATCATCAGGGCCTGTTCAAGCATGGCTGGCAAGGTCTGTGCCCTTGCCAGGAGAAAACTACGGTAACAATCCGCAAGCTCGCTCTCGAGACGGTCTCGAAGCGCCTTGATCGCTCGGGCCCGGCCCAGGAACTCCTTTATCAGCGCGTCCTGCTTGTCCTTTAGTAGCTTGTGCCCCCTTTTCGCCACCACCAAGCGTTTTTTCAGCTTGGATAGTTCCATGCGATTCGGGTTCACGTTCAATCGTTTCGCCATCGTTCGGCCCTCCTAGGGCTTGACTGTTTCGGGCTCTTTTACCTCCTGCTGTGCCAGAAGGGGCTTGAGGTACTTTTCGACATAGGCGTCACGCACGCGCTTCAGTTCCCTTACGGGGATCATCGTCAGCAACTCCCAACCGAGAACCAGGGTTTCTTCCACTGTGCGATTTTCATATTCACCCTGCCTGACGTAGCGATCCTCGAAAGCATCCGAAAAACGGGCAAATGCCTTGTCTTCCTCAGTCAAGGCCCCTTCCCCGAGGATAATCGCCAGTTCCTTGGCTTCCTTTCCCCGGGCATAGGCGGCGAAAAGCTGGTTCATCAGATCCGCGTGGTCTTCACGGGTCTTGCCCTTTCCAATCCCCTTGTCCTTCAACCTGGACAGGGAGGGCATCACGTCCACCGGCGGATATATCCCCTTGCGATGGAGGCCGCGGCTCAGGATTATCTGACCTTCGGTGATATAGCCTGTAAGGTCGGGGATCGGGTGGGTCTTGTCGTCCTCGGGCATCGTCAGGATGGGGAACTGGGTGATGGAACCTTTCCGCCCCCGGAGTCTTCCTGCTCGCTCGTACATGGTCGCAAGGTCGGTATAAAGGTAACCGGGATAGCCGCGCCGGCCCGGAACTTCCTTTCTGGCCGCGGAAATCTCTCGAAGAGCTTCGCAGTAGTTGGTAAGGTCTGTCAGGATGACCAAAACGTGCATGTCGCACTCGAATGCCAGGTATTCCGCGGCGGTGAGTGCCAACCGGGGCGTCGTGATACGCTCGATGGCGGGGTCGTCCGCGAGGTTGACGAACATGACGGTCCGTTCGATCGCCCCGGTCTTCCGGAAATCTTCCATGAAGAACGATGCCTCTTCGAAAGTGATCCCCATGGCCGCGAAAACGACGGCAAAGGCTTCGTGCCCACTTTTGACCGCGGCTTGGCGGGCGATTTGCGCAGCCATTCGGTTGTGCGGAAGGCCGCTGGCGGAGAAAATGGGCAACTTCTGTCCCCTGACAAGGGGGTTCATGCCGTCGATGGTGGAAATCCCGGTCTGGATGAACTCTGACGGGAAGTCCCGGGAATAGGGATTGATCGGGTTGCCGTTGATGTCCAGAAGGGCATCCGGGATGACCCCGGTCCCCCCGTCGAGAGGCTCTCCCCTTCCATTGAAGATCCTTCCAAGCATGGTCCGGCTCACCGGCAACGTGAGAACCTTGCCGAGGAAACGGACCTTGGTGGATTCGATGTCGATACCGGTCGTACCTTCAAAAACCTGCACAAGGGCCCTGTCCGTCGTGATTTCCAGAACGCGCCCCCTTCTTCTTTCACCGGAGGCCAGCTCGATCTCGACCAGCTCGTCGTAGCGAACCTCGTTCACCTTATCGACGACCATCAGCGGACCCGATAGGTTGGTGATGGTTCGATACTCCTTAGGCAACATGGACCTCACCCCCTGCCGGCATCAGCTTGCCGATTTCCTTCTTGATGTCCTCTTCCAGCGTATCGAGGGAACCCAGCTCCTTTTCATCGATGTAACGCATGCGGGTGATCCTTTCCCGTATTTCCATCTCCGTGACATCCTTGAGGGTCGCGCCTCGCTTCAATGCCTCCATGGCCAGGTGGTGGAAGGTCAGGATGTTCCGGAGCATCTTGAACTGCTTATCCATGGACGCATAGGTATCGATCTCATGGAAGGCGTTTTGGTGGAGGAAATCTTCCCTCAACGACTTCGTCGTTTCCATGATCATCCTTTCGTCCTTCGAAAGGGAGTCGATACCGACCAGCCTTACGATTTCCTTCAACCTCTCCTCGTCCTCAAGAAGGGACATGGCCTCGATTCGACTCTTCGCCCATTCCCCGTCATACACGCCGTCCCAATACTCACCGAGCTTCTCTGCATACAGGGAGTAACTGCTCAGCCAGTTGATCGCGGGGAAGTGGCGCTGGTATGCCAGGCTTGCGTCGAGCCCCCAGAAGACCTTTGTCACTCGCAGGGTATTCTGGGTAACCGGCTCGGAAAGGTCCCCACCAGGAGGTGAAACGGCCCCGATAACGCTCACCGCTCCCTCGGCCTGGCCTTTTCCTAGACAGATCGCCCTGCCTGCGCGTTCATAGAAGGAGGCAAGCCGGGTCCCAAGGTAAGCGGGGTAACCTTCTTCCCCGGGCATCTCTTCGAGTCGACCGGAGATCTCCCTGAGGGCTTCGGCCCAGCGGCTCGTGGAGTCCGCCATGAGGGCGACGGAATATCCCATGTCACGGTAGTATTCCGCGATGGTGATACCCGTATAGATAGACGCTTCTCGTGCAGCCACCGGCATGTTCGATGTGTTCGCGATGAGTACCGTCCGCTTCATCAAGGGTTGCCCCGATCGAGGGTCTTCCAGTTCCGGGAACTCGAGAAGGACGTCGGTCATCTCGTTTCCGCGCTCGCCGCAACCGATATAAACAACGATCTCCGCGTCCGCCCACTTGGCTAGCTGGTGCTGGATGACGGTTTTGCCCGATCCGAAGGGACCCGGAACACAGGCTGTCCCTCCCCTGGCAATCATGAAGAACATGTCAACGACACGTTGGCCGGTAGTAAGGGGGACAACCGGGGGCAATCGCTTTGCCACCGGCCTTGGGTAGCGGACCGGCCACCTTTGCAACATGGAGATTTCACGCCTGTTTTCCCCGTCGACGAGGACGGCAACCGTTTCCTCTACAGCGAAATCGCCCTCTCGGATTTCTTCGACCGTGCCCTTCAATCCGGGCGGAACCATGATGCGGTGTTCGACGAGGATCGTCTCCTGCACCGTGCCAAGGACATCCCCTTGGCCGACCGTGTCCCCTTTTCTCACTTTCGGCACGAAGGTCCACTTTCTCGACCTGTCGATAGCCGGCACGTTGATCCCGCGCGAAATAAAAGGACTTTTCGCCTTGTCTTCGATCGCGTTCAGGGGACGCTGGACTCCGTCGTAGAATTGCTCGATCATCCCTGGCCCCAGTTCGACGCTGAGAGGGGCTCCGGTGCTGACGACCGGCTCGCCGGGCATCAGGCCTGAGGTTTCCTCGTAGACCTGCACTGAAGCGAGGTCGCCCTTCAGTTCGATGATCTCCCCGACTAGGCCCATATGCCCCACGCGGACCACGTCGTACATCCCCGATCCCGTCATGCCGCTCGCCACAACGAGCGGACCGGAAATCTTGCTTATTTTTCCCTTTACCGACTTACCTACGGCCACATGGATCGCCTCCAACCTTTCGCATCGTGTTCCGTCCGACCGGGAGTGTTATCTAACGGAAAAGATGTCCATCCCAACCGCACGTTCGACACTCGACTTGATCGATTTGAAGCCCAGCCCTTTCGATCCCTTGAGCCCGGGGATCGGGACAATGCTTGTCTCTTCCTTTTCGTTGATTTCCTCGATGGTCTCCCCCAAGCGTTCGTACCAGTCCTCAACGATGAAGACAACCGCATATTTGCGCTGCACGAGCTGGGCGAGAGTTTCCTTTGCCTCTCGCTCCGAACCTTCTTCCAGGATCTTGGGCTCGATGCCGACAGCCTGGAAAGGTAAAACGCTTTCATAATCCCCGAGCGCTGCCATTGCCCTGTTCCGGCTAGACGTTGACATGTCGGAGCAACCCCCTCACCACGTCCCGGTCGGCACCATTGGCCTTGCCTACCAGGATGATTCTGACGTTTTTCGCTTCCATCTCCTTCGACCAGAGGTAAAAAAGGACATTTTCCGGGGCCGTGGAGCTGAAACGCGAGTCCTCGACCAGTTTGAGGACATAATCGTCAAGGGCTTTTTCCACCTCGACGATAAGGGTGTCGAAATCGGTCACTTCCTGAAGGCCGGAAAGGGCACCGGTCAGGTCCGTGTAGGCAAGCAGCCTCCCCCAGCTTTCCAGGGGTTCCCCGACGAGTGTGAGCAGCCTTTCAACCGAAATGACGCCACCTTGATGAAGAAACCCGGCAATCTTCGAAGCATCGGTTTGCGTCCGCCGCAATCTGAGAAGATTCCGGACGTTTTCCGCGTCGATTTTCCCCCTAACCCAGTTCGAGGCACCCTTATGATCCAGCTTGGAGGCCAGAGCCGTCATTTGCATAAAGAGGAGGTCGTCGAGCTGGCGCTCGATCTCGAGGATATCGTGTGCCTGGTCCCACTGGGCCAAGTAATGCGGTATCGCGGATCTCAGCCCGAAGGGCAAAAGTCGGTAATCCTCCGATTCCAACGCCTCAATGAGGGATTCCGGGCTGGCGTTTCCAAGCTGCGTCAGCAGATCCCATCGCCTGTTGCCTCCGGCTTTCTGGAGGAAGGTGCTTTTCAGCAATACCTTGATGTTGTGGAAATCATAGGGCATCTTGCACAGGGTCACCAAATCCTTGTCCGGGACGAATTGTTCCACTTCCCGGTAGACGAAGCGCAATTCCGCTTCTATCGCTTCGTCAAAAGCCGTTTCGGCCTTCATTTCAACTAGCCATGAAGAGTAACAGGTCTCGTTCAGTATTTTCAAGGCACCCTGCAGATCTTCCGCGTCGAGCATTCTCTGGAGGACAGCCGAATCCAGGAGGCGATGCCCCATCGCCCTCAGGCGTGCAACCGCATAGCCGTAATTTTCCGCCTGGGCCATTCCCTCACCTCCCGTCAGTTGGAGAAAAGCTTCTTGACCGTTTCCGCCTCAAGCTCTTCCCGGGCTGTCCTGATCAGCATCTCCCAGGAACAGTTCACGTCAACCAGTCCCCTGCGAAGGATGAATCCTCCAATGATAGGGGCCCTTTCCTCCGCCATTTGCAGCCCTGTTCCATGTTTTTCGTTGTATCCGTCGAGCCAGTTCCTATCCAGCGCCTTCTCTCCCCTGCCGAGGATGAGCGTTTCGTCGCCTGTTTCAACAGCCTCGGCGAGAAGGACCTCCGCGAATCGGCGGGCTTTCTCGGTTTCCATACCCGCCATCCGGGACTTTGCCGCTTCAAAAGCCTCATCGATCAGGGCCCTGCGGGCGAGGAGATCGTCCCTGCTTACATCGAGCTTAGCGACGATTTCCCTTCTCCGGAGGATCTCTGAGCTTTCCTTCTCGAGACGGGATTTTTGGAGATCCTCCATACGTCGGGTTTCCGTCTCAATCCCGCGCAGGATCTCACCGACCTGGAGCCGGGCACCGTTCAGGATTTCATCGGCTTCCGCCCGGGCATCCGCCTCGATTTTCGCCTTGATATCCGACAGTGACATGCCAGCCACCCCGGCTTACAACTTAATACTGTTCATAAGGATGATGCTCAGCAGGAGGGCGAGAACCGCGTAGGTTTCAACCATGGCAGGCAGGATGACAGCTTTGCCGATCTCTTCCGGCCGTTTGGAAATCAGAAGGATGGCTCCTGCTGACGCCTTCCCTTGGGCAATGGCTGAATAGTACTGGGCAATCGCGATGGGCATGAGGGAGCCGAATATGCCAATACCCTGCCAGATGGTGACCTTGACCGCTGCGCCGCCGAGAAGGCCAACCTTCAGGATGGCGAAAAAAGCCGCGAGAAGGCCGTATATCCCCTGTGTCCCGGGAAGGGCAAGCAGCAGGAGGGCAAGGCCGAACTTGCCCGGATCCTCGGTCATGATGCCCGCAGCCGCTTCGTCGGCAATCGAAATCCCGATGGCCGATCCGGAACCTGCGAAACCCGCGGCTATTCCCGCTCCAAGTACTGCAATCATGGCACCCAGTTGTTCCGACATGGTGGTCAAAAGGGTTGTGACTACCTGGTCCATAAAAAACATTCCTCCCTTTAGAGAAATAGGTATGTTCTGTCTGGCTCAGCGGGCTTTTTCGGTGTCGCCCGGTTCTGCTATCTTGATAAACTGAGTTTCGTAGGCGAATGGGGCGAACAGGCGCCCGTTGGCCTCGTAGAACTTGCTGAAGAACTCGACGTACTGGAGCCTCAACGAGTGGACAAAGGCCCCAAGAACGTTGATCGCGAGACTGAATATGTTGCCCAGCACAAAAAGGATCAAGGCCAGGATCCAGCCTACAAAGGGAACGCCCTCCATGATCATTTTGGCGAGTAGGTTGATGATCAGGCCTATCGCAGCCCCGGAGAGCCCCAAGGCCAGCAAGCGGCTGTAGCTCAGGGTGTCCCCGAGGTAGGAAGTCACTCCGTAAAGGCTCAGGGCACCGGAAACGGCCTTTCCAAAGATCCCCTTCTTGCTGCGCCCCTGGGTGAGGAATAGGATTATCGCCCCGGCTGCCGCGGACGCCTTGGCAACCCATCCCAGGGAGGCAGGGGCTTTACCCACCATGACAAGAAAGAGCAGGGCCAGGCCCGTGAGGAAAATTATCCAACCGCCCCGGTCTGCAAAAGCCTCCAGGTAGGAACGTCGGCGAATTGCATCATAAAAGGCTATACACAGGCCAAAAATCAGCTGAATAAACCCGAGAGCCAGGCAGATCCCGAGGTAGGTCATCGGATCGTTCATCGGATCCCAGACGACCAGCTTGTTTTTCAAGGGGCGAAGGAACTCGAGGAACCCGAAACTGTCGATCGTGTTCGCCAGCCAGGACCCGGTCAGGGCTCCCATGACGACCGTCGCAAGGCTGCAGATAAACATGACAATGGCAAACTTCCTCAAGTTCCCGGTTAGGGGAACCTTAAGAAGCACGCCCCCGAGGATGAGCGCCAGGATGATCCCGAAGCCCGCATCTCCAAGGCACATCCCGAAATAGAGATAGAAAAAGGGAGCCATCATGGCAGTAGGGTCAACCCCGCCGTAAGTGGGTGTCCCGAACATGTTCGTTAGCGGTTCGCAGGGGGATGCCCAGCCGGGGTTCTTCAACAATGAAGGGGCGACCTCTCCTTCCTCGGGAGCCTTGACGGTCTTTTCGGAGAGAACGCTGTAAGGGGCGAGCTCTTTTTCTATTGCGGGCAAGGCATCGACTGGGGCCCAAAACCTCAGGAAGTCTATCTGTTCGGTTCTTTCGCTGGATTCTAGAGCCTCGAAGCGGGTTTTCATCACACCCCAATAATCGGACAGCGCCTGCACGCGATCCAGCCATTCACCCGACAGGACCGCAGCCTCTCCCTGAAGAAGCGACTCCTTCTCCAGGAGTGCCTTCTTTTTTTCCGCAACCCGGAAAATTTCTTCTGCAGGAGTTCCGGCGAGATCCCTCGGTAGTTCTATGCGGTTGAAGGAGACCTCCGCGCAAAGGCTGGATACCCGGTCCTCGTGCTCGCGGAGGTATAGGAAAGCAGCCTTGGCATCCTTGTCCTTCCCTGGCTCGGCAAGGTTGACGAATATCTCTCCGTCCTTGCCAACCTGGGAGGAAAAGCCCAATTCGGTGCGGCTGATTTCTTCCGAGGGGATCGTTCCAAGTATCCCCCGAACTCTGTCGGTACCGGTCGTGAAAAAAAGAAGGGGTTGAGGCATGTCTTTAAAGTTTTGCAGGATTGTTTCCAACCCGGCCAATTGGGACATCTCGGTTCGGATCTCGACAAACTGCCTTTCAAGTCCCCTAAGCTGGGAAACGATTGAGGCGAAGTCTGTCTCTTCCGAGAGAGATGCGAGCTCGGCCATGCCGTGTTGTGGTTTGCCGGAAAGGATCTTGCCAAGTATCCCGGTTTTTCCCTGCCTGAAGTTTTCCAGGAAGCGAATGGCGAACCGGGCATCTGAAAGCAGGGTTTCGTAACGCTTGAGGTGTTCCGATACGGGCCCGCTCCTGCTCTCGCCGGAAGAATCGGCTGTGCGGCCGATAATCTCGCAACAGCCCAATCGCTGCAGGGAGGCTGCGACGTTGCCGGTTATCGACCGGTGCAGGGCAAGCTCGACCTTTTTCATCTCAACTAAGGCCATATTTCGCCGTCACCTCTTCCACTATCCAGGAAGCCACGTCGTCGACACGTCCCTTGCGAGACTGGACAAAACCTTCCGTTTGTCTTGTGCCTTCCGCCTTTATTTCATCAGCCTTCTTCTCAGCCTCGGCCTCCAGTTTCGAAACTTGCTGGCGGAGGTTATGGTGCAACTCCTGTCTAGCCTCCTTGATTCGCTTCTCCCCATCTGCCCGGGCTTCGGCCACAAGGCGAGCCGCTTCGACCTTCGCATCCTGGATAATCCTTCGCGAATTTTCTTCTGCCTGCCGGATCTCTTCACCAAGGTTCGCTGCCATACGTATCACCCCCTTGCCTTTCGTTTCGAAAATGCAATCCACATTACACAAGATTCTTTACCTTGGGTATTCTACGGTGCAACGGAATATTGTGTCAATTGTCACAATCCAAGGTATAAATTAGACTCGGGCGTAAGTCAATCGGCTTTCCCTAAGCCCGGAATAAATAAAGGAGGCCCTTTCGGCCTCCTCTTTTTCCCTTTGGAGCGGACAACGGGATTCGAACCCGCGACCCTCGGCTTGGGAAGCCGATGCTCTACCAGCTGAGCTATGTCCGCATCTGCGGTGGTTATTATATCGGGGTGCTCGAGCTTTGGCAAGGCGATTTTTCGGACTTCCACCCCTACTTCTTTTACGGTAATATAGAACCTGTTTCATTTCCGACAAAGAGTTAATAGTTTTAATACAATGGGCGCCAGATCCCCTAGTGCACTTTTTCGTTCAACTCCAAGATATCTTGCATTCCTTGACGAAAGCATTTACTATATAATAACGTTTTTATATTGGGGGAATCCGGCGTGTGGACTCTGGACGAAGGCATCACGCGGTTGAAGGAAGCGGGCACAAAGATAACGGCACAAAGGATCGCTATCCTCAAGAAACTGGAAGGACGATTGGATCACCCGTCGGCGGAGCAGATCTACCAGGAACTGAAACGCGACTTTCCGACGATCTCTTTTGCCACGATATATAGCACTGCTCAGTTGCTTGCCGAGAAAAAACTCATTCAGATCCTGACTATCGACGACAAACGGGTCAATTACGACCCGAACCCTGGTCCTCATGGGCACTTCAGGTGCACGGCCTGCGGGCATATAGAGGATATTCCCATAACGGAATCCATGGTCGAAACGCTGAAGATGGGGCAGGATTCCGTGGTGTCCAGCATACAGCTTTACATGTACGGGCTCTGCCCCAGTTGCAACGTCAGGTAGGCAAACAGGACGAGATGCTGTTCTTCCTCCCTGCTGGTTTTTGTCTTGTTGCGGCAATTGCCTTGGGTCTATATGCCGGTCGTTCGGCGAACCTGCGGGTTCGCCGGTTTTTTTGGATCTTCCTGGCCTCGGGGCTTGTTTTCTCTGCTATCGCCCTCGGCTTGGCGGGAAAATGGTGGCTCTCCCTAGGCCCGTTGATCCCTTTGACGATCCTTTTCCTCCTTCGGCTCCGATTTCCCTTCCTTTTCGGCCATCCCGAAAAAGTCGCCGATCACACCGAGGAAAACCAGGAAGTCAAGGGTGGGAAAGAACCGCTATAATCGAGCTCATGGAAAATCCCATTTTTGAAAACCCGAATACCAATTCGAAACCGTACGGCTTCATATGGAGCCGCCGTTTTTTGAAATCCCTTTTCCTTGCCGGGCTGCTGGGTTGCATTTTCGCCCTGCCCGGTTTCGGGGAACCGGAACAGGATCCCCACCTTTACTCCATTGAAATCCCGTTCCAGGTGGGAGGCGAAGTGAAGGCAATCCTACCTGACCTTTCCGCACAACCCCTTGGAGCCGTTCTCATGCTCCCCGAAAAATCTAAGTGGCCTGCCTACACCGCGAGCAAGTGGGGGACTCCAGGGACCGTCGCCGCTTCCGCGGTCAACGCTATCCACCTGCTTGTCGGTATCGACAGGGGGCGGGGGAGGACCCTGAGCATTCTGCCGGCAGACACGATCGCCCCGGCAGCAGGGCCCGACAGCAGCATCGTGATAGAAGGCAAAGGGGGCCATGGGCTTTTCGGAGGCTGGGCGCCGCCGGTCGGGGCCCCTGTCACGCTCGTTGGGCCGGACGGGAAAGAAATCCCTTTCACGGGGCCCGACCTCCCGCGCGAAGGAGACGTCCTGAGAATCAACGTAACGCGGATGAGCGCGCCTTACATGATCGAGATAGAGAACCGCCCTGGCGGCAGGGTTTTCTCCTGGTCCAGAGCCCCCGGGCAGACGGGAATTATCGCCCGTGTCCTGCGCCCCGTCCGAGGTGTAGGCCGCTTCGAGGGAACACTTTACCAGTCGGTCGGCAGGCTCAGGGCCAATCATCCCGGAGTGGTAGACATCAGCACTTCGCCCGAAGGGGCCATCGGGGGTTTCCAGATCATCCCCTTCGCCCATTCCAAGTCTTCCGAGATGAGCGGAGCCTGGGCCATGACGCAATGGCTCATAGTCGATTCGCCTGACGGGAAGAAATCGCTTGCGGGACAGCCTCCGCTTTTTGGGGGAGCCCTGGTGCCAGGACCCAGCGAAACCGAACGCCTTTGGGACATCTGGTCGACCTACGGCCGTAAACCCCTCGTGTTGTGCCGGATCGACGGCGGCCCCTGGTCGAGGCTTCCCGAAGCGACGGGCCGCCAGGACAGTGCACTGGAGCACATTACCCACTTCAGGATTTATTTCCCCATCGTGGAAGAACCCAACCTGGTTTCCCCCTGACAATGGTTTCGCGCTTTTCAGGACAAGAAGAGGCCCGCGAAGGGCCTCTTCTTGTCCTGAGGAGATGAAGGGCTCTATTCAACCGTAACGCTTTTCGCCAGGTTCCTCGGCTGGTCGATCTCGCAACCCCTGATTCTCGCCATATGGTAGGCGAAGAGCTGGAGCGGGACGACGGTCAGGAAAGGAGTCAGGTCTTCATCGGTCCACGGTACCCTGATGACGGAAACTGCGTGTTTGGAAATCAGCTCGTCCCCATCCGTGGCCAGTGCAAGAATGGGAGAACGCCTTGCCTTCGCCTCCTGGATGTTCGACAGGGTTTTCTCGTAAAGCCCGTCCCTGGGGATGATCGTCATCACCGGGACGCCAGGTTCCAGCAACGCGATGGGGCCATGCTTCATTTCGCCTGCAGCGTAGGCTTCCGCATGAACATAGGAAATCTCCTTCAGCTTCAGGGCCCCTTCCAGGGCAACAGGGAAGGATATCCCCCTTCCCAGGAAAAGGAAATCCTTCCTGTCCGCGAACTCGCCTGCCAGTTCCCTGATGCCTTCTTCCCTTTCGAGGGTCACCTCCACCTTGTAAGGAAGGCGAAGCAATTCCTCTAGGAGCCGGTTCTCTTCGGCCGCCGATAGAGTTTCCCGTATCCTGCCCAGATAAAGCGCCAGAAGGTAGAGGGCCGCCATCTGTCCCATGAAGGTTTTCGTAGCCGCCACGCCTATCTCCGGCCCCGCCTTCAGGAGGAGCACGTCGTGCACCTCTCGGGCCAGGGTGGAACCCCTTACATTGGTCACAGCGAGGCAATGGGCGCCCTGGGTCCTGGCCAGGCGCTGGGCCGCCAGGGTATCCGCCGTCTCCCCCGACTGGGAGACGAAAACAGCCAGCGTCTCGGCATCGGCCCTGGAGTGTCGATAACGGTATTCGGAGGCAATGTCTACCTTCACTTCCAGGTCAGTCCACTTTTCCAGAACTCTTTCGGCCACCAATGCGGCGTAATAGGAAGTGCCGCAAGCCACGATATGCAGTTTCTTCCACGAGCGCACAAGGCCCGTGTCCCAGCCGAGTTCCGTCGAAAGGTCCACCCTTCCGTTCTCGACTCGCCCTTTGAGGGTCGTTCGCAACACCGCTCCCTGTTCGTGGATTTCCTTAAGCATGTAGTGAGGATACGCCGCCTTTTCCGTCATGGACACATCCCAGTCGATGACGGAAACCGGTTTTTCGACCGGGGAACCCCCGTGGTCCCACACTTGGAGCTTCCCCATGGATACCGCTGCAATTTCTCCTTCTTCCAGGTAGACGACCTGGCGGGTGTACGGCAGGAGAGCAGGAACATCCGAAGCGCAGAAGCCCTCCCCTTCCCCGACCCCTAGGACAAGGGGGGATCCCTTTCTGAGGCAGTAGAAAGTATCCTCGATCTCCCGGTTCATGATCGCCAGCGCATAGGAGCCCCTCAGTTTTCCCACCATCTTTAAGAGCGCGTCCAGCATGTCTCCCCTGTAGATCCTCGCTAAAAGCTGGACTATGACCTCCGTATCCGTTTCGGAGCAGAACGTGACTCCGGCAGCTTCCAGTTCCTCCCTGAGATCGACGTAATTCTCGATGATCCCGTTGTGCACGAGGACGAAGTTGCCGCAATCGTCACAGTGCGGGTGTGCATTGTCGATCGACACGCCCCCATGGGTGGCCCAACGCGTATGCCCGATTCCCTGGCAGCCTCTCAGCCCTTTTTCCAGGGCAAGGCGTTCCAGGTCCGCGACCTTTCCTACCTCCTTTATCACGACTAGTTTCCCATCGCTTCTTACCGCCATTCCAGCGGAGTCATATCCCCTGTACTCGAGCCGCTTCAGCCCTTCCAGGAGGACGTCCGGCGCGTTTCTGAATCCCACATAGCCGACGATTCCACACATTTTCGTTCATTCTCCCCTTTGACTTTGCAACGAGAGACCCGGCTTTTGTCCCGGGAATCGCTCCCCGGATTTGTAGCCGGGCTTTTTCGGGCCACTCTCGTTCCGGCCCCGGGGGTACCCGCCGAATTTTCGATTGCCCCCGTCCTCGTCGACTGGCTCGCCAGTCCAGGCGCTTGCCCCATCCGCTTGGTTTCTTCCCTTACCCTCCTATGCACCCCTCCCTCCGAACGATGTCGAGGACGAATTCCTTTAACTCCGGGTCCCTGAGGGCCATTTTGACCGTTGCCCTAAGCCAGTCGACCTTGGTTCCGCAATCCAGTCGCTCTCCCTGGTAAAGAAGTCCGAAAACCGGCTCCTCGGCCAAAAGTCCCTTGAGTGCGTCCGTGAGCTGAATTTCGCCGTTTACCCCAGCATCCGCCGAATGAAGGTGACGGAATATCGAACTGCTCAGGAGATACCTGCCGATGATCGCCAAGCGGCTGGGGGCTTTCCCCGGCGAGGGCTTTTCAACCAGGTCGGTAATCCTGAAAAGACCGTTTCCGAGGTCCTGCCCTTCAACGATGCCATACCTTGAGGTTTCCTCCCAGGAAACCTCCTCGAGCGCGAGGACGGAACCACCACGTTCCGAATGTACCTCGGCAAGTTGTCCCAGGACCGGTTTCTCCGACAGGATCACGTCGTCAGGAAGAATCAGCCCGAAATGGGAATCGTCCAAGCAGGGTTCTCCGCAGAGAACCGCGTGTCCGAGACCCAACGGTTCCGATTGCCGCACATAGACAAAATTTGCGATTTCGGAAATCCGGACGAGGTTATCCCTGAGTTCGCATTGTCCTCTCTGTTCCAACAATTGCTCCAGCTCGATCGAGCGGTCGAAATAGTCCTCGATGGAGCGTTTGCTCCTCCCGGTCACGAATACGATGTCCCTGCATCCCGACAACACCGCTTCTTCGACACCGTAATGGATAATCGGCCTGTCGATCAGCGGCAGCATCTCCTTCGGTATGTCCTTCGTGGCGGGCAAAAACCTCGTACCCAGCCCCGCTACCGGGAAAAGGCACTTGTGAAGCGGGCCTTTCCGTATCAGCCCTGCCGCCCCCCCTCCGGAAAACAACCTGCACCGACAGCCTTGATCGTGTCCAGGATCTGTTCGGAAACCTCGAAAAGGGCAGATTCGTCCCGGGCTTCAACGAGAACCCTCACGAGAGGCTCGGTTCCCGACATCCTCACGAAAACCCTCCCCTGGAGTCCCAGCCGCTCCTCCCCGTCCTTGATGGCCTTTTTGACGGTCTCATTCTCGAGGAGTCCTGCTTTCGTCTCCACCCGCAAGTTCTTGAGCACCTGAGGGAACCTGCCGAAACGGTCTACCAGGGTGTCCAGGTCTTCACCAAGCTCTTCGCAGCCCTTGAGGAAGTTCAACGCCGTGCAGAGCCCGTCGCCCGTGTGGACATGCTGGTGAAGGATGATGTGTCCGGATTGTTCCCCTCCCAGCCTTGAATTGCTTTTCTTCATGCCGTCCAGAACGTAACGGTCCCCGACGGGACAGCGGGTCAGAGTAATGTCGCATTCGCGGAGTCTTTCCTCCAGGGCCAGGTTACTCATCACGGTTGAAACGACGCACGATCCGAGAGTCCCTTTTTCCTGCAGCCAGCGTGCTAGGACCCAAAGCATGATGTCCCCGTCCAGGACCCTTCCTTTCGAGTCCGCAAGGAGGACGCGGTCCGCATCGCCGTCAAGGGCAATCCCGAACCGGGCTTCGTTTGACGTGATCGCCGATGCCAGGTGAGGCATGTGCATGACCCCGACGCCTTCGTTGATGTTAAGGCCGTCGGGGCAATTCCCTATAGACCGGACATCCAGTCCCGATTCGGAGAAGATCTCGCCGGCGATCGAGCTGGCTGCTCCGTGAGCACTGTCTACAACGGCTACGCTCCCGGGAAAGAGGGTTCTCCCGAAAAGCCCTTTCAGCCACTCGGAATACTGTTTCAGGGCTTCGCCTGATTGCCGGACGACCCCGATGGAAGCCCCTGACGGGCGCCATTCGTCCATCAGGGGATCCCCCAGATATTCTTCGATCGTCGCTTCGTCATCATCGCTCAGCTTATAGCCTTTGGAATCAAGGAATTTGATCCCGTTGTATTCCGCGGGGTTGTGTGACGCGCTGATCACGGCTCCCCCATGAATCCCGGCCTGCCGTACCGTAAAACTGACCCCCGGCGTAGGGATCACTCCGAGCGAAAGCACGTCTGCTCCCGCCGAAGTCAACCCGGCGGACAGCGCCGACTCGAGCATATGTCCGGAACGGCGGGTATCCCGGCCAACGGCGACAGTCGGGCGGGGAATTCCTCTTTCCGTCATGAAAAGCACGAATGCCCTCCCCAGGCTCAAGGCCATCTCGGGTGTCATCAAGCCGCGGTTCGCGACGTCCCTCACTCCGTCCGTTCCGAAAAGGCAGCGAATCTTGCTTGTCTCGGCCATTTCCCTTCACCTCGTCCTCTTCTCTCCTAGGGATTCATCGCGTGCAAGGTCACCCTCTCGGGTTCCACTTTGAGGATGCGGATTTCCTTCGAGTTTACCCGAATTTGAACGGGAACCGAGATTTTCTTCGAAACAAGGTTCGTCACGTCGACAAAGATTTCGACAGGGATGTCCTCGAGCTCGGGGAGGATTTCTCCGCCCGCCGCAGGTACCACCTGGACGCTGACCGTCGAAGGAACCGACTTCCAGGAAGGATAGACGCTTTTGCCTTCGACCTTGACCGGAAGCTTTAGCCGCATAACCCCGGTCCCGTTGTCGACGGGACGGACCACGAGAGAGACTTTCACTTTTCCGGAGCCGACTTGTCTCACCTGCCCCAGGGGAAGGATCGGTTCCACCTCGAACGTTTTGTCCTCCGCCAGTCCGGAAACGTCAATCGGGGGTATCTCAAGGTTGTCTAGTGCATCCAGGATCGATTTTGCCCCCAATAGCTCAACAGCCGGGGGAATGACGACCGTCTCTTCTATCCGGTACCCGAACTCGGGAGCACCCGAGAGGGACACGACGACGGGGACGGTCTTCCGTGTCACGTCCTTGACCATGGATGCCTGCAGCTTTATTTCCTTGGGGTAAAAGTCGACCCCGGACGGCGAACCAGCCCCTTTACCGGTCTTCAGCCTGACCTCCACGGAAACTTCCCCGCCTTCGAGGACCTGTCCCGGAACAACACTGACCACGGCTTCCGTGATGTCCTGGAGCACATTTTCCGGCCCCCTGACTGTGACTTCGGAAGGCGTCAGGACGAGTTTATCCACCAGCGTCCCCTCCGGGAATTCCCCTGTCCAGGCAATTCGTACAGGCAGGACTTTCTCGATAAGGCGAACGAGCTCAACCGTGACGATGTCGGGGACAACCGCGACCAGCCTGACCCCGGGGGGAAGCAGCACCCGTAACGGGAGACGGTATTTACCGCTTTCCAAACCCTTCAGGTCCACTTCGCAGGCAAGTTTCCCGAGTTCCAGCCCCTCGAACAGCCTCCTGCTGGCCGAAACCCGCACCAGCGCGTCACTGGCGCTATGGCTTACGGAAAAACCAGGAGAAACATTGCGATAATCGACCTTCACCCGCAGGCTCTTGCCGACTTCGATGCCCTGGTCTCCCGCAACATAGAACCAAACCAGCAAGGCAATACCAAGCGCAACGACCCGTAGAAGGAGCCTCGAGGAAAGAAGGGTGTCCAGGCGTTTAAATGCCATCATGCCCCTCCTCCCTCCACATCGACTTGATCTCCTCCCTCAACTGGTCCCACAATCCTTTGGGACCTTCTTTGGCCATAAAGTAATGGTAGACAAGCCGCCGCACCTGGTCTTCCTTCAACCCTCTCGAAAGGTGCCCGTTGGTGGCGAGCGCAACCTCTCCCCGTTCCTCCGAAACGACGAGGGCGATCGCATCGGACACTTCCGTTACACCTAGCGCCGCCCGGTGGCGTGTTCCATACCACCGGGAGAGGTCCGTATTGGAGGTGAGCGGTAAGTAGCAGGCTGCCGCTACGATCAGGCTCCTGTCTATTATCGCCGCCCCATCGTGAAGCGGGTTGTTCGGCCAGAAGATGGATACGATCAACTCCTGGGTAATTTCCGCGTTTAACCTGACGGCTGAACGCCAGACGTCCGCCAGCCCCGTCTCTCTCTGGAAGACCAGGATTGCGCCCAGTCGCTGTCCCTGAAGGTAGGTAATTGCCCTGGTTACATCGTCGGCCATCTGCTCGGCGTGCTCGATGGCCTGCCTTCTCTTCCAGATTCGCCCTCTTCCAAGTTCTTCGAGCATCCGTCTGAGTTCGGGCTGGAAAACGATCGGGATGGCAATGAAAATCGCCCCTAGAGCCCTTTCCAGGAGCCAGGAAAGAGCCTTCAGGTCAAAGTATTTCGATGCGGCGGCAGTGGCGCCGATGACAATGATGCCCTTGACGAGCTGCATGGCCCGTGTATCGACCATGAGCAGCAAAACCCGGTAAAGAAGAAAGGCCACGATGAAAATATCAAGGAGGTCTTGCCATCGGAAATTTTCAAGCATTCCTGTCCTCCGGGAACACGGCCAATTTAGGGAAAAGGTGTCTCGACGGGCGCAGGGGGATCGACAAATCCTAGTTTATCCCATATCGGAACAAAAAAAGGGTTAATGCCCCCTCAATTTCCTGAGCAGTGTCATGTTGCCGTCGTCGCCCAGGCCCTCTTTCGGTGTTTCGAGAATGAGGGGTACGCCCTCCCATCCGTCGTCGCTAAGCAGCATTGAAAAAAACCTGAGGCCAAGTTCTCCTTCGCCAATGTGCTGGTGGCGGTCTCGGTGACTACCTTTGCCGGCCTTGGAATCGTTAATGTGCCAGCAGCCGATCCGCTCCAGCCCGAAATTGTTCTCCAGGTTCCTCACGAAACGGCCGTACGCTGCCTTCTCCCTGAATTCGTAGCCGGCCGCAAAAAGGTGGCACGTGTCCAGGCAAAGGCCAAGCCTCCCATCCCAGTGGAATTCCTTGAACAGTTCCCGGAAGAGGTCCAGGTCGGCCCCGAGCGCAGTCCCCTGCCCAGCCATGGTTTCAAGAAGGATTCGCACGCGGCTTTCTTCGGTGACCGCCAGGACGTTGCGCAACGCCTCCTTGAGTTTGCACAGCCCTTTCTCGATGCCTTGTCCCATATGTGCCCCAGGATGAAGAACCAGATCGTCGATTCCCAACTGGTCGCATCTCCCTATCTCATCGATAAGGGCCTGGACGCTTCTTTCCCAGTGCAAGCCACCTCCGGCAAGATTGATCAGGTACGATGCGTGGGCAACAACCCGCTGGATTCCGCTATCCCGAAGAGCTTTCAGGAAACAGATCCCCTGGGAAGGAGAAACCGGGGGGGCTTTCCACTGCAATTGGTTCTTGGTGAAAATCTGCATCGCTTCACACCCTTGCGCTTCCCCCCGCTCCACCGCTTTCAGTAAGCCGCCGGAAATGGAAACGTGCAATCCTATCAGGCCCATGAACTTTCCCCAAAAGCCGGCTTTAGGATCCTCCCCAGCTGCCAGAGAATCCTGGCAGTCGCACCCCAAACCCTGTAACCGGCCTTCACTTCAAAGACCGGGAAAAGGACCTCGATCCTTCCATGATTCCCCCACTCGAGCCTGGTGGGCTTCGCAAACTCGGCCACACTGGGCGTCAGGACTTGTTCGACTTCGTTGCGATCGACACACGGAAAAGGGTTTTCCCCCGGATCCAGAGTGGCGAGGACGGGGTGGATCTCGAAATCACTGGAATAGGCATACTCTTTTTCCAGCAAGCGGCAGGGCCTGACTTTGCAGGGATCGAGTCCAAGTTCCTCCGCCGCCTCCCTCAAGGCGGTCTCTACGGGTCCCCTGTCGCCCGGCTCCCGTTTTCCCCCTGGGAAAGCGATTTCCCCTCCATGCCGCTTCATATGTAACGGCCTGCGGATCAGCAAAACTCTCGTCTCGTCGACATCTTCGAAAAGGACGGCGAGGACCGCGCTCTGGCGCGCGCCCCTGTCGGGCATCTCCTCCCAGGCCGGAGTGCTCCCGGACGAACCCGGACACCCGATCCTTTCACGAAGCATGAATCCTCCTTGCATGAACTCTACTTGACCCTGACCTTCCCCTGGTAAACGAGCCCCCGGGATCCGTCAACGGTGACAAGCATTCCATCCTCCAACAGGCTCAAGGCATCCTTCGCAGACACGACACAGGGAATCCCCATCTCCAGGGCAAGGATCGCCGCATGGCTGGTCAGTCCGCCCTCCTCGCAGATGATCGCCGAGGCCTGACGTATCGCGTCGACATAATCGCGATCCGTCTGCCGGGCGACAAGCACCGCTCCCTTCTGCATCTTCCTGGCGGCCTCCGCGGGCGTGGCGCCTTTGACGACCGGGCCGAAAGCCTCCTTGCGCACCAGCGATATCCCCTTGACGACGATGCGGCCCACCGTATGGACCTTGACCATGTCGGTCGTGCCGGCTATCCCGGTGGGGATCCCAGAAGTGACGACCACGATGTCTCCTTCGGAAACCAAGCCTTCGGCAAGCGTTGCCATGAGCCCGGATTCGACCATTTCCCTCTCGTCCTCGTGGGTCTTTCCCGTAAGGATAGGGAAGACGCCCCAGATGAGCGCAAGTTCCCTCCATGTCTTCGGGTCGGCCGTCACCCCGGTTATAGGGCATGAGGGCCTGTACTTGCTGACCATCCTAGCCGTGCTCCCGCTTTTCGTCAGTGACAGGATGACCTTGGCCTGCATCTGGTCGGCGATCGTCACGGCCGCGTGGCTGACGGCGTCCGGGACGGTCTGGGAGGCGACGGGAGGTAGCGAGGAAGGCCTTTGCCAGACACGGATCTCCTTTTCCGTCCTAAAGATGATCCGTGCCATGGTCTCGACCGCCTGCACCGGGTAGACTCCCTTGGCGGTCTCACCGGAGAGCATCACCGCATCGGCACCGTCCAGCACCGCGTTGGCGACGTCATTGACCTCCGCCCTGGTGGGACGAGGGTTCCTGATCATCGAATCCAGCATCTGGGTCGCCACGATGACCGGCTTGCCCTGTGAGCGCCCCAGATCGACCATCCTCTTCTGGATGAGAGGAACCTCCTCCGCAGGCAGTTCCACACCAAGATCGCCTCTTGCGACCATCAACCCGTCCACGACCTCCACGATCTCCTGCAGGGACGCCGCGGCTTCGCTCGTTTCAATTTTTGCGATGATTTTCATCGAACCGCCAAGTTCCTCCATCACGCGGCGCACTTCCATGATGTCGTCCCTGGAACGGACGAAGGAGACGGCTATGTAGTCTACCCCGTTGTCCAGTCCCCATCTGATGTCTCTTCTGTCCTTGTCCGTGAGTGTCGGGATCTTGAGGTTCGCCCCGGGGACGCTGACTCCCTTGTGTTCCCCAAGTTCTCCGCCCACGAGGACATCCATCAGCAGACTGTTTCCCCGCGCTTCCAGGACCCTCAGCTGAAGGGTTCCGTCATCGATGAAGACGTCCTGCCCCGTCTTCAGTTCAGAGCAGATTTCAGGGTAGCTGATGGTGACCTTCGTGGCGTCGCCTTCTATTTCTTCGGGTATGAAGGAAAAAGTCCCCCCCTGTACGAGATGGACCGGATGGCCGTCTTTCAAGCTGCCCGTACGGATTTCGGGCCCTTTCGTGTCTAGCATCGTGGCCAGGGGGATCCTCAGGTTCCGCTCGACAGTCCTGATGTTCTCAAGATTCCTGCCATGGCTCTCGTAAGATCCATGGCTAAAGTTCAAGCGGGCGACATTCATCCCGGCCCTGACCATGGCACCCAGCGTCTCTACCGACTCACAGGCGGGGCCTAGAGTACAGACGATCTTAACCTTTCTCATCATGTGCCCTCCCGCACGGTATCTTTCCGTGCTTCGTGTAGACTTCCGCCGTGCCTCTTATCTTGATGGCCGACGTGTGTTCCGTGAACTGCGAAATCCACAACTCGCCCGCATCGAGCTTCTCCGTATGGCTGAACTTCGTCTCCTGCCCGCGGGTAAGGCCGATGACGGTCACTCCGTTTTCGAGTGCCCTGATCACTATGTAGTCGCTCAGGACGGATTTGGCCTCTCCAGAATCCTCTCGCACGCTCATCCCTCCCTGTTCCTGGGATCAAATGATCACTTCGATGCAACCCCCGGACAACTCGGCCAGGCGCTCTGACAGGGATGGTTCCGGTTTCACCTTGATTTCCCTGAGACGGACGAGCGCGGTGGAGCCTCCGTCCAAATACTCCACAAGTACGGGACATGTCCCCGGATGCCCCTTCAATTCCCTGCAAACGGCCTTCAGGCAGATCTCTTTAACCTTGGCACGCACACGGATCTTTACGAAAGGATCCTGGCTGGATTCAACCTCCGACAGGGGCAGGATCTCCTCCGCCACGATGGTTATTCCGCCCCGGTCCTGGACCTTCCCTCGGGCAAGAAAGACCTTTCCAGGATCCAGCGTGGCCTTGACCGCCGGCCAGGCTTTCGGGAAGCAGACGATTTCTATCCTGGATTCGGTGTCTTCGAATTCGAGGATACCCATGAGATCCCCTTTTTTTGTCGACTTTTCGCGAAAACCCACGAGGAGTCCCCCCACGGTGGCAGTGGATTCGGCAGCCTTCCAGAAGGCGAGATCGGAGATCCTGCAGGTCGTGAAACGCGACAGCCTCTGTTCCTCGCGTTCAAGAGGGTGGCCGGAGATAAACAGGCCCAGCACTTGTTTTTCCAGGTCCAGTTTTTCGACGAGGGAATAATCCTCGCACTCGCCAAGTACCGGTTCCTCCTGGGGCAATTCCTCCACCAGGGCCAAAAGGGATCTTTGCGCCCCGTCGTTCTGCTTTTTCTGGACTCTCTCGACCAGCATCGGAAGGTTTTCCAGAAGTTGACGGCGGTTTGGATGAAGGCTGTTGAAAGACCCCGACTTGATAAGGTTTTCGATAACCCCGCGGTTCACGGCCCGCAAGTCGACCTTGTTCAGGAAATCCCATAGGGACTTGAAGGCCCCCTTGCTCTCCCGAGCCTTGATCATGGACTCTACGGCGGATTCTCCCGCCTTGGCAACCGCCTTCAGCCCAAACCTGATAACATTCCCCACTGCGGAGAAACTTGCCCCCGATTCGTTCACGTCCGGAGGCAGAACTTGTGTTCCCGAATTCTTGACCTCGCGGACGTATCGAGCCAGGACATCCATCCGGGATCCTATCTGGCTGGACAGAAACGCCGCGAAGAACTCGGCCTTGTAGTGTGCCTTCAGATAGGCGGTCTGGTAGCTGATGAGGGCGTAGGCCGCGCTGTGAGACTTGTTGAAACCGTAACCGGCAAACTTCTGTATTAGGTCAAAAAGCGGTTCGGCTGTCGAGCTTTCGACTCCTTTGCGGAGGCAGCCGTCCACGAATTTTTTTCTCTGTTGTTCCATGACTTCCAACTTCTTCTTTCCCATCGCCCGCCGGAGAAGATCCGCTTCTCCCAGGGAGAACCCGCCCAACGTGGCGGCTATCTGCATGACCTGTTCCTGGTAGAGAATGACACCGTAGGTTTCCCGCAGGACGGGTTCAAGCAGGGGATGGGGATAAACAACCTGGGAACGCCCATGTTTGCAGTTGATGAACTGGTCCACCATGCCGCTCTCGAGGGGACCCGGGCGGTATAGGGCCAGGATCGCGACGAGGTCCTCGAAAGAATCCGGGACGATCCTTTTCAGGAGTTGCCTCATGCCTGTGGATTCAAGCTGGAAAACCCCAAGAGTATCGGCAGCCTGCAGCAGGGAATAGGCCGCAGGGTCGTCGAGGGGCAGTGCGTTGACGTCGGGAACTTCTTTACCGTTCACCCGGATGTTCTCAAGGGTGTCTTCGATCATGGACAGAGTCCTCAGGCCCAGGAAGTCCATCTTTACTAGCCCAAGTTTTTCGATGGCCTCCATCCCGAACTGTGTGACGACTTGTCCGTCTCCGATCTTTCTTACCGGCACGAGTTCCGTGACCTGCACGGGCGAGATAACCACTCCGGCTGCATGCTGCGAACAGTGCCGGGCCAGGCCTTCGATGCTCCCGGCTACTTCGAGGAGGTTATTGATGGCCGGTTCCTTCCTTTGGAAAGCGGCAAGGTCTGGGGAAGCCTCGATTGCCTCCGCTATGCTCGAAGCGCCGTCAGGGATGCTCTTGGCCACCCTGTTCACGTCGGCCAGCGGAATCCCCAAGGCCCTCCCGACATCCCGGACGGCACCTTTGCTTTTCATCCGATCGAAAGTGATGATCTGTGCAACATGATCCCGGCCGTATTTTTCGACGACGTACTCGAGGACCTCATCCCGGCGCTTGTCGGAAATGTCCGTATCGATATCGGGCATGCTGATCCGTTCCGGGTTGAGGAACCTTTCGAAAAGCAGGTGATAACGGATGGGATCCAATTCCGTGATTCGAAGAGCCCAAGCGGCAAGTGAACCTGCCGCAGACCCTCGCCCCGGTCCTACCGGAATCCCCCGCGACTTCGCCGCCCTGATGAAATCCGAGACCACCAGGAAATACCCGGAAAAACCCATGCTCCGGATAACTCCAAGTTCGTAGGCCATCCTATCCCTGTATTCACTGGGCGGCGACTCCCCCATTCTCTCCCTGAGGCCTTCCCACGCCAGCTTTTCCAGGTAACTTTCCAGGTTGTCCCCTTCCGGGACTTCGTATCGGGGAAGACGGTAGACGTTGAAGTCCAGCCTGACATCGCACATCTGGGCAACTTCCAGCGTATTCGTCAATGATTCCGGGAGTTCCTTCCCGAAGAGTTCCCACATCTCCTCTGGGGAGCGCAGGAAAAAATCAGGCGCACCGAACCGGTAACGGTTTGGCGCGTCAACGGTTGCGTTCGTCTGGACGCAGAGGAGGACGTCATGCCACGATGCGTCGCCTGCGTTCAGGTAATGTGCGTCATTTGTGGCCACGAGAGGGATTCCCGTACTTCGGGAGATCCTCACGATCGCCTTGTTGACCAATGCCTGTTCGGGCAATGCATTGTGCATGATTTCGAGGTAGAAGTTGCCCTTGCCCAGGATATCCTGGTAAAGAAGGGCTTTCTCTGCAGCCCCCTTCTCGTTCCCTTCCAGGATCAGCGAGGGAATTTCCCCCGCAAGGCAGGCCGAGGAACCCAAGAGCCCTTTGGAATGGCGCGCGAGCAAGTCGTGGTCGATTCGGGGTTTGTAGTAGAAACCATCCGTGTTCGCGATGGAAACGAGCCTGACCAGGTTGTGGTATCCCTCCAGGTCCTTCGCGATCAGGACCAGGTGGTTGTTCCCCCCCTTGCGGTCCCGGCAGGTGTGCCCCAAAGGATCGATATAGGCCTCGCAGCCTAACAGGGGTTTAATGCCTGAGGAGAGACATTTCTCATAAAATTCCACGATCCCGTACATCGCCCCATGGTCCGTCAGTGCAACGGCGGGGCATCCCCATCCGGCCGTTTTCGCGGCGAGATCCGAGCAGCGTATCGCGCCGTCCAGCAAGCTGTATTCGCTGTGGACATGAAGGTGGACAAAGGACTCCGTCAATCCGCCACACCTCCATCCTCAAAATCCCCGGCGGGATTTACATCCCCTTCCTCGCGAACGAGAAGGACTTCCCCGCCGAACCACCCCATCATTTCCTCCAGGGGCGACCGGGTAGCCCCTCCCCCAGCGGGGGCGCCCTCGTCACCGGAGACTTGGTCCTGTTTTCCGTTTCCGCCTTTTTCCAAGGCCGACTTCCGCTTTTCCCAGGGCGGCACGTTCGGCATCCCTGGAATCGGAATGGCGTCGGGGATCGCCGCCCCTTCAGCGCTGACACATTCGGCACCGCAACAGAAAGTGACAGGAAGCGGGCCCAGGTCCCTTTCTTTCAGGGATGTAAATCTTCTCAAGTTCTTCTCCAGTCGCACCAGTTCAAATCCAAGCCGGTCCCTTTCCTCGAAACGTACGGTAATCCCGTTGCCCGCTGAAAGAACACTGGCGCTCGACAGGGCCGCGGCCGCCAGTCGGTCTTCAGGATCACCGCTGTCAAGAAGACGGGCCCAAAAAGACCGCACCCTGTCAGGTTCTATGCTTTCTGCCGCATGGGTTTCCGGCTTTCGCTGCTCCGGCTTATGCCCCGTAAAAATTCCCGCCGCGGCTTGGCCGCCGGCGGAAGGAACGGTTAACTGGACCTGGGCCTCAAGGGTGGGAGAAAACTGCTTTAAAGACGGCATTCTGCCGGGATCCTTCCCATGCAGAGGGTTGGCGGGCGAGAGACCCTGAAGCAGTAAACCGGCAAGGACATCCGTCCTGATACCGTAGCGCAGCCTCCCGAGCATTTTCGCCTGGTTTTCAAGGCAAAAACGAAGGCTTTCGACAGGCCAGTACTTCGACTCTTCGAGGAGGAAATCTTTCTCCTCTTTGGAGAGCTCAAGCGATTCAAGCGTCTTTTCACCCCAGGTCCCTATTATCCATAGGTCTCGGAAAATGACAAAAAGGCTTTCCAGGAGCCTCTCCATGGAGGCTCCTTTATGAAGGGAATCCATCAGTTTTCCGATCGCACCTTCCGGGTTGGACCGATAGGTGGACACGAACGCCTCCATTTCCGCGCGACTGCCCCCTCCGACCAGAGCCTGGACAGTTTCCGTCGTAACAGAGCCGCCTCCTATGGGAACCGCCTGTTCGAGCAGGGAAAGGGCGTCCCTCATCGCCCCATCGGCCTGCCTCGCCAATTCCCAGAGAGCGTTGTCCTCGGACGGGATATTCTCTCTAGAGCAGACCTCGGCAAGCCGATGCGCGATTTCCCGGCCGGGAATCCTCCGGAAAGGGATGTGTTGGCATCGGGAACGGATTGTTACCGGGACCTTTTGCGGTTCCGTAGTCGCAAGGATGAAAACCGCGTGGGAAGGAGGTTCTTCTAGCGTTTTCAGCAAGGCGTTGAACGCCGGCTCTGTTAGCATGTGCACTTCATCCACGATGTAAACTTTTTTTCTCGAAGAGAAAGGGGCCAGTGAAACATGGGCCTTGAGTTCCCTTATTTCATCGATGCCCCGGTTCGAAGCGCCGTCGATCTCCACGACATCGAGGCTCGCCGACGTAGTGATGGCAACGCAGCTGGGGCATTCCCCGCAGGGTTCGGCCCCGGGTCGTATGTCCGTGCAATTGAGAGCCTTGGCGAGGATCCTCGCCAGGGAGGTCTTTCCGCAACCCCTGGGTCCCGAAAAAAGGTAGGCGTGGACAGTCTTGCCTCCCTCGAGAGCGTGCCGCAGGACCGAGATCGCTGCGTCCTGGCCTATGACCTCCCCAAACTGTAACGGCCTGTAACGCCTGTATAGGGAGACGTACTTGTCCTGAGGAGAAAAAACCCCGTTCCCCGTCATCGAGGTTGGCTCCTTTCCTAGAGGAGGTAATGCCCCATCGGGTGGGTTCGCTGGGCTTCAACTAAAGCCTTGCGCAAGGCTTCCGCGAAAGATTCCAGGGATCCCATTCCAGGAGCGAGGTCCTTTTCACGCACGACAAGCCCTGGACCTACGCGCAGGGAAGAACCCCCGTGATCCTTTCGTACCGCTATGTCGTTCGGCAGGAGTTCCATCTGCAAATAACGGTCCAGCACTCTGCCCGCACCTTCCAGGCATGACCTTGTCGCAGGCGCTGCAGGTCCTCCCCAGGCTGGTTTCCCATCCACCGCGAGTGAAAGCCGATTCCCGTCCTGGACGATGGCGACCTTCAACAGGTGTAGCGGTTCCTTGCGATGAAGAGGCCAGCCCGCTTCCCGGATCGCCTTGGTCATGTAATCGAGACGCTCGGGAATGTCCGGGTGATCCATGAACACTCCCGGATCGAAATAAGGATGCTTCAATCTCTCTTCGGAAAGCCGCTCCATCACAGTAATCGCCGAAGAGACCGGGTACTCTGCGGAGTTTAGCATTTTCAAGGCTTCGAGGTCCGCCTCTCTTTCAAGGTCCCTGCTATAGCTGTTCAGGATGGCGACCTGCGCAATATTGGCCATGATGACCGCGGCGGCTTCACCTCTGCTTGCAATCGCCACTGCCAGGGCCAGCAATGAAAGGCGCTCGTTCCGGGCAGATTGGATCATGCCGTGTTTTTTGTCCGCGTGGACCATCTCGTGTGCCATTATGGATGCCAGTTCGGAATCGCTTTTCGCGAAATCCAGCATGCCGGATGTGAAATACACGAAACCGCCAGGAAGAGAAAATGCGTTTGGCCGATCCTCGCTGATCACCCTCACCTCGTAAGGGAGCGGCCTTTCAACCAGGGGAATGAGTTTCTGCTGGATCGTTTCCAATCTGGCGACGGGAATCGGATCGGTGACCCGAACCCACCTTTTCTCCACTTGCTCGCAGACTTTTCTGCCCAGGGCCTCTTCTTTCTTATCCACGCCTGATTCCGTAGCGGCAGGGGCCCATGTGGGGCATGAGAGGAAAAGCGACTGGAATAGGAAGACGAGGAGGATTCTGGTTAAAAAGGCCTTCTTTTGCAACGGGTCACCTCTTCCCTGGGATTCGGGCGCCCCGAAACCCCGAAACGGCATGAACGCCGAGTCTCTTTCATTTTACCTCAGCACGGGGTCCTTAGGCGCAGGCAGGTATTTCCGGTGTCCCTGGGTACAGTCAGTCCGAGATGTAGTCCAGGAGCCTGTAACACCAGTCGAAGAGGAGGTCACGCACGATCCTGTAGGTGTCCAGGCCGAAACCGTAAGGATCCGGAATATCCGGTAGAGGGAATGCCCTTATTCGGCAAGTCTGTTCGGGATATTGCGAAAGAAGGGTTTCAACATGATTTCCGTTAATTCCCAAAACATGAGTGGCTTCCATCAGGATCTGGACGTTGACCCTTCTCGCCCTGTGGCTTGAAAGGTCTATCCCTCGCTCGGCCATCGCCTCGATCGCCATGGGTGAAGCCGGAGAACCGTCCACGGCAAATAGTCCTGCCGAGGACACTTGCGCAGGGATACCTCTCGCATCAAGGAGGATCTTTAGGATCCCGGCGCCCATCGGGCTTCGGCAGGTGTTCCCCGTACAGACCAGGAGAACGTGGCCAAGCGGTTCCTTTCGAAGGGTCAGGCAGGTGATGGGGACTCCTCCTCCATCATGATCCTTTCTAGCAGGTCTGCGCGGTTCACAACACCGACCAGAACCCCGTTTTTAGTAACGGGTGCCCGTTTCAGGTGGTTGCGGATAAGCGTGATGGCAACGTAGAAATCGCTGTCTTCCTCAGAGAAGCTGACGACGTCTTTTGCCATGACCTTGCTGACGGGATCGAGGCCGATCTTCTTCAGCCGTTTCTGGAACTGCCCGTAGTCGGGGATGAATGAAGGGTCCTGCAGGTAGTCGAAATACCCCGGCAAGGCGGCCTTGACGATATCCTTCTCGCTGACGAACCCCAGGACTTTCCCGGAAGGATCGACGACGGGAATCCCTGAAACCCTGTGACGGGAAAGGACCTCAATGGCCTCGGAGAGGGGAGTGTCCGGGGAAAGTGCCGTCAGGTCCCTGTCCATGACTTCGCAGATTCTCATGGTTTTCTCCCCCCTAGGATAGTTTCTCGAAACGGATGCGAGAGATCAATTTCTCCACCGAAGAACGGTTCCTGACGCCTTTTTCCACATGAAGGGCGTTCTCCAGCGCGGCAGCCATCCCGAAGAGAATCCTCTCCTTCGTTCCCATCCCTTCCCGCCCTGAAAGCAGCAAACCCGCCACCAAAGACTCCCCGGAACCAAAGAGGGAAACAATCCCCTTCCTGTCGAACTCGGCCAGGAAGATCCCTTCAGGGGTGAAAAACACGTTCCCGTAGGTCCGGTAGGAAGCTATGACCCATTCTACGCCAAGGGAATGGACCCTTGTCACTGCCTCGATCAGGTTGTCCAGGCTGTTTAGGGCAACGCCCTCGTAGGCGGCCATGAAACGTTGGTCCACCTTCGCGTAAGTCGGTCCTTCGTCGAGAGCCGCGAGCAGGGGGGCGCCTGCGGCGTCGAGGAAGGTGGGGATATCCCGCTGCCTGGCGATCCTGATCAGTTCGCAATAGAAATCCTGGGGAATGCCGGGGGGAAGGGACCCCCCCAGCACGACCAGACTCGTCCTCTTCAGTATCCGCTCGTAGTTCGACAAGAACCTTGCGATTTCTTCTTCACCTATGTACGGCCCCGGCTCCGCAAGCCCCGTTTCGACCTTCCCGACTTCGTCGACGATGTAGACGTTGGTCCTCGTTTCTCCCCTTACATGAAGAAAATTCGTCGTTATCTGCGCCCTTCGCAGGAAATCACGGATATACTCGCCGCTGAAACCGGCCAGGAACCCCATTGCGGCCGTTTCCAATCCGAGCTGTTTCAAGACTAGCGACACGTTGATCCCTTTGCCTCCCGGGGACCTCTGGACCTTGGTCGCACGGAACCATCCCCCCGGACGGAATTCAGGGACGACGTATTCTTCGTCTACTGCAGGGTTCAAGGTAACTGTGACGATCAAGTAGGTCCCCCCTTCCGTCGCCGCTACAAATCCCCGAGACCCGAAACGGAGGTGACCGGCAGTTTCTTGACTACCGCTCCCTTCCTGATTTTCAAGGCACAGGGTAAGGACTGGATCTGCAGCTTCTCCGCCATCCTGGAATTCTTGTACCCGTCGACCAGTACGACACCCTTCCATTCGGGAGCAGCTTCGATTTCTCCTGCCAAACGGGCCTGTTCCTGGTCTACGCTTGAATAGAACACGACCTTCACCTCATCCGGCTCCATGAGTTTGCCTTCCAGGTGGACCTGTTCGGAGATGTAGGCGTAGGCAGCCATGGCGGCAGTCGCTCCATCTCCCGCCGCCGTGACGACCTGTCTCAGGTATTTCTCGATCAGGTCCCCCGCGGCGAAGATCCCCTCTATGGAAGTCTCCATGCGCTCGTTTACCTTGATCCAGTTTCCCCTCGCCGTCTTCAAGGCACCCGCTTCGATGAGGGGCTTAAGGAAGCCCACGTTCGGTTCGTTTCCAATAAACACGAACACTCCAGCAACCGGAAGTTCCGATACCTCTCCCGTCTTGACGTTTTTCAGGGCAAGGCTTTCAACCATGTCCGAGCCCCGGATCTCCTCCACCACCGTGTCCCAGATGGCCTGGACCTTGGGATTCTCAAGTGCCCTTTCCACCGCTACCCTGTCTGCCCTGAACGAATCCCGCCGATGGATGATGTAGACTTTCGAGGCGAACTGGGTCAGGTAAACCCCCTCTTCGACGGCAGTGTTTCCCCCGCCGATGACGGCGACTTCTTGCTCCTCGAAGAAAGCCCCGTCACAAACGGCACAATAGCTGACTCCGCGCCCCGTGTATTCGGCTTCCCCGGGGCACCCCTGCTTCTTGAAGCTCGCCCCCGTAGCCAGGAGGATCGCCGAGGCTTCGATCTCGCCTTTGTCGGTTACGACGATTTTCTTGCCGTCCTTCAGTTCGATGCCTGAGACTTCCGCTTCGCGGAATTCGGGCTTGAACTTTTCCGCGTGTTCCCTGAACATGTCACCCAATTCAGGCCCGCTAGCATGCTGGACGCCGGGCCAGTTTTCGATCTCGTCCGTCGTGTTGATCTGCCCTCCCGGAAGCCCTTTTTCCAGAATCAGGACATCAAGCCCGGAACGTTTCCCGTAAATCGCCGCAGTCAGGCCCGCAGGGCCCGCGCCGATGATGACAAGCTCCCTTTTCTCCATTTCCCTTTCGCCTCCCTCGAGAATCCGGCCGGTCAAGGCCCTGTTTGTTCTATTCTAAGCAAATCCTAACGATGGCGCCATACGACGACGCGATCCTTCCCGGCAAAATCTTTTATTACCTCTACGGGCTCGAGGTTGCCAACTTGCGTGTTCGAAAGGATTCCAGCCTGGCGGGAACTTCCTATTTCCAGCAGCAGCCAGCCTCCCCTAGCCAATACTGCATCCGCGTCCGCGAGAATGTCCCTGATGTCCACCAGTCCGTCGGGTCCGCCGTCCAAGGCATTTGGTGGCTCGTATAGGCGAACGTCGGGCATGAGGGTCTCCATCTCTGCCGAGGGAATATAGGGCGGGTTTCCCACAATCAGGTCGAAGGGCTTCCATGAAGAAGGGATTGAACCGAGGGAGGATCCATGCCATAAGAGAGCTCGGTCGGAAAACGGGGACCGGGAAAGGTTTCGCCATGCCCACCTGAGAGCGGCCGGGCTTTTCTCGAGCAAGAGGCCCCTGGCGGCAGGTCTTTCACTCAAAATGGCAAGAGCGATACATCCGCTTCCGGTGCCCCAGTCCGCAAACCTCCCTCCCGGGAACAGATCGAGGGCCCTTTCAACAAGGCTTTCGGTTTCAGGCCGGGGAATAAGGCAACCCGGCCCCACCTGGATTTCCGTCCTCCAAAAAGAAGCCGTACCCTTGAGGTATGCTACCGGCTCCCGCAGTAGGCGCGCATTCAGGATCGAAAAGAGGGCTTCCTCCTGAGATGGAGTCGCCGCTTCTTCGAGGTGGGCGAGAAGAGATTCCCGGGTACAGCCAAAGGCTTTGGAACACAGTATATCCGCCTCAAGAACGGGGCTTTCGAACCCGTTTCCCCGGAGTCTCTCGATGGCAAGCCGCCGGGCGTTTCCCTTGTTCATCCTGGTTACGGCTGGCTATCTTTCCAGATTTTTGAGCTTCTCCGCCTGGTCAGCGAGGTTGAGGGCCTCGATCAGTTCCTGGAGATCCCCGTCCATGATCTGGTCAAGCTTGTAGAGCGTCAGGCCGATCCTGTGGTCAGTCAAACGGTTCTGGGGGAAATTGTAGGTTCTGATCCGCTCCGAACGGTCGGCCGTCCCGATCTGGCCTCGCCTTTCCGAAGCGAGGGCATCCTGTTGTTTCTGAAGTTCACTGTCGTAAAGCTTGGCGCGGAGCATGGCCATTGCCTTGACCCTGTTCTTCAGCTGGGACCTTTCGTCCTGGCACGAGACGACTACGCCACTGGGAAGGTGGGTTATCCTCACGGCGGAATCGGTCATGTTGACGTACTGCCCCCCAGCCCCGCTTGCCCTGAAAGTGTCGATCTTGAGATCTTCCGTGTTGATCTTGACGTCCACTTCATCCGCCTCCGGAAGGACGGCCACCGTCGCCGTCGACGTGTGTATCCTCCCGCTCGCTTCCGTTACGGGCACGCGCTGGACACGGTGCACGCCGCTCTCGTACTTGAGTTTGCTGTAGGCGCCTTCGTTCGGGATCCGGAAAGCGACTTCCTTGAACCCCCCGATCCCGGTTTCGTTGAAGGTCATCAGCTCGGTGCTCCACCCGTTGCGCTCAGCGAACCTCGTATACATCCGATAGAGATTCGCCGCGAACAGGGCCGCTTCTTCTCCCCCTGCTCCCCCCCTGATCTCGATGATGACGCTGCGGTCATCGTTCGGGTCCTTGGGTATCAGCAGGATGCCGATCCGCTCCTCGAGCTCTCCCAGCATCGTTTCGAGCTTCGCGATCTCTTCCCTCGCCATTTCCTTCATGTCGGTGTCGTCCGTGTCGAAGAGCTCGCGGGCTCCCTCCATGTCCGACCTGGCGTGCTGGTAAAGTCGGTAGGTTTCCACGATCGGTGAAAGGTCGGAGTGCCGCTTCGCGATTTTCTGCAACTCGTGAGGGTCACTCACCACTTCTTGGAGCGTCAGCAGCCTTTCGAGCTCCAGGTAGGTTCTTTCCACCTCTTCCAGCTTCTTGCCAAAATCCATCGATTACCCCTCCACCACAACGGGTGCGGATTCATTTTCTACCGGTTCAGCCAGGGCAAGCCCGAGAGCGCTCAAGGCCACCTGGATCTGTTTCTCGTCGGGTTCCCTTGTCGTCAGGTATTGAAGCCACAAAGTGGGACACATCACCCATTTTCCAGCCACCGGGAACCGCGAGGCGGTCTTGATGATCTCGTAGGAGATGCCGATGACCAGTGGAAGGAGGAGAATACGGCTGCCGACCCGCCAAAGGATCGTCCCGTTGCCAGCCAGGGCGAACACGACTATGCTGACTCCTACGACCACCAGGAGAAATGACGTCCCGCAACGGGTGTGGAAACGGGAACATTTCTTCACCGCTTCCAGGTCGTTCGTGTCGAACCCGGCTTCATAGGCATTTATCGTCTTGTGTTCCGCCCCATGGTATTCGAAAACCCGCCTCATGTCCTTCCATAAACCGATAAAAGCCACGTAGGCGACGAAAACGGCCGCCCTGGCCAGCCCTTCAAGAGAACGGCCTCCCCAGGTCGACCCCCAATCCCTTCCATAAAGGCGGTCCGTGATCCATACGGGAAAAGCCACGAAAAGGCCCGCCACCAGTGCCAGGGCAATGCAGACCGTGAGGGCCATTTCCCACGGGGACACCTTTTCTTCCTCCCCGAGCGCCACTTCGGCCGAAAGGCTGAGCGCCTTGAATCCCACGGTCATCATCTCGGCCATGGTGGCTAGCCCACGGAAAACCGGCAATCTCCAGACCCCCGTAGAAGCCCAGGGAAGGTTAGGCCAGACTTTTTCATAAAGCCTGCCGGTTTCTTCCCTGACGGCCAGCGCCCATCTGTCCCTGCCGCGCATCAGGACGCCCTCGATAACGGCCTGGCCCCCGACGGGTAGCCGTTCGGGCCTGGCAAGGAATGCCGCCGCAAGCATCGATACAACCCGGATTGACCTGGTCACGACAAGACTAATGTTCCGCAAGCAGATCCTCCTTGCCCGAATAGGGATGTCCGCAAGAACGAGACTCCCTGCATTTCCCCTCGATAACGCATGACGGGCCGGCATCCTCGAAGAGGAAGGGGGCCTTGTCTCTTCCCAGGATAAGCATTTGCCTTGCAAGTTCCCTGATTTCCCACTGGGCCCGCTTGCATAGCCTTAGCTCGAAAAAGTGAAGAAGTTCCCTGGCGTTCATCGTGACCACCAGATTGGTTTTGCAGGCATTCGGCAGAACATACCTCGCGTCCTCCTCCGGGATGCCCTGGGCCAGGAGGTCTCCATAGGCCTTGTAAGCGCCACTCATCGATTCCAGGAAAGCCAGTTTCGCGATAGGAGAACCTGTAACCGTAGGGGGAACCACGAATTCCGGTTTCTCTGCGCGGACATACCGCTGGCTTTGCTGGCTGAAGCTGGCGATCCGATGCCTGACCAGCTGATGCGAGCAAGCGCGGCTGATGCCGTCTACGGCGAAAACGAAAGAGGCGTGCTCGAAGGGGGAAAGATGCCCGCTCCGCCTCAGGTGTTTCAACAACCTGGCCGCTTCCTCCAAGGTGAACTCTCTGGCCAGGTCGCTGGCGGAAACCGGGCTGTAGCATAAACGGGCCGCGGCCGCCACAACCCTGTCCGGTTCCGGCGTCGAGGTGATCAGGCTTACCAGCGCTGGCATGGTTTCCCTCCTTGGACTCCTTATAAAAAAAGGGAGCTTGCGCTCCCCGCTAGTTCTCCTCCGTTTCCTTCCTCTGGCCGTAATCCATTCCGGCGTATTTCTTCTGGAACTTTTCCAGCCTCCCGGCTTCCGAAACGAATCGGCCCTTCTTCCCCGTATAGAACGGATGGCAGGCGTTGCAGACGACGACCTTCAATTCCTTGCTTGTCGACTTTGTTTCAAAGGTGTTCCCGCAAGCGCAAACGACCTTGCAGTCTTCGTAACGGGGATGGATTTCCTTTTTCATGATGGTGCACCTCCGTGGGTTCTTTTCTTGGACTACACGCAGAAGCAAACTTTAGCACAGACCAACCATGATGGCAAGGGAGTTTCAGATATGCATGACCCCCAACCCGCACCGTTCGTGGTGGGCAACCGCATGATAGGCCGTATCACCTACCATCGACACGGCGATCCAGTTCGCATTCCGGACGATGGCCAGTTTCGCCCCGATACTCGCCTCCAAGGTGCCGAGTGCAATGAACCCGTTGATTGCCTCAAGAGCCGCGTGCATCAGCGCATGCATCTCCCTGGGCTTCTTGTCCACGACGCCCGCGTTCAAGGCAGCTCCGACAAGGGCCCGCGTAATTTTCTGGGGGAGGTCGCTGGCCACGCCTCCGACCTCCGTTGCCACGGCTCTCCAACCTTCCGCGTTCAGGCTGCTTTTAAGGGATTCTTCCGAGTGCTTGTCCGTCGTGCATGACAAAAGCAGCGCCGCTCTCCCGACCTGGCTCTGCTCTGTAAAACGCAGCCTCACCTCGAGATCGAAACTCCCCGCGTTCATTTCCACGGGCTTGGGCTCCTCTTGAGGAACCGTTTCCGGCTGCGTTTCACTCGCCGGTTCTTCCCTTCCCCCGAAAATTCCTTTCAGTTTCACGTTTCCCCCTCCTTTTCTCCACTCACCCCGGAGCGAAAGCGCGAACATTATAACCCAATCGCCAAGGATTGCCTCCCATTGAGAAATCCACAATTTAATGGTAAAGTATAAAGCAAAGGAAATCGAGAGTCCCTTGAGTTCCTGCAACGGTTTTAGCGAAACGGCAACGAGGTTCTAAAAACTATCTCAAAGGAGGAGTTTGCTTTATGAAAAAGACCCTGATGCTTGTCCTGACTGCCATGATGGTAGTCGGCGCCGTCGCTGGAATAGCATCGGCGAAGACATTTGTTTCCATCGCGACTGGCGGAACCGGAGGCACCTACTACCCGATCGGCGGAGGCATCGCCCAGGTCGTAAGCAAGTACGCACCCGATCTACAGGTTACGGCCGAGACCGGCAATGCTTCCGTGGCGAACCTAAACCTCATCGGAACCCACAAGATCGAGATGGCCATGGTCCAGAACGACACGGCGTTTTGGGCCTACAAGGGAAAGGCGATGTTCAAGGAACCGTTCGGCAACGTTCGGGCGATCGCTTCCCTGTACCCGGAACACGTCCAGCTGATCGCGGTGAAGAGCGCCGGCATCAAGGGCTTCGCCGACCTGAAAGGCAAGCGCGTCTCCGTCGGGGCCCCTGGATCCGGGGTGCAGGCCGATGTGAGTGCCATCTTCCTTTCGACGGGTTTGAAGTTCTCCGATATGAAAACCGACTTCCTTGACTTCAACGCCACCACCCAACGCTTCAAGGATAACCAGATCGACGCAGGGTTTGTCGTTGCCGGCTATCCGACCGCTGCCGTCATGGACTTGGCGACCACGAAGGAAATCTCCCTGGTGAACTTCGACAAGGCTACCCTCGACAAGTTGCAGAAAGACAGCCCCTTCTTCGTTCCCAGCGTCATTCCCGCGAACACATACAAGGGCGTGACGACCGATACCAACACTCCGGCTGTCATGGCAATCCTCGTGGTCGACGCGAAGGTTCCGGACAAAGTGGTCTATGATTTCACAAAGGCCTTCTGGACTCACATTGCCGAAATCCAGAGCGTCCATGCGAAGGCCAAGCTCATCACCCCGAAGACGGCCATGGATGGAATCACTGTTCCCGTGCATCCGGGTGCGGCGAAGTACTACAAGGAAGCTAAGATCAAGGTACCCGAGATCAAGTAGGAGTCTATGTCGCCATGAAAAAGGTGGGAGCGGCAAGCCGCTCCCACCTTTTTCATGGCCTTGTGAGGAAGAGGCCAAAAAAGACGGGGCGCTACCCTTTGTTATGCATCCCGTCAATAACTTCCCGCACCAGGGAGGCCAGTTCCCTGACTTCCTCGGAAAGACGCAGTTGCCCTTCCTCGAGAGATTCTACCCTGGTTTTCAATTCCTCGATTTCCTGGTTTGCGTTCAGGATCTCTTCCGTTTTCTTCCTTGCCTTGTCGATGGATTCCTTCGCCTGTTTGCCAAGCGCCTGGGCTTCTTCTGTCACTTTGTCAAGCATTTCGCCGCCCTGCTCTTCGATAGCCCGGCCAATATCTTCAAGCTTTTTTTTCCATTTTTCTTCCATTTTTCCGTCCCCCCTGGGAATAAAAGAAAGCCAGGATAAACCCACCCTGGCCTTCGCAAATCCATCTTGGCGTGCCCGGCGGGATTCGAACCCGCGACCTTTGGCTCCGGAGGCCAACACTCTATCCAGCTGAGCTACGGACACGCACTTTGCGGCGACTAAGGTACCACTTTTGCAGGGAAGCGTCAACGCCAGGGACCGATTCGAGAGTACTCGTCGCCAAATTGGTCCTATAATTATGTAATGCTATTTTTTTCCGTTCCTCTTTTTGAGACTATCCGATTCACAGGGGCCGGGCTGGTAAAATGGATCCGTAGTCTTCAAAGGGAGGTGTCACGGTTGAGCAATTTCCCTTTCTGTAGGGAGATCCTCGTCCCCGGCGGTTTTGCCCGGGCTTTCGAGGTCGAGAAATCGGAACAGGTGACGATCATCGATGTGGAAGGTGGGCAAATCGCGGATTTTATCGCCTTCAACAGGGAAAGACCAACGGAAAAGTTCTCCACTTCGCACACTCGCCTCGCGCTGCATTCGATACGGTTGAAGGTTGGGGACTCCCTCAGGTCCAACCTCAGGCGACCTATGCTGGAAGTCGTCGAAGACACGGTGGGAACTCACGACATGCTGATCCCCGCATGCGATGAGCAACGCTATCGCGTTGATTACGGCGTAAAGGACCATCGCAGTTGCGTAGCGAACTTCGAGGATGCCTTGATTCCGTGGGAAATAGGGCGGGACCTTATTCCCGATCCCTTGAACATTTTCGAGAACGCCGCAGTGGAAGGAGATGGCACCCTTGTACACCTCCCTGTCGTTTCCAAGGCAGGGGACAGACTTGCATTCAGGGCTCTTATGCCTCTCGTGTGCGCGGTTTCGGCCTGTCCAATGGACCTGAACGTCACCGGGGGAGAAAGGATCACCGACATACTCGTTATCGTAAGGCACGGTTCTTAGAATATTCGAGGGAAACGGAAGAGGCCCCCGCTCTTTAGGCGGGGGCCTCTTTTTCAAGGCTTCGAGAACAGG
>CAYRNZ010000010.1:0-15639 GCA_964425765.1 uncultured Synergistaceae bacterium
AAGCCGAGAGCCCTTCCGCCATGGCCGCGATGCGGTCGCATTCCTTGACGCGGAGTTCCTCCGCGCCCCGGATCTCGGTGATGCCGTGGGCCTGCGTGGCGGCGACCGCCAAAACGGGCAGCTCGTCCACCATGGTCGGCACCTGTTCGCGCACCACGCGGGTGCCTTCCAGCCGGGAGGAACGGACGCGGAGGGTCCCCGTGGGCTCCCCGCCGGACGTGGAGGGGTCTTCCACCTTCGCCGAAAGCCCCATGCCCTCCAGCACCCTCAGGAGGCCGGTCCGGGTGGGGTTCAGGCCGACGCCGGGGAGGGAGAGTTCCGAACCGGGGACGATTGCCGCGGCAACGGTCCAGAAGGCGGCGGAGGAGAAGTCTCCCGGGATTCTCCAGGAACCGCCGGGGAGGTCGTCGAAGGGATAGGTGGTGATGGTGCGGTCCTCGCGCCGCAAGGGGACTCCCAGGTGTTCCAGCATGATCTCCGTGTGGTCGCGGGTGGCCAGGGGCTCGATCACGGTGACGCTGCCCTGGCTGCAGAGCCCGGCGATCATCAGGGCGGTCTTGACCTGGGCGCTGGCCACGGCGAGGGTGCAGGTGCCGCCCACCAGGCGGGTCCCCCGGATGGAGAGGGGGAGGAACCGGCCCCCGTCGCGCCCGTCGATGCGGGCCCCCAGGTTCCTCAGGGGGTCCACGACCCGGTTCATGGGGCGGCGGCTCAGGCTTTCGTCCCCCATGATCATGGCGAAGACCCCGGAGATCCCGGAGACGAGGCCGCACAAAAGCCGGGCGGTAGTCCCCGAGTTGCCGGCGTCAAGGGTGCCCTTTGGCTCGCCGGGGCCTTCCCCGCGGCTGACGTGGACGCTGCCCTCCTGCCGGGTCACCGAGAAACCCAGCTGCCGGAGGCACCGGAGGGTGCTGGCGCAGTCCGCCCCGGGGGAATAGTTGGCGACTTCGATGCCGTCCTTCGACAGGCACCCCAAAAAAGCCGCCCGGTGGGAAACCGACTTGTCGCCCGGGACCCATACCGTCCCCGAAAGCCCCCGCACGGGGAAAATCGTCCTTGTCTCTTCGCCTGTCATGCTTTCCACCTCCCGGTACCTTCGGCCAGGATGGTCTCCCTGGCCTCCTTCGCCTTTTCCGCCATTTCCAGCATTTCGCCGGGTGACATGTTCTTCAGATGGTTGAGTTTTTCGATGAGGCGGTCCAGCACGGCCCCGATGGCTTTTCTGTTCCCGGCCCAGACGTCGGCCGCCAGCCACGGCGGGTTGGAGGCCATGCGGGTCGTGTCGCGGAATCCCCCTGCGGCAAGCATCGGCAGTTTGGGGTGGGCCTCCCGGGTTTCGCCCGCGGCGAGGGCCATGGCCAGGGCCACCAGCATGGGGGTGTGGCTGGTGCAGGCCGTGATGGTGTCGTGTTCGGCAGGGCCGAGCTGGAGGGTTTCGCAGCCGAGCGCGGCCGCCAGTTCGCGGCCGAGCCGGAGCACTTCGGGGGAGGTTTTGTTTCCGGGGACGAGGGCGCAGGCGGCGTTCCTGAAAAGATCCGGGGAGGCGTTCCGTACCCCGCTTTTCTCGCCCCCGGCCATGGGGTGGAACCCGAGGTAGCGTTCGCCGAACAGGGGAGTCAGCTGTTCCTCGACGGCCGCCTTGGCGCTTCCCACGTCCATGACGGCCTTCAGGCTTTCGCCCGGTGCGCCGTGGGCCCGCCGGGCCTCTTCGGCGATCCGTCCCAGGGGGACGGCCAGAAGGAGCAGGTCGCAGGTCTTCGCGAGATCCTCCAGGGACGGGGTGGCGATGTCGATGAGTCCCTCTTCACGGGCGAAACGGAGGGTTTCGGGGTCCGTATCCCAGGCCCGGACCGACCGGGCCTTCCCATCGCGGCGGAGGGCCGACGCGATCGACCCCCCGATGAGGCCCAGGCCGTCGATGCCTACATGGCAATCCGCAAGCTGCAAAGCTGGTTCTCGCTTTCCGCCGCCAGGGCTGCCAGGATGCGGCGCGCGGTCTTCATGAGCTTGTCGAAGGCCTCCAGGTCCAAAGACTGCGCCCCGTCGGAGAGGGCTTCGTCCGGGCGGGGGTGCACCTCTATGATGAGGCCGTCGGCTCCCGCCGCCAGGGCTGCCAGGCTCATGGGGAGGATCAGGTCCCGGCGCCCGGTGGCGTGGCTGGGATCGACGATGATCGGGAGGTGGGTCAGGGACTTGACCATCGGGACGATGGACAGGTCCAGGGTGTTCCGCGTGATCTTGTCGAAGCTGCGGATCCCCCGTTCGCACAGGATGACGCGCTCGTTGCCGCCCGCCAGGATGTACTCGGCGGCCTGGAGCCACTCGTCGACGGTGGACATCATGCCCCGCTTCAGGAGCACGGGCTTGTCGACCCGGCCAAGGGCCTTGAGGAGGGTGAAGTTCTGCATGTTCCGCGTCCCGACCTGCAGGATGTCCACGTGGGGGGCGAGCCACTCCACGTCCTCGGGCGCCATCACCTCGGTGACGATGGGGAGGCCGGTTTCCCTGCGGGCTTCCATGAGGAGCGCGATTCCCTCGCTGCCCATTCCCTGGAAGCTGTAGGGGTTGGAGCGCGGCTTGAAGGCCCCGCCCCGGAGGACGGAAGCGCCCGAGGCCTTGACGCCCCGTGCCGTCTCCAGTATCTGGTCCCGTCCCTCCACCGAGCAGGGGCCCGCCATGACGACGGTCATGCCGTCTCCGATGAAGAGCCCCGGCGCGATGTTCATGGGGCCGGGTTCGGAAAGTCCCGCCTCGCGGCTGGCCAGGGGGAACGAAGAGTTGGTCTCGCTCACCAGCCCGACGCCCGGAAGGGCCTTCAGACCTGCCTTGTCGGCGATCTTGCCGCTCACGACCACGCACGGGGCGGAAGCCCTGGGGACCACTCTAGCCTGGCACCCCTGCCGCTCGAGGGAATCGCAGATTCTTGCCGTATCGAGGCTCGAACTCGTTTCCTGCATCTGGATGACCGTCATCATGTGAAGCACCTCCCCTGGAATTTTGTAACGAAAAAAGCCGGAACCTGGATTTGGAAATCCGGTTCCGGCTTTCGTTTTCTGCCTGTGGTTTGCAGTTCGTCCGTGTGGCTAGGACTATCCTGCGGCGGCTTCGTGGGCGGTGAATGCCGATAACGGATTTCCACGTGGAGTGAGGCCACTGGCGTAATAGCGCCACTGGCCGCCGCTAAAGTAATAATAGCCCTGGAAGTTCCTGTTGCCCGATTTCATGGCCGCGTCGTCCGTCATCGTCCTTCACCCTCCCTTCGCATGGACTTCTTGAAAGCTATTGACAGACCATGATACGGACATCCGTCAATTTGTCAAGTGAAAGATTCAAAATATCTCCAGAACAATTTTGCCGGGTGAATCGCTGTTTGCGTTTGACGTGATTTGGGTTAATCTCTACGGCAACGGCAATGTTCTGCCTTTGCCGGGCAAACGTTCGCGGGGGAGGGGTGCACGATGGCCCGTGAAGAACTCGAACACCTGAGGGAAAAGATCGACGAGCTCGACGACGCCCTGGGGGTTCTCCTGGAGCGGCGGCTCCAACTGGCCAGGGCCGTCGGGGAGGCCAAGGCGGAAGGCCCCGTCTACGACCCCGCGCGGGAGCGGGACGTGGTCCGCCGCCTGCAGGAAAGGCACCCCGGCATCGACCCGCGGGCGGCCTTGTCCGTCATGCGCGAGGTCATCTCCATGTGCAGGGCGGTGCAGCAGAAACCGCGGGTGGCGTTCCTGGGGCCGGAAGGCTCCTACACCCAGGCCGCTGCGCTCCGCGCCCTGGGGCATGGCGTCGACTTCGTCCCGTGCGCGGATCCCCGGGAGGTCTTCCTGTCCCTCCAGCGCAAAGAGGCGGACCTCGGGGTCGTCCCGGTGGAGAACACCGTCGAGGGGGTCGTCTACACCACCCTGGACGGTTTCGCCGAATCCGGGTCCGACCTGAAAATCCTTCGTGAGGTCCACCTTCCCGTCCGCCACGTCCTGGCGGGCCGCATGGGGGACCTGGCCTCGGTCCGGGAGGTGCGCTCGCACCCCCAGGCGCTGGCCCAGTGCCGGGTCTGGCTGGGGACCCACCTGCCGGGGGTCCCGCGGGTGAAGGTTCCTTCCACCAGCGACGCCGCGGCCCAGGCCTCCCGCGAGGAGGGCGTGGCCGCCCTCTGCAGCGAGAAGGCGGCACAGCTCCACGGCCTGGAGGTCCTGGCCCGGGATACCCAGGACAGGACCCACAACACCACCCGGTTCTGGGTGGTGGGGCGGGACGCCGCCCGGCCCTCCCCCGGGTGCAAGACGACGCTGCTTTTCGTCGTGAGCCACACGCCGGGATCCCTCATGGGGGCCCTGGACCCCCTCCGGGACGCCGGGGTGAACCTGACTTTCATCCAGTCGAGGCCGCTGCCCGAGGATCCCTTCGAGTACCTCTTCTTCGTCGACGTGGAAGGCCACGCCGGGGAAGAGCCCCTCGCAGGCGCCCTGGAAAAAATGAGGCCCCACTGCTTCAGCCTGAGGGTCCTCGGTTCCTACCCCTGGGGGGACTGAGGCCGGATCGCCTCCTTCAGGCTTCCCACGAGCTGCCTGACCTCGGCGGAGAGGCGCTTTTCGTCCCGGCCGTGCTTTTCGATGAGCCGGACGATGGCGCTCCCCACGACGACGCCGTCCGCATGGGTCGCGGCCCGCGCGGCGCGTTGGGGCCCGTCGATGCCGAACCCCACGGCCAGGGGCACGCTGAAGTGGCGCCTGGCCCGCCCGAGGTAGCTTTCGAGGTCCGCGTACAGGTCCTTGCCCGTGCCGGTCGTGCCGAGCAGGGACACGCAGTAGGCGAAGCCCCTGGCCCTGCGCCCCGCTTCCCTCAGCCGCTCTTCGGAGGAGTTGGGGGCCACCATGAGGATGCCTTCCACCCCCTCCCGTTCCAGGGCTGCGTAAAAGTTCTCCCCCTCGTCGTAGGGCAGGTCCGGCACGATGACGCCGGCGACCCCGGCTTTGGCCGCGTCCCTGGCGAAGCGTTCTTCTCCGTACTGGAGGATCGGGTTGAAATACCCCATCAGGACCAGGGGCACCGTCACGGTTTTCTTCAGGCTTTCCGCGAGTTCCAGCACGGAGGCCGGCGTGGTGCCCGCCCTCAGGGCCCGCTGGCCCGCGGCCTGGATGGCCGGCCCGTCGGCCTGGGGGTCGGAGAACGGGATTCCCAGCTCGATGACGTCCGCCCCGGATTCCTCGAGCACGGGGCAGATCGCGCGGGTGACGTCCAGGTCGGGGTCTCCCGCCGTGACGAAGGCGATGAGGGTCTTATTCCCCTTGAAGGCGTTTTCCAGCCGGTTCATCGGGCTTCAGCTCCTTTTTCGGTGAAATAGGGGCGGACCGAATCCATGTCCTTGTCCCCGCGGCCCGAGAGGTTGACCACCATGACGGTTTCCCGCGGCAGCCGGGGCGCGGTGCGGATCGCCTCGGCGAGGGCGTGCGAGCTTTCCAGGGCCGGGATGATCCCCTCCATGCGGGAGAGCAGGCCGAAGGCCTCGAGGGCTTCCGCGTCCGTGGCGGAGGTGTATTCCGCCCGGCCGGTTTCCATCAGGAAGCTGTGCTCGGGGCCGACCCCCGGGTAATCCAGCCCGGCGGAGATGGAATAGGCCTCCGTGACCTGGCCGTCCGCGTCCTGCAGCAGGTAGGAGCGGCACCCGTGGAGGACGCCCAGGCGGCCCCCCGTGAGGGTGGCGGCGTGGGAACCCGTTTCGACCCCCTTGCCGGCCGCCTCGACTCCCACCAGGCGGACGTCCCTGTCTTCGATGAACGGGTAGAAGAGGCCGATGGCGTTGCTTCCGCCTCCCACGCAGGCCACGAGGATGTCGGGAAGGCGACCCTCGTCCGCCATGACCTGCCGCCTCACCTCGTCCCCGATGATCCGCTGGAAGTCCCTCACCAGTGTCGGGTAGGGGTGCGGCCCCACGACGGACCCGATGATGTAGTGCGTGTCCTCCACGCTGGCGACCCACTCGCGGATGGCCTCGTTGGTGGCGTCCTTCAGGGTTTGGCTGCCCGAGGTGACGGGGACGACCCTTGCCCCCAGGATCCGCATCCGGTCCACGTTCAGGGCCTGGCGGTGCATGTCCTCGACTCCCATGAAGACGTGGCATTCCATGCCGAACCGGGCGGCCGCGGTGGCGCTGGCGACGCCGTGCTGGCCCGCGCCGGTCTCCGCGATGACCCGCCGCTTCCCCAGCTTTCGGGCGACCAGGGCCTGCCCCAGGGCGTTGTTGATCTTGTGGGCGCCCGTGTGGTTCAGGTCCTCCCGCTTCAGGTAGATCTTCGCTCCGCCCAGGTGTTCCGTCAGCCGCTCGGCGAAGGTCAGCGGGGTGGGGCGTCCGCTGTAGCGGTTGAGGAGTTCCGCGAGCTCCCCCTGGAAGGCCGGGTCGGACTTCAGTTTCCCGTAGGCCCGGTCCAGTTCCTCCAGGGCGGCAAACAGCGTCTCGGGGACGAACCGTCCCCCGAAGGGGCCGAAATAGCCTTTCTTCTCCATCAGGAATCACCTCTCGTGTCGTCTCTATTCGATCTTTTGGCGGCCAGGATCGCCCTGGCCATGAGTACGGGGTCCTTGACGCCCGCTGCGGATTCGATGCGGCTGTTCAGGTCCACGGCCGCGGGGCGGACTTTTTCGAGGGCCCGGGAAAGGTTCTCGGGTCCCAGCCCCCCGGCCAGGATGAAAGGCCTGGAAAAGCGCCGTTCCGACAGGAGCGACCAGTCGAAGGCCTGCCCCGTCCCCCCGGAAGCCCCGCCGGCTTTCGTGTCGAACAGGAAGTAGTCCGCGACTTCCGCGTAGGTTTCCGCCCGGTCCAGGTCCTCACCCCGGGAAACCCCGAAGGCCTTGACGGTCTTCAGGGGAAGCCCCGCCAGCCGGCCGGGTTCCTCCCTGCCGTGGAACTGGAGGCAGTCGAAAAGCCGGCTTTCGATGACCTCCCGAAGCTCCGCCTCTGTCGGGTCGGACAGGACGGCCACCCTCGAGACGAAGGGGGCTAGCCCGCGGACGAGGCTTGCCGCCCGTTCCAGCGTCACCCGACGGGGGCTCGGGGCGAGGATGAAGCCCAGGGCGTCGGCCCCCAGGGCCGCAGCGGTGCGCACGTCGCATTCGCGGGTGAGGCCGCACACCTTGACGCGCGTCATGGTTCCAGCCCCCGGAGCTTCCGGACCTGGGCCGCCGGGTCCGCCGAGCGCATGAGGCTCTCGCCCACGAGGATGCCGTCGACTCCCAGGCCCTCCAGGAAGGCCGCGTCGTCACGGGTCGAGATGCCGCTTTCGGCCACCACGCGTCGGGCCCTCCGGGGTTCCAGCCGGTCGAACTCCCGGAGCAGCCGGCCGGTGGTTTGCAGGTTCACGGAAAAGTCGCGCAGGTCCCGGTTGTTGATCCCGATGACGGGGGCCTCCGTTTCCAGGGCCTGGCGGAGTTCGTCCTCGTCGTGGACCTCCACGAGGGTCTCGAGGCCCAGGGAGGAAGCGGTTTTGAGCATCCGCCCCAGTTTTTTCCCGGGGAGGAGCGCCGCGATGAGCAGCACGGCGTCCGCCCCCAGGAAGAAACTCTCGTAGACCTGCAGGGGGTCCACCAGGAAATCCTTGCGCAGGAGGGGAAGCCCGGTCCTGGGGCGAAGCGAGCGCAGGATTTCGCCGCTTCCCTGGAAAAAGGTCCTGTCCGTCACGACCGAAACCGCCCCGGCCCCTCCCCGGACGTAGGCGTCCAGCTGCCTTTCCGGCTCGAACGGGTCGGCGATGACCCCCTTGCTGGGACTCGCCTTCTTGATCTCGGCCACGACCGTGAGGCCGGGGGCTTCCAGGCTTTTTGCCAGGGAGGGCCTGGGCCGTTTCAGGGTTTCCACTTCCCGTGCCTTCTGGGAGGCGATCTGCCGGAGGATCATGCCACCACCGCCTTCCTGGACGCCGCGAAGGCGGCCACTTCGCCGAGCTTGCGAAGGGCCTGCCCTCCGTCGATCACGTCCTCGGCGGCCCGGGCCCCCTCGAAGAGGCTCGAAGCCAGCCCATCCACGAAAAGGGCGGCCCCGGCGTTGAACACCACGACGTCGCGCATGGGCCCCTTCTCGCCCTGGAAGATCCGCAGGATCGCCTGGCGGTTTTCCTCCGCGTCACCCCCGGCGGCATAGCCCGGCCGGGCCCGGCCCAGGCCGGCGTCTTCCGGCAGGATCGTCACTTCCGTTACCTTCCCCCGGTCGAGCAGGCAGGCACGGTTGGGGCCGTCGAGGGACAGCTCGTCCATGCCGCCGTGCCCGTGGACCACCAGGGCCCGTTCGGACCCGAGGTGCCCCAGAACTTCCGCCATGGGGCGCACCAGGCCGGCGGAAAAGGTCCCGATCAGCTGGCGGCTGGGGCAGGCCGGGTTGGTGAGCGGTCCCAGGACGTTGAAGATCGTCCGGAGGCCCAGGGTCTTGCGCACCGGGGCCACGTTCTTCATGGCCCGGTGGAAGTGCGGGGCGAAAATGAAGCCGTAGCCCGTTTCCCTAATGCAGGTTTCCACGTCGGCCGGGTCGGAAAAGAGGGGAACTCCCATCGACTCCAGGAGGTCCGCGCTTCCGCAGCGGCTGGAAACGGAACGGTTGCCGTGCTTGGCCACGGCCGACCCCGCGGCGGAGGCCACCAGGGAGGCCGCCGAGGAGATGTTGATGGTTCCCGTCCGGTCGCCTCCCGTCCCGACGATGTCGAGCAGGCGCTTGCCCGTCACCCTCACCGGCAGGGCCTTGCCCCTCATGACCGAGGCGGCGGAGGCGATTTCGCCGATGGTTTCCCCCTTGGCCCGGAGCCCGGCGAGGAAGGCCCCCACCAGCACCTCCGGCTCGAGGCCGTCCATGATCGCGTCCATGGCCTCCGTCATTTCCCCGGGAAAGAGGTTCTTCCCCGAAAGCACCTTTTCCAGGTGTTCTCTCAGCATGCCAGGCTCAGCTCCTTTCCGGCGTCCCGCACCGTTGTGCGGTGAAAATTGCGCAGCAGGTTCATCCCCGATTCCGTCAGGATCGATTCGGGGTGGAACTGGACCCCGAACAGCGGGTGGTCCCGGTGCTCCATCGCCATCACCGTCCCGTCTTCCGTCCTGGCCGTGACCTTCAGCTCTTCGGGAAGCGAGGACTCTTCCACGACGAGGGAGTGGTAGCGCGTGGCCCTGAACGGGGCCGGCATGCCTTCCAGGATCCCCTCGCCCCCGTGATGGATGAGGGAGACCTTGCCGTGGCAGGGTTCACCGGCCCGGACCACCCGTCCCCCGAAAACCGCGCCCAGGGCCTGGTGCCCCAGGCAGACCCCGAGGACCGGGACCCTCCCCTGGAAAGCCCGGATGACGTCCTTCGAGATGCCCGAGTCGTCCGGGGTTCCCGGGCCCGGGGAGATGACGATGTGCGACGGGGCCATGTCGCCGATCTCCTCCAGGGTCACCCGGTCGTTCCGGACCGTTCTCACCTCGTCGAGCTCCGAAAGGTACTGGACCAGGTTCCAGGTGAAGGAATCGTAGTTGTCGATCATCAGGATCATTCGGCATTTCCCCTTTCCATGGCGGTCTCCAGGGCCTTGAACAGGGCCCTGGCCTTGTTCTGCGTTTCCTCGTACTCCCGCTCGGGGACGGAATCGTAGACGATGCCCGCGCCCGCCTGGACATGGACGTTCTCCCCCTCCTGCACCAGGGTACGGATGGTGATGCAGGTGTCCAAATTGCCGTCGAAACCGATATAGCCGACCGCGCCGGCGTAGGGGCCTCTCGGGTTTCCCTCCAGTTCCTCGATGATCTCCATGGCCCGGATTTTCGGCGCCCCCGAGACCGTCCCGGCGGGAAAGGCCGCCTGGAGCACCTCCAGGGGACTCGTCCCGGGCCTGCGGTTTCCCTCCACCTGGGAGACGATGTGCATGACGTGGGAGTAGCTTTCGACGCCCATCAGCTCGGTCACCTCGACGCTTCCCGTGCTGCAGGCCCGTCCCAGGTCGTTGCGGGCCAGGTCGACCAGCATGAGGTGCTCGGCCCGCTCCTTCTCGTCGGCCAGCAGCTCCCGGGAGAGGGCGAGGTCCTCGGCGTGCGTCCGCCCCCTCCGTCGGGTCCCCGCCAGGGGGCGGGTGACGACGTGGTTTCCCCTGACCCTTACCAGCACTTCCGGGGACGAGCCGATGAGCCTCAAATCCGGCAGTTCGAGCAGGAAGAGGTACGGCGAGGGGTTGCATTCCTTCAGCGTCCCGTAAATGGCGAGCGGGGGCAGGTTCGTCCGGGCGGAAAAGCGCTGGGAGAGGACGACCTGGCAGACGTCGCCCGCCACGATGTGCTCGCGCCCGCGCCGGACCATTTCCAGGAAGGCCGGTTTCTCCATGTTGGAACGGGCTTCCCCGAGGAAGAAGGGCCCTTCTTCGCCCCGCAGCCTCCCCGCGGGGGCTTCGAGGCGTTTTTCCAGCTTCTCCAGGCGTCGGGCCGCTTCAAGGTAGAGGCTCTCGGCGGAAGCCTCGTCCGGTTTTTCCGGGATCCGGGCGTTGTGGACCAGGAAGAGGCGGTCCGTTTCGTGGTCGATCGCGATGACGGTGGGAAAGCCCATGAGAACCGCCCTGGGAAAGGGCGATGGGCCGAGCGCCCGGGTTTCGAGGCCGTGGAAGAGGTCCTCCCAGGTTTCGACCATGTCGTAGGCGAAATACCCCGCCACACCCCCGGTAAACGGCGGGAACCCCTCCGGCAGGGCCGGGCGGCTTCCCGAAAGGTAGTTCTCCACGGCATCCCGGAGCCCTTCCCGGGAGGGCCGGAAGGAGATCCTGTTCCCTTCCGGGCCGGTTTCGAGGCAACCCTGCGGAGAAACCAGGAAAACCCGGTCGGGGTCCACGCCGATGAAGGAATAACGACCCCCGCCGCCCCCCCCGTCGCCGCTTTCAAGCAAAAAGGAGCGGTTCCCGGAGCCCCGGAGCCGTCCGTAGAGATCGAGCGGGCTTCTTCCCGCGAGCGGCAGCTCGAGAAAGACGGGTACCCTTTGGAACTCCCTTGCCTGGGCAGTGAAATCTTCCGCGGAAGTCGGTTTTATTTCTGTTACGGCCTGGTTTACGCTCATGATCGACAGCCTCCTTCAAAGGCGACAAAAAACGGGGGGGCCCCTGGTACGGCCCCCCCGGATGGGAAAACAGGAAAGGCCTCGGAAGAGATCCCGGTCGGGATCCGCCTCCAAGGCCTCTCGCTATGACAGTGTCAGCGATTTATGCAGGCTCTTGGCGGCAGACTTGGAAAGCCTGCCACCACCAGTTCCGGTTCGTGAGAATTTGGGTCATGTGTAAAATCCCCTCTCCCGTGTATTGGGGAGTCATTCTAAAGAGTCCCTTCCAAAATGTCAAGGCATGAATTCACAGATTCACATTGACCGAAAACGGTGAGATAATCCAGGTAGACTGGTCGTCCAGTCATCCGAAGGCTTCATGGGGGGCGGTTTTCATGGACGAAGCCGAGCGCCTGCTCAGGGTAATCCGCAACGACATCTTTCCGCTCACCGCGCGCCTGGTGGCGGAGGGGAACAACCTTTTCGGGGCCGCCGTGCTGGCGGGACCGAACCTCGACGTGGTGGTGGCCGAGAGCAACCGTCGGGAGGAGGACCCCACCCTCCACGGCGAGATGTCCGCGATCCGCGCCTTCTACCGGCTCGCCCATCGCCCCGAACCGGGCGACACGGTCTTCCTTTCGACCCACGAGCCGTGTTCCATGTGCCTGTCCGCCCTGGCCTGGTGCGGTTTCCAGCAGGTGCGCTACCTGTTCGACTACAGGGAGACGGCCGAGGATTTCGCCATGCCGGGTGACCTCCAGATCCTGGACCAGCTTTTCGGGGTGAAGGGGACGAAGCACGAGAACGATTTCCTGGAACTGGTGCCGATCCGGCTTCTCGCGGCCCGGTCGCCGAAGAAGGAGGCCCTGTTGGGCGAGATCGACGCCATCAAGGCCCTTTACCGCGGATTGAGGGTGAAGGGAGCGGTTAGGGAGGAGGGGGTGTCCCTGGACGAAAGGATCGTGAAGACGGACGAGGAATGGGCGGCGCAGCTGACGGAGCTGCAGTTCGAGGTGACGCGGAAGCAGGGGACCGAGCCCCCCTTCTCGGGGAAGTACTGGAACCACCATGAGGATGGCACTTACGTCTGCGTGTGCTGCGGCAACGAGCTGTTCGACTCGGCGGACAAGTACGACTCCGGCACGGGGTGGCCGAGTTTCACGCGGCCGCTGGGCGACGGGAGCGTCGAGACGCGGCAGGACAACAGCCTCTTCATGCGGCGGACCGAGGTGCTGTGCGCCCGCTGCGGGGCACACCTGGGGCACGTGTTCAAGGACGGGCCGGGGCCCGTAGGGAAGCGCTACTGCCTGAACTCGGCGTCGCTGGATTTCAGGCCGAGATGAAAGGCATGCTTAACCGGGGGAGGGCTCTTCCCGATAGGGGGGCCCTCCCTCAGCCTGTCGGGGTGAAGAAGTCAGCGTCCCCTTGCCGGGCGGCAGCATTCCCACTCGGTGGGGAGTCCGTTTGCCGTCCGCGCTTCCTGGTAGGCCAGCGCCAGTCCCGTCTGCTCGTCGAGCACCACTTCGGCGTCGGGGTTTCTCAGGATGCCGTGTTCGTGATGATGCCGCGTTTTCATGTTGTCCATCATTTCTTTCCCCTCCTTGCGAATTAAGCCGCTTTTTTGATGCGGACAGCCTTGCCCATGGACCGTTCCAGGATGCCGGGAACCAGCAGGTTGAACCCCACCCGGATCCCCAGCCCCTCGTTGAGCTTTTTCGACGCCAGGCGCGACAGCCCGGCCGAGTCGGGCGCGTTCAGCAGTTCCGACGATTCGCAGTGCACCGTCAGTTCCTTCAAAAAGTCCTTCTCGCTGATCTCCAGCTGGTAGTTGAGCGAAAGCCCGGGCACCTGCCCCAGGACGGCCTCCACCTGCGAGGGGTACACGTTCACGCCGCGGATGATGATCATGTCGTCGCTGCGTCCCTTGACGCGGGCCAGGCGGACGCCCTGCCTGCCGCAGGGGCACGGCTCGGGGATGATCCGGGTGAGGTCCCGGGTGCGGTAGCGCACCATGGGCATGGCTTCCTTGGTGAGGGTGGTGATGACCAGCTCGCCTTCCTCGCCGTCGGGGAGGGCCTCGCCGGTGGCCGGGTCGATGACCTCCACCAGGAAGTGCTTCGTGTTCAGGTGCAGGCCGTTGCGGTGGCTGCATTCCATGGCCACGCCCGGGCCGATGATCTCACTGAGCCCGTAGGAGTCGATGGCCACGACGCCCAGTTCGCTCTCGATCCGCTCGCGCATGGCCTCGGACCAGGCTTCGCCGCCCAGGATGACCATCCGCAGGGGGAAGCGGTCCCGCAGGTTGCGCTCCCGGATGATCTCCGCCAGGTGGAGGGCGTAGGACGGGGTGCTGGTCAGCACGGTCGTCCCCAGGTCCTCCATGAGGAGCAGCTGGCGTTCGGTGAAGCCGCCCCCCGTGGGGACGACGGCGGCCCCGAGGGCCTCCGCGCCGTAGTGGAATCCCAGTGCCCCGGTGAAGAGGCCGTAGCCGAGGATCACCTGGAAGGTGTCGTCTGCCGTCACGCCGGCGGTCTCGAGGCAGTTGGCCATGCACTCGGTCCAGGCGGCGATGTCGTTCTTCGTGTAGCCGACGACGGTGGGCTTGCCCGTCGTCCCGGAGGAAGCGTGGTAGCGCACCAGCTCGCGCTTGTCGCAAGCCAAAAGTCCCGTCGGGTAGGCGTCCCTCATGTCCTGCTTGGTGGTGAAGGGCAATTTCCGGAGGTCTGCCGGCCTCTTGACGTCATCGGGGCAGACGCCCGCCTTCTCCATCCTGGCCCGGATCGAGGGGACCCGGTCCCAGACCCTTCTGACGGTTCTCTGCAGCGCTTCCATGCTTCCCTGTTCCCATTCCATCCCGTTCACCTCTCCCTTCAAAAAATAAAAAAAGGCCGGGGTCCCCTTTTGGGGACCCCGGCCTCGAATCGGCACGGACGCCTAGGCGTCGGCCCATCGAGGGGGTCCCACGCCGGTAAAATAATAGCGAACGGTGAAGAAGGAGCTCTTTTTAGGGGTCACGGAACGAAGCATCATGTTCTTCCTCCGCATATGGCAGATATTGTGGTGCTTTATAGCATCGATTAAACGGGATGTCAACCCCCGGAGGAAAATTCCCCGGAGTCTACCCTTTCACCACAATAGTGGGGTATAATGCTTTCAAACCGGAAGGAGCGTGCATAGCGTGGAGAAAAGCGAATTCGAAGCCTACGTCGAGCTGCGCAGGAAGCTGGAGACACGCGGCGTCGAGCTTTGCCGTCTGTATGCCCGGGCGTATTACGGGGTCCTGGAGGACGAGCGCGACATCGCCATCAGCGAGATCGAGGTCGGGCCCAGCGGGCGTGTTATGTTCACCTACGCCATCGGGGAGCTGGACGAGACGCTCTACCTTCCTCCCGAATACCTGTGGCGGACCGACGAGGAGGTTCTCGTCCTGATGCAGATGGACAGCGATCTGAAGGACGAGGTCATGAAGAGGAAGAGGGCCCGCGGGACCTCTTCCGGAACCGAAGAGACCGACAGGCCGAAGGAGGAGAAGACGGAGATGAGCGAAGAACCCGAAGTCCTGCTGAACCTCAACTGCACCTCCGACCTGGTGTGCTTCATCGAGTACATCGACTACGATCTCCAGGAACTGAGGGACATGATCTCCGACCTGGACCGCGGCTGGGTGGAGGACGCCCAGGGCAGCCAGCAGGGACACGCCTGAGTCCTCCGGGTTCACGGGAGGCGTTTTCAAGGCCGGCGGGTTTCCCCGCCGGCCTTTTTTCGTCGCGTCAGAGGCCCAGCTCTTCCCGCACCCGGGCCTCGGCCTTTGCGGGGTCGTCGCAGAGTACGCCCCGGATGCCGAACTTGCCTGCCCTGGCCAGGTTCGCGGGCCGGTCGTCCACGAACAGCACCTGGGGGCCTTCGAGGGCGAGCGCGGCCAACAGGTCCGCGTAGGCTTTGTCCTCGGATTTCGTCCGCCCCGTCCTGAAACTGTTCCTGACGACGTCGAAGAGGTAAAGGAAGGGTGTCTTCCTGTCCAGCGCCTCGAGCCAGTCGGTCTGGTCGCTCAGCATGGCCGTCAGGAACCCTTTGCGGTTCGCACCTTCCACCAGTTCCAGCATCCGGGGCCTCAGCACGAAGCCGTCCAGGACGATGTCGCGCAGCCTCCGGTCTTCCGAGCGGATCCCGGTTTCCTCGCGGAAGGCCTCCCAGAAATCGGCTTCCGTTGCCTTTCCCGATACGTACCCGCATGTCTTCACGAGGACTTCCCCGGCTTCGAGCACCCTTTTTTCCGGCAGCCCGTGCAGCCGGGCGATCCGTTTCAGCCCGTTGACGAAGCCCTCCTCGGCCAGCACGCCCCCGAAATCGAGCACCAGGGCCCGGAAGGGCCGGGGTGTGCCGTTGTTGACCGTTTCCATGCCGCCACCTTCCTTTCGGTCTTTCGACCCCCTATTTTAACCGTTCCTCCTTTCAGGCGGTCCGGGATGGGAAAATAATAGGGGCGGAATGTTCGCCCGAGCCTTTACGGATGCGGCGCGACAGGCTATAAAAAAACGTTGGCATCGATCGCGAGGGAGTGACCCGGATGAAGGACCAAGGACGTCTCGAGGCCTGGATAGGCCGTCGCAACG
>CAYRNZ010000010.1:15739-20332 GCA_964425765.1 uncultured Synergistaceae bacterium
CTGCCTCACCTGGCCCTGCGGCGCGTGACGCCGGAAAGCCCCGACATGGCGGTGGTCTTCGCCACGTCCGGGACGACGGGGGACCCGAAGGCGGTGCCCCTGTCCCACGGGAACCTGCTGGACAACGCGAGGCGCGTCCACGAAACCATCGAGGGTTTCGAGACCGGGCGCGTCCTCATGAACGTGCTGCCGAACTTCCACGCCCTGGGCTACACGGTCTGCGGGCTGCTTCCGCTGCTGTTCGGCCTGCACGAGGTGATCCTCCCCTCGTTCATCCCCATCAAAAACGTTTTCGAGGCGCTGCGGGCGACCCGCACGGAGGTCCTCATCGCGGTGCCCACCATGCTCCCCTTCCTTTTGGGCTTGGTGGCGAAGGGGGAGGAGTGCCCCGATTCCCTGAAGTACATCCTCACGGGTGGCGGGAGGCTGGACCCGACCCTCGACTGCCGGGTTCGGGACACCCTCGGCGTGGTGGTCTTCGAGGGGTACGGCCTGACGGAGACGTCCCCGGTGGTCTCGGCAAACCGCTCCTTCGCGCAGAAGAAGATCGGCACGGTGGGCCCGGTCCTGCCGGGCTACGAGTTCGAGGTCCGGGACCCCGACGGCCGGGTGCTCGGGCGCGGCGAGGACGGCCTTTTGTGGGTGAGGGGTCCGTCGGTGTTCTCCGGTTATTTCCGTTCCCCCGAGATGACGGCCGAGAGGGTGTCGGAGGGCTGGTTCAACACGGGGGACATCGTCCGCGTGGATTCCGACGGCTACATCGAGATCCTGGACCGGGCGAGCGACCTCATCATCGTCGGCGGCTTCAACGTCTACCCGCAGGAGATCGAGACGGTCCTGAACGAGGTCCCGGGCGTGCTCATGTCCGCCGTGATCGGCATCCCCAACGCGGTCTCGGGCGAGGTGCCCAAGGCCTTCGTCATCCCCCGGGAGGGGGCGGATCTCTCCGCGCAGGGCCTGATCGCCTACGCCAAGGAAAACCTGGCGCATTACAAGGTCCCCCGAAAGGTGGAGTTCGTGACGGAACTGCCGCTGTCGAGCGTGGGAAAGGTGCTGAGGCGGGAACTTCGGAGGCTCGAGAAGAGCCAGGGCAAGGAAAGCTAGGAGGTCCCCCTTGGACGAGACCAAACCCCCGGTCGACGAAAGCGCGGAATCCGGGCCTGTCGGCGTCGACCTGCCGGAGATCCCGGAAGGCGAGCTGCACGACGGCCCCAGGAAGTGGTGGACGCGGCAGAACATCCTGCTGCTGGTCTTCTTTGCCCTGGTGGTGGTCGCCGTCGCCGGGTTCTACATCCAGAGGGGCATCGTCCAGGGCTACGAGCACCGGGGCGACCGCTACCTCGACCAGAAGGACTACAACCGGGCCCTGAAGTACTTCCTGAAGGCGGCCCGTCACGACCCCCAGAACCCGAGGGTCGTCTTCTCCGTCGGCAAGGCGATGCTGGCCCTGGGGAAGAACGAGGAGGCCCTCCAGGCGTTCCGTTCCAGCTTCCGGCTGGGCGGGGCCAGCGCCGAGCTTTACCTCTACATGGGTTTCGCCGAGAGGCGCCTGGCGCGGCCTGACCAGGCGGAGCTGTTCTACCTCCACGCCCTGAAGATCGACAGGAAGCAGTACGCCGCCCACCGCGAGCTGGGGATGATCCGCCTGAAGGGCGGGGACCCGGCCGGGGCCGAGAGCCATCTCGCCCAGGCCCAGAGGGGCTATTCGGCGGAGAAGGACCCCGAACTGTACGAAACGCTCGCAAAGACCCGGATGGACCTGGGGCTCGACGAGGAAGCGGGGGAAACGCTGGACGCCCTGCTGAAAACCGCCCCGAACAACGAGAAGGCCCGCAGGGCCCGGGAGAAGGTACGGAGGAACCTGGAGCTGCAAAACCTCTACCGGAGGGTCCGATGACGTCCCGCCGCGGGGGGGCCTTTCCTTCCGCGGCCACGGCCTTTTGGGCCGCCCTCCTCCTTTTGCTGTTTGCCCTTCCTGCCCCCGCGAGGGGGCTTCCCGTTCCCCGCCTGGAGTCCGCAGACTGTCCCTTTCCCCTGCCGAAAGACGGTTCCGTGACCTACGCCAGGCTCGTGGTCCCCGAGACGCGCCCCTACATCCCCGGCGGCCGGACGGTGGCCCTTCCCGTCCTGGTGCTCAAGTGCAGGTCGAAGGACCCGAGGCCCGACCCGGTCCTGTACCTGGAAGGGGGGCCCGGGGGGCCGTCCGTGGCCTACTACGAGGACTGGCTCGGCTCGCCCATCCTGGACCGCCGTGACCTGGTCCTCTTCGACCAGCGTGGCGTGGGCGAATCGGAGCCGTCCCTGGCTTGCCCGGAGGTGAGAACGGCCCGGCTGGAGGCGGAAACGAAATCCGCGGACCCGGAGGAGGCCCGGCGGATCCTGGTCGCCTCCGCGGCCTCGTGCGCGGCAAGGCTGCGAGGGGCGGGGATCGACCTTTCGTCCTACAACACGGCGGAGAGCGCCCGCGACCTGGCGGACCTGAGGCGCCTGATGGGCCTGTCCCAATGGAATTTGTACGGCATCTCCTACGGCACCCGCCTGGCGCTCCGACTCCTCCACGAGGACCCCGGCGGGGTGCGCTCGGCCGTCCTGGACTCCGTGGTGGACCCGGCGGCCGACGAGTTCGCCTCGGCCTCGAAAAACGCCGAGGCGGCTTTCGAGCGCCTGTTCGCCGCTGTTTCCGCCGACCCGGCCGCCGCCCGGGCCTTCCCGGGCCTGAGGGTGCGGATGGAGAAGGCGGCAGCCCGGCTCGACGCCGCGCCGGTGCCGGCCAGGATCCGTTTCCCCGACGGGCGCAACGGGACGGTCCCGGTACGGGGCTCCGATCTCCTCGACACGGTTTACGGCTTTTTGTACGAGGCGGGCAGCATCCCCTACATTCCGCTCCTGGTGGAGGCGGTGGAGAAAGGCGACGTGAGCCACCTGGCGATGGCCAGGGAGGAGTGGTTCTACGACGACCTGGCGGACGGGCTCTATTACGCCCTCCAGGGACACGACGAGGCCCCCTTCTCCCGCATGCCCGAGAGCGAAGACCCCTACGACCCCCTCCGGCTCGAGCGGGACATGGCCCTGGCCTTCCGGTCGGGGACCGCCGACGGGGCGGCCAACGCCCCCCTTTCGCCCGACGTCCCCGCCCTGGTCCTGGCGGGGGGCTTCGACCCGGTGACCCCGCCGGAGGGCAGCCGCCGCGTCGCCGAGAGGCTGCCGAAGGCCGTGTTTTTGCACTTTCCGGGGCTGGGGCACGGCGCCTCGGTTTCGCCCGGGCCGGAAAAGCTGGTGGCGGCCTTTTTCGAGGACCCGGGTGCGAAACTCTCCGGGGAGGGGCTCCGCGAGTCGCGTGCCCCCCGGTTCGTCACGAGGCTCCATGTCACCTCGGCCCCCTACCGCCTGGTGACGCGCGTGGCCTACGACCGCGATACCGACGTCACCGCCGCCATCCTGGCCTTCGCCGGGATTTTCCTCGCCGGGGCGGTCTCCGTCCGGCACACGTGGAGGGACCGCCGGCGGCCGGGCGCCTCCCGGTGGGGGGTGGCCGCGCGGATGGCCGGCGGCGCCGCGGCGACCCTGGACGGGGCCTTCATGGCGGTCCTGCCGATGGCCGTCTACGCCGCCAACGCAAAGGACCCGTCGATGCTCTTCTTCGGCCTGCCGGCCGGTTTCGAACTTCTGTCCTGGCTGCCCCGGAGCGCCCTGCCCGGGGCCCTTGCCCTGGTGCTGGGGCTTCCCTTTGTTTTGCGCGACAGGGGGATTTCCAGCCGGGCCCGGATTTTCTTCGCGGTCCTGGCTTTGGCCGAGGTCCTTTTCCCGGTGGTCCTGGCAGGGGAGAAACTGCTATAGTGAAAAGGCAAGGCGATTCTCGAGAGGAGGAAGGACGATGAACGAGTTCCACCTGGAAGACGTGACGGAAAGGGAGATGGCCCCCGGGTTTTTCGCCCGGATGGTCCACTCGGACAACATGACCTTCGCCTACTGGAGGATCCTCGAGGGTTCGGGCCTGCCCGACCACGCGCACCCGCACGAGCAGGTGTTCAACCTGCTGGAGGGGACGTTCGAACTGAGGGTGGATGGCGAGAGCAGGGTCTTCAAGCCCGGCACGGTGGTAACGATCCCGTCCAACGCGCGGCACTCGGGGAAGGCCCACACGGACTGCCGCATCCTGGACGTGTTCTGCCCGGTGAGGGAGGACTACCGCTGAGGCGTCTCGGCTGAACCGGCCCGGATCCGCATCGAGTTGAGGATCACGGAGATCGAGCTGAAGGCCATGGCTCCCTCGGCGATGACCGGGTGCAGCAGCGCCGCCATCGCCAGCGGGATGGCCAGGAAGTTGTAGGCGAAGGCCCAGAAGAGGTTCTGCCGGATCACGGCCAGGGTCTGCCTGGAGATCGAGACGGCGTCGGCGATGCGGGAGACGCCGCCCTTCACGATGACGATGTCGGCGCTGTCGATGGCGAGGTCCATCCCGGATCCCACGGCGACGCCGACATCCGCGCCTTTCAGGGCCGCGGCGTCGTTCATGCCGTCGCCCACCATGAGGACCTTGCCCCCCAGGGCCTGCAGGTCCCGCACGAGGGAGAGCTTCTCCTCGGGCCGGAC
>CAYRNZ010000010.1:20432-58044 GCA_964425765.1 uncultured Synergistaceae bacterium
GGGACGAAGGCGTTGGTCACCCGGTCCGCGAAGGCCTGGATGGGGATCTTGGACCCCTGTGCCTCCTGGATGAGGCCGATCATCTTCGCCAGGAAGGTGTCCTCGCCCACGCGGGTGACGCGGATCTTCAGGGGGCCCGTCAGGTTGAGGGAACCGCCCGTCACGGGGTCCCCTTCGCCCTTGGGGACGGGGATCGATTCACCGGTGATCATCGACTCGTCCACGGCAGACCGTCCTTCGAGGATCTCGCCGTCCACGGGGATGCGGTCGCCGGGCCGGCACAAAACCACGGAGAGCGCCTTCACGGCCTCGATGGGCACGGCCACTTCGGCCCCCGACTCGTCCAGCACCAGGGCCTCCCGGGCCTGCAGCTTCAGCAGCCCCTTGATCTCCTTGGCGGCCTTGTCCCTCAGGGAGGACTCGATGGCCCGCCCGGTGACGTGGAGGGCCATGATCATGGACCCCAGGGCCCCGAACGACACGATGTGAAGGCCCGCCTGGTGCAGCAGGGCCGTTCCCCAGGCCGCGAGCGACCCCAGGACGACCAGCACGTCCATGTTGGCGTGGGCGTGGGTGAGGGCGATCCAGGCGCCCTTCAGGGAGGCCCGCCCGGCGACGAAGATGACGAGGATACCGCCCAAAATCTCCATCCAGGCGTAGCCGGGGATGTGGGAGCCCGCCATGTGGGCGAGCATGAGGATCGCCAGGGGGCCCGTGACGGCCCAGGCCAGGAGGAGGTTTTTGCGGGACTGTTCGTATCGCTTCCGGTCGGCGTCCTCGACGGTCCCGTAGGCCACGTCGTAGCCCACGTCCCGCACGGCCTTCTCCAGGCTGTCCTGGGGCAGGTCGCGTTCGAGCACGACGAAAGCGGTCTCGGTGGCGAGGTTCACCGCCGCGAAGTTCACGCCCTCCGTTTTGCGGAGGGCCTTTTCCACCGTCCGGGAGCAGGTGGCGCAGGTCATCCCGGTGACGCGGAAGCTCCGTTTCAGCCCTTCAGGGCGTTTTTCGGCCATGGGCAGGTCCTCCTTTGCCGTCAGCTTTCCACTTCGACCCAGGTCTCGTTGATGCAGGAGTGCCCCCGTGCCGTCACCCCGGGGGAAACGAGGACGTTCAGCCCCTCCGCCGCCTGGGTCACGACCACGGTGCCGGAAGGCCGTGTCGGGTCGATCGCGGCGGTCACGGCAAAGCTCCCGCGCTCGTTGGCCAGGGTGACGGGCTGCCCCGGTGCGATCCCCAGGGCGCGAGCGTCCCCCGCCCCGAAGGTGGCCTCCGGGAGTGTCGCGGGCGGGGCCGCCTGGGCCAGGTCCTGGCCGTTGTTGAACCGCTTCGTGTGGACGGTGACGAGCCTGAAACTTCCCGTGGGCTTCGCGGGCCTCTCCAGTTCCACCGGGAACCGGAAGGGCGTTTCGGGCCTTGCCGGTTCATTCACTTTCCACATCCCGGGGGCCAGGGGCTCAAGCCAGTCGAGCGACCGGATGTGACGCCCCAGGGCCTCCATGGCCGGGTGGAACCGGTCGGGCAGTCCCAGCCCTGCGGCGACCTCCGCGATGACGTCCAACTCGTGCCGGACGCCTTCCGGTGGATCCTCCAGCGCGCAGGTTTCCTGGACGATGTCGTGCCAGTAGCTCGCGATGAAGTCCCCGCCCCGCTCAAGCGGCAGGCTCACGGGGAGCACGAGCGAGCACTCCCGGGCGGTGAGGCTCATGCGGTAGTCGAGGCACACGGAAAAGGGGCAGGACTCGAAGAACCGCTTCGTCGAGCCGGCGTCGCCGCACTGGGAGACGGGGTTCCCGCGGACGACGAAGGCGACTTCCACGGGCGGGTCGGCACCCAGGAGGGCCGCGCCGATCCCGTTTCGGGGCACGTACCGGGGCGTTGAACCCGGCACGTCGCAGAGTCCATCGGGAAAGAGGCCCTCGAATTCCTGGTTGAAGGCAAATCCGCCTCCGGGCAGGCCGCGGTTTCCGGTCACAAAGGCAAGGGTTGCCAGGACCGAGGCGAGGCTCGCCCCGACTTTGGCGCGCTGCATTCCCCAGCCCATCCAGGTGGAGAGGGGGCGGGTCTGCAGCACGAAGGCCTCGAAAGCGTCGAGGCTCTCCCCTGAAAGCCCGGTCTTTTCGATGACGTCCTGCCGGTCCGCGCCCTGGGCCAGGGCCGCGAACTGATGAGCTCCTTCAACGCCTTCCGGCAGGCCACGGGTCTCGATGGCCCTGCGGCAGAGGTAGAGCGCCAGGTCCAGGTCGCTCCCGGGGCGGACGAGCCAGGTTTTGTCGGAAAACTCCGTGGTAAGGGTCGTCCGGACCTCCACGGAGGCGATGACGGCGCCGCGCCGCCGGGCCTCCGCCAGGATCGGGAGGAAGTGCGGGTTGTTCTCCACGACGTTCCGTCCCCAGAGCAGCACCCCCCGGCTTTGCAGCAACGACCGCGGGCGCGGCTTCGTCCCGTCCGGGTCGGTGGCTGTGATGCCCGATAGGGCTTCGGCGCCGCAGAGGGACCCCTTCGCCTGGGTGCATCCCCCCAGCAGGGCGGGGAAAAGGTCCTGCACGTGGTTGCCCAGGAGGACGTTCCCGGCGTAGCTGTAAAAAAGCACGGACCTGTGGCCGTGGCGCTTTAGGGCACGCGACAGCCCCTCGACGGTGCGGGCGATGGCCTCGTCCCAGCCGATGGGCCTGAACACCCCGCCCGTCTTCAGGAGGGGTTGGGTGAGGCGATAGGGTCCCCGCATGCGGTAAAGCCATTCCTGCCCCCGGGTACATAGGAAGGAGCCCGTGTACGGGTGCTCCTTCCTGGGCCCAAGGGATACGACCCGTCCGCCTTCCACCCGGGCCGTGATCCCGCAGGAATCGGGGCAGTCATAGGGGCAGACCGTATGCCGGAATTCGGCCCGCGCGTTTTCCCCCATGGGCTACTTGGCCTTCTTCTTCAGCTGGTTCAGGGCCGCGATCAGGGGCTGCACCCTGTCGGCCGAGGCGCTCCGGTTCAGGAGATCCCTGGCGTTGGCCTTCGCGCCCCAGTAGGAGGCGTTGGCCTTGTTGTCCGTGCTCATCACCGCACCGCTCAGGGAGAGCCCGGCAAAGAGACCCTTGCTCATGGAGTAGCTGTAGATGGACGCCTTCAGGTTCACGTCCGTGGCTGCCCCGACGCTGCGTCCCACGGGTCCCGCAGCGATGTCCACGTCGGCTCCCAGCTTGACCTTGTCGCCGTAGAAGCGCTCCATACCCCGCTGGTTCGTGATCACCAAAAGCAGGGTCGTGGACTGGACCCCGATCTGCAGGCCGTAGGAGGCCCCCGCGATGTTCATGAAGCTGGGGCCGTACCACCGCCCCGTGGCGGGGTCATGCTTCAGGACGACGCCTTCCCCGTAGGCCCCGCCGATACCTATGGCGGCCTTCACGTAGCTGGGGATGATGACGACGCCCTTGGCGCCCTTCACCAGGTCGGCCATCGTCTCCACGTCCTTCTGCGAGGACATCTCCCGTACGGCCCGCGTGGCCGAGACCAGCCGGTCGTTCACCGTCTTGGCGGAGGCGTCGGACGGTGCCAGAAACAGGAAGGAAAACCCGAAGGCGAGGAGCAGGAAGGCTGCGATTGCGTACTTTTTCATGGCGATCTCTCCTTTCGCGCTTTACCGCGGGCTTGGCGGCCCTTGAAAATTCTACCATGGTTCAAACCTTCGAGGCTCTTGACAGGAGCGCCCCGCGGGCTATAGTTGCATTATACAACAGTTGGTGCTTTTTGAGGAGGGGTTCGATGGACCCGAAAGCGGTCGAATTGCGGGAATCACTCCGGCGCCTGTTCAGGCGGCTCGGCTTCATGGAAAGGGACGAGGCCCGGTGCTGCTCCATGAGCGTAAGCCGTTGCCAGGTGCTGGTGGAGGTCGGCCGGGCGGAGAGCCTTTCTCTGGTGGATCTTTCGGCCCGCATGGGGCTGGAGAAAAGCACGGTCAGCCGGCTGGTGGACGCCCTGGTGGAAGAGGGGCTGGCCGAGAGGACCGAGTCCTCCCTCGACCGCCGCTACCTTTCCATCGCCCTGACTGCAGAGGGGAAAGAACTTTGCGGCCAGATCGAAAGGCGCATGGACGCCTACGTGGCCGAGGCATGGGAAAGGGTTCCCGGGGACCTGAGGGAAAAAGTCCTGGAAAGCCTCCGCCTCCTGGAGGGGGCTTTCGGGAAAGACTGCTGCGAACGGAGGGAACAGGGGTAATGGAGGACATCCGCAAGTTCGTCGAGGAGAAATACGGGGCGGCCATCCGCAACAATTCCTGCTGCTGCGGAGGGTCGTCGTCGAATAGGTGCTGCTCGTCTTCGGGCGAAAAGAACGCCGTCACGGAGGGCATCTACGGCGCCAAAACCCTGGAAAAGCTGCCCGGCTCGGTCCGGGGGCAGTCTTTCGGCTGCGGGTCGCCCACGGCCCTGGCGGACATCCGCCCCGGCGAGGTTGTCCTCGACCTGGGAAGCGGCGCGGGCATCGACACCTTCCTCGCATCGGATATGACGGGTCCTTCGGGTCACGTTTACGGCCTGGACATGACCGACGCGATGCTGGATGCCGCCCGAAGGAACGCGGAAGAGGCCGGGGTGAAGAACGTCACCTACATCAAGGGGACGATCGAAGAGATCCCCCTGCCCGACGAGAGCGTGGACGTGATCCTCTCCAACTGCGTGATCAACCTTTCCCCCGACAAGCCGGAGGTCTTCCGCGAGGCTTTCCGGGTGCTGAGGCCCGGAGGCCGCCTGGCCGTTTCCGACATGGTCTTTTTGGGCCCCGTGGACCCCGCGGTCCGGGGAAGCCTGGAGGCCTGGGCCGGGTGCGTGGCGGGCGCGGCGGAGGCCGACGCCCTGGGGAAGATGATCGGAAGCGCCGGTTTCGAAGGGGTCTCGGTCGTCCCGGAGAGGATTTTCTCCTTTACTCCCGAAGAGATCGCCGGGTTGTTTCCCGGCCTGGTGGCGGAATCGGCGAACTCGGTCAACGGCGTGCTGGCTTCCGCGGCCATCCGGGCCCGCAAGCCGGAACCGGGTTCGAGGCTCGCCCGGATCCTGGATTTCCTGGTGGAGATCGACGGGCTGAAGCGGGTCTACCGGGCGGGGTACCTGGCGGACGGGAGCCGCCACGAGAGCGATGCCGAGCACATGTGGCACCTGGGGATGTACGCCCTGGTCCTCAAGGGGGAGACGGGCTTTTCCGGCGACATCGGGCGTGTGCTGGCCCTGGTGCTGTGCCACGACCTGGTGGAACTGTACGCGGGGGACACCTACGCCTACGACGCGGCCGGGGTGGAAAACCAGGCGGAAAGGGAAGAGGAGGCCGCCCGGCAACTTTTCGGGAAGCTGCCTCCCGACCTGGGGGAGTTCTTCTACGGGGCCTGGCGGGAATTCGAGGAGCAGGCCACGCCGGAGGGCCGTTTCGCGCGGGCGCTGGATCACCTGCAGGGCTTCGCCCAGAACGTGATCTCCAGCGGGAAGTCGTGGACGGAAAACGGCATCACCCGCAAGCGGACTTCCCTGCGGACGAGCTTCCCGAGGCAGTATTCCCCGGCTCTCGCGGAGATCGTCGAAACCCTCTACGCCCGGGCTGACGCGAAGGGCCTATTCGCGCCGGAGGTCCCGCTTCCAGGCCCCGAGGGCGTAGTAGGCCAGCCCGAGGAAAAGGCTTAGGACGTACCCGGCGGCGACCCCGGCCCAGACCCCGTCCATGCCCCAGGCTCCGCTCAGGTGCCAGACCAGGGGGACCCGCAGCAGCCAGAGGCTGGCCAGGGAGAGGAACATGGAGGCCAGGGTGTCGCCGACCCCGTTGAAAAAGCCGTTCAGGACAACCATCGACGTGATGAAGAGGTACGGGAGGCCGAGGATCCGGAGCAGGCGCTCCCCGATGGCCAGGACCGCCGTGTCCTTCGCCTGCAGGAACGGGGACAAAAGCCACGACGGCACCGCCACGCAGAGGATCCCGAGCGCCAGGCTGACGGCCCCGGAGTAGGCCATGGCCCAGGCGACGGTCATCTTGGCGCGGTCGAGGCGACCTGCCCCGACGTTCTGCCCGACCATGGAGGAGACGGCCAGGTTCAGGCTCATGGCCGGTAGGAAAAACAGGTTGTCCACGTTGGCGGCGGCTCCGTAGGCGGCGATGGCGTCGCTGCCGAAGCCGTTGATGAAGCGCTGGATCACGGAAACGCCGAGGCTGACGAAGGTCTGCTGGAAGCTGGCGGGGAGGCCCAGGCGCAGGATGGCGCGGATCATCGGCCAGTCGGGGGCGTTGCCCCTGAAGGACAGGGCCGCCGGTCCACCCTTCCGCTGCAGAGCCCGGAAGCTCAGGAAAAAGGCCGCCGCTTCCGCGACCACCATCCCGGCCGCCGCCCCGGCGATCCCCATCCGCGGGAAAGGTCCCCACCCCAGCATGAGGAAGGGGTCCAGGACGGCGTTGATGACCACGGAGAGGGCCAGGTACTTCAGCGGGGTAATGGAGTCGCCGATGGCGCGGAAGACGAAGCTCACCAGGTTGAACCCGAAGACGAAGACCGCCCCGACGCTGCCCACCAGGAGGTAGTCCCGTGTCATGGCGAAAAGCTCCGGCGGCGTGTCGAGCCACCGGAGGACCGTCCCGGCCCCGGCAGCCATGAGGATGCCGGTTCCCGCGGCCATGGTCCCCACGATGAGGAAGCTGTTGGCCACCGCCTTGCCGAGGGTCCGCCAGTCCCTGGCCCCGTAGGCCTGGGCCACCAGGATCGTCGCCCCCATGGTCATGCCCCACGCGAAGGCCACCAGGACGTAGGCCACCAGGACGCCGATGGAGACGGCCCCCAGGGCCTCCTTGCCCAGGAACTGCCCCGTCCAGAAGCGGTTCACGGCCCCGTAGGCCACCTGCATGAGGTTCCCCGCCAGGAGGGGGAGGGAAAAATGCAGGAGGACGCGGGAAACCGGGCCTTCGGTAAGGTCCGTTCCGGACTGCCTTCCAGCCTCTTCCGGGTCTCCTTCCAGGTTCATCCCTTCCCCTCCCTGCCGCTCCTTGACCGCCGCCCGCCGTCGGCCTACACTTTCCGTGAAACCAACCCGCGAGGAGGGCACAGCGATGATCGAAAAGTTCGAGAACGTCACGGTCCTGACCAAGGGTAACATCTATTTCGACGGAAACGTGCAGAGCCGCACCGTCCTTTTCCCGGACGGGGCGAAGAAGACCCTCGGCGTCATCCTTCCCGGGGACTACGAGTTCGGCACGGCCGACCGCGAGGAGATGGAGATGACCGCCGGGACGGCCCGCGTGAAGCTGCCGGGCGACGTGGACTGGAGGGCCTACGGCCCCGGTGAGAAGTTCGGCATCCCCGCCAACTGCAAGTTCAAGTACCGCTGCGCCGAGGTCACCGAGTACATCTGCTCCTACTACAAGGACTAGCAGCCCCCGGTTTTTCCCGGGACGAAAAGGCCCCCGCCGGGCGCACCCGGCGGGGGCCTCTCTTTTTGCGGGCTATTCCGGCTTTTTTTCCGTCCTCAGGACGATGGACTTCCCTTCGGTGTCCACGGTGACCGAGGAACCGTCCGGCACGTCACCCGCGACGAGCTCGCGGGCCAGGCGGGTCTCCACCTCGCGCTGCAGGAACCGTTTCAGGGGCCTGGCCCCGTAGACCGGGTCGTAGCCGGAACGGGCGATGAGGTCCAGCGCCACCGGGGTTATGGCCAGCTCGATCCGCCGTTCCGCCAGCCGGGCCTTGAGCCGTTCCAGCAGCAGCTTCACGATGCTCTTGATCTCCTCCAGGCTCAGGGGCTTGAACAGGACGATGTCGTCCACCCGGTTCAGGAACTCGGGGCGGAAATGGGTCCGCAGCTCCTGCATGACGGCTTCCCGGGCGCTTTCCCGGATGGTCCCGTCCGGCGTGATGCCCTCCATGAGGTAAGGGGCGCCAATGTTGCTCGTCATGATGATGACGGCGTTCTTGAAGCTCACCGTCCGGCCGTGGCTGTCGGTGGCCCGCCCGTCGTCCAGGATCTGCAGCAGGATGTTGAAGACGTCGTGGTGGGCCTTCTCGATCTCGTCGAAGAGGATCACGCAGTAGGGCTTGCGCCGCACGGCCTCGGTGAGCTGGCCGCCTTCCTCGTAGCCCACGTACCCGGGGGGCGCCCCTACGAGGCGGCTCACGGTGTGCTTCTCCATGTACTCCGACATGTCGATGCGGACCATGGCGTCCTCGCTGTCGAAGAGGGCCTCCGCCAGGGCCCGCGCCAGCTCGGTCTTGCCGACCCCGGTGGGGCCCAGGAAGATGAAGGAGCCGGTAGGGCGGTTGGGGTCCTTGATCCCGGACCGCGCCCGCAGGACGGCATCGGCCACCAGGGTGACGGCCTCGTCCTGCCCGACGACGCGCTTATGGAGCACCTCGTCCAGGTGGAGCAGTTTCTGCCTTTCCCCCTCCACGAGCCGCGTGACGGGAATGCCGGTCCAGCGGCTGACGATGGAGGCGATCTCCTCCTCGGTGACTTCCTCCCGCAGCAGCTTCTGGCCTCCCTGCTTGCGGGCCAGGATCTCCTCCTCGGCCTGCAGGCGCCGCAGCAGGTCCGGCAGGATCCCGTGGCGCAGCTCCGCGGCCCGGTTCAGGTCGTACTGCTGCTCGGCCTTTTCCGCTTCCTGCCGGGTCTTCTCGATCTGCTCCCTCAGCCCCTGGACCTTCTGGATGGCCACCTTCTCCGCCTCGTAGCGGGCCTTCAGGGTGTCGGCCTGGGTGCGGGTCTCCTGGATCTCCTTCTGCAGCTCCGCCAGGCGGTCGAGGCTGGCCCGGTCGGTTTCCTTCTTCAAAGCGGCCTCCTCGATCTCGAGCTGCCGCAGGCGCCTCGACGCGGCGTCCAGCTCCGCCGGCATGGAGTCGATCTCCGTGCGGATCATCGCGCAGGCCTCGTCCACGAGGTCGATGGCCTTGTCCGGCAAAAACCGGTCGGTGATGTAGCGGTTGGAGAGCACCGCCGCGGCCACGAGGGCGTTGTCCTGGATGCGGACCCCATGGTGGACCTCGAAGCGCTCCCGCAGGCCCCGCAGGATGGAGACGGTGTCCTCCACGGAGGGCGGTTCGACCAGCACGGGCTGGAACCGCCGCTCCAGGGCGGCGTCCTTTTCCAGGTTCTTGCGGTACTCGTCCAGGGTCGTGGCGCCGATGCAGTGCAGCTCGCCCCGGGCCAGCATGGGCTTCAGCATGTTGCCCGCGTCGATGGCGCCCTCGGCCTTGCCGGCCCCGACGATGGTGTGCAGCTCGTCGATGAACAGGATCACCTGCCCCTGGCTTTCCTTGACCTCGTTCAGGACGGCCTTGAGGCGCTCCTCGAACTCGCCGCGGTACTTGGCCCCGGCCAGGAGCGCCCCCATGTCGAGGGCGAAGATGGAGCGGTTCTTCAGGTTCTCCGGGACGTCCTGCCGGACGATCCGGGCCGCCAGGCCCTCCACGACGGCGGTCTTGCCGACGCCGGGTTCGCCGATGAGGACGGGGTTGTTCTTCGTCTTGCGGCTCAGGATGCGGATGACCCGCCGGATCTCCTCGTCCCGGCCGATGACCGGGTCGAGCTTGTTCTCCCGGGCCATGGCCACCAGGTCCCGGCCGTACTTGGAGAGGGCCTCGTAGGTCTGCTCGGGGGTGGCGCTGGTCACGCGCGTGTGCCCCCGCACGGCCGTCAGGGCCTCCAGGAAGCGGTCGCCCGTGATGCCGGCCTGGCGGAGGATCCGTCCCGCAGGGGAGTTGCCGCCCTCCTCCAGGAGCGCGAGGAAGAGGTGTTCCACCGAGACGTACTCGTCCTTCAGGCGGCGGGCGCGTTCCTCCGCGGCGGCCAGGACCTGCCCCAGCCTCACGGAGATGGCGATGCGGTTGGGGTCGAGCCCCGGGCCCGACACGCGGGGGCGGCGGGCGATCTCGCGCTCAACCGAGGCCGTCAGGCTGTCCAGGGGGACGTCCATCCGCTCGGCCAGGCGCGGGATGAGCCCGTCGGGCTGCCGGAGGAGGGCCAGCAGGAGGTGTTCGCCGTCCACCTCGGTCTGCCCGTAGCCCACGGCGATCGACTGGGCCTGGGCCAGGGCTTCCTGCGATTTCTGCGTCAGCTTGTTCATGTCCATGAAGGGTCACCTGCCTGGGTGAAGTGGGGTCAATGCTTGCGGGGTTCGAAGCCGGAGGCTTCCGCCAGTTCCCGCCAGAGCTGCTTCTCTTTCTCCCCGGGGTTCTTCGGCGTGACGATCCGGACCGTCACCAAAAGGTCGCCGACGGACCCTCCCCGGGTGGGGAGCCCCTTGTCGCGAAGGCGGAGGGTCTGTCCGGAGGAGACTCCCGCCGGCACCTTCAGGGTCACGGGGCCGTCGAGGGTCGGCACGGGCACCTCGGCCCCCAGGGCCGCCTCCCATGGGGCCAGGTCCAGGGACGTCTTCAGGTTGTGGCAGTCCACCGTGAAGCGGGGATCGTGCTTCAGGCGGACTTTCAGGTAGAGGTCGCCCGCGGGGCCGCCGGCCCTGCCGGGGGAACCCTGGCCCGACAGCCGGATCCGCGTCCCGTCGGCCACGCCTTTCGGGATCGTGACGTCGTAGTCCCTGCGCCCCGAGGGGGTCTCGAAGGCCACGTGGCGGCTGCCGCCCCGGGCCGCCTCCTCGAGGGAGACCTCGATCTCCGCCTCGGTGTCCTCCCCGCGGGCCTGCCTGCGGGCTCCGCGGGGCCCGGTCCGGGCTTCCTCGAAGTTTCCCATGCCGCCGAAGATCGTGCGAAAGAAGTCGCTGAAGTCGAACCCGCCGGCCCCCTGGCCGAAGGGCGTCCCGGCGCCTTCCCAGCCCGGGGGAGGGGTGAAGGGCTCGCCCTGCCGCCAGTTGGCGCCGAGCGTGTCGTATTTCTTCCGTTTCTCGGGGTCCTTCAGGACCTCGTAGGCTTCGTTCAGTTCCTTGTAGCGGTCTTCCGCCCCCGGCGTCTTGTTCACGTCGGGGTGCAGTTCACGGGCCTTTTTACGGAAGGCTTTCCGGATCTCGTCTTCCGTGGCCGTCCTGGGGACCCCCAGGACCTCGTAGTAATCCTTGTAGGTGACGCCCATGGAACTCACCCCCTGCACCGGGTCCCCTGGAACCGGCGTGCCCCCTGCCGCTTGAGGAGGGGGCACGTCGTCAGGGCTCTCTTCGGTAAGCCGCGCCTGGCTTGCGGCCCTAGTTCTGCTTGAAGTCGGCGTCGATCACGTCGTCCCCGCCGGGGGCCTGGGAAGGCCCGCCCTCATGTGCGCCCTCGGGGGCCTGCTGCTGGGCGCTCGCCGCCTGGGCCAGGCCCTGGGCCACCTGCTGGAGGTCGCTCGTCAGGGACTTGACGCGGTCGATGGAGACCGACTCGTCCTTCAGGAGGGCCTTGGCGTCCGCCACGGCCTGCTCCGCCCGTGCCTTCTCGTGGACCGGGGCCTTGTCGCCGAGGTCGGCCAGGAGCTTTTCCACCTGGTAGGCCGCGGATTCGAGGTGGTTTTTCGCGTCGGCCTCCTCGCGGCGCTTCTTGTCTTCCGTGGCGTGGTCCTTCGCTTCCTGTACCATCCGGTCCACGTCGCCCTTGTCGAGGTTGGTGGAGCCGGAGATCGTGATCTTCTGCTCCTTGGCCGTGTCCTTGTCCTTGGCGGACACGTTCAGGATGCCGTTGGCGTCGATGTCGAAGGTGACCTCGATCTGCGGGATCCCCCTCATGGCCGGGCGGATGCCGTCCAGCTTGAAGGTGCCGAGGTTCCGGTTGTCCCGGGCCATCTCGCGCTCGCCCTGCAGGACGACGATGTCGACGGCGGGCTGGTTGTCGGCCGCGGTGGAGAAGACCTCGCTCCGGCGGCAGGGGATCGTCGTGTTCCGCTCGATGACCCGGGTCATGACGCCGCCCAGGGTCTCGACGCCCAGGGAAAGCGGCGTGACGTCCAGCAGGAGGATGTCCTTGACCTCGCCCTTGATGATGCCCGCCTGCACGGCGGCGCCCACGGCCACGACCTCGTCGGGGTTCACCGACATGTTGGGGTTCTTGCCGCCGGTCAACTTCCGGACCAGGTCCTGGACGGCCGGGATGCGGGTTGACCCGCCCACGAGGATGACCTCGTCGATGTCGTTCTCGGAGAGCTTGGCATCGGCCAGGGCCTGCTTCACGGGGTTCATGCAGCGGGCCACGAGGTGCGCCGTCAGCTGGTCGAACTTCGCCCGGGTCAGGGACATGGTCAGGTGTTTGGGCCCACTGGCGTCGGCCGTGATGAACGGCAGGTTGATGTCGGTCTGGGTCATGGAGGACAGTTCGCATTTGGCCTTTTCCGACGCCTCGTAGAGGCGCTGGAGGGCCTGGCGGTCGTTCCTCAGGTCGATGCCGTTGGATTTTTTGAACTCCTCGGCGATGTGGTCCACGACGCACTTGTCGAAGTCGTCTCCCCCCAGGTGCGTGTCGCCGGAGGTGGAGCGCACCTCGCAGATGCCCTCGCCCACGTCCAGGATGGAGACGTCGAAGGTGCCGCCGCCGAGGTCGAACACCATGATGGTCTCGTTCTTCTTCTTGTCGGCCCCGTAGGCCAGGGCGGCCGCGGTGGGCTCGTTCACCACGCGGAGGACGTTCAGGCCGGCGATGCGGCCCGCGTCCTTGGTGGCCTGCCGCTGGGCGTCGTTGAAGTAGGCCGGCACGGTGATCACGGCGTCGGTGACTTTCTCGCCCAGGTAGGCGCCGGCGTCGTCCACGAGCTTGCGCAGCACCTGCGCGCTGATCTCCTCGGGCGCGTAGGTCTTGTTGTTGACCTCGAAACGGACCGAGTTGTTCGGTCCCGGGGAGACCTTGTAAGGCACGATCTTGATCTCGGAGTCGACCTCGTTGTAGTTGCGGCCGATGAACCGCTTGGCGGAGTAGATGGTGCCGTCGGGGTTGATGGCCGCCTGCCGCTTGGCGATGGCCCCCACGAGCCGGTTGCCGTCCTTCGTGAAGGCCACGACGGACGGGGTGGTGCGGCTGCCCTCCGCGTTGGCGATGACGACGGGGGACCCGCCTTCCATGACCGCCACGACGGAGTTGGTGGTGCCCAGGTCGATGCCTACCGTTTTTGCCATTGGAAAATCCTCCTTGGGTTGGCGAAAACCGCGGGGCCGGAAAGCCGCTGTCGCCCCGCGGAGTTCGATGAAGTCAGCCTGAAACGGGATCATTATATTGGTCAGGATTCATCAGGACAAATCTTCGAGGATAGCCTGGGCAGCTATAGGAAGCGATCCGGGGAGAATAGGCCCTATAAAGGCCTTCAAAGTCCTTATTTCTTCATCTCATAAATTTCTGCGGCGTTTCGACTCCGACCACACGGAGAGGAAGACGCCGGCCAGGATGACGATCCCGCCCGCGAGTACCTGGACGTTCATCGGTTCGCGCCCCCCGGCCACGGAGAGGACGTAGCCGAAGGGCCCCTCGAGGGAAAGCAGGATCCCCGCGTGGGTGTCGTCGCAGTGGCGCTGGGCGGTGTTCTGTGCCCAGAAGGCGAAGAGCGTGAGCCCGAAGACGAGGTAGGCCAGCCCGGCCCACCCCGGCAGTGAAAGCGAGATTTCCGGGAAGGGCTCGAACAGGACGGCGGCGATCCCCACGGCAAGGGCGGCGAAATCGACCTGGAAGACCGCCAGGGCCATGGGGTCCATGACGCGGCAGAGGTAACCGATGACGAGGATGTCGAGTGCGATGAACAGTGCCATCAGGCCGGACAGGACGTCACCGGCGTTGAGGGGCGTTCCCGGCAGGAAAGTCCGTCCCGGGGTGATGGTCATGACCATCAGGCCCAGGCTGCAGAGCAGGGCGGCGACGACGCCTGAGGGGGCGGGCCTTTTCCGGTAAAGGAGGGCATAGAGCAGCGGGACCATGACGACGTTGGTTCCCGCGATGAAGGCCTGGCGGCCCGGGGTGGTGTGAAGGAGGCCGAATATCTGCAGGAGGAACTGGGCGGCGATGACTGCACCTGCCCCGGCAGCAGGGAGCAGGAGACGGCGTTCGACCCGGGCGATGCGCTCCCGGAAAAGAAAGGTCATGACGAGGGCGGCGATGCCCAGCCGGATCGCGGAAAGCCACAGGGGCCCCATCTCCTGGAGAAGGAAATCGCTCACCGGGTACCCGGCCCCCCAGAGGAAGGCCACGAGAAGCATCATGCCGTCGGCTAGAATGGACTTGCGCATGAAGGCTATTCTACACTCAAGCTTATATGGGAAAGGAAGGGTCGCCATGATCACGGACACGCTGGAAAACCTTCGACACTACGGGATTCCCGTCGACGGGCTGGAGGCGGCGCTGGCCTGGCTGGAGACGGAGGACCTGGAGAGCCTCGAGCCGGGGCGCTACCCGCTGGGGGAATCGGGGGCCGTGGCGATCCTGGCGGAGGGCCCCACGGTCGCGGCGGAGCGGGAAGACTGGGAAGCCCACCGGCGCTACGCCGACCTGCAGGTGGTCCTCGCGGGCGCCGAGATGATGGGGTTCGCCCCTCTCTCCTCGATGGCGCCGAAGCGACCCTATTCCGAAGAGGACGACTGCCTCCTCCTCGAGGGGGAAGGGAACTTCATGCTCGTCCGCGCCGGGACTTTCGCGGTCTTCATGCCCCAGGACGCCCACAAGGCCATGCTGTCCCCGGCATCGGGGACCGTCAACGTGCGGAAGGCCATCTTCAAGCTGCCGTGGAAGGGGAGGCTGCCGGGAGAAGTATAGTTTATACAATGTGGCCAAAGTGGAAATTGTTTGACAGCCCGCCCGTTTCATACGAAACTGTGTAGGTCTTAATTCGGCATCCAAACTGGATCACGGGGAGGGGCATGCGGATGGAAATAGAACGGTTTGCCGCAGTCGTCGACACCCATACCGGAGGGGAACCGACGAGGATCATCGTCGGCGGAGGCCCCCTGTTGAAAGGCGCCACGGTCATCGAGAAGTGGCAGGATTTCGCGAAGCACCACGATGATTTCAGGACCTTCGTCATGAGGGAACCCCACGGCCACGCCGACATGTTCGGGGCCCTGCTCGTCCCGCCCAGCCACCCGGAGGCCCACTTCGGGGTCCTCTTCATGGACGTGGGGACGAGCCTTTCCATGTGCGGGCACGGTTCCATCGGCCTGGGACGGACCCTGGTCGACCTGGGCATGGTCAAGAAGACCGAACCCTACACGGAAGTCGTCCTGGACACTCCTGCCGGCCTGGTCCACCTCAAGGTCGAGGTGAAGGACGGCGCGGTGGGCGACGTGATCCTGGGCAACGTCCCGGCTTTCGCCTTCGCCCGCGACATCGACCTGGAGGTCCCGTCGCTCGGGAAGAAGATCCACCTGGACATCTCCTACGGCGGCAACTTCTTCGCCATCGTGCCCGCCGCCCAGCTGGGCCTGGAACTGACCGCCGAGGAAGCCGGGCGGATCGTCCCCCTCGGGCTGGAGATCCTCCGGGAGGTCAACCGGGCCGTGAAGGTCCAGCACCCCGTCGAAGAAGCCATCGACCACGTCGCCCTGGTGGAGTTCAGCCTGGAGAGGCCCGGCCATGTCACCCGGAACACGGTGGTCTGGGGCGAAGGCTCCCACGACCGTTCCCCCTGCGGAACGGGCACCTGCGCCAAGATGGCGCTCCTGGCGGCCAAGGGGAAGCTGGCCCCCGGTGAGAAGTTCCTCCACGAGAGCATCACGGGCAGCCTTTTCGAAGGCTGGACCGAACCGGGACCGAAGGTGGGCGGCTTCGACAGCGTCCTGCCCTTCCTGAAGAGCCGTTCCTACGTCACGGGCATGAATTTCCTCATGAAACAGCCCGGGGACAAGGTCGGCGAAGGCTTCCTCCTCAAGCGCTAGGGATGGCTGGACGGCGGAAGATGGGTTCCCAGGGCAACTGGCACCTTCCCCTGCCGAGGGGATGCCGCACACGGCCGCCCTGCGCGGCGACCTGCCTTTACGCGAACGGCTGAACCTGTCCCCGGGGGGAAAATGCAGGGTCCCCCCATGCTCTAGCTAAGGGAGGTCTTCATTTATGTCCGTGAACAAGGTTGACGTCGCCATCGTAGGCGGCGGCGTGCATGGCTGCTCCACCGCCTACCATCTTGCCAAGAAGGGGTTCAAGGTCGCCCTTTTCGAGCGCGATTACCTGACCTCGGGCGGCACCGGGCGCTGCGCCGCGGGTATCCGCCTGCAGTTCGGGACCGAGGCCAACTGCCTCCTGGCCCAGTACAACATCCAGTGCTTCAAGACCATGGACCAGGACCTCGGCTTCCCCGTCACCATCGAATACGATCCGGCCGGGTACATGTGGATCGCCTATACCGAACCCCAGGCCCAGCTGCTCCAGAGAAACGTCGCCTTCCAGAACAGCCTGGGAAGCCCGACCCGCTACCTGACCCCCGCCCAGATCAAGGAAACCGCCCCCCACGTCAACACGGAGGGGATGCTGGGAGCCAGCTTCTGCCAGGAAGACGGGCACGTCAATCCCCACACGGTCACCTTCGCCTACGCCGATGCGGCGATGAGGCTGGGGGCCGAAATCCACAAGAAAACCCCCGTCACGGGCCTCATCGTCAAGAACGGGAAAGCTGCCGGCGTCCACACCACGAAGGGCGACTGGGAAGCCGACGCCGTGGTGGTCTGCGCAGGCGCCTGGAGCGTCGAGATTGCCAAGTGGGCGGGCTTCGACCTGCCGGTAACCCCGGAACGGCACCAGGTCCTCATCACGGAGCCCGTCGAACGGATGAAACACCCCATGACGCTCTGCCTCGACGACGGCAGCTACTGGAAGCAGTGCCCCAACGGCACCTTCTACATGGGCTGGGACAACCCGCTGGACGAGCACGACACGGAATACATCGTCAACTGGCACTTCCTCCACGAGGTGTCCAGCCGCATCGTCGCGAAGATGCCCCTCATGGCGGGCATCCGCGTCGTCCGCCAGTGGAGCGGCCCCTACGACATCACCCCCGACAAGCAGGCCATCGTCGGCGAGAGCCCGATGAAGGGCCTTTTCCTCGATTGCGGGTGGAGCGGCCACGGGTTCCAGTTCGGCCCCTCCATCGGCCGGGTCATGTCGGAACTCGTCAACAACGAGAAGCCCTTCGTCGACGTCAGGGTCTTCCGCTACAGCCGTTTCGCGGAGAACGACCTCTTCTTCGAGCCTTTCTGCATCTGATCTTACGGCGGAACTCGAGAAAGCGCGGGACCCGGGGGGAGCCCCGGGTCCCTTTTCCTTTCCCCGCTACCCTTCGTCGTCCTCTTCCTCTTCCGCCGCCAGGTCGGCTTCCTCCTCGAGGGTGAGGTCGTCCACCCCCGCCAGGGACTCCACGTGGTGGCGGAGCTCGTGGACGATCGTTTCCTCGAGCTCGTCCTCCCATTCCGCCCTCGGGGCGTCGCCCAGCACTTCCCTGAACGACCCGTAGTAGATGAAGATGACGTTCCCCAGGACAGGGTCCTCGATATACTCGCCCATCAGCCAGTATTTCCCGTCGGGCTTCGCGACGGGCTGGACGGAGATCCCCCCGTTCAGGTCCCGGAGGAGTCTTTCCGGCACCTTCGCCGCCAGTTCCGAAGCCAGGTGGGTGAAGGTCTTGAGGTCCATGGTCGCCACGGAAACCCCTCCTTTTTCTTCAATTATAGGGCCCCGGGGCCGATGGCGATGAGGTAAAATGGGAAAGCAAGTTTTCAGAAAGGGGGAAACAGGATGGGAACCAAGGGACGTGCAATCGTCGGAATGGATGTGGATGAACTGCTCAAGCTGCTGAACAGGGCCTTCGCGGACGAGTGGCTGGCGCATTACCAGTACTGGCTCGGCGCCAAGCTGGTGAAGGGCCCCACGAAGGAGGCCGTCATCGCCGAACTGGTGCAGCACGCGGCGGACGAGCTGCGGCACGCGGACATGGTGGCCATGCGGATCATCCAGCTGGGAGGCACCCCCGTGACGACCCCGGAGGGCTGGTACAAGTGGACGAACTGCGGCTACGACGCCCCCGAGGACCCGTTCGTGGCGAAAATCCTGGAACAGAACATCAAGGGAGAGCAGTGCGCCATCTCCGTCTACTCGGCACTGGAGGAGATGACCCGCGACAAGGACCCGCTGACCTACAACATGGTCCTCTCGATCCTGCAGGACGAGGTCAACCACGAAGAGGAACTGCAGGCCCTCCTGGAGGACCTGGACGTCGTGCTGGGCAAGAAGTAGGCTTTCGCCCGACCGGTAAACCGTGCGGAAAACGGGCGGGGCGCCCAGGTGCGCCCCGCCTTTTCGTCCGGGTTGACAAGGGCCGGGCGGAAGCATAGGATCATGGTACTCACCAATGATGAGCGAAAAAAATACCCCTTCACACCCACGAGGAGGAAGAACCGATGGAAAAAATCCGCGTCGCCGTCGCCGGCTACGGCCATGTGGGACGGGAGGCCGTCGAGGCCGTGACGGCCAGCCCCGACATGGAACTGGCGGGAGTGATCCTGAGGAACCCGGCCAAGGCCCGGGAACTGGAGGCCGAGCGCCCGGAACTGGCCGTGGCGTCGGACGTTCGGGCCCTCGGGACGGTCCACGCCGCCATCCTGGCGGTGGCCAGCCGGGCCGTGCCCGAGGTGGCCCCGGGCTACCTTTCCAGGGGCATCAACACCGTGGACAGCTTCGACATCCACGGGCCTGCCGTCATGGAACTGAGAGCCTCCCTTGACGCGGCCGCGAAGGCGGGCGGTTCCGTGGCGATCGTCTCGGCGGGCTGGGACCCGGGCACCGACTCGGTCGTCCGCGCGCTGATGGAGACGATCGCCCCCCGGGGCATCACGCACACGAACTTCGGCCCCGGCATGAGCATGGGGCACACGGTGGCCATCAAGGCCCTGGAGGGTGTGGAGGACGCCCTCTCGGTCACGATCCCCATCGGGACGGGCCTCCACCGGCGCATGATCTACGTGAAGACGAAGCCGGGCTACGACTTCGACGCGGTCACGGCCCGCATCAAGGCGGACCCCTACTTCGCCCACGACGAGTGCTGGTTCTACCCGGCGGACGACATCGCGGCGCTGGAGGACATGGGCCACGGGGTCCACATGGAGCGAAAGGGCGTCTCGGGGACCTCCCACAACCAGAGGATCGAGTTCGTCATGTCGGTCATGAACCCCGCCGCCACGGCCCAGGTCATGGTTTCGGCCGCCCGGGCCTCGACCCGCCAGAAGCCGGGGTGCTACACTCTGCTGGAAATTCCCCCCATCGACTGCCTTTGCGGGGAAAGAGAGGCGCTGCTCGCGCGGCTCGTCTAGGCGCGGGGCGCGAGAAAAGGAGGCCTTCCCTTGAAAGTCGCCCAGGTTCTATTGGAAATGCTGAAAGGATACGAGGTCCGGCACGTGTTCGGACTGCCCGGCGAGACCACCCTGCCCTGGTACGACACGTGGCAGGGGTTCGGGGGCGTCGAGCACGTCCTGACGAGGGACGAGCGCAGCAGCGCCTTCATGGCGGACGCCTACGCCAAGGTGGCGGGGAAGCCCGGGGTCTGCGAAAGCCCCAGCGTGGGGAGCACCCACATCATCCCCGGCATGGCGGAGTCCCTGAAGGGCGCCAACCCGGTCATCGCCTTCACGTCGGACATCCCTCTCCACATGGAGAGCCGGAACATGCTCACCGGCCTCAACCAGACCGCCCTGTTTTCCGGCATCACGAAGGGCACCTTCACCCTGACCCACCCGGACGAGGTGCCCCACGTCATCCGGCGGGCCTTCCGCATCGCCACGACCGGTAAGCCCGGGCCGGTCCACGTCCGGGTGCCGGCGGACATCCTGGGCAGGGAGGCCGTCGATCCCAACCTGGCGGTCCAGGAGGAATTCGTCCGCGTGCCCGGTCCCCGGACCGTCGCCGACCTGAAGGCCGTCGACAGGGCCCTCGGGATCCTGGAGAAGGCGCGAAAGCCCGTGATCGTCTGCGGGCAGGGCGCCCTGGCCTCCCAGGCCTGGGGACCCCTCCAGGCCCTTGCGGAGCGGTACGGGATCCCCGTGGGGACGACGATCAACGGCAAGGGGGCCTTCGACGAGACCCACCCGCTTTCCCTCGGCGTGACCGGGGCCCGGGGAGGCACCCGCTATTCGAACGGCCGGGTCCTGGAGGCCGACTGCATCTTCTTCATCGGCTGCAGCACCGACTCGGCGGGCACCGACGGCTGGAAGATCCCCATGCCCGGCTCGGGGCAGGCCCTCATCCACCTGGACATCGCCGGGGAAGAACTGGGGAACAACTACCCCGACGCCCTGCCCCTCATGGGCGACGCGAAGGCGACCCTCGAGGCGATGCTGGACCGCGGGAGGCCCTTCGACACGGGCCTGGCGGCCTCGCGGGCCCAGGAAAACCGCTCCGCCAGGGAGACCTTCATGGCCGGCCTCGCCCCCTGCCTTTCGAGAGAGGGAACGCCGGTGCACCCGATGCGTTTCGTGGGCGAACTGCAGAAAGCCCTCCCGGAAAACGCCCTCGTGGTAGCCGACCCGGGCATCAGCGCGGTTTACGCCTCGGCCTTCCTGAAGCTCAAAGGACCGGGCAGGAAATGGATCTGCAACTTCGCGGTGGGCGCGCTGGGATACGGCATGCCCGCCGGGATCGGGGCCTCCTATGCCCACGACGGCCCGGTGGTCGTCCTGACGGGGGACGGCAGCTTCGGCTTCACCGCGGGGGAACTGGAAACCCTCCGCCGGTCCGGGCGCGACGTGAAGGTCGTCCTGTTCAACAACGAGTGCTTCGGGTGGATCCGCGCCACCTCCCGCTTCTCCGGGGGCAGCGGCCGGTTCGCCACGGACTTTTCCTGTACCGACTACCCGGCCGTGGCGCGGGGCTTCGGGGTCGAGGCCCTGAGGGTGGAGGAATCCTCCGCGCTGGCGCCGGCCCTGGAGGGGATGTTCCAGTCACGCGGGCCGGTCTTCATGGAACTGCCGGTCATGCCGGAGGACGAGCAGGTGCCGCCGGTCCCCGAGTGGGCCGAGGCCGCCGCCAGGCTGGGGATGGACTGCCCCTACTGATACGCTTGCGCACCGTTTCCCCCCAGGAAACCAGGGCGGCCCGGCTCGATCCGGGCCGCCTTTTTCGTCCCTTGACGGAGTGCGCCGAAGGAGTATGATTATGAACGGTTGTTTTAAACGTTGGTTTTAAACGAGCGTTCGCAATGGGGAGGGAGACGATCTTGGAAGACGGGGTGAAGGAACGGCTGATGGCGTCCGCACGCCCCCTTTTCGCCGAGAGGGGCTTCGACCGGGCTTCGGTCAGGGACATCGCCCGGGACGCCGGGGCGAACCCGGCCGCGGTTTCGTACTATTTCGGCGGCAAGGAGGGTCTTTACCGCGCGGTGCTGGAGGATGCCTGGGCGGAACTGGAGCGGCACTTCGGGGAGCTCCTGTCGGAGCGCCCGGAGCCGATGGCGAAAATCGAGAGTTTCGTCCGGGGCCTGTTCGCCTTCCACGCGGCGAACCCCTACATGATCCGGTTCATCAACCGGGAGATGGCCGACCCGACGTCCTGTTTCGAGTCCGTGATCATCCCGCACGTCACGAGGGTGGCCGGGGCCCTGAGGGCGGCCCTCGCCGAGGCCGCCGAGCGGGGCGATCTCGAGAAGGGAACCGACCCTGCCCTCGCCGCGGTGCTGCTGGCGTCCATGTCGAACTACATCTTCCTGGTGGGCCCGGTGGCCCGCAGGGTTTTCCTGGATCCGGGGCCGAGCCTCCAGAAGCTGCCCGACGCGATCCTCTCGCTTTTCAGGAAGGGAGTGTCCTGCCGTGAAGCATAAGATTTTGGCTGCCCTGCTGCTGGTGACCGTCGCGGTGGCGGGGGGTATCGCCCTCTGCCGTTTCCTGGGCGACGGGAAAAACGACGCCGTCGCCGCCGCCGGGACGATCGAGGTGACGGAGGTGAACGTCACGGCGAAGGAGAACGGCACCCTCTCCGCGGCGGCCTTCAAGGAGGGCGACCGGGTCGAAAAGGGGCAGGTCCTGGGGCGCCTCGTCCGGAACGACCTCGATGCGCAGGGTGCGCAGGATCGGGCAGCCCTGGCGCGGGCCCGGTCGATCCTGGCCGACCTGAGGAAGGGGGCCCGGCCCCAGGAGATCCGGGAGGCCGAAGAGGCCCAGGGGGCTGCGAAGGTCCGTTACGACCTGGCCCAGGCGGATTTCACCCGCTTCTCGTCCCTGTATGCCGAGAAGGTGATCTCGCGAAAGGAGATGGACGAGGTCACGGCCCGGCGGGACCTGGCAAAGAAGGACCTGGCGGCGGCGGGTGAACGCCTGTCCCTGGTCCGGTCGGGGACCCGGCCGGACGTCCTGGCCGCCCAGGAGGCGGAGGTTTTGCGCCTGGAGGCCATGGGCCGCGTGACGGCCTCCCGCGTGGGTGACACGGTCCTGGCGTCGCCCCTTGGAGGGGTCGTCCTGTCGAAGAACTACGAGGAGGGGGAATTCCTCCCCCCGGGAGCCGTATTGGCCACCGTGGCGGACCTGTCGGACTGCTGGGTCAAGGTCTACCTCCCGAGCACGGTCCTGGGCCGCGTGAAAGTGGGCGCAGGCGCGGACGTGCGGGTCGATTCCTTCCCGGACCGGGTCTTCCGGGGGAAGGTGCGGACCGTCTCGGACCGGGCGGAGTTCACCCCGCGCCAGAGCCTCACGACTGAGGAGCGGGCAAACCTGGTCTTCGCGGTGGAGGTGGAAGTGGACAACGCCGAGTCCCTCCTCAAGCCCGGGATGCCGGCGGACGTGACCTTCCATGATGATTGAGGCCGTTTCCCTGGAGCACGCTTTCGGGCCCAGGCGCGCCCTGAAGGGCGTCTCGTTCGGCGTGGAGGAAGGCGAGATCTTCGGGGTGGTGGGTCCCGACGGGGCGGGGAAGACGACCCTGGTCAGGGCCCTGACGGGGGTGTTGCGCCCGAAGGGCGGGACGGTCCGGCTTTTGGGTTCCCTTTCACCGGAAGGGGCGCGGGAGCAGGTGGGCGTCATCCCCCAGGCCTTCACCCTTTACGGGGACCTGACGGTCTGGGAGAACATCCGCCTCTACGGCGCCATGTACGGGGCGGACCCCGTCGAGGCGGAGCGCAGGGGTAAGGAGATCCTGACCTTTACGAACCTCCTTCCCTTCGGGGACCGGCTGGCGGATGCCCTGTCCGGGGGGATGAAGCGCAAGCTGGCCGTGGCGGCCGGCCTTCTCCACAGTCCGCGGGTCTTCATCCTGGACGAGCCCACGACCGGCGTGGACCCCGTGTCCAGGAGGGAGATCTGGGGACTCCTCTACCAGCTGAACCGGGCCGGGCTCACCATTTTCGTGACGACCCCCTACATGGACGAGGCGGAGCTCTGCACGCGCGCCGCCTTCCTCCACGAAGGGTCCGTCATGGCCTGCGACACGCCGAAAGCCCTCTGCGAGGGCTATCCGTGGCAGATCCTGGAGCTCTCGGTCCCCCTGCGGGACGTGAGGCCCCATCTTGCCGGTGTCCCCCTGAGGGAGGTCCTCGCGTTCGGGACGGCCTTCCACCTGGTCGTGGAGGACGCGGCCTCGGCGGAGGCCGCCGTAAGGGAAACCCTGGGCCGGCAAAATGTGCCGGTGCGTTCCCTGAGGCGGGTCCCCCCGACGCTGGAGGACGTGTTCGTGGAGCTGGCGGGAAGGGTGGCCTGACATGGACGCGGTGGTCACGCGGGGCCTGACCCGCCGGTTCGGTCGTTTCACCGCCGTGGACGGGGTCAGTTTCAGCATCCCGGAAGGGTCCGTCTTCGGTTTCCTGGGCCCCAACGGCTCGGGCAAGACGACCACGATCCGGATGCTGACCGGCATCCTGGAGCCCTCCGACGGGACCGCCGAGATCCTCGGGGCGGACCTCGTCGCCGGGAGGGAGAAGGTGAGGGAGAACCTCGGGTACATGTCCCAGAAGTTCAGCCTGTACGACGACCTGACGGTCCGGGAGAACCTGGATTTCTACGCCGGGCTTTTCAACCTGCCGTCGGCCCTGGCACGCGAGCGGGCAGAGGAGGTCGTGGAGATGGCGGGCCTCTCCGGACGGACGAGGGATCTCGCGGGGAGCCTCTCGGGGGGTATCCGTCAGAGGCTTGCGCTGGGCTGCGCGATCCTGCACCGGCCGAAGCTCCTGTTCCTGGACGAGCCGACCAGCGGGGTCGACCCGCGGTCCAGGCGGCGTTTCTGGGACATCATCTACGGCCTTGCGGCAGGCGGGACGACGGTCATGGTGACGACCCACTTCATGGACGAGGCGGAGCACTGCGACGCCATCGGCTTCATGTACGACGGCCGCCTGATCGCTTCCGGCACCCCGGCGGACCTCAAGGCCCTGCTCCCCGGCTCGGCCTGGGAGATCCCCTCGGAGGACCCCATCGGCCTCCTGGAACAGCTGAGGGGAACGGAGGGGCTGATCGAGTCCGCCGTCCACGGCAGGTCGGTGCATCTTTTGGCGGAAACGGCCGGCGAAAGGGTTTTCGAGTCCATCGGGGCGAGGCGGATCGTCCCCTCCCTCGAGGACGTGTTCGTCCACCTGGTGACGAAGGAAAGGGAGGCGAGGGCCGCATGAGGCGCCTGCGAGCGCTCCTGGTGAAGGAGTTCATCCAGATGGGGAGGGACCGGCTGACCCTGGCGATCATGGGCCTGCTGCCGGTCATCCAGCTGTTGATCTTCGGCTTCGCGATCAACACGGAGGTCAAGCACCTGCCCACGGCCGTCTTCGACCAGTCGGTCTCCGCCGAAAGCCGCGAGCTGATCCGGGGCTTCCAGTCGACCGGCTACTTCGACATCCTCCGTGGGGCCCGCAGCCTCCCGGAAATGAACGCCCTCGTCCAGTCGGGCAAGGTGAAGGTGGGGATCGCGATCCCGCCGGACTTCCAGGACCGGCTGCGCTCCGGCCGCCAGGCCGCGGTCCAGGTGATAGTCGACGCGTCCGATTCCATGTCCGCGGCCTCGGCGATCAGCACGGCCCAGATGATCGGGCTGGTGAGGTCCCAGCAAATCCTTTACCAGAGGCTTTCCCCGGGGTCGTCCGAAAGCGTTCCACTGGCCGTGGACGTGCGCATCCGGCCCTGGTACAACCCCGACATGGTTTCCTCCCATTACATGGTGCCGGGCATCATCGCCATCGTGCTGGCGATGACCATGATGATGATCACCTCCATGGCCATCGTCCGGGAGAGGGAGCGCGGCACGCTGGAGCAGCTCGTCGTCACCCCGTTGAGGAACTGGGAGCTCATGGTGGGGAAAATCCTCCCCTACGTGGCCGTGGGGTACGTGCAGCTCACCCTGGGGCTCCTGATCGGCATCGTGGTCTTCAGGATCCCGGTGAGGGGAAGCCTGGCGCTGTACTACGGGCTGACCTCCCTCCACATCCTGGCCAGCCTGGCCTGGGGGCTTCTGATCTCCAGCGTCGCGAAGACCCAGATGCAGGCCATGCAGATGTCGTTCTTCGCGCTGATGCCCAGCATCCTCCTGTCGGGGTTCATGTTTCCGCGGGAGGCCATGCCGGCCTTTTTCCGGGCCGTCAGCAACCTGCTGCCGGTGACGTTCTTCCTGCAGATCAGCCGGGGCATCCTCCTGAAGGGGGTAGGGCTCTCCGCCCTCTGGCCGCAGGTGCTGTCCCTCCTGGGGCTTTTGGTCTTCTTCCTGGGGCTGAGCATCCTGAAGTTCAGGAAGACCATCGCCTGAAGGGCGAAATGGACGCTTCAGGCAGGGATCGGATAGAATAGGCGCGACAAATCCACCGGATCGAAAGGAGAATTCCCATGAGCATGCTGAGCCTGGTCGACCCCGAGGTGGCCGCCCTCCTGGACAGGGAAGCCGCACGGCAGAACATGACCCTGGAGATGATCGCCTCCGAGAACTTCGTCCCGCCGGCGATTTTGGAAGCGCAGGGCTCCATCCTGACCAACAAGTACGCCGAGGGTTATCCCGGCAACCGCTACCACGGCGGGTGCGAGTTCATCGACGGCATCGAGGCCCTGGCCATCGAGAGGGCGAAGGCCCTTTTCGGGGCGGATCACGCCAACGTCCAGCCCCATTCAGGCGTCAACGCCAACCTGGCGGTCTACCAGGCCGTCCTCCAGCCGCACGACACGATCCTTTCCATGGACCTGCGCCACGGCGGGCACCTTTCCCACGGGGCGAAGGCCTCCATCACGGGCCGCTTTTTCAACATCGTCCCCTACGGCGTGCACCCGGATACCGAGCGGATCGACTACGACCACGTGGAGAAGCTCGCCTTCGAGCACAAGCCCAAGATCGTCATCGCGGGGGGCAGCGCCTATCCGCGCGTGATCGACTTCGCCCGCTTCCGCGAAATCGCGGACAAGGTCGGGGCTCTCTTCATGGTGGACATGGCCCACATCGCAGGTCTCGTGGCGGCCAAGGTCCACCCGAGCCCGGTGCCTTTCGCCGACTTTGTCACCTCCACGACGACCAAGACCCTGCGGGGCGCCCGCGGCGGATTCATCCTTTGCCGGGGGGAATACGCCCAGAAGATCGACAAGGCCATCTTCCCCGGGACCCAGGGCGGCCCGATCCTCCAGAACGTCATGGCCAAGGCCGTGACCTTCCGGATCGCGGGAACGTCCGAGTTCGCCCGGCTCCAGGCCCAGGTGGTGAAGAACGCGTCCACCCTGGCGGAGACCCTTTCCGCGGCGGGCTACCGGATCGTCTCCGGCGGCACGGACAACCACCTCATGCTGGTGGACATGCGTCCCCGCGGCATGACGGGGGTCTTCGCAGAGGAAACCCTGGAGAAGATCGGCATCATGGTGAACAAGAACCTCATCCCCTTCGACACGGCCCCGGCCACCGTCACCTCGGGGATCCGCGTCGGGGCGGCGGCCGTCACCACCCGGGGGCTCACGGCGGACGACATGAAACACGTGGGGGGACTCATGGACCGGGCCCTCTCCTCGGCCTCGGACGAGGCGGCCCTGGCGGGGATGAGGGCACACGTGCGCGAGATCTGCCTCCGGCACCCCCTTTACCTGCACTTCGGGGAAGGGTCCCTCCTGTAGCAGGGCCCGGGAACACCGGGAGGGGGAAGCCCGTGGGGCTCTCCCTCCCTTTTTCGTGTTAAAATAACTTTAGCCTGATGAAGTACTTACCGGAAAGAGTGATGGACATGAAGAAAACGAGGTTGATCACGCTCGTGGTCGCCTGCGTCCTGGCCCTGGCGGCCGGAGGGGCCCTCTGGGTCCTGGGGAGGGGAAACCTCGCCGCGGACATCGTCGCGCGGGAGGCCGTAAAGATCGCCCGCGAGAAGCTCGGGGCGGAGCTGGCTCTGGAAAACGCCGCCGGCAACCCGCTTTCGGGCTTCCATTTCGGCCGGATGTCCCTGGCCTACAAGGGCAAACCTGTCATGTCGGCAGGAGACATGTCGGTCTCCTTCAAGCTCATGTCGCTATTGGGCTCGAGCCCGACGGTGAAGGACCTCGTCCTTGCCGGGCTCGACATGGACCTCGACCAGGCGGCGGACTTCATGCGCCAGTTCGAGGGCGGGGGCCCCTCGAAGCTCGAGATCGGCCGGTTGGTGGTGGAACAGGGACTGCTGCGGACGCGCTTCGGGCAGGTGAAGGTCCCGAAGATGCAGGCTTCGGTCTCGGGTTCCCGCTACCGGGCGGATTTCGAGGCCGAGACCCGCGGGGTGCCCTTTTCCGGCAAGGTGAGGGCGGAGCACGAGGGCGAGAAGACCGTGCTGGAGAAACTGGACCTCGCCGTCCGGAAGGGGAAGGCCTCCTTCTCCGGTTCCGTGAGGCCCCAGCTTGGCCTTCAGGGCAACCTGGAGGGCGTGGACATCGCGGACGTGCCCGTCTTCTGGCCCGGTGCGGGCAAGCCCGGGGACCTTAAGGGCACGGTCTCGGGGCCCATAACCCTGACCGGGACGTGGGAGGAGCCCGTCATCGGGGGGACACTGAAGCTGGCAGGGGGACAGCTCCACGGCTTCGCGGCCGAGGCCGCGGAGGGCGCCTTTTCGTACGGCGGAGGCACCCTGAAGGTGGAAGGGCTTTCCGGGAAGTCCGGAGAAGGGACCTTCTCCGGGAATATCGAGGCTGCAGTTGCGAAGAAGCCGGCCGCGGTGAGCGGGAACCTGTCCGCCAAAAACGTTTCCCTTGAGACCTTCAAGTCGCGGTTCCCCGAGCTGGAGGGACTGAAGGGCAAGGTGGACGTGCCCCGGGTGTCCTTCTCGGGGACCGCGCAGGCGCTTCGCCTGCAGGGCCGGGTGGAGTCGGCGGCGATCGAGTTCAAGGGAGACGTCCTCGAAAGGGCGTCCGCCAACCTCTCGATGGCGGCTAACCGGCTCATGTCGGTTTCCGGCTCGGGAAACTGGATGTCGAGCCCCGTGACGTTCAACGGCACGGTGGCCCTTGGGAAGGCCCCGGTCCTGGACATGGCCGTGAAGGCTTCCTCGCTTTCGCTGGAGAAGCTGTCGACGCGGTTTTCGGGCCTGCAGTCCTTCGGCGGGAAGGGGAACGTCCGGGCCGAGCTGGACGTGTCGGGGACCCTCAAGGCCCCCAGGATCCAGGGAAAGGTGGCCTCCGACCGCCTCGTGGCGAAGGGGGAGACCCTGGAAGCCGCCAGCGCCGGCTTCTCCCTCTCGGGCGAGACGGTCACGGTGCCGGCGCTTTCGGCCCGCTGGCAGGACGCCCTCGTGACGGGGTCCGGCACCCTTTCGAAAATCCGCTCCGAGCTCCCCGGGTTCTCTTTTTCCGGTTCGGCCAGGGGGCTCGAGATGGGGAGGCTTGCCTCCCGGGTGCCCGACCTGGAGGAGATGCAGCTTTCCGGGACGGGAAACGCCGACTGGAAGGTCTCGGGCACGTCGAAGGACACGGCCTTTTCCGTGACGTTCAGCTCGAGCCGCCTCGAGACGCCGGACTTCCGGCTTTCCGGCGCGGGAGCGGACGTGAAGGGCAGGCTTCGCGAAAAGGAGGAGTCCATGCCTCTTGACATCCGTTTCTCCGCCGACGCGGCGGCGCTGGGCAAGGCCAGGCTGGAATCCCTCTCCGGAAGCGTGAACCGGACGAAGGAGGCTTTCGAGGTCCCGTCGTTCTCGGCCCGGCTCGCGGGCGGGTCCGTCAAGGGATCGGGCAGGCTGACGCCCGGAAAGGAGAAGGAGCCCGCCAGGATCGACATCAAGGCCTCGGCTTCCGGGGTCGGCCTCCAGACCCTGTCCTCCTGGGCGGGGATAAAGGACCCCGTCCAGGGCAAGGCGGACCTGTCACTGGCCGTGAGCGGGACGACCAAGGAGCCTGCCCTGGATATCGAGGCCTCGGTTCCGGCCCTCCAGGCCATGGGCCTCAAGCTGAACGACGTGCGCCTGAAGGGCGCGGGGAAGCCCTCCGACATGACCTTCGACCCGGTCACCGCCTCGGTTGGCGGAGGCCGCGTGGCGGCCACGGGCCGGGCCCGGTCACCGGAAGGCGCGGGACTGTCGCTGGAGTTCAGCGCGAAGGGGACCGACCTGGACCTCAGGACCCTGGCCGCGGGTTTGCAGGGCACCGGTGAGGCCGTCCCGACGGGGAAGATCGACCTGTCCCTCAAGGGGAGCTTCTCCGACGGCAAGGCGCAGGGAACCGGCGAACTGGCCTCGAAAGGGAGCATCCGGTTCATGGGGACCACGTTGTCGGACCTCCGGGCACCCTTGAGCCTGCAGAAGGGGCGCATCCAGGCAACGAACGTGACGGCTTCGGCCTACGGGGGCAAGATCGCCGGCAGCCTTTCCATGGGCGAGGCCAAGCGGTGGAACGCGCGGTTCAGCCTGTCGGAGGCCGACCTGGACGCGTACCTGAAGGAACAGATGAAGCTTGACGGCCGGGTCACGGGCCGTTTCGACGTCGATTTCGACGGCGGCGGCACGCTGGGCACGGAAAACTCCACAGAGGGTTCCGGGACCTTCGTCTCCAGGGACGGAGCCGTTTCGGGCTTCAAGGCCGTGAAGGCCATCTCGGCCCTGTACGGCCGTTCCAGCGTCCGCTACGAGACCCTGAGCGCCCCTTACCGGATGCAGGGTGACAGGCTCGTCCTGTCGGACGGGCGCGCCGACGCCTTTTCCGGCGATCCCCTCTACGAGTACGTGAACTTCGCGGGGACGGTGGGACCGAAAAAGGCCCTGGCCCTGGACGTCAACGGCAGGGTCAACGTCCAGGGCGTGAACGCCCTGGTTGGCGGGGTTCGGGGCGGGGTGCTCCAGGCGGGCAAGTCGGTGCAGGAGATCCTCCAGGGCTTCATCCAGGGGGTTTCGGGGGGCATGACGGCCCGGGACATCCGGATGGTCCGGGGACGGGTGGTCGGCACCACGGACAAGCCCAGCCTGACCAACCTCCGCATCGAGGGGGCGACCCTCCAGCCGCAGCAACAGCAGCAGGCCGCGCCGGAGACGGCCCAGCCGCAGGAGCAGGCACCGGTGCAGGCTCCACCGGACATCCGGGATACGATCCAGCAGGAGATCCTCAAGCGGATTTTCAAGCCTTAGGCGAAAGCCTCATTCCTCGGGAGGGATGCACGATGATCATCCGTTCGGACCAGATGGAGAACGTGACCTGCGCGGTGAACCCCAACTTCACCCAGGGCGTGTGCGCCAAGACGCTGCTCCCGGGGGACATCCTGGAGGGCAATCCCTTCGGGGAGGTTTCCTGGATCGAGCTCGAGCCGGGAAGCGCCGTCAACGAGCATGCCCACGAGGAGATGTCCGAGCTCAAGGTCATCGTCGGCGGGTTCGGGGTCTGCGTGGAGGACGGCGTAAGCACGGCCGTCGGGGCCGGGGACGTGATCCTGACGGAGAAGGGCGTCACCCACTCCATCCTGAACACGGGGAAGCACCCCCTCGTGTACGTGGCGATCCGGTCCTAGAACCGCCTGAAAAGGATCGGGAGGGATGCCAGCGGCAGGAGGGCGAGAACGCGCATCGTGGCGGCGAGCCCGAAAACGTCGGCGATCATGCCGGCCGGGTAGGTGACCATCCCGGCCAAACCCCAGGAGAAACCCATGAGGAGCGAACTGGCGACCCCCCTGGCATGGGGGGTCATCTTCTGCCCCATCGCCAGGGTCATGGGCGAGCTGGCGTCCAGGATGGCCGTCCCTGCGATGAAGAGCGCGAGCGAAACGGCTCCCCCGGAGAAGGTGGCGGCCAATATCAAAAGCGGGGACACGAGCAGCGTCACGGCGATGACGTTGCGGGGCCCGAAACGGTCCGCGAGCCAGCCTCCGACGAGGGAGGCGGCGACTGCCAGCGACGTGATGGCGAAGATGGAGAAACCACCCTGGGCAAGGGTTCCGCCCCGAAGGGTCAAAAATAGCGGCAGGAAGAAGCGGATGCCCTGGAACGCCGCGTCGCGGGACAGGGAGATGGCCCATACGGGCCAGACGACCTTCCCCACCTTCCAGATGCTCGAGAAGAATCCGTCCCCGTCCCTGCGGGAGGGTGTGAACCCGATCCTCGGCATGTTGCGGTGAATGACGAAGGCCAGAATGAGGGAAGGGATCATCACCAGCGGGAGGCCGCGGAAACCGAAGTTCTTGACCAGGAAGACGGCATAGAGGGGGCTGAAGGCGGATCCCAGCATCCCCGCCCCGCTGAAGAGGGACACGTACAGGGCGTGGTGGGATTCCCCGGCTACCGCGCCCGAGGCGGCCTGCCCCTGGGGGTGGAAGGTGGAGCTCCCGAAGGAGAAGATCCCGAGGCACAACAGCAGCGAACCATAGCCGGGGGCAAAGCCCATGAGTGCGATCCCCAGCGAAGAGAGGATCGGCCCGGCCATCACGTAGACCGAGCGGTTCGTGCGGTCCGCCAGTACCCCCATGAAGGGGATGGTCAGCATCTGCACGAGACCCGTCGAGGAATTCAAAAAACCGGCCTGGGTCATCGACAGGTTCAGCCTGCGGATGATCTCCGGCAGCAGGGTCGGCAGGAACGTGGAATGGATGTCGTTAAAAAAATGGCCCGCCGAGAGCAGGGCGAGCTGAACCAGCGGTTTCCGGTCGGTCGAATTCACGGGCATCGGGTCGGCCTCCTGGTGGATAACACGGGTAATGATTGATTGTAACACCCGGCCCGGTTTTCGGCATACAATGGCACGAAGGGAGGGGTTCTTCAGGTGGGATTGGCATGGGAAAGCCTGTCGCTCGAGAAGCAGAGGGCATACCGGGATGTTTTTTCGAGGACCCCCGAACGCTCCGTCCACTACACCTTCGCCAGCCTCTGGGGATGGAACGCCAACTGCGACTACGAGTGGGCCTGGGACGGGGGGCTTGTCTGGGTCCGGGCCAACAGGCCCGGGCGTTTGGTCATGGCTCCTGCCGGGGACTGGGATTCCGTGGATTGGGGCTCTGCCCTTTCAAAGCTCTGGCCCGGCGGGTCGGTTTTCCTGGACATCCCGGCAGGGCTTGCACGGCGGTGGGAGCATGTTCTACCAGGCCGGGTAAAGGTCGTCCCCGCCCGTTCGGAGTGGGAGTACGTCCACAAGGTCGACAACCTGGTCACCCTGCGGGGCAACCGTTTCCGCAGCAAGGCCCAGAAGCTCAGGCGCTTCATCGAAACCTTCGCCCCGGATTACGTTCCCGTGGGCCCTCAAAACCTGGACGAGGTCAGGGCCTTCCAGGAGGAATGGTGCCGGACCCGGGGCTGCGAACAGGACCGCTCCCTCCTGGAAGAGGACCGGGCGATCTCCTCGACGCTGGACGGCTGGGAAAACCTCGAGGGACTTTTCGGGGGAGCCCTCAAGGTGAAGGGGCGGATGGTCGCCTACACCCTGGCGGAACCCGTCGATGCCGAAACGGTGGCGATCCGCTTCGAGAAGGCTTCCCCGGATTTCCGGGACGCCTACCAGGCGGTGAACCAGCTTTTCCTGGAGCGGGCCTGCGTGGGCTTCGCCTGGGTCAACCGGGAGGAGGACATGGGGGACCCGGGCATGCGGGAGGCCAAGATGTCGTACCGGCCCGACCGCTTCCTCGAGAAGTTCACGGTGACGTTAGAATGAGAAGGGCGAGGCGCCGGGGTTCCCGGGCCTCGCCCTTCCTGTTTTCTTTGGCGTATTTCCCCTGCCTCAGCAGACCTTGTCCCAGTCCTTCCCGTTGAAATGGTCCAGGCCCAGGGTTGCCAGGTCGAAGAAGAGGAGCCGGACCTCCAGGCGTCCCTCCGCCGCCGCGGCCTTGACGGCAGGGTGGGAGGAAACGCGCTCGAACTGGCGGATACCCGACGCCTTGATGGCGCATTCCAGGTCGCACCCCTCGTAGCATTCCTCGCAAAGCCAGTCCACCAACCCCGGTGAGTCGAGATGTTCCCTGTGCTCGACGGCCTTGACGGCTCCGCAGTCGGAGTGGGCCAGCACGACGATGGAGCGGACCTTCAGGTGGTTGACGGCGTACTCCACCGCGCAGGCCACGGCGGGGTCGTCCAGCCGGCAGACGTTGCCGACGTTCCGGAGGACGAACAGTTCACCCGGTTTCGCCGAGAATATCGCCTCGGGGACGATCCGGCTGTCGGAACAGGAGATGACCAGGGTGTGGGGGGCCTGCCCCTTCGATAGGCGGCCGTAGAGGTCGCGGTCGGCGGTCTTCCTGAACTCGCGGTATCCCTCGTAAAGTTTTTCCAACGCTAAAACCTCCTTGGATTTTGTGGTCGATAGGCCGAAGGCGGCCCCATTCTACGGCAACTGCAGCTCCCGGTGCCTGAAACAGGACACCAGGTGGTCGTTGACCAGGCCGGCGGACTGCAGGAAGGCGTAGCAGGCCACGGGCCCGAAAAAGGAAAATCCCCTCGACTTCATGTCCCGGCTGACCGTTTCGGAGAGGCCGGTTTTCGCGGGAACCTCGGAAAGTCCCGCCCAGTGGTTCACGACGGGCTTGCCGTCCGTAAAGCTCCAGAGGTAGGCTGAAAACGACCCGAAGGCTTCCTGGACCCGGAGGAAGGCGCCTGCGTTCGAGACCGCCGACTCGACCTTCTTCCGGTTGCGGATGATCCCGGTGTCTTCGACGAGGGACGCGATTTTCGGCTCGCCGTATCGGGCGACGTTTTCCGGGTCGAAGCCCTCGAAGGCTTTCCGGTACCCCTCACGCCGCCTGAGGACGGTGATCCAGCTCAGGCCAGCCTGGGCGGTCTCCAGCACCAAAAGCTCGAACAGGGACCGGTCGTCCCGCAGGGGGACTCCCCACTCCCGGTCGTGGTAGTCCACGTACAGGGGGTCGCTGCCCGGCCAGGGGCAACGGGTGACTTCAGGCATCGTTTTCCTCCCCTTCCTCGAACTCGGGCGCGTTCATCACGTTCAGCCTCTCGAGTTTTTCCTCGAAGCCGTAGACGGTGGCGTCGATCCTCCGGACCGTCTCGTCCAGGGCGTCCATGCGGGAAAAGCCGTATCCCTCCGGCAGGCGGTTGGCGTATCGTTTCACCTTCAGCAGCGCCTGGAGGTAGTTGCGTTCTTCCTGTTTCAGGATCTCGGCCACGGCCAGCGCATCGGGGAAGTTTTCGTGCAGGAAGAGCTTCGCGACGGAGATGTTCGCGCTCACCGACATCTCGTCGAACCAGACGTCCGCGAGGATCCGGCGGAGGCGCGTCCGGTCGTGCGGGCTGGGCAGGCGCCGGATGAACCGGCTGATGGTTCGAAGTAAATCCTCCACTTGTCCCAAAACCAGGCCGAAGTCCTGGTGGGGAAGTGAACAGTGCGCCACGAGGCGGGCTTCCTCCTCGGGCGTGGCTTCCTTCCTGAGGAGGCGGGCGACGGCGGGCTGGACGGTCACGCGGGCGGGCTCGCAGGGAGAATGGAGGATCTCCCGGTAGAGACTCTCTGTGTCGTAGTCGTAGTGTTCCGCCTTGCTCCTGGGGAGAAACGTGACGTAGCCGGTGTCGAAGAACCCCTTCCGGCCCGCCCGGCCCGACATCTGCAGGAACTCGTTCTTCCTGAGGGGCCCGTCGATGAACTTGGCCATCTGCCCGAAGACCACCGTCTCCGCGGGGAGGTTCACCCCCAGGGACAGGGCGTCGGTGCCGACCACCACGTCGATGATCCGTTCGCGGAAGGCCATCTCGACCAACAGTTTCTCCTTGGGCAGGAGGCTCCCGTGGTAGACGCCCACCCCTCGGAGCATGACGCCGGGGACCCAATTCACCTCAAGGATCTGGGCCATCTGCTTGAGTCGGCCCCTGGCGTCGGCGTGGATCTTCTTCCGCGTCGCGGCGACCTGGTCGGCCAGGTATTCCGCCCCCTTGCGGGAGAAGACGAAGACCAGGGCATCGCGGATCCGGGCGAACTTCGTCCCCTTCTTCAGGAAGACCAGCTCGGTGGCCCGCTCCCGGGTCTCGTAGAGGACGAAGTCCCGTCGGGCCATCTCCTGGAGGTATTCCTTGAGGACCTCGGGCCCGCCGAAGGTCGCGGACATGACCAGGATCTCGGTGGAGGGGTGGGTGGCCCGGATCCCGTCGATGTAGGCCCGGGTGCGGTCCAGGTCGTTGAAGATGTAGTGGAACTCGTCGATGATGACGCGCCCCGCGGGTTTTCGCGCGTATTTCAGGGTGTAGATCTCCATCGTGCAGCAGAGGACCGGGGCGTCCGCGTTCTTCTTGAAGTCCCCGGTTTCGAGCCCCACATCGAAGCCCATGCGCTTGAGGTCCAGGTAGCGCTCGTTGGAAAGGGCCTTGATGGGGGCCGTGAAGATGACGCGCCCCGCCGGCAGGTGGGTTTTCCCCTCCAGGTCCAGGAGGCCCGCCCAGAGGTAGGCCACCCAGGTCTTCCCGCTTCCCGTGGGGGCGGAGAGGATGGCGCTTCCCCGGTCGATCGCCGCGTAGGCCTTCAGCTGCCAGTCGTAGAACATGGCGACTCCTTGCGGAGCGAGACCAGGGCGATAGCCCCGACAATCATCGCCGCGGCGGCCAGCTCATTTCGCGTGACGGGTTGCCCCATGGCGAAAAAGGAAAGGGCGAAGGCCGTGACGAGCTCCACCGTGCCGATGACGCCGGCGGTGGCGGCCGTCACGTGGCGGAGGCCGAGGTAGAAGGAGGAATAGCCGAAAAGCGTCGCCCCCAGGCTGAGGTAGAGGATCCACCCGACCTGCCCGGGTTCCAGGGAGGCCAGGTCCCCCCATCCGCTCGTGAGGGTCTTGCCGATGCCCATGAAGGCGGCCGCGAAAAGGAGCCCGTAGACGAAGAGGGTCCCCTGGGGCACGTTGCCTCCCCGGGCGCAAAGCCGGGCGAAAAGCGAGTAGAAGGTCATGCCCATTGCGGACAGGGCCGCCCAGGCAAGCCCGGGCAGCGAAACGGTAAGCCCGCCGGAGAAAAGCGAGGGGCCGACGGCCAGGACCACCGCCAGGAAGATGACGGCCGCCCCGGCGATCTCCATGGGAGCCGGTCTCTCGCCCGTGATCAACGGCGAGAGGAGCGCGATCAGGAGAGGGTAGGAAAAGAAGATCACCTCGGTCAGGGCGACCGAGAGCCAGTTGAGGGACATGAAGAAGCCGCAGTATATCGCACAGACGCCGAAGAGCGAGTAGAAAAGGAGCAGGGGCACCTGCGAGGCCCGCAGCCTCAAGTGCCCGGGTGCTTTCACGGCCAGGAAGAGGAACGCCGCCAGGCCGGCCAGCAGGGCCCGGCTGAAGACGACGGTCAGGGTGTCCGTCTCGACGAGCGACAGGGCTTTGCCTACAGGCCCCAGTGTTCCCCAGAGCACGCCCGCCAGCAGGACGAGCAGCACCCCTTTCCTGTTCGATGCGGGCAATGTAACGACCTCCCGGGCAAATCACCGTTTCCTGCCGTATTTTCCCACAGGTTGGCGAATGTTCACACCCCGGAGGCCGGCAATGCGTCTATAATCGAAGGGCGGAATCGGCTCCGGGCTTGGCCCCGGGACGAAAAAACTCAAGAGGGGGATCGTCATGGCAAAGAAGAAAGGGCGTCTTGAACTGATCCAGATGAAGCAGGCCGGCGAGAAGGCGGCATGGATCACGGCGTACGACTTCCCGACGGCCCAGTTCGCCGAGGCGGCGGGGATGGACATGATCCTGGTGGGCGACTCGCTGGGGATGGTCGTCCTGGGCTACCAGGGCACGGTGCCGGTGACGATGGACGACTGCATCCGTCACGCGCAGGCGGTTCGCCGCGGGGCGCCGAACACGTTCTGCATCGGGGACATGCCGTTTTTGAGCTACCAGGTTTCGGACGAGAAGGCCGTGGAGAACGCGGGAAGGTTCCTGAAGGAAGCGGACATGGACGCCATCAAGCTGGAAGGCGGCCGCCGTGTGGCGGGGCGTATCCGGGCGATCACGGACGCGGGGATCCAGGTGATGGGTCACATCGGGCTGACGCCGCAGAGCTCGGGGCAGCTGGGGGGGTTCAAGGCCCAGGGTCGTGACCCGGACAGCGCGCGGGAGCTGATCAAGGACGCGCTGGCCGTGCAGGAGGCCGGGGCGTACGCGCTGCTGCTGGAGGCCGTTCCGCCGGAGCTGACGGAATACATCTGGAAGAAGCTGTCGATCCCGGTGTACTCGATCGGTGCGGGGGAGCCGTGCGACGGGCAGCTGATCATCTGCGGGGACATGCTGGGGCTGTTCCAGGCGTTCACGCCGAAGTTCGTCAAGAAGTACGCGAACGTGGCGGAGGTGGAGATCGCGGCGTTCAAGGAATACGTGTCGGACGTGAAGAAGTCCGTGTTCCCGGCCGATGAGCATGTCTACCATATCCTCAAGGGCCGCGAGGAGGACTTCGCGAAGATGCTCGAGGAGTTCGAGTAG
>CAYRNZ010000011.1:0-49489 GCA_964425765.1 uncultured Synergistaceae bacterium
AACCGAAAACCAGGCAGTCTAAAGCAGGGGGCCCGTTAAAATGGGCCCCCTGCTTTTTTGATTGGGGCTAAAAGCAACATAAGATACATTATAGGACACATAAAAAGGGATAAAAAACCGGGGGTCGCTGCTGCTGACCCCCGGTTAGACCATGCTGCTGTCGTTACGCCTTGCTTTTCTCGATTACGGTTTTATAGTTCGCTCTCGTCCTCGAATGTGAAAGTTTCGGCGTCTCCCCAGATTCTCTCGAGGCCGTAGAAGTCTCTTCCCTGTTTGCTGAAGATGTGTATGACGAGATTACCGGCATCGATAAGTTTCCATCTCGAGCTGCCGGCGCCTTCGACCCGGACAGGCAGGTTGAGTTCCTCTATGGTTTCGGTTGCGGTTTCCATGAGTGTGTTCATGTGAACGTCCGAGTTCGCGGTGGCCAGGACGAAGGTATCGGCGAGGGTCGTCGCATCCCCCAGGTTCAAGGCGACCAAGCCTTCTGCGTGCTTACCGGACAAGGCTTTAATGACGGACTTCGCTTCCTTGCTCAGATTCTCCTTCAAAAAAGGTTCCCCTTTCAAAAATAGATTAAAGTTCTCTTTTGTATAATTTTAATCTTTTCAGAATTATATCATAATCCTTACCGACAATTATCGTTGCGTGGGTCATTCCGCGGCTTGCCCTGACGAGGCTTGGAGGCACGCCGCAAAGTTCGCCGAGGGCCTTCGCGTTTGAAATCGTCTGGGAATCGGCGTTTTCAGGATAACCGACGTTCGTGTAACGATAATCGAAGTGTTTCGCGTTGCCGAGAAAAGCGACATCCACACCGAGGCGCTGCATGTGTTCGGAGAACGCCTGGCTGACACCCTTGACCCCGCAACCGTTGAGTATGGCGATCTGTCCCTTTATCCTTGCAAGAACACTGTCGGCGGAGACAAGGGGGTCGTCACGGGCGGTATGTCTGTCCTCGCTTGTCGTCTCCGGGGGCATTGTCAGGAACTGGGAAGCGAGAGCCATGTCTCCCAGCCAATAGCTTATACCGTCAATGACGGCCGCCTTCCCCGGCATCGTTTCAAAGGTGAAACGCGTGTTTGGGAGATCCTTGAGGTAGTTGGCGAGTTGGATTGCCTGGGTCGCCTGTATGTCTGTCTGGAAAAAGCGGGTTGCCTGCTCCACGATTTCGGGCAAGGAGGCTGCCGTATCCGGCTGTTGAACCTTCTTGAGCATTTCCTTGAGGAAGATCTGCTGCCTTTGGATACGGCCGAGGTCGCCGAGGGCATCGTGCCTGAAGCGCACGAACTCGAGGGCTGTCTTACCGTCCAGATGTTGACTCCCTGCGGGTATGTCTATGCGCAGTCCCCCCGCACGGTCCGTGTAGCGCAACCTTTTGGGCACATCGACGGTGACGCCTCCGAGAAGGTCGACAAGTTTCGGGAAGCTCTGGTAGTTGACGATCACATGGTAGTGAATAGGTGCCCCGAGGAAATTATTGATGGTACCTAGGAGGAGGTCGATTCCTCCGTAGGCATAGGCATGGTTCAATTTTTGCCACCCGTGGCCTTCGATCTGGACACGCAGGTCCCTCGGCAGCGACAGGACCTTCACGAACCGGTCCTCGATATTCACTGCCACGACGGCAATGGTGTCCGACCGGTGCGAGCCCTGCACGTCATCGATCCCGACAGCGAGGATATTGATGTTACCGGTCAATTCGTCGTGTTCGAAGTTCTTCCGAATCTCCCTGGATCCGGGAGAAACGAGATGGTGCATTCTCAAGGCGATTCCCAGGCCGACGGAGACGACGCAGAGTGCGATGAAAACCAGCAGGCGGGCCCTTTTCAAGGGATTTTCACCTTCCGTTCCGGATGTAAAGATTTTTCTTGAAGATATAATGCTCCACCGTCCAGGGCAAGAGGTACCGGGTGCTTTTCCCCTCGAGCACCCTTTCCCTGATTTCAGTGCTCGAGATTGCCAGGAGAGGGATCTCTAGAGGGATGATCGCTTCCTGGATTTTGGCCGGCAGATCCTTTATCCGGGAGGAGTTGAAGCCCGGCCTGCTGGCTGCGACGACCCGGCAGAGTTCCACGATGGCGTAAGGTTCTTTCCAGGAAAGGATGTCGAGCACCCCATCCAGTCCCGTGATGAAGTACAGTTCAGTGCTCCCGGGGGCGTACCAGTGCCTCATCTCACGCAGGGTGTCCACCGTGTGGCTGTCCCCCCCGCGCTCTATTTCAAGCCGGGAGACCTTGAAATGCGGGTTGTCCAGGGTGGCCAGCAATGTCATCGTATAACGGTCTTCCGCCGATGAAACGATCTTCGTTCTCTTGTGGGGCGGGTTACCTGTGGGAACGAAGATCACTTCGGATAGGCCCAGGGAGAAATAGGCTTCCTCCGCCGAGACGAGATGGCCGAAATGGATGGGGTCGAATGTGCCTCCCATGATGCCTACCCGTTTCCTGCCAAGGAATTTCTGGCTCAGGGCTCTTCTCCCCTTTCCCTATAAGGCTTCAGGATTTTCTTCGGGGGGTTGCTCGATAGCCTTTTCGGGTTTGAAGGTAAATTCCATTTCACCGACGAAAACGGTGTCGCCTTCCTTTGCCCCGGCTTCTTCGAGAAGATCCTCGACTTTATGGCGTGCCAGGAGTTTCGAAAACCTGTGGATGGCTTCTTCCTGTTCAAAATTGTACCGTAGAACGGCTTCTTCCAATCTAGAATGGATAACCCGGAAACCGCCCTTTGCCCGAAGGCGGACGACCTGGACAACATCACGTCTCCTGGGGGCCGTTCCGTCAGGCTGCCCTTCTTCCTGCAGCGCGATAAGCCTTGTTTCCCCGGAAGGCCGGGGATAAGTCCTGGCCCACTCGACGATCGCATCGGCAAGCTTTTCCATCCCCTCGCCAGTCAAGGCGCTGACGGGAAAAAACCTCAAGCCTTTTTTCTTGAACTCGCGGGCGGCTTCCTCCGCCACTGCCCTATCTTCCAGCAGGTCGATCTTGTTCCCGGCGACGAGCGTCGGGGTTTCAAGGAGGTTCTCCTTGTATTGCCTGAATTCCTCTCGGACGGTGTCCCATTGGGAATTGAGAATAGAAAGGTCGGATGTCCCGGAAAATTCGAGGACATGGACTATGAACCTCGTCCTTTCGATATGCCTCAGGAAGGCCAGCCCAAGGCCCAGGTTCCTGTGCGATCCCTCTATGAGTCCCGGGATATCGGCAATGACGACTCTCTGGTCTTCCACCGCAAGGACTCCAAGGTTTGGTGTCAGTGTCGTAAAGGGGTAATCGGCGATCTTGGGCTGGGCCTTGGAAAGGGCTGCTAAAAGGCTTGATTTGCCTGCATTCGGAAGCCCAACGAGTCCAACGTCGGCGATCAGCTTGAGTTCGAGCCGCAAGGTTCGTTCTTCTCCAGGCAGGCCGTTCTCGGAGAACCGCGGAGCACGTCTCGAGGAAGTGGCAAAAACGGTATTGCCCCGGCCTCCCTTTCCGCCCCGTGCAGCCAGGAAACGATCTCCCGGTTCCACGAGGTCGGCCAGAGGTTCGGCGGTGCGGGCGTCGAAAACGATCGTTCCGCAGGGGACGGGGATAAGGAGGTCCTGCCCCATCCGGCCGTTTCTCCTGGCCCCTTGCCCCGGGCGGCCGTCGTCCGCGATGAAACGTCTTTCGAATTCGAAATCGGCGAGAGTCTGCAAGGCCATCGTGGCTTCGAGATAGACGCTTCCGCCGCGGCCGCCGTTGCCGCCGTCCGGTCCCCCCTTGGGAATGTATTTCTCTCTTCGGAAACTCATGCATCCGTCCCCGCCGTTTCCCGACCTGACGGAGATGTTTGCGATGTCAAGGAATTTCACTTTTCACACCTCACATGGATTTTGTGTCGTCGTGAAAAAGAAAGGGGCCTTCGAAGGCCCCTTGTTTCCAGTCTTTTAAGGGTTTGCGTATCAGGCCTGCGGGACTTCGATGCGGGCTTCCTTGCGGCCGCACCTCATCGAGAACCTGACCGTTCCGGTTTTCAGCGCGAAAAGTGTGTCGTCACGGCCCCGGCCGACGTTCACGCCAGGATGGATCTTCGTTCCCCTCTGGCGCACAAGGATTGTCCCGGCATTGACGAGCTGTCCGTCGTGACGCTTCAGTCCAAGCCTCTTGCCTATCGTGTCGCGACCGTTCGTGCTGCTGCTCTGACCTTTTTTATGTGCCATGATCGTCCCTCCGTGTCTATCCCTGGCTAACCGTGGATCTTGTCGATACGGACTTCCGTGTAATCCTGCCGGTGGCCCCGAAGCCTGCGGTAATTTTTCTTTCGCTTATAGTGAAAGATCCAGACCTTGGATTCCTTGCCGTGCCCGAGAACCGTTCCTTCAACGCCGGCGTACTCGAGGACGGGACTTCCGACCTTGACGTCGTGCTCATCCGCGAAAAGAAGCACTTTCCCGAGACTGACGGTGCTCCCCGGTTCGGCGTTCATCTTCTCCACCCGTACGACTTCTCCGGGTGCCACCCGATACTGCTTGCCTCCCGTTTCGATCACTGCATACATAAATGCGTTTCCTCCTCCCGCCGGGATCGAGGGCGGCCTTCGGCGCTTAAAGCCCTTCCCAAGCGATATGTTGACAGCTTTTGAATTTTATAGGCCTTTGACCGGGACGTCAAGCTTTCATCCTTTGCCCGCCAGGAGAGCCGACGCATGTTCGAGCGCTTCCCGTGATTCGGGGTCCCCGGAAAGCATCCTGGCTATTTCGATGGACCTGCTTTCGCCGGTAACCTCGACGACAGTGGTGGTCTCCCCTCCCCTGGTGACGACGAAATGCTGGTCTGCCTGTGCGGCGATCACGGCCTCGTGGGTTACGAGGATCACCTGGCATCTCCCTGAAAGCTCCCTGAGCTTGAAGCCGGAAAGGAGGGCGGATCGTCCCCCGAGCCCGGCTTCAAGCTCGTCGAAGACCAGTGTCCCGGGCAGTTGCCCGTCAGGCAGGGACACCTGCAGGGCCAGCAGTATACGGCTGAGTTCCCCTCCTGAAGCGACCTCGACGACCGACCCTTTCTGCCCTCCGGTCGAAAGTGTGAACTCGACCTCGTCCGCCCCGGTGGGGCGAATTTTGCCCAAATCCTTCAATTCGATCCCGAAATTGAAAGACTCCATGGCAAGGTCCGCGAGGTGGGCTGTGACCCTTTTTTCCAGTTCATTCCCCCACTGCCTGCGCTTTTCCCTCAAGGTCATCGCGGTTTCCCAGACATTTTTCCGGGCTTCCCTGCAACGGTTTTGCAGGGATTCAAGCTCCGAAGAACTGGCCCGCACCCATCGCAGGTTCTCGTCGGCCTGCACGCAGAAGGCTACGAGTTCTTCGAGGGTTTCGACGCGGGCAAGTCGTTTCAGTTTCTTGAGGGTACCCAGTCGGTGTTCCAGGAAGTCTCGCCGTTCCTCAGCCTCGGCCAGGGAATCCTCCGAAAGGACCTGGCGCGAGAGGTTTTCCATCTCCTGCAGCCCTTTCATGAGATTCTCGAACGAAGGGCCGAAAAATTCCTTTTCGCCTGGAGGGAGAAGTTCTGCCATATTCCGCGCCCATTGCTGCATTTCGTCACCCAGGCCTTCTCCCGAGATTCCTCCGAGGAACCTGGCCGCGGATTCACCAAGTTTTCTCTGGTGAGCGAGAAAACCTTCCAGTGCGGACAGCTCGTTTCTCCAATCGGATTCGTTCCCTTCTCCCAAACGAAGGCCCCTGGCCATTTCGAGGATCGTTTCGGCATCCTGGAAATTTTTCTCGATATTTCGCCTTTTCTCGTGAAGCGAAGCGAGTTCCTTTTCCAGGCGGATCGCCTTCTCGAATTCCGCCGAGAGCTTTGTCCTTAGGGTAAAAGCCTCCTCTTTTCCGCAACTGTCGAGCAAATCCCTTTGCCTGCGTGGTTCAAGCAGGTCGAGTTGCGAGAATTGGCTCTGGATGCCGATGCGCTTTTCGGCAAATTCTCGAAGGCGGGAAAACGGGACCGACTGTTCCCCGAGGTAGTTGCGGTTCCGGCCGCTGCGGGAAAGGACTCTCCCGGCCAGGGTTTCCGGCTGGCCATTTCCTCCCTCGAAAAGACCCCAGACCTCTCCCTCTTCGAACCCGTGACGGATCGAGGAAGTCTGGGCCCTCTTTCCCGCAAGGAACTCGAGGGCTCGGACCAGGCTGCTCTTCCCTGCCCCGCTCTCTCCGGTGACGGCGACAAAGCGGCCGAGGACGCGGAGCCGGGCTGTCTCGATGCCGCCGATATTCAGGACCGAGAACTCGGCCATCCTTCCCCCCGTTTTCATCACTCTGCCAGGTTCTGTCCCCACTGGAATTTTTCTAGCAGGAGGTCGTAATAGTCCTTGTCCTGTAAAAGGACCATGTTGACCCATTTTTCCCTTGAAAGGGACACGCTGATGCAATCCCCCGGCAGAAGTTCGTAACCCAACTGCCCGTCCTGCGTCAGCATCATGTCCCTGTGATCCCCTCTCGGGACGACCTGGATGGTGTCCTCATCCCCGAAAACCATTGCGCGGGCGTAAAGGGTGTGGGCGCAAATAGGAACGAGAAGCATACAGGGGACATGGGGCGGGACGATGGGGCCGCCTGCCGAAAGGGCGTAGCCGGTAGAGCCTGTAGGGGTCGAGAGGATCAGACCGTCTCCCGTCATGAGGCTCAGGGGCCTGTCCCCGACCGAGATCTGCAGAGTGATCACCCTCGCGAAGGCGCCTTTGGTGACCACGAGGTCGTTAAGGGCGTAAACCTCATGGACCATGGATCCACCACGCGTGATCGTTCCCTTCAGGAGGCGTCTTTTCTGCGTCGAGAAGTGCCCTTCGAGGATGGTTTCTATATTTTCCTCTGCCTGGTTGGGGTTGCCTGATGCCAGGAAACCAAGCCTCCCGACGTTGATCCCGTAAAGGGGGATGTCTTTGCCGAGGACGTAACGCGCTGCTCTGAGGAAGGTTCCGTCTCCGCCCAGCACCACTGCGAACTCGACCTGGTTCTTCCATTCGTCGTCCGAGACGCCCGGAACCCCTAGAACCGCCGCTTCGTGCGGTGGAGCCAGGAAAGTTATCCCTTTCTCGCTTCCCCAAAGAAGCAGTCTCTTCCCCAGTTCCAGGGCTTGCGGTTTCTGGGGGTTTATCAAAAGGCCGACGTTTCCTTTCATCGATCATTCTCCCTTTCCGTTGCCCCGCCTTCAGGTCCGTGCGAGAATTCCTCCATCGCGCCCGCCACGGTTTTCTCTATTATGGCCGAAAGGGTCCCGGTTTCCATCGTTTCGTCCCGGCGCGGGACCAAATGTGCCAGGAACTCGGTATTTCCGCTTGGCCCCTTTATGGGGGACCATGTCAGCCCTGCCAAGGTAATCTTCCGTAGGGACCCGGTAAAAATCGCGAATTCCGCCAGGACCTGTCGGTGAACCAGGGGAGACCGGACTACCCCACCCTTCCCTACACGACCTTTACCTGCCTCAAACTGGGGTTTGACCAGGAGGACCATCTGTCCGTCTGCGGCAAGAAGTTCCTCCAAAGGAGCCAGGAGCAGGCGGAGCGATATGAAGGAGGCATCGACGACAACCAGGTCCAGGGGTTCGGAAAACTGCCCAGGGGTCAGGAAGCGGGCATTCGTCCTTTCCATGACCACGACACGGGGGTCGCCGCGCAGTTTCCATGCCAACTGGCCATACCCGACATCGACGGCATAGACTTTTCTTGCTCCCCTGGAGAGCAAGACTTCGGTGAATCCCCCGGTGGAGGCTCCAACGTCGAGGCAAACCAACCCGAGAGGGTCGACACCGAAGACTTCAAGCCCCCTGAGGAGCTTGTGGGCTCCACGGCTCACCCATTCCGTCCCCTTGCCGTTCACCTCGAGGTTCGCTTCCGGGTTCACCATTTGCCCGGCTTTTTCGGCCCGGTTCCCATCGACCTTGACCCTGCCGGCCATGATCATCGCCTGTGCTTTTGCCCTTGTCTCGGCAAGCCCCTTTTCATGAAGCAGCTTGTCGAGGCGATCCTTAGAGAGACTCACGGATTCCCTCTAGGATCTTGCCGGCGACGAGACCGCACGCCTGCCACTGTTCTTCCACCGTCGAATGCGGGATATAGCGGTCGGGGACCCCGTAACGAAAAACCCTTGATCGGGCACCGGTCTCGTTGGCCCTGGCCGAGACGGCTTCCCCGATGCCGCCTTTCATGAAACCGTCTTCCAGGACGCAGACGGTGCCGTTTTTCGAGAGCACCAGGTCGATTGAATGCCAATCCGCCGGTTCAACGAACCTGAGGTCGACCACGGAGGGTTCGGGCAGGTCCATTGAGCGACTCAACGCATGCATTTCCAGGGCAAGCTGGACCGTTTTCCCAATAGCCAGAATCGCCCAGTCTCCAGTGCCCTCTATCAGCATTTCGGACTCGCCCCAGCCGCGCGGGTCTCTGTTCCTGTCCGGGGCGAGGCTCTGAGGGGCATGTCCCCTGGGGAACCTGATCATCGCGGGTTTACCCCGGCGATGGGCTTCCGCCAACATAAACTCAGCCTCTTCCGCGTCCCTCGGGGCCATCAGCGAGAGCCCCGGTATCACGCGGCCCCAGCAGATGTCGACCAATCCGTGGTGCGTCTCCCCGTCCTCTCCCACAAGTCCGGCCCGATCCGCCAGGACCACCACGGGCAGGTCCTGCATGGCGATGTCGTGCAAAAGCTGGTCCATGGCCCTTTGGAGAAAGGTCGAATAGATGAACACGAAAGGCCTGAGCCCGCCTGCGGCGAGTCCTGCAGCGTAGGTCAGGAGGTGCCCTTCGGCGATCCCGACATCGAAACATCGGTTCGGCCAGCGTTTAAAGAAACCGTTCAGCTTTGTCCCGTCCTTCATTGCTGCTGTCAGGCAGACGATCCGGTCGTCATTCTCGGCCAGGCGGGTTACCGCACCCGAAATGGTTTCGCTCCAGCCTGTTGCCGGTTGGCCGGGGTGGTCCAGGCCGGTCCTCCTGGGCGAGATGCCGTGGTAAAGAGTCGGGTTTTCCTCCGCGGGGGCATAGCCTTTCCCCTTTTTCGTCCTTAAGTGGACAAGCAGGGGTTGCCCGTAAAACCTCGAGAGGCCGAGAATCTCCGTCATCTCCTCCAGGTCGTGTCCGTCGAAGGGGCCCCAGTAACTGATCCCCAATCCTTCGAAGATGTTGTTTGGCTGGAGGAGGCTTTTCACCCGGGTCTTGGAGCGGGAAAGGAGATCCTCGATGCGTTCTCCCTTTTGTCGCTTTCTGCACTGCTCCTTCACGTACTCCTTGAACCGCTTGTAATACGGGTTTACGCCAAGCCGCGCCAGGTAATCCGCGAGGCCTCCTACGGGTTGGCTTATCGACATCGAGTTGTCGTTGAACAAAACCGTAATGCGCGTGTTCGTTTCCCTGACGTTGTTCAAGGCTTCCAAGGCAAGCCCGTTGTATAGGGACCCGTCTCCGATGACGGCGACGACTTCGTGGTCCTGTCCGAGAAGGTCCCTGGCCTTCGCGTAACCCAGGGCGGCTGAAATCGAGGTGCTGCTGTGTCCGACATCGAAATGATCGAAGGGGCTTTCCCTGCGCTTCGGAAATCCAGACAATCCCCCAAAGCGCCTCAGAGTGGGGAACCGATCGAGGCGGTCCGTGAGAATCTTGTAGGCGTATGCCTGGTGGCCGACGTCGAAGATAATGCGGTCCTTTCTGGGATCGAAAACCCGCAGGATGGAAACCACCAGTTCGACCGCTCCAAGGGAAGAAGCCAAGTGTCCGCCGTTGTTTTCCACGACGGAAACCATCAGTTCCCTGACCTCCTCGCATAGCCGGGGCAACGATTCCTTAGGGAGAGCCCTGAACTCCTCGTAGCCTTTCAATTCATCGAGAATCCTCATGGGTGGCGCCTTTAACCTCCGTTCAACTGGAACGCCTCAGCATTGTCACGGCAAGGGATCGAAGTTCTTCGGCTTCAGGTCCGAAAATGCTTAGGGACGTTACGGCGGCATTGCTTTCCTCCACGGCGATTGTCCGGGCCCTTTCCAGCCCGTAGGTCGACACGAAGGTCGTCTTTCCCTGCCGCTCGTCCTTGCCGGGAGTTTTGCCCAGGTCCATCGTCTTCCCCGTCTTGTCGAGCAGGTCGTCTACGACTTGAAAAGCGATGCCCAAATGTGTCCCATAATTATATAATGCCGTTTCCTTTTCCGGTTCGAGTCCGCCGAGGATTCCACCGGTCAAAACCGATGCACGGATCAGGGCACCGGTTTTCAGGGAGGCGATTTCCTTTACGAAATCAAGGTCGGTTCTCCAACTCCGGGTGTCCGTGTCGAGAACCTGTCCTGCGCAGACCCCGGAGGGGCCAATAGCCCGTGAGAAGACGTGCAGGGCGCGCAGTATCCTTCCTGCGGGAAATACAGGGGTCAATCCCTCTATCGCCAGCTGGAAAGCCCAAAGCAACAGAGAGTCCCCGGCGAGTGTGGCCAAGCCTTCTCCGAAAACGACGTGGTTCGAGGGTTTCCCTCTCCTCAGCGAATCGTCGTCCATGCAGGGCAAGTCGTCGTGTATGAGCGAAGCCGTGTGGAACATCTCTATTGCGATCGCCATCGGCATGACCGATTCAGGAGGAAAGCCTGCCAGTTCTGCCCCCGCCATGCAAAGAAAGGGACGCAGGCGTTTGCCGCCTGCTTCGAGAGAGTACCCCATGGCTTCCCTGAGGCGGTCCGGCACACCGTTCTCCTCGCGGACGAGGCGGCAAATCTCCCGATCAACCTCCGCCTTCCTCCTTTTCATGGCGGCATCGAGAGGTGCAGAAAGGTTCCCTGCCATGTTCAGGCTTCTCCATCCTCTAGTGGGTTCCAGGTTTTTTCCACTTCCACATCACCGCTTTCAGAGAGCAAAAGGACCCTTTGCCTGGCTTGTTCGAGGAAAGCCTGGCATTCCGAGGCCTTCCTCATCCCTTCTTCGAAAAGGGTGATTGCCTCCTCCAGTGGCATGGGCTCGCTTTCAAGGCGCTTCACGATGGATTGCAAGGCTTCGATCTGGCTCGAAAACGTCATATGAAACCCTTCTTTCTTCGGTTGTTATGGAGAGTCACAATTGCCAACCACCCCGCCGTGTGATACAATGCCCCACGCTGCAGGGTTTCCAATCTGGGAGGGATAGTTGATGTCCAAGGTCTGCCAGTGCTGTGGCCGTGGGCCGGTTACAGGCAACAACGTGAGTCACTCGAATCGCCATACCCGCCGTCGTTGGCAGCTGAACCTGCAGACGGTCCGGGTCGATTTTGGAGACGGGGAGCGAACCAAGCTAAAGGTTTGCGCTCGTTGCCTCCGTTCCGGTCAGGTGAAGCGGGCTGTCTAAAGGCAGCCCGCTTTTCTTTGTTCCGCTTTCCGGGGCTTTCCCCTGCCCTACCTTTCCCACCAGCTGACATAGAGTCCCAGGTCCCCTTCTTCCAGCTCCGAGCATGTGGCCACCCCTTCACAGGCCCGGTTGCTGATCGCATACGGAACATCCTTCTCGAGCACGGTTCTTTCCAGAGGCCAATGGACACCGCTGACAGAAACCCCGCTGCAGCGTTCGGAGAGCGCAAGGAGGGAAACGGCGCAGGGGGTCTTTCCGTGGCTCAGCGTCATCGCCCCTCCGCCGCGAACGACGGTAAGCAACTCCCGATGGTCGACCATGGCAGCAAAACCCAGGCCGTTCCGCAGGGCCCCCACGACGGACATGACGTTGCTCCACGTGTGATCGAACCTCCCTCCCCAGCATCCGGTCAGGATTGCGGTGGGCCGATCGAAACGCTCCAAAAGGGTCCTCAAGGCAATCTGGAGGTCTGTTTCGTTCTTCTCCCTCGGGACGAGCAAGGCTTCGACTCCCCTGGACCGGGCTGCCTTCAAAAGCCTCTTGGAAGCGCTGTCGGCGTCGCCAAGGACCAGGGTGGGCAAGAGCCCGGCTTCCATGCAAACATCGACTCCCCGGTCTATAGCCCAGACAATCCTCCCCTGGGCGGCCTCTAAAAACCACGGGATCAAGGGTTTCCTTCCCCCTGCGACCAGTAGGACCTCGTTTCCTGTCGGTGAAGGGGTTGGCGATAGCGTGACCTGAGGCAAACGGATCCCGTTAGGCATGCGGTCAGTTCCCCCCGTTGAAGGCTTGCCTCAGGATTTCCTCTGCCTTGTCTTCGTCAACAAGGATTTCCCTGGGGCGGGAGGCCTCCTGCGGGCCTACCATGCCAAGCTGTTCCATCGTGTCGACCAGGCGGGCCGCTCTCGTGAACCCGATCTTAAGCTGCCTCTGGAGACGGCTCGCGGAAGCGATGCCGGTCTGGAGGATGATTGAAACCGCTTCTTCGAGCAGCGGGTCTTCGATGTTCGCCGCTATCTCCCCCCAGGATCCGTTGTCATCGCCGTCGATATCGACATGCTGCGGTTCTCCGAAAACCCTGACCATGTGCTGGATGAAGGCGACGATCCGGCTCTCGTCTATCCATGGGCCCTGAAGCCTCATGGGTTTTGGGTAGCGGGAAGTCAGCAGCAGCATATCACCCTTCCCCAGGAGTTTCTCTGCTCCCGAAAGGTCGATGATCGTTCGCGAATCCGCCTGCGAGGGCAGCGTAAAGGCGACCCTTGCCGGGATGTTTGCCTTGATGAGGCCCGTCACCACGTTCACCGAGGGCCTCTGGGTCGCGAGGATCAGGTGAATGCCGGTAGCCCTGGCCATCTGCGCAAGTCGGCAGATGTAATCTTCGGCTTCCTTTGGGGATGTCATCATCAGGTCGGCCAGTTCGTCCACCACGATGACAATGTGAGGCAGTCGGTCTTTCGGGATGACTTTTTTGTTGTAGGCCTTCAGGTGGCGTACCCTTGCCCCGGCGAAAAGCTCGTATCGGCGCTCCATTTCCCTGATGGCCCAGCCTAGTGCGTGTACGGCCTTTTTCGAGTCGACCACCGGCGGTGTCAATGTGTGTGGCAGCCTCTCGTAGAGGGTCATCTCCACGCGCTTGGGATCGATCAGCAGGAGACGCAGCTCGTCGGGCCTGCGTGCGCAGCAGAGCCCGATGATGCAGCTCGAGACGAGTACGCTCTTTCCTGAGCCCGTCGTCCCTGCGACAAGGAGGTGCGGGAGGTCTTCCAGGCCCATTACTAGCGGGACTCCGTCAACCGTCATTCCGAAAGGCAGAGGTAGGTCGAAATCCCCCCGCTGGAAAGGGGTCGCCTCCAGCAATGACCTGAGCGGAACGACCCATCTTCTTGGATTCGGGGTTTCTATCCCGACGAAGGTCGTTCCAGGTATGGGTGCCTCGACACGCAAAGCGGGCACTGCCAAGGCGACGGCGAGATCGTTGCTCAAACCGGCGACCTTGCTGACCTTGATCCCGGGTGCGAGCTGAAGCCGGAACTGGATAACGGTAGGTCCGGTGATCGTCTCGGCCAGCTCGGCTTCGACCCCGAACTCTTCAAGCGTCGAAATGATCCTCTCTCCCTGGTTCCTGATCAGCTCGTCCGATACAGGGTTCGTGGTGATTCCCTCGGTGCCGAAAAGCTCCAGGGGGGGAGGAAAGGCCGAAGGATCGATTCCCGGCGGAAGGGGGACCTCTTCCAATCCTTCATTGGGTTCCTGTGCCTCTTCGAGGGGAAGGGAGGGAAAGTCACCCAGATCTGCCCCTGCCTCGATCGACTCTTCCGCAGGCTGGTCTTCCTGGGTGGGAGGAACCGGCACTTCCTTGATTTGGAGGCCGTCTTTTTCTTCACGATTCTTGGAATCCATTTTCGGGCATTCGTCGTTCGGGAGTTTACCCCTTTCCGGAAGGAACCGTTTCATGCGGCCGAATGCGCCAAGGATGCGGGACCGCATCGAGGCTGCCAAGCTAATGAAATCCTGTGGTTCCAGCAAGCCGTAAAATGTCGCCGACAGGAAAGCGCCGAAAAGGCCAATCAGGGTTGTCCCAAGGGCTCCCGTGTGATCGAGGAGGAATGTGCCGAGGGTGGTCCCGGACCGGCCGGGGTTGAGCCATCCCTTCGCTGCCTGCGGCCAGAAATCCTGCCCGATGAAAAGCACGAGTGCAAGGCAGCCGTAAAGCACGAGCGTCCCCGCGGCTTGCTTTGCCAGGTCCTTCACGGGCCTTCTGAGAAGGTGCAGGACGGCACAATAAAACACGAAAAGGAGGAGGATAGAAACGGCTCCCCCTGCGGATTCCAGCAACCCCCTGCCGGCAGCCTTGCCCCAGGATCCGGCTAGCTCCGTGTAAAGGGAGGCGAAAAGGTAGACGGAAAGAAAGACCAGGAAAACGACGACCCCGTCCGCCCAGGGAGGTGCATTCTGCGAATCGATCACTCCCCTGCCGGGTGAGTCCTCTTGCCGATCTCGAAGCTCCGGATAGCGTTTTCTAGCTTTGGGCATCTGAGATGTCGCAACCTCCCACCAGAAGGTCACGGATAAGCAGGCTGGGCTGCCCATCCGTGACGGGCACGCTTTGTCCGTCCTTGCCGCACATTCCCGGCTCGAAATGAAGATCGTTGCCGACGGCTTCGATCTGCATCAGGACTTCAGGGCCATTGCCGATCAGCGTGGCTCCCCTTACCGGGGACCCGATCCTCCCGTTCTCGATGCGGAAGGCCTCTGTGACCTGGAAGACGAAATCCCCGGATGTCGGGTTGACCTGTCCTCCCCCCATTTTTGTCACGAAGAGCCCTGAACCGGCTTTTTCCAGAATCGAGACGAGGTTGTCAATTCCCGGAACGAGGAAAGTATTGCTCATCCTCGGTATCGGCAGGTTCCTGTAGGATCCTCTGCGGCCGTTTCCTGACAGAGGGAGCCCTCCCTTTCTGGCAGACTGCACATCGGTCATGTAAGCCTTCAAGACCCCTCGGTCGATCAGCACATTCCGCTTCGAGGGCGTGCCCTCGTCGTCGCAGGAATAGCTTCCGTAAGCGCCCTCGATCGTAGGGTCGTCGACAAGCGTCACAAGAGGGCTAGCGACTTTTTCCCCAAGCCGGTCCCGATAGACCGAGAAATCCTTTTGCACGATATCTGCTTCGAGTCCATGTCCGCAAGCCTCGTGGATCATGGTCCCCCCGGCTTCCCCAGACAGGACCACGGGCATCCGTCCTGCCGGGCACGGAACGGCGTCAAGCATCAGGAGGGCTCTTTCAAGAGCCTGCAGGCCTACTTGCATGGGAGAGACCCGGTCCCAGAAGGTCTCGGCCTCTGACTGAAAGGCCCGGACCTCGTAGCCGGTCTGGATCGTTCCTTCCTTTTCCACCGTGACCTGGACGGCGAAAAGAGCGTGAAAGCGTTCGTCGTAAACGAGATTTCCGTCGCCCCTAACGACAAGGACGCGCTTTCCGGACACCCGGTGGCGGAGGGTGACCTGCCTGACGAAAGGCGATGAAGAACGAATCGCCCTGTCAACCTGGCCGAACGGCGAAACATCGGGAACCTTCAACCTAGACGGGTCGAAGGAGATCGAAACGTTACACGGAAGGCTTGTCCCCGAAGATTTCACTTGTGCTCTTGAGAGCACTGTTTCCAGGCAATTGGCGGCTCCCGATGCGGAACAATCGGGCGAATGCGAAAAAACTGAGTGATCCTTCACCAGGACCCTGGCACCGACTCCTCCCGAAGCGGCGGAGGAGACCTCTTCAATTCTCTCCTTTTCGAAAGTCACGCTGTGCCCGGCTCCCGACTGGATGAAAACGTCCGCATAGTCAGGACCTTTCCCCGAAAGCGCGGAAACCTTTTCTCCTATTTGTTCCCAGGCAGTTCCGGGATGTTCAGCACTCATGGACGTCATCTCCTACAATCAGGGCCCGCCGGATGTTCGGTGTGAAAAAATCCGGGGCGTATACAGAAAAAACGCCTTCTCCCTGCCAGACAGTCATCCATCCGCAGCCCGGCAGTACGAGGTCCTGCCCCTTGCAAAGCCTGATTTCGGACCGGGACCAGGGCAGTGAAGCCAAGGTTCTCCGGCACCCCTCGCAGGGAATCTTGAGCAGGCCTCCCGCGTGCCGTTCCATCAGGCTTTCCGCCCTTTCGGCCCTCGTCCGGTGACAGGCAAGCTTTTCCGGTGTGAAGGCCGCGATTCCCACTCGTTCGCCTCTCGGGCATTCCAGTGTTTCGACACCCACAAGCCCGCCAAAGAGCAGCAGGTCTTTGGGTTTCAGCGAAGTCGTGAACCTGTTGGGTGTTTTCCCGGGCTGCAGCTTTACGAGGCACTCCGGGCATAAAACAGGTATCCAGGGATCCTCCGACCGAAACCCGGGGATATCGACCAATTCTGCGCCGAGCTTACGGCTGGAGACGATCACGGGGCCCAGTGTCGTTCCGGGCATCGGCGAGCGGGAAGCCCTTTTCGCTTCCACGCAGGCACTTTTCAGGAAAGTCGTTTTTCCCGAGTTCACCGGTCCCAGGAGCAATATCCTTGCACCTTCGCGGAAAGTCCGGCTGATCCAGGAGGTGACCTCCTTCACGCTTGCAAAATCCAACGCGTTCATTGTAAGGAAACTGTCTTTGGGGATGCCCAGGCTTTCTGCCAGCCGCAGTTTTCCTTTCCCTGAACGAAACCACTCTGACAGCATATCATATTTGTTGATGACCGTCAGAATCGGCTTCCCCCACCCTGCCAGGAGTCCTTCCAAGGCCGGGTTCCTGACGGCTTGGAAAGCGTCCACGAACAGGATGGCCCCGTCTGCGTGCCTCATTTCCTCTTTTACCATTCCGAAAACGTGTTCGTCAGAAAGGGGCGCCTTTGTGGCTTGCCTGTAGTGGATCAGGCGAAAACACCGGCGACACACCGTGTCTTCGAGGATCTCGACCTCGGGGGGCACAAAACCCGGCGCTTCAGGATCGGTCTGTTGAAAGGCCACCCCGCAACCGGGACAGGTTTCTCTCTTGCGGAAATCCAAGGTTTCCTCCATAGGTCTCATTCTTCCTTCCTTTCGATGGTTCCCTGTGTCCTGTCGATGCTGGTCGTTACCTTTTGTGCGGCAAGGTGTTCCTCGTAGGTTTTGGAGAACAGGTGCCTGCCGGATTCGGAAAGCACGAAGAAAAGGAAGTCGTGTTTCTCTGGAGAGAGGGTCGCTTCCCATGCAGGGAAAGAAGGCGTCCCGATAGGTCCTGGAGGCAGGCCCCGTTTCCTGTAAGTATTATAGGGGGAATCGATTTGGAGGTCGTCGTAAGTGAGAGTTTGGAGCTTTCTTCCCGCTTCTTTCCAGGCATAGATGACCGTGGCGCAGGATTGAAGGGGGATGCCCCGTTCCAGACGGTTCGCGAAGACACCGGCAACCCTTTTTCTCTCGTTGTCGTCACGGGCTTCACGCTCGTTGATTGAGGCGAGGATAGCCCTTTCCAGGATCCAGCGGGGCTCGGGCTCGGGGGGCAGTAGTGGCCCTACCCTTTTCAACCATGTGGAGGAGGCCATTCGCACAAACTCTCCCGTACCGGCTTTCGAAGGGGTGACCCTGTACGTCTCGGGGAGGAGGAACGCAATTCGGTATTCCGGATTGCCGGGGAGAAGGGGCCGGATCCGCGGGGGGAAATTGCTAGTGTCCGAAAGAGCGCTAATCAGCGCGTTTTCTCCGCCCACTTTCTCCAGGGATTTCGCCAGTTCTCGCGCTGTTGTCCCCGGGAGGAGTCGGATCCCCATGGAATCCGGTTCCTGGCTTTCCATCTGTTTGGCGACTTCCCACGGCGTCCCTGCCCGTACCTTGTAGAGGCCGGGCTTCAGGCGCTTGTCCATCCCGAGGATCGAAAACCAGCGTGCCAGTGCGCGTGCATCACCCCGGACGATGTTCTGTTCCACAAGGCTGCGGGCTGCCGAAAGGGCGTCCTGTCCGGGTTCTACGAACGCTTCAAGGACTTTTCCAGTGCCGCGGGGCACCTCGCTTGCCCACCAACCGCTTCCCCTGGAGATAATCGTCCCGTACAGGGAAAGTGCCAGGAAGAAGATTAGGGCTCCGCTCGTTCGAATCGCTTGCAGGGTCCAATTTCCTCGGCTCAATTTCTTCCAAGCCGTCTCATCATCTCTGCCTCCGCAACGATGGCGGACGCCTCGACCAGCGGGCGCTCGAAACCAAGTTCCCTCAGGATTTCTTCGTTGAAAGACAGGTCCTCGATTCCCTTCAGGTTGGCCTTGATATTGTACGCCGCGGCTTGAGCCGCCGCCGAAAGCAGTTTCCCTGCCGTTCCGAGGTCCGCCATGGCGTTCGGGTTTCCCTTCAAAAGAAGCGTTTCCATCAGCCGGGCGATTTCCTTAACCGCACGGATGGTTTCGAGAGGGGTGCGGCAGGCGGCTTTCAGGGCCTCCTGCATGCGGGCTTTCCTTGCCTCCCTTGCCGTTTCAGGTGTTTTCGGCATCCCGGCCGCTTCAATGAAGGAACTGTAGGCTTCTGCGTCCCTTTCCATGAGTTCGAGGAGGATTGCCGTACGAGTGCGTGCCTCCTCGGCTATGCCCTCCATTTCTACCCAGGCTTCTTTATACGTCTCCCGTCCCAGGGTCACCGATGCGGCCATGGTGCAGAGGGATCCTGCCATTGCGCCACATAATGCGGCTGCAGCCCCTCCCCCAGGTGTCGCGGAGGAAGATTCCAGTTCCCTTATGAAATCACGTACAGTCATCTTCGAATACTCCAAAACAGGGGGCTCCTTTCGAATTCCTAGAATACCCTCTCCGAAGCTTTGTACACGGCCTTTACAGGAGATACGCCCGCATGGTAGGCCATTATAGCGGGAGTCTCGCCTTCTAGGAGTAGAAAATCTGCTTTCTTGCCGGGCTCGATGCTTCCGCAGGCATCCGCTGCCCCGATTGCGTAGGCTGCGTTGAGGGTCGAGGCGACAAGGGCTTCCTCCGGGGAAAGGCGCATCCCCATCACCGCAAGCCCGAATACGAACGGCATGGATTCGCAGAAGCAGGAACCGGGATTGCAGTCCGTCGCCAATGCGACGGGGACGCCCAGGTTGACCATGTCGCGTCCTCTCGCGAAAGGTTTGCCAAGGCTGTAGGCGGTCGCGGGAAGGAGAATCGCGATCGTCCCGGAGGAGGCCATTCTGGAAAGCCCCTGGTCCGAGGCGGCAAGCAGATGTTCCGCCGAAACCGCGTTCATTTCCGCTGCCAGGGTTGCTCCGCCAAGGTCGTGGACTTCGTCGGCGTGGATCTTGAGTCCCAGGCCCAGACGGTGAGCGACTTCGAGGATTTCCCGGCTTTGCCGGATCGAAAAGACTCCTTCTTCGCAGAAGACATCGCAGTATTTCGCGATACCCTGCCTAGAAACGGCAGGCAGCATTTCGTGGATCACTTTCTCGATGAAATCGGCGGGCTCCTGCCGGTATTCCTCCGCGACGGCATGAGCTCCCATGAAGGTCGGGACCACGTCCAGGAACGTTTCCTTCCCTACTCTCTCGATGACCCTCAGCATCTTCAGCTCCGACTCCGTATCAAGACCGTAGCCGCTCTTGATCTCGATCGTTGTGGTCCCATGGAGCAGTGCCGATTCGGCAAGGCGGAGTGTGGATGAAAAAAGATGTTCTTCGCTGGCACTCCTGACTTTCCTGACGGAAGAAAGGATGCCACCTCCCTGTCGGAGGATTTCCAGGTAGGGAACACCCTCCAGCCTCATCGTGAACTCGGACTCCCGGAGACCGTCAAAGCAAAGGTGGGTATGCGGATCGACAAAACCCGGGATGAGGCACCGGTTCTCGCAGTCGATCTCGAGATCGACCGGCTGGTTTCGGAGCGATGTTTCCATTTCCTCCCGTGTCCCGACTGCTTTGATCGTTCCGCCTTCGGTCAGGATCGCGCAACCCGGGATGAAGCGCACGGCTTTCTGCTCGTCTCCGGACAGCGGGTGTCCGGGATCGACAGGGGTGTAACACCTGGAGTTCGTAAAAAGCTTGGTGGTCATTTCCCTTCCTCCATCCAGCAGCCTATTGGTGTCCATGGCAACTTCCCGGCCACGCCTTCGGTGACTCTAGGGTTTCCTCCGCCGGGCAAGGTTTCCGAAGCCTTCGGAATTCAGTTCAGGGTTCCGGTCACGCTCTCCACTTCGGCCAGAAGCCGGCCTGACCTCGTTATCTCGCGGACAGCCCGGATCAGGGGTTCCATCAGGCAATCCTTTTCGTAAAAGGGCACGGCCGTCCTGATGGCCCTGTGCGCAGCTTCCGTTCCCTTCCCCGGCTTCAGTGGCCTGCTGAAGTCGATTCCCTGGGCTGCCGTCAGGATTTCTATGGCCAGTACGCTGAAGGCGTTTTCGAGGATAGTAAGGCCTTTTCTTGCCGCATGGGCTCCCATTGAAACGTGGTCTTCCTGGCATGCGGAGGTGGGTATAGAATCCACCGAGGCCGGATGGGCGAGAACCTTGTTTTCCGAGACGAGGGCAGCGCAGGTGTACTGGGGGATCATGAACCCGCTGTTCAGCCCGCTTGCCTGGACCAGGAAAGGAGGGAGGCCCGACAGCTTGTGGTCCACGAGACGGGCGACCCTTCTTTCGGAAATGTCCGCCAACTCGGCCGCGGCTATCCCGAAAAAGTCCATGGCCAAAGCGATCGGCTGGCCGTGGAAGTTGCCGCCGCTGATCGCGACGCCGTCTGCCGGGAAGATCAACGGGTTGTCGGTAACGGAGTTTATCTCCAGGTCGATCTTTCCGCGTACGAATTCCAGGGCGTCACGGCTTGCGCCGTGAACCTGGGGCACGCAGCGTAACGAATAGGCGTCCTGGACCCGGTTTCCCTTGAAGCTTTCGATGATCTCGCTTCCGTCGATCAAGGTGCGGATATTCTCGGCCACAAGTTTCTGCCCCGTATGCGGCCGGAGGGCGTGGGTCCTTGGGTCGAAAGCGTAGGGAACGCCCCTTAATGCCTCGAGCGACAATGCCGCTGCGATGTCCGCCGTCTTTGCAAGGATGGCGGCATCGTGAACGGCCAGCGCCGCCAACCCCGTCATGAAAGCCGTTCCATTGTTCAGCGCAAGCCCTTCCTTGGGTTTGAGGGAAATGGGTTTGAGCCCGCTTTCCTGGAGTGCACTGGCCGTAGGCATCCTGCGGCCTCCGAAAAAAACTTCCCCTTCCCCCAGCAGGGTGACTGCCAGGTGTGACAGTGGACACAGGTCGCCGCTGGCTCCGACGGACCCCTGGCTGGGGATGACGGGATGGATACCGAGGTTGAGGAAGTTCACCAACTGCGTCAGCGTTTCCAGGCTGATGCCCGAAAAACCCCGGGTGAGGGTGTTGATCCTCAGGAGCATGATCGCCCTGACCGCTTCTTCAGGGAGTGGTTCCCCAACGCCGGAGGCATGGCTCAGGAGCAGGTTCTTCTGGAGGAGTTCGCTCTGCTCCGGCGGGATGGATACCGATGCGAGGTCGCCGAACCCGGTTGTGATGCCGTAGATGACCTTTCCGCTCCTGGCCCATTCCCTGACGATGCGTCCCCCTCTTTCGACGAAGGTTACGGCCGCGGGATCGAGGGCAACCCCGTAACCTTCCCGGGCGACTCTTACAACGTCCTCAAGAGAGAGGGAGTGACCGTTCAATGCGATCGCTTTTCCGTCCACGGCAGTTCCTCCTTTGCGCGGTCCAGGCCTGGTTTTTATCCTACGACAAACCCGTTGTCCCGGCCGCAGGTTCGACACTTACCCAGCAGATCTAATTCATTATGTACAATATTATATCCTTCACGTACGACTATGTCATGTCCACACCCTGGGCACCGAGTAACACCAGGGGTATGGACGTTACCCAGGTATACGAAATTCAGCCTTTTCGAAGCGAGGGCCGCGTACTCTTCCAGGAGGTCCGTCGGGGTTGCAGGTTTAGAATATTTCCACCTTGGGAAATAGCGGGAAAGGTGGAACGGGATGTTTTCATCCAGATCCCCGATCCAGTCGACCATCCTCTCGAAATCGGGCCTTTCGGTGTTGATGCCGGGAACGAGCAGGTGAGTCAGTTCGACATGGACCCCGTTTTTTTTCATGGTCTTGATCGTGTCTATGACAGGTTCGAGAAACCCGCCCAGCTTCCCGTATGCCTCTTGCGAGAAGGCTTTCAGGTCAACATTCGCCGCTGAGATGGCGGGCAGGAGTTCCTTCAAGGGTTCCGCGTTTATCGTCCCGTTCGTCACGAGCACCACTTCGTAGTCCTTTTCCCGCAGCAAGGTCGATGCTTCAAGGAGAAACTCGTACCAGACGAGGGGTTCGTTATAGGTGAAAGCGACGGCTCTTGTCCGGCATTTCTCAACCATCCCCGGCAGTTCTTCGGCTCTGACCGGGAAGAGTTCAACGGAGGGGTCCCAGCGTGCGAGTTCCCAGTTCTGGCAGAAAGGGCACCGGAGGTTGCAGCCGACAGTGCCGACCGAGAAAATCCTTGTACCCGGATGCCAATGGTAAAGGGGTTTCTTTTCGACCGGGTCAAGGTTCATGCTTGCCGCGAGGCCAAAGTTCAGGCTCAGGAGCTCGTCTCCCTCGGCACTGGACTGCCGTACCCCGCACAATCCGGTCTTGTTTGTTGCCAATACACACCCATGAGGACAAAGGTCGCATTGGATCACTCCCTTGCCCCGGTGATGCCACCACTTGGCCTTTGGCAGTTCTGCTCCGGGAGTCCGGTTCATCAATCCTCCTCGCGGAACCGTTCCACCGTAAAGCGCAAAAGCCTGGCACCCTCAGGTCCGTGCAAGCCCGCCTTGCGGCTTGCTATAAGGAGTTGTTCCCTTACTGTGTCCACCCCTTCAAGGTCGGGGAGCAGGACCCCCTTCCTGCCGTCCTTCTCGACAATGACTCCAAACCGCTTGGGATCCAGTTCCTCGGGGTTTCCCACGGCTACGGGAACTCCGAGCACGTCCACCGAGATCCTGATGTCCGCCAGCTCCGAAAGCGAGACCGGTTCAAACCTCGGGTCTCTAGTGGCGCTTGAAACCCCATTCTGGATGATCTCTTCCCCGAGGAAAGGGCGGGTCGCTTCCAGTGTACCAATGCAGCCGCGGAGGTTGTCCCCTGCTCGAGTCTTGAGAGAAACGAAACAGGGCCGCGGATTTTCCCACAGCGATTTTTCCGGGAAACGGCGTTTCCCTTCTTCAGCAGGCAATGGTCTTCCATTTTCCAGATAGTAACGGATGGATTCCCTGGCGAGCGCCGGAATGTCATGAAAGGTCTTTCCCTTGTTTTCCCATATGGCCGTCCCGTATCCGACACCGAAAGGAGCTTCGTAGGAAAAGACGTCGAGTCCCCCTTTTCCGGTCAGTCCCATAAGAGCAAGCACTGAGCGGAGCCCGCACTCCCCTGCTCTTTCGACGAAGGCGGCGTCGAGATCCAGGAGAGCCCGGGGTTCGTTCCGCCTGAGCGCTTCCATGAGGATGGCGTCAAAGCGAGCCCCGTCAGGTTCATAACCTGCGGGTGCATCCGGTGTAACTCGATGGGACAAGTCCCCGCTCGAAAGCAGCCCCCATTTGCGTGAATCCTTGAATTCCGCCAGCCTTCTCCCCAATGCGTAAGCGTCGTGAAGGTCTAGCCCGAGTGGGTTTGCCAGGATTATCGGGGGCAGTCGCTTCCACGTTTTCTTGAACCATGTCAACGGAACGACCGAGGCGTGATCGAGCTGGAATTTTTCGGTGGCGATCCTCCTGACGGGGATTGTCCCGAGGAGGAAATCGAAAAGGCTTGCGAATGCTTCCCTGTCTCCCGGAGCTTCAAGGAGGTTTTGCGGGACTCCGAATCTCTGCAGTCCCCCCTGGTACCATAAGGCATCGACACATACGAGACTCGCGCCAAAAGGGGCATGGGGGCTTAGGACAAGCAGGACGTCGGGGCGAGCGCCTCGAATCCTCTCAGCCAGAGCATCCATGCCGGCGAGCGTAACCGACGCAGCACACTCTCTCCCCTGGCCAACCTCGGGAACGATAATTGGCGGGTGAGGGGTCAAACAACCCCAAAGCCACATTTCGTATCCCTCCTTTTCAGGTCAAATATACTCCAACCCGTACCTTTTGTAGAGAATTTGGAGGGGAGGATGGGACGCTTACGGTCAAATAATGAGCATGGCGTCACCGAAAGAGAAGAAACGGTAGTTTTCCCTCACGGCCAGCCGGTAGGCCGCCATGACAGCCTCGTATCCGGCAAAAGCGCTGACTAGCATCATCAGGCTGCTTTTTGGGAGGTGGAAGTTCGTGACCAGGGCGTCCACCATCTTGAAACCGTACCCAGGGTAGATGAACAAGCCGGTGCTATCCACGCCGGCGCGGCAGTACCCACCCCGGGATGCGGCTTCAAGCGCGCGTACCACCGTGGTCCCCACGGCGACGACCCTTCTTCCTTCCTTTTTAGCAGAGTTCACACGGTCGGCAGTTTCTTCCGGTATCTCGAAGAATTCCTCGTGCATCGGATGTTTCCGTATATCCGCTTCCTTCACGGGACGGAATGTCCCGATCCCGACATGGAGGGTAAGCCTGGCCAACTCCACACCTGAAGAAGCAATTTGGGCAAGCAGGCCTTCGGTGAAATGAAGCCCCGCTGTCGGTGCGGCCACGGCTCCTTCGCTTCTCGCATAGACCGTCTGGTACCTTGCGGGCTCGATCCGGTCGTTGGAGATGTAAGGGGGGAACGGGACTTTTCCTTCCCTTTCGATAAAACCGTGGACATCCGGTATTCCAGAAAAAGTCACTTCCCTGAGCCCGTCGGGTTTTCTCTCCCCGACTACGGCGATTTCCCCTCGCTCGAACTGGACGCGTGACCCCGGCTGCAACCTTCTCCCGGGTCTTACCAGGGCTTCCCATCGTTCCCATCCGGGATCGAGGGGCCTCAGTAGGAAAACCTCGACAACGGCTGTCCCTTCCGCCTTTTTCCCTATAAGACGGGCGGGAATGACCTTCGCGTCGTTCAGGACCAGCAGGTCCCCCGCGCGGAAGAACGCGGGTATTTCCCTGAAGAGCCTGTGTTCGATGCGGAAGCCGTTGCGTTCGAGCACCAGGAGCCTCGATGAATCCCTGGGTTCTGCCGGAACCTGGGCTATCTGTGCATCGGGCAGTTCATAGTCGTAAGATTCGGTTTTATGGAGGTTCGCAGTGAAGGAACCCCTCTCCTCTAAAGATGCCCTGTTCATGCCTGGGATAGTCCTGTGCCTAGGGCATGGGCAAAAGCGTCGTCCCGGGATAGTAGTGCGATATGATTGATTTGTAGTCCCAGCCTTGTTCTGAAAGGGCTTTTGCCCCCCACTGGGACAATCCGACCCCATGACCCCACCCCTTCCCGTTAAACTCGAAAAGGGCCGGGGCGTTTTCTGTTCGGTAAACAACCGGCGCCGGGGGAAACGGTAAAGTGCGCGGCGGGTTCGCGGGCGTCGGCTTCCCGCCGGCTTTCTTGATGTATTCATCGCGTTTTTCGGGGTGAAGCAGCATGTCCATCAGTTCTGCGCTCGAGAAAGCCCCTTGCCTGGTAAGGGTCACGAGCGGGTCTTCGCCGGCCCTGGCCGGCTGTGCTTGAAGAGGTGAAGGGATCGCAGCCTGCAAGGCCGGAAGATTTACCGGAACTTGTCCCTGGGCAGGGGCAATGTCGAAAAGAGTGCTGCGGATGACGTTGCTTCCGGCCGCCATCCGAAAAGCGTGCCCCTTGACGGAGACAGTGCGTTCGGTTCCCCTGACCTCCAGCTGCGTAACCCTGTTGCCACGGTCCTTCTCGGAAGGCCTCACCTCGAGGACAGTGCCGACCGGTACTTTCAGCGCCTTCATCGTCTTCTGCATGGCTTCCTGTGAAAGGGTGGCTTTCCATCGGCTATGGGGTGTCTCATACGAAACGGGTTCCGGGCGGCAGTTCAGGTAGGGGACTCCTCCACCCCATACGGTTGAAACATCTGCAGTCCAACCCGCCCCGTCAGCGAAATAGAAAGTCTGAGCCAGCTGTGAACCGTAAAAAACCACGATGCCCCTTGTTTCCTCTACAGCGCGGTCCGTTTTCGGGTCTTCCGCAGACATTCCCCTGTAAGCTTGGCAGTGGGTCGTTGCGCAGAGGTCGAAGCCGTCCTTTCCGTGCCGGCCTGCCTGTCGCAGCGCGTAGGTCCTCGCTATGACGGCCTGGGCTTTGAGCGCTTCCATCGGCCAGGCGGGGTTCACCTCGATCTTCAGCACGCCCCGCAGGTAGGATTCCACGTCTATCACATTCACTACGGAGAACCCCGTCCTGTCCGTTACAAGGCGAAGGCTTCCGCGATAAGGCCTGCCGTTCAACCTCAATGCTGCAGGTCCCTGGAATTCCACGGGGAAATCGACCGCCTGCCCGTTCACGAGAAGCCTCCCGGAAGAGCATTCCAAAGTGGCCCTTGAGCCGGCAGCCTGGCTCCTGCCCTTTCCGTCCACGTACCGTATCGGCCCTGTAGAATCGATCGTTCCTGTCGACGCCCCCGACTGGATACCGATCCTCACGGTCCTCGGGCTCGCCCAGGCCAGGGCTGGGAAAACGGAGAAGGCTACCAGGCAGAAAAATAGAAGTACCAATTTCCGGTTCACTTGAACCACCTCGTTAGGACGTTCACTATGAATGTGAGGACGAGGCTGAGGACGAGCATGGTCCCGATCGGGGCAAAAACCGTCACGTGTTTCCCCTTGAAGGAGAAATCACCCGGCAGCCTGCCTATCGGGAGCCCCAGCCTGCCGGCAGCGATTGCAAGAACTCCCGCGACAAGCAAAATCGCGCCCGCTACGACCAAAAAACGCCCGATCGACTGTAGGCCGTTCATTCCGGGCCTTCCAGCAGTGACATCTGGCGACAATAGCCTGCAGGGGCCGCTATCCCCAGGTATTCGAAAGCGGCGGGTGTCGCTCTCCTACCCCGTGGGGTCCTCTCTATAAACCCCTTCCTGATCAGGAAGGGTTCGTAGATGTCTTCCACGGTCTGTTGCTCTTCGTTCAAGGCCGCAGCAAGCGTCGCGAGGCCCACCGGTCCCCCGGAGAAGAGCTCGACGAGGGCCCTGAGCAGTTTCCTGTCGGCATCGTCCAGCCCGGAATGGTCGATGGAGAGCATTTCGAGGGCGCTTTTGGCGAGGGCGGCATCGATCCGTGCATGGTTGCTCACCGAAGCGACGTCCCGGACCCTCTTCAGCAGGCGAATGGCCACCCGCGGCGTTCCTCTCGAACGGAGAGCGATCTCCCGTGCCGCGCTCGGGTGGACTTCGATGTTCAGCACGGATGCCCCGCGTTCCACGATCTGGCAAAGCTCTTCGGTGTTGTAGAGGTCGAGCTGTTCGACGATGCCGAACCTGGCCCTGAGTGGTGATGTCAAAAGCCCAAGGCGGGTCGTCGCACCGATAAGCGTAAAGGGGGGCAGGCTGAGCCTGATGCTCCGTGCGAAGGGGCCCTTCCCCACGACGATGTCCAGGGAAAAATCCTCCATTGACGGGTAAAGGATCTCCTCTACGTTTGGGGAAAGGCGATGGATCTCGTCGATGAAAAGGACATCCCCGGGCTGCAGGTTCGACAGAAGCGCCGCCAGGTCGCCTGCCCTTTCCAGTGCGGGGCCTGCCGTCACCTTGAGATTGCCGGACATTTCATTCGCGATGATGCCCGCGAGGGTGGTCTTGCCCAAACCGGGCGGGCCGAAAAAGAGCAGGTGGTCGAGAGGTTCTTTCCTCATCCGGGCGGCTTCGATGTAGATCCTCAGCTTCTCCCGCAACGGTTTCTGCCCGATGAAATCCTCAAGTCTCTGAGGGCGCAGGGAAAGGTTGTCGACCTCTCCCCGGATCCTGGGCGGTTCCACGATGCGGTCCGGTTCCGGGTTCATCTTCGTTCACCCCTGATGCGGTTGAGAAGCCGAAGGGCAGACTCGAGGACTTCCTCTTCCCGGGCTCCCTCTCCAGCCTGGACCAAGGCAGAACGAACCGCACCCGAGGCCTCGGACCGGGAAAAACCAAGGCCCAGGAGTGCCTCGATGACTTCGTTCCCCCCAAACTGCTGTGACGCCCCAGTCGCTCCACCGGACAGGACCGGGAAGTCCTTTGAAAGCCTGTCCTTCAACTCGAAACAAAGCCGTTCCGCGGTTTTTCGCCCGATGCCCGGGATTCGCGTAAGCATCGCCATATCCGATGAAAGAATGGCCCTTATCAGGGCTTGCGGGGCATCGGCCCTGAGGAGTGTCATGGCCATGCGGCCCCCCACGCCCTTAACGGCCAGCAGTTCCAGGAAAAGCCGGCGTTCCTCGTCGTCCGCGAAACCGAAAATCGAGATGCCGGATTCGTTCACGAGAAGAAACGTCTGGATCCTCGTCGTTTCTCCTTCGGCACAACTCTCGGTGGCCCGGCGGCTGCACTGGATTTCGAAGCCCAAACCGCTCGCTTCCAAGACGACGATGTTGTCCTCGACCTGGAGAACTTGTCCGTAAAGGCTTCTCAACATGGGTTTCGCCCCTCCAGGGAGATCATTCGGGATTCAGTCGCATGCAAGCAAAGGCCAGTAAGAGCAATGGCAAGCGCATCTGCCGCATCGTCCGGCCTCGGGGGTGCCTGGAGCCGGAGGATTTCGGAAACCATGCGCTTTACCTGGGTTTTTGTCGCCGTGCCGCTCCCCGCGACGGCCATCTTCACCTCGGCAGGTTTGGGCTGGTACAGTGGAAGCCCGTTCTTTGCGGCCAGGAGAAGCACGACGCCCCTGGCTTGCCAAACGGCTTCCGCCGTTGTCGTATTCCTGCCGAAAAAAAGCCTTTCGACGGAGATGATGTCGGGTTCCAGCCGATCGATTGCTTCCTGCAGCCTCTTGTAGATGGAAAACAGGCGTTTCTCCAAGGCTTCCCCGGGCAGGGTTTCAATGCACCCGTAATCGACGGGGCACAAGGAGTTTCCCTTCTCCAGGACCAGGCCGAATCCCAGCCTCCCTATGCCCGGATCGACTCCGAGACAGCGGACCGTACCGCGATCAACCGGCAATGGCTTCCATCACCTCGTCCGGGATGTCGAAATTGCCGTAGACGTTCTGGACATCGTCGTGATCCTCCAGGATTTCCACAAGGCGGAGGACTTTGGCTGCTTCCTCCTTCTTGGAGATTTCCACCGATGTCTTGGGGACCATGCTCATTTCGGCGGAACCGACCACGTAGCCCTTGGCCTTGAGGGCTTCCCTCACCCCCGAAATCTCCGATGGCTGGCAATAGACGGTATAGCCTTCCTCCCCATCAGGCACCAAATCGTCGGCACCGCCTTCCAGGGCTACCTCCATGAGTTTTTCCTCGTCCAGTTTCTTCCCAGAGACGGTGAGAATCCCCCGTCTCTCGAACATCCAGCTTACCGAGCCCGCTTCACCCATGTTGCCTCCGTTCCGTGAGAAAAGCGACCGCATGTCCGCGCTGGTTCGGTTACGGTTGTCGGTCAGCGTCTCGACCAGGATGGCGACCCCGGCGGGGCCGAATCCCTCGTAGGTGATCTCTTCGTAGATCGCGCCCTCGATTTCCCCCGTACCTCGCTTGATGGCGCGGTCGATATTGTCCATGGGCATATTGTACTCACGGGCTTTTTCGACTGCGGTTTTAAGCCGGAAGTTTGCGTTGGGGTCGCCACCACCTTCACGAGCCGCTACGATGATGAACTTCGCCAGCTTCTGGAAGACAGCCCCCTTCTTTGCGTCCTGTGCCCCTTTCCTGTGCTTGATGTTAGCCCACTTTGAGTGCCCTGACATTGACGATCACCTCTTCATAAAGCTTGTTTCGCTTATCCTGCAGACAGGAGCCGTGTTCCTCTTGTGCTCGGAACGCAGGCGTGCCTTTTCTACAAACCCCCGGACTGTTTCGGGGCCTTCTCCCTTAGCCATGTAACGATCGAGCTCCTCGTAGGAAAATCCCATCTCCCCCTCGTCTGTTTGGCCTTCCCACAGGCCTGCCGAGGGGGGTTTTTCGATGATCGGGGCGGGGACCTCCAGGAGCCTGGCGAGTTCTCTCACTTCGCCCTTGAGAAGATCGCCGAGCGGTAGCAGGTCTACACCGGAATCCCCATGTTTGGTGAAATACCCCACGGTAAGCTCGACCCGGTTCCCTGTGCCGCACACAAGCATGTTCCGCTCCTGGGCGAGGAAATAAAGGGTTGCCATCCGGAGCCTGGGCTTAATGTTAGCCCGTGCGATTCCCGTCGAAATACCCCCTTCGGAGGGAATCGCCGCAACGAGGGAATCGTAGGTAGAGGTGAGGTCGACAACCGCCAGGGGAAGGCCGTAATGGCCCGCCAGCAGTTCGGCGTGAAGCCGGTCCCCCGGATGACTGTGACACGGCATGATGACGGCCAGCATCCGGTCGCCGCACGTTCGTTTCAGGATGGCGGCCACAACGGCGGAATCGATTCCTCCGCTGAGCCCAACAATGCCGCCCTTCCCTCCCGCCGACCGCAGCTTGTCTTTCAGCCACGTCTCAATCGAAGCGAGCAGGAATTCGGGTTCCCTGTAAATATTGGACATCTCATTTTCCCCCAGCCGGGAAGGTTAAATCCAGGAACATTCTAGCATATCGAGCCTTTCCTTCATTGGGAAACCCCAGCCCGCACGGCTGCCCTCAGATCGAGGACACGATCGAGTAGAGCTGTTTTCGGCGACTCTGGAGGACCGGGAAGGATTTTCTGACCCGTTCCACTTCTACCAGGTCAATTTCGGCGACGATCGTCTCGTCCCGGTCCCCGGCTTCGGCAAGGATTGTGCCATCCGGGCCGATAACCATTGAATGGCCCGCGAACAGGATGTCGCCGGAGGGCCCGCAGCGGTTGCAGGCTACCGTGAAGACCTGGTTTTCGATCGACCTGGCCTGGAGCAGGGTCCGCCAATGGTTTATCCTGCTTTCGGGCCAGGCTGCAGGGATCAGCAGGGCCCGTGCCCCTGCCAGAGCGATCCCGCGGATGTATTCCGGGAAACGGATATCGTAGCAGATGGCATTCCCCCAAACGATTCCATTCCAGAGGAAAAGCGAAGCCCCTTCCCCTTGGGTGAAAAAAGAAGTCTCGTTCATCATCGGGATCAGGTGTGCCTTGTCGTAGGAGGCCACGACGGCCCCGTCCTCGCCGACGAAGAACGACCGGTTCAACAGTTTCTTCCCTTCCGGCCACGGCAGGCTGCCGCAGTGGACGGCACAGAAGCGCTCCCTCGCCCAGTTGGAAAGGCATTCAAGGGCAGCAGTGCTGGTGTTCGCTTTTCCAGGGAGGGTTTCATCGTACCGGGACACCGTCCAGAGTTCTGGTAAGATGACGAGGGATATCCCTCCCTGAATTTTCTCAAGACGAGCCCGGACCTGGGACACGATCTCCTCGGGCGAGTCCGCCGTGCTGTTCATCTGGATGACAGCGATGCGCATCTTCGACATTCAACAATCCTCCCTTTTCCGGGATATGGAGGTGCAGCCTTTATGGAAGAAATGGTCCGCTTCAGCGTTTCCATGCCGGAATCCCTTGCCAGGGAATTCGACCGATGGTTGGCCGAAAAGAAACTCAAGAACCGCTCCGATTCGATCAGGCAGATCATCAGGAGCCATATCGGCCGGACGATGTGGGAACTGCAGGAAGGGGAGGTCTATGGGACCTTCACCTTCTCCTACGACCACCACAGCAGGGATGCCAGCCACGAGATCATGCGCCTTCAGCACGACTTCGGCGAATCCATCGTCTGTACCACCCACGTCCACATCGACCATGATACCTGCATGGAGGTCGTCCTTCTACGGGGGGCGACCGAGGATATCCACCGTTTTGTCGAAGCGGCGTCATCGCTCGGATGTATCCGGGTAGGCGTTCCCAGCCTGCTGCCCCCATTTTAGGAAACACGGGTTTTTTTCGGGCAAAAAGGGGGGACCGCCTTCGAGGCGATCCCCCCTTTTCACGTTTTTGCTAGTTTCCGAGCGTGGCGACCATGACTGCCTTGATCGTGTGCAGGCGGTTTTCCGCTTCGTCGAAGACCTTCGAATTCCTGGCTTCAAAGACGTCCTCCGTGACTTCCTTTCCCTTTACGGCCGGGAGGCAGTGCAGGAAGATCGTCTCCTTCTTGCCCGTCGAAGCCATGAGCTTTGCGTTGACCTGGTAGGGGGAAAGGAGTGCGACCCTTTCCGCCATCTTGTCCTCCTCGCCCATGGAGGCCCAGACGTCCGTGTAGATCGCATCGGCACCATTGACGGCTTCAGATGCGTCTTCCATGAACTCGATCGTTGCGCCGGTTTCCTTAGCGATTTCCCTGCAAAATTCCACCAGGTCCGATTCCGGCCACAGGGAGCGGGGTGCGGCGATGACGAAATGGAGTCCCATCTTTGCCGAGCCGATCATGAGGGAATTAGCCATGTTGTTGCGTCCGTCTCCGCAGTAGACGAGCCGGATTCCCCTGAGCCTGCCGAAGTTTTCCTGGATCGTTAGGAAATCGGCGAGAATCTGGGTGGGGTGGTAGGAATCGGTCAGGCCGTTCCATACAGGTACGCCGCTGTAGCGGGCAAGCTCTTCGACGACGGACTGCTTGAATCCTCGGAACTCGATCCCGTCAAACATGCGTCCAAGTACTCTTGCCGTGTCCTTTACGTCTTCCTTGTGTCCGAGCTGGATGTCGTTCTTGCCCAGGTACTCGGGATGTGCCCCCTCGTCGATGCAGGCGACGGTGAACGCGCAACGCGTACGTGTCGAGGGTTTTTCGAAGATCAAGGCGATGTTCTTTCCAGTGAGGCAATCTCCCCTGATCCCCATGCGTTTCTTCGCTTTCAGGTCTGCCGAAAGCTGCAGGAGATATCCGATCTCCTCGGGTGTGAAATCCTTTAGCGTCAGGAAGCTGCGGCCTTTCAGGTTGACTGGCATGATCCTTTTCTCCTCCTCGTTTGGTGTGGGGATATTTCCTTCTTTCAGGAACGCGTTTCGCGTTCCAGGGGCATGCTCATGCAGCGAGGCCCGCCTCTGCCTCTGCCAAGTTCCGCTCCCCTTATTTCGTAGACCTTGATGCCGTTTTCGCGGAGCACCGTGTTTGAAACCACGTTGCGCCTGTAAGTCACGACGACACCCGGAGCGATGGAGAACGTGTTGGTTCCGTCGTTCCACTGGTCCCTTGCCGCCAGGACTGGGTCTCCTCCCCCGGTTTCTATGAGGCGGACCTGGTCGAGACCGAGTGCGCGCTTCAGGCTTTCCACCAGGTTCCTGCTCTCTTCGATGCGGACGAGCTCTCCCCTGTCGTCGTAACCCAGTTCCCATACCCGGATCCTGCTGGCTACGCCCGGGAAGATGGTGAAGGCGTCCCAATCGACCATCGTGAATACCGTGTCGAGGTGCATGTAGGCCCGATGCTTGGGGATGTCGACGGCCAGGACCGTCCTGATCCCGGCCTCTTTTGCCAGCCTGCGGCCGATGATCTGTACCGAACCGGCTGACGTCCTCTGGCTGATCCCTACGGCTACCGTATCTTCCGAAAGGACGTGGAAATCCCCCCCTTCGATTCGGTAAGGGATGCCGTCGAGTTTTTCTTCCCCGAAGAAAATTTTCACTTCCTTGAAATAGGGATGGTATTTGAAGATATATCGGGCGTAGATCGGTTCGCGTTGTCGTGCCTCATAGCTCATCACGCTGAGGATGACACCGTTTTTCACGAAGGAATAGGGGTCTCTCTGGAAGTAGAGGTTCGGCAGGGGGCGGATCAACAGCTCATGGTCGGCCAGGGTGTTCAGGACGAGGCTTTGGCAGTTGCCCAGAAGTTTTCGGGCTTCGGCTTTGGTTATCCCTCCCGTCAATATCTCCGCAAGGTCGACGGGTGAAGCTTCCATCATTTCGCACTTCAAAGCGCATGAAAGGGGATAATCGAGGGCCTCCCAGGCGAGGACCTCGTCAAGGAGCATCGAGCGGACTTCCTGCTCTCTCAGGACATGGGCAAGGCAATTTCGGAAATAAACCACCTCTACCCCATTGTCCCTCAGGAGGTCGGCGTAGGCGTCGTGTTCCTTCTGTGCTTCCTCTACCCAGAGGATATCGTCGAAGAGCAGTTCGTCCTTGTTGTCGATCGTCAGCCTTTCCAGTTCCTTCCCCGGTCTATGAAGCATGACCCGTTTCAGGCGCCCCACTTCCGAGGACACGTTGAAACCGGTTTTTTCCAAACCCATCCCTGTACCCCCTCTCTAAGAAAATAAACTAAAAAAATATTTTGGTTCAGGATAGGATAGTTATAGCACAGAGAGGGGCGCCGGGAAAAGGGGTCAACCCCATTGGATCAGGGCTTCCCGGACGCATTTTGCCGCCAGTGCGGAGGTGATCCCGTTGACGTCCAGGTCAGGCGCGACCTCCACCAGGTCGAATCCCACGACGTCGAGCGTTTCCATGCAGCGAAGCGCTCCCATTAGTTCACGTGAAGTGATGCCGCAGGCTTCGGGGGTTCCTGTTCCCGGGGCGGCGGAGGGGTCGACCACGTCGATGTCTATCGAAAGGTAGACTGGGTACGGGCGGAGTTCATCCAGCGACCTTTTCAGCGGTTCCAGTACCTCGTGCAGGTGGAGGCAAGTGTGTTTCCTTCCCCATTCCATCTCTTCCGCACAGCCTGATCGGATGCCGAATTGGTGCAGCCGACTGGTTTCGCCAAGACAGGTTTCCGCCACATGCCGCATGACCGAAGAGTGGTTGAGGGTCCCGCCGCGCAGGTTTTTCCTCAGGTCCGCATGGGCGTCCAGATGGACTACCCGAAGGTCCGGCCAGAAAAAGGAAGCGGCCTTGATCAGGCCGAGGGAAACAAGGTGTTCCCCACCGAGCCCGGCAATTCTTTTTCCGCGCTCGATAAACCGCCTGGCCACCACCTCGGCGGTAGCCAGTGCCTGCCGGGCATCGCCGAAGGGGAAACTCACGTCTTCCAGGTCATAGAAGAGTACCTCTGAAAGGTCCTTTCCCAGGGCAGGGCTGTAGGTCTCCAGATTGTGCGATTCGGCCCGGATCGATTCCGGGCCGAATCGGCTTCCCGCCTTGCGCGATACCGTAAAATCCATCGGGATCCCGAGTAGGACCCAGTTGGATTCGGCAAGCCTGGGGGAGCTTCCGATAAAGCGTGTCAAGCCTTTTCTCGCCCTTCCGCGAGGATTTTCTCGAGGAACGGCGGCAAGACGAAGCAGGCCTTGTGCATCTGGGACGAATAGTACTTTGTCCCCTCAGGGGGCCTGCGGACGGGATTCTTGGGATCATACCTCTTCGATGCAAGAGTGTAGGTCCAGGAGCCTGTCGGGTATGTGGGCATGATTCCCCAGCAAAGCTCAACCAGCGGGAAGACTTTTTTCATTTCCCGGAAGGCTGTACCGAGGATGTCCGGGTGCCCCATGGGCGACTCGGTCTGGGATACGACCATGCCGTCCTCGTGAAGAGCCATATGGACATCCCTGAAGAAAGCCTCCTCGAAAAGCCCTGCGGCGAAATCTACGGGGTCGGTGCTGTCCACGATGATCACGTCGAACTCGTCCCGGTGGTCCTTGATGTAAACCAGGGCGTCCATGGGCTTTACCTCCACTTTCGGGTGGTCGAGGGCGCAACTGATCGAAGGGAAAAACCTTCTGGACGCCCGGATGACCTCTTCGTCGATGTCGACCAGGGTCACTTTCTCGAGCGCTTCATGCCTTACGAGTTCCCGTACGATGCCGCCGTCCCCTCCGCCCACGACCAGAACGCGTTTCGGGGAAGGGTGCGCGCACATGGCGATGTGGCTCATCATTTCGTGGTAGGTAAACTCGTCCTTCTCGGTGATCATGATGGCGCCGTCAAGCGCCAGGAGGTTCCCGTACTGCTCCGTCTTCACGACAAGAAGGTGCTGGTAGGCTGTCTGGGCGTTGAGAAGGATTTCGCTGATTTTCAGGCCCAGCCTCATGTCGGGTGTCTGGTACTCCGTGAACCACAGGTCCGTTTCCCTGCGAGCCATCGGTTCCATGGGACGGGTCATTCTCCTTTCAGGGGATAGAAAAGCGGGCAACCGGCGAAAACGCTCCCGCACTGCTCCACCACGTGGTCGATGGCCTTCACCTTAACCTCTTTCAAGGACAGCTTTCTCATCTCGAAAGCTTCCTGGACCATCTCTTCTACCTTGCGCGCAGCCTCGTCGGCGGAACAGAAGCCCGAATATTCCATGATCATTCCGAAACTTTCGGGGTCTTCCGGGACTCCCACTCCTATCGCAGCGGCGATCCTCTCTCCTGGAACGTCGCTCGAAATGGATCCGTACGCGATCGGCAGCAGGCTTCCGAAAGGCATTTCCATCTTCGGGACATGCTTGCACCGGGGGGGCAGAACACTAGAAACTCTCAAGAGATTCATGTTGCCGACTCCGGCTTCCAAAAGGCCCGCGTCGAAGGCGGTCAGCTTCTTTTCTCCTTCTCCTTTTCCGACGACCAGCGTGAAAAGGCTAGGCGTTTCAATCATCATGGGGTCCTCCTTCAAAAGGATATTCTCTTCGGGCCCCTCGAACCGGGGCGAAACTCATTATAACGGTCCCCCCCCCCCTGTCAATTGAACCGCGTTGGAAAACAAGGCAGTATGCGAGGACCGTAATTTTTGTTAAGGGCTAAATCGAAAAGTCCTTTCAGTCTGCTTCTCGGTTCGGCTTTCCAAGAATGCCCCCGAGAACCTCTTCAAGGTTATCGGTCCTGGCCGTCGCTACGGGTTTGCCATGCGAGAAGACGATGAAGCCGTCCGGGGCTCCCGAGATCCCGAGATCGGCGTCTGCGGCTTCCCGCGGCCCGTTCACTTCGCACCCCATGACTGCCAGCTTGAAACCGTCGGGCAGCTTCGGCAGGCTAGGCAGGAGGCGTGCGACCAGGGCCTGGACGTCCACCCTCCTCCGCCCGCAAGTTGGGCAGGAAACGATGTCGATTCCCTTGGTTCGAACCGCGAGGGCATTCAGGATCGAATAGCCGGTCTCGACTTCGTCGACAGAAGGGGCGGTGAGGCTTACCCGTATGGTGTCCCCGATTCCCTGTCCTAGCAGGATGCCTATTCCCACAGCGTTTTTAACGATGCCCCCCCGGCCGGGTCCCGCTTCCGTGATCCCGATGTGAAGAGGATAGGGATACCGTCCCGAAAGGATCGTGTTCGCGCGGACCGTTTCCTTGACGGAGGAGGATTTTGCCGAAAGGATGATGTTCTCGAAGCCGTTTTTCCTTAGGAAACCCAATTGGGCCTCGACCGCGTTCACGAGTGCCATTGCCCGATCCCCGCGGGATTCCGCGATTTGCGATGAGGACAGGGATCCCCCGTTCGCTCCGATCCGAATAACCGCGTTTCTGCCTGCGGCCAGCCGGAGGATCTTCTCCAGCCTTTCCGGGCTTCCCATGTTGCCGGGATTTATGCGGATAGCGGGAACTCCCGCAATCAGGCTTATCTCGGCCAGGTCGGGGTTGAAATGGACATCCGCCATCAGCGGGATTTTTGCCGTTTCAACTAGTGTTTCGAGCTCTTTGACGAAACGCGGGTCCGGAAAAGCTACCCGGACCAGCTCGCAACCCGATTCCGCGAGGGTATTCAGCTCCCCGAGGCACCCCTGGACATCCTGGAGTGGGGTCTTCAGCATGCTTTCCACGCGTACCGGGCTGGTTCCTCCGATCTGCAGCCCGCCAATCGAAACGGCATTGGTCGACACGATCCCGTCCTCCCGTCGTTTGCTTTCCTCTAGGGATGGGCGATCCGAAGGATGTCCTTCCACGTGACGTAAACGATAAGGGCCAACAGCAGGGCGAATCCCGCCAGGTGGATGTAGTTTTCCCATTTCGACGGGAGACGTCGCCCTGTCACCATCTCTCCGATCAGGAAGGAAAGCCTGCCTCCGTCAAGCGCCGGGAACGGGAAAAGGTTCAGGATCCCTAGGTTCAGGTTGATGACCGCGAGGAAAGAGATGAAAGACCACCAACCCTGCCTGGCCGCGTCCCCCGCCATCGAAGCGATGCCGACGGGTCCCGCGAATTCGACTTCTTCCTGCCTTGAGGCCCAGGTCCACAACCCGCGCAGAATAGAGACCGTCATGTCCCAGGCGGTCCCGACAGACCTCAGGAGCGCCTCCGGCAACGGGTAACGGACGTTTCTCGGCCGGATACCCAGAAGCGGGACCCCATATTCCTTGTCCTTTTCCACAATCGCCGAAAAGGAAAGACGTTTCCCCTCCCGCTCCACTAAAAGCTCGATGGGGCCCTTAGGGGCCTCGCCCCGGAGGGTTGCGGACATCGAGTCCCAGCTCGTCACGTTCTTTCCGTTGATGGAGAGGATCCGGTCACCGGAGGCGAGCCCGATTCGTTCCGCCGGGTATCCCGTCATCGTGGATCCCACCGTTGCGGTCTTCAGGTCCAGGATTCCGTGGAAGGCGAGGAGCGCGGTCGTCAGGGCTATCGCAAGGAGGATGTTAAAAAGAGGGCCTCCCGCAAGGATTGCGAAACGCTGCGAAGGCGGTTTGTGAGGGTAGGTCCTTTCAGGCGGGGCCGATTCACCGTCCTGCTCCTCCTCCATTCCGGCTAGGCGGACGAAACCGCCTATGGGAAAGGCACGGAGCGAATACACCGTCTCTCCCCTTCTTTTTTGGAAAAAGGCGGGGCCCATACCGAAGGCAAACTCGTAGACCTTGACATCGAAACGCAGCGAGAAGAGGAAATGCCCGAGTTCATGGATGACGACGCTGATACCGATGACGAGCAGGAAGGACAAAAGGCTCACAAACAAGAGGCTGACCTCCTTGAGAGTGTCTAAAGGCTGAGAATCTCCTGGGCTTTCCGCCTCGCCCAGCTCGCGATGTCGATCGCTTCCTCCGCGGACCGGGGATCGGGACCCGGATAGGAATCTACGGTCTTTTCAATGAGGCCCGGGATCCCCGTGAAGGGCACCTTCCCCTTGAGGAACGCTTCCACGGCGACCTCGTCCGCACCCACAAGCAAGGCCGCTGAGGCCCCGCCCCTCTCTGCAGCATCCATCGCGAGGCGGAGACACGGGAAACGCCGAAGGTCAGGTTCTTCGAAAGAAAGTGCCAGATCGCCCAGGGCCGGGAAATCGAGGTTTCCCTCCCGGATTTCCAGCCTGCCGGGGTAAGCCAGGGCAACGGCTGCTGGTATCCTCATGTCGGGTCTCGAAAGGAGCCATTTAGTGCTGCAGTCGCTGAAATGCACCATTCCGTGAACCAGGGATTGGGGATGGACGACCGCCTGAACCTTTTCCGCAGGCAGGTTGAACAACTGCATGGCTTCCAGGATCTCAAGCCCCTTGTTCATGAGAGTTGCGCTGTCGACGGTGATCTTCGCCCCCATCGGCCAAACCGGGTGCTTCAGGGCCATCAAGGGGGTGACGGCGCGAAGTTCTTCCAGTCCAAGGTTCCTGAAAGGACCTCCCGATGCGGTCAGCGTGATGGACCGGACGCTTCTTTCCGTCTCTCCCAAAAGACATTGCCAGACTGCATTGTGCTCGCTGTCCAAAGGCCTCAAGCGGCTTTTATCTTTTACGAGCGGCATGACCCAGGGACCTGCGATGACCAGGCTTTCCTTGTTTGCCAGGGAAACCGGCGTGCCGTAGGAAAGGGTTTCCATAAGGGCCGGGATTGCCTCCGTACCCGACGAGGCAAAAACGACCTGGGAGGCTTCGGTACTAAGGGCGATCTCCCTGAGGGACTCAATGCCCGAGAGGACTTTTATCGTTCGGGGAACGAGAGACTTAAGTTCCGCCGCCGACTGTTCGTCGACCATCGCGATAGTCTCCGGGTTGAACTCGGCTGCCAGGCGGGCCATTCCCGCTACATTCCTCAAACCCGCCATCGAGGCTACCCGGAAACGTTCAGGGAATCTCCGGCAAATATCCACCACGGCACCACCCACACTTCCCGTGGCGCCGATTATGGCGATTCCGGAGGGAAGGTCACGCTCTCCCATCAATGCCAGATCACCTCGAAGATCAGGAAAGCCAGCGTCGCGTTGACGAGGATGCTGTCGAATCGATCCAGCATCCCCCCATGTCCCGGAATGAGTTTTCCTGCGTCCTTGACCCCCGCTTCGCGCTTGAGCAGGGACTCTCCAAGGTCACCGATCTGGCCGGCGAGGCCGCAGAGCAGCCCAAGCATAAGCAGGGGGAAAGGCGGGAACTGCCACGCGAAAGCCAGCAGCCCGGCGCAGAACAGGCTGCCGGCCACTCCCGCGGCAAACCCTTCCCAGGTTTTTTTCGGGCTCACGTTTTCGCAGAGGTAGGTCCTGCCCCACCTGACGCCGACAAGGTAGGCCGTTACATCGCAGCTCCAGGTACAGGCGAAAAGGGTAATAAGAAGCATTGTTCCCCAGGGTTCCGCCCTAAGGAGCACGAGGAAAGTCCACGGAAGGGCAATATAGATCAGCCCAACCAGGGTTCCTCCCATGTTGAAGATAGCCTGGCTGCTAAGAAGCATCTGCCGCCGGATGATCTCTATACAGAGCACGAGAAAGGGGATAAGAGCTGTGATGGCCAGGATGGCTGCGGAACTGAAATTCAAGCTTGCCGCTGCAATGAGAAGCAGTGCGGAAATGAAGCCGAGTGCCCGTGTTACCTTGATTTTTACAGAAAGAAGGTTGTAGAACTCCCACAGCGAGACCATGGTGACGAGCGTGACGATGAACGACCAGTAGATTCCCCCGAGAAGAATCCCCCCGATGATGGCCAGAACCACGAAGGCCCCGCTCAGGGCCCGGATGATGATTTCGCTGCCGAAAGTACGGCTAGACGGATCCATAGCGTCTCTCCCTTCCCTGGTAATCCATGATCGCCGCCTCGAGATCCTCGGGGCCGAAATCGGGCCAGAGTTTTTCTGAAAAATGAAGTTCGCTGTAAGCTCCTTCCCAAAGCCAGAAGTTGCTCAGCCTTTTCTCCCCGCTTGTCCGGATCACCAGGTCCGGGTCGGGTACATCGGGGAGGTACAGATGTTCTCTGAATGTTTTCTCGTCCAGTGGGACGCGTTCCTTCGACTCGAGGATCTTCCCGACCGCGTCCAGGATTTCCTGCCTTCCTCCGTAATTAAGGCAGATGACCAATTGGAGGCCTCGCTGCCCCGCGGTTTTTTCCTCTGCCTCCCGGATGATCTCCCGGATGTCGGCAGGGAGTTCCCCTGTCCTTCCGGCAAAACGGATTCTTGCTCCTTCCGCCAGCAACTGGCCTACCTTTGCCCGGATATAAACGCGGAAAAGGCCCATCAGGCCGGCAACCTCCGTTTGCGGCCTTTTCCAGTTCTCTGCGGAAAAGGCGTAAAGAGACAACGTTTTGATGCCCATGTCCCGGGCGGCCCGGACCGTTCTCTCCACCGCCTTTACACCGGCGTGGTGTCCCATGATGCGGGGAAGCCCTCTCCTTTGTGCCCATCGGCCGTTGCCGTCCATGATGATCGCAACGTGAGAGGGGGCGGCTGGCGAACTCATATTAAGTTTCTGCATCTGACTGTCTGCCCCGGCCGAGGACCTCGTCCCAATGCCTCTTGACCTCCCGGATATCCCTCCACGTGAGGTCCTTGGGGCTCCCGATCGCTCGGGATTGGTTCCTCAACAGGTAGCTCGGGTGATACATCGGGAAAACCTCTATCCCTCTCCATTTGAGCCATTGTCCCCTCAACTCGCCGATAGGGGCAGTAGTCTTGAGTATCCACCTGGTCGGCGTACTCCCCAGGAGGACCAGGATCCTGGGCGAAACCAGGGCGATCTGGGCCTGCAGGTAACCGTCGCAGGCCATCATTTCCTCGACGCTGGGAACCCTGTTGCCCGGTGGCCTGCATTTCACCACGTTTCCGATGAAGACCTCAGACCGGTTTATCCCGGCCGCGGAGAGGATCGTCGTCAGGAGCTGTCCCGCCTTCCCTACAAACGGCAGCCCCTGCTCGTCCTCGTCAGCACCGGGTCCTTCCCCCACGAACATCAGGGAGGCGCTTAGCGGACCTTCTCCGAAGACGGTGCGGGTGCGAGTTTCGGCCAGGGGACAGCGTCGACATGTGGAAACGTCCTTTTGCAGATTCGTCCACAATCGCTCCCTCCTGGCCGCGATTTCTTCGGGTGAAGGGCAGATGATCGTGTCAATGCCCGGTTCCAAGGAGTTCCACCTCCGTCACGACGACATCGACCCCCCGGACGTCAAGCCCCATGAAATAGCTGACGCTGGATGAAATGCGGACTTTCACGGTACGTGCTATCTCCACCAGGTTTCTTTCTCCTAGGATTACCCCGATTTTTAACTGTAGGGATACTCCCTCGGAGCCGGGTTTCACCTTTATTTCCTGCACGCTTTTTACCTGGGGTGTCCGCAGGGTGACATGCCTTGCAAGGTCCTCTATGGCCTGGGGCTCGATCCGCAGGGCCCCTATGAAGCTGAACGGGGGTCGTACGATGGTTTTTTCCCCCTCGTACTTGTTCTTTCCCTTCCAGAAAACCCTGAGCTTGCCGACGAGCTTGCCTGCGAAATTTTTCCTCACCTGGACCTGGGAAACCGGGATGACGTGCTGCCCCTTGGTCTTTCTTTCCAGCCTGGCCCTCCGTATCTCCTCGGGTGTCGCCACGTCCTCTATCCTGATGATGTTTTCCGGTCCCGGCATCCCTAGCCTTCGGGCTATCTGGCCGGCCATGCCCTCGGAGGTCGCGATGATCATGACGGTGCAGGGCTGCGCTTTTCCGAAGAATTCCTGGATTTCCCGCCTGTGGTCCGGGAATTCCATCATCGCCCGCCGAATCGCCCGGACCTGGTTGCGCTCTGTCTTGGCACTCCTGCCCGAGACGATTTGCCCTTTCCGTATCACGAGGCCATCGTCCAGGATATAGTCGATATCCAGGTTTCTTGCCAATACCTGGGCTCTCTGGCTCTTACCGGTTCCGGCCATTCCGACGAAGGCGATGACCTTCACTCCGGGAAGTGATGTTTTATCACCTTCCGGCAAGCCTTTTCAACACCTTTCCCAGGCTCTGGAGGAAGCGGTCGTTTTCCTCGGGCAAGCCGACAGTGACACGAAGATGCCCCGGGTAGTCGAGGTCGTCGCCGAGCCTCACGATAATGCCTTCCAGCAGGAGTTTCTCGTAAACGGTCTTGGCTTCGGCGATCTCCAGGATGAGGAAGTTCGTCTGTGTTGCCCGGACCCTGATCCCCATGTCCCGAAGGGCCAGGTTCAGCCTCTCGCGTTCCGCCAGGGTCTTCTCGCGCACTTCCTGGATGTAGGATGTTTCGGACAACGCGGCCAGGGCAGCGCTCTGGGCGATGCTGTTGACTTCGAACACCTTCCGGACTTTCAGGTACGTCTCTACGACCGGTTTCGGCGCTATCGCATACCCTACCCGGAGGGCGGCAAGTCCGTAAATCTTTGAAAAAGTCCTGAGCATGACGATGTTCCCGAGTTGGTCGAAAAGGTCGATTCCCGATGCGTACTTCGGGTCCTCGACGTAGTCCGCATAGGCCTCGTCGAGGATCAGGAGAGTTTCACGCCCGTTCAGGGAGTTCGCGAGGTTTGTCAGGTCCGTCCTCGTCATGATTGAGCCCGTAGGGTTGTTCGGGTTGCAGATCACGAGGGCTTTCGTCCTGGGTCCGCAGGCTTCGGCCAGTCGGCCAACCCCCGCTTCTCCCTCGCTTTCATCGGTGGGGATCTCTATTCGTCTTGCTCCTGACGCTGCTGCGGCAAGGCGGTAGAGAGGATAAGTCGGGGTGGCGTAGGCGACCTCGTCTCCCTCGTCGATGATAGCCTGGAAAAGGGAATAAAGGATGCCCTCGGTTCCCCCACCGACGATGACTTCCGCAGGAGAACGTCCCCATTTCAGGGCGATTGCCCTCTTCAGCCTGTAAGATGCGGCGTCAGGGTAGCGGCAGATCTCTCCCGATGCCAGGCGGACGGCTTCGACAACCTTGTCGGGAAGAGGCCACGGATTTTCGTTCGAGCATAGCCGTACCGGTGACTGGAGCCCGAGTTCACGCTGCACCTCGGAAACTGGTTTTCCGGGCTTGTAGGGTTCGATATCCGTCAGTGATTTCCTGACGATATGGCTTTTCCAGGACATGACAGCGCCTCCCCGATCTCGTGTTCTAGAATTTCGGGCCTTCGTTCTCGTCGCAAGGGACGATTTCCACTTCCCCACCGAGGCAGCGGAGTTTATCGACCATGTTTTCGTACCCTCGCTGGATGTGCCCCATTTGATAAATGCTAGTATAGCCATTCGCCGCCAGGCCCGCGAGCACCAGCGCAGCGCCGGCCCGGAGGTCTGTCGCCCTGACTTCCGCCCCGGTCAGTTCCTCAACCCCGGTGATGATCGCGGTGTCCCCCTGAAGCTCGATCTGGCAACCCATCCGCTTTAGTTCGCTGACGTGTAGGAAACGGGATTCGAAAACGCGTTCCTGGATGACGCTCGTTCCCCTGGCCATGCACAGGGCCGCCATGATCTGCGGCTGAAGGTCGGTCGGAAAACCCGGGTAGGGGAGCGTTTTCAGGGATACCGCTGAAAGCCTTTCCCCAGGGACGGTGCGGACAGAATCGCCTTCGATGGCTAAGCGGACCCCGGCTTCCTCGAGCTTTGCCAGGAGCGCTTCGAGGTGTTCGGGTTCCATGCCCCTTACCTCCACTTCCCCACCGGTGATGACACCCGCCAGGATGTAGGTCGAGGCCTCGATCCTGTCGGGGATGACTTCGATTTCCGCTTCGTGAAGTTCCTGGACTCCGCGGATTCTTATTGTCCCCGTACCGTCTCCCTCGATATGTCCCCCCATGCGGCACAGTACCGCCGCCAGGTTGGAGATCTCCGGCTCCCTGGCCGCGTTTTCGATGACGGTCTCCCCTTCCGCTAGGACCGCCGCCATGAGCAAATTCTCCGTGGCGCCGACGGAGGGGAAATCGAGGTAAATTCGAGTCCCCTTCAGTTTTTTTGCCTCTGCGTGAACGGAGCCGTGCTCGAGCTTTATCTCGGCTCCCATCTTGGTCAGTCCCTTGAGGTGAAGGTCTATGGGGCGGCTCCCGATGGCACAGCCTCCGGGGAGAGGCAGGACCGCTCGATGGCACCGGGCTAGGAGCGGCCCCAGGACGAGGGAGGAGGCCCGCATCTTCCTGACAAGGGCCGAAGGTGTTGCCCAATCGAGTTTCTCCGGTGTCCTGATGTTCATTTTTCCATCCGAATACAGGACCTCTGCCCCCAGATTCCTAAGCAGGTCCGACATCGTCTGGATATCGTGAAGGTCCGGAACCCTGCTGATCTTCAATGCCCCGTCCGTCATCAACAGGGCGCTTGCCATGACAGGCAGGGCCGCATTCTTTGCACCCTGGGCGACGATGGCGCCTTTCAGGGGGCGATCTCCTCTCAATACCATTTTATGATTCAAGGATTCTCACTCCTTTCACGGGGCGGTATACCGCGTCCGCGAATCAGTCTTTGCCGCGCAGGAAGCTTTCGACGGCCGAAACGATCCTGTCTGATGCCCGGCCGTCCCCGAATGGGTTTGCACAGCGGGAAACCAGGTTCCCGTATGCTTTCTGATCCTGGACCAGGCTGGCTGCGGTATTTGCGATACGTTCTTCGTCCGTTCCCACGAGAAGCGCCGAGCCGGATTCGACGGCTTCAGGCCTTTCCGTCACCTCTCGAAGGACAAGAACGGGTTTCCTGAGGGCCGAGGCCTCTTCCTGTACGCCTCCGCTGTCGCTCAGTATTAGGCGGCTGCGGTTCATCGCCCATACGAAATCGGGGTAGTCCAGCGGATCCGTAAGGACAACTTTCTCCTTGTCTTTGAAGAAAGCTTGTATCGTCTCGCGAACGGCAGGGTTCATGTGCATCGGGACCAGTAGCCAGAATTCGGGGAATTGGGCCCTGAGGCGCTCCACTGCCCTGCAGATTCTTTTCAGGGGCTCTCCCCAGGATTCGCGCCTGTGGGCGGTGAGCAGCACGAGTTCCGCTTTCCCGGGAATGGACTGCAACGCAGGCAGGGTGGGCTGCGTCCGGTTGTCGCGTGTCCAGAACAGGGCGTCCACGACCGTGTTTCCAGTCACCAGGACCTCATTCCCAGGAACTCCCTCAGATTCGAGGTTCCTTTTGGCTCCTTCCGTGGGAGCGAACCAGAGTGTCGCGATTCGGTCGGTGAGGAGCCTGTTCATCTCTTCAGGGAAGGGGAGGTATACGTTCCTGCTCCTCAGACCCGCTTCTACGTGCCCTACCGGGATCTTCCTGTAAAAGGCCGCCAGTGAAGCCGCAAATGTCGTCGTCGTGTCCCCGTGCACGAGGACGATGTCAGGGCGAGCCTGGTCCAGGGCCTGGCCAACTCCTCCTATCACCGATGCGGTTAGGTAATCGAGAGTCTGTCTTTCCTTCATGACGTTCAGGTCCACGTCCGCTTCGAGGTTGAAGTGACGGAGCGCCTGGTGCAGCATCAGGGTATGTTGGCCGGTAGCCAAAAGAAAACATTCGAGTTTTTCCGACCTCGCGACACGCAACGCGACGGGAGCCATCTTGATGGCTTCCGGTCTCGTACCGACGACGACGCAGACTTTTTTCCGCTTTTGATCCATCGTTTTCCGTCTCCTCTTATGTTGCCCCTTAGCTCTCCTATCCCCGGAAAAAATTCAGAAGGGCCAGACCGGAAAGAATCAGCGCAACGTGCATCGCTCCCATTGTGACAATAATAGCGGTTACCGGGAAAGAATGGTCCAAAAGCCGGTGGTGGATATGTCCCCTGTCCGGCAGGAACGGAGAGCGTCCAACAAGAAGCCTTCTTCCGACTGCAACCAGAGTATCGAAAACCGGCATGCCCCCGAGCAAGGCGAGCACGGGGACCATCCTTAAAGGATCGGTAAAACCGGGGGAAATCGTCAGTGCTATCTGTGAAGCGCAAAGGAAACCGAGCAGGGTGCTCCCGCCGTCACCCAGGAAAGTTTTGGCCCTGGGAAGCGGGAAGTTCCAGACCAGGACTCCGCAGCTGAGCCCGGCCAGCGGCATCCAGAGGGACATTCCCCCGAACAGGGAAAAGCAACAGGCTGCGGAGACTGCCAAGGAAAGGCAGAGCCCGTCCATTCCGTCGATCAGGTTGTAGGCGTTGGTGCACCCGGTGATCCAGAATGCTATGAGAGCCTTGCCCAGGGGAGGCAGGGGAAGTGTCAGGCTGACGAGCACCGCCGCCGAGACATGAAACGCCAGCCTGAAAAAGGGAGAAGTCTGCCTCATGTCGTCTACGTAGCCTGCCAGAAAGACAAGGGTCCCCCCTATTGCGATGACGCGGGTCCCGGGTATTGACCAGCCGAAGAGGAGCACCCAGAGCAGGTAGCCGAGCCAAAGAACTATACCCGCGCCCCTGGGCACCACGCCGGAATGGATTTTCCTGTCTCCCGGCATATCCAGGACTCTGAAGCGCCGCGAAAGGGAAATGGAAAGCGGCGTCACCAGGACACCCCAGGCAAATGCCGCCAAAACCTGCATGGGAAGCGGGTTCATGACGGATGGTGCCTTCCTGCTGCTGGGATAAGGCTTTCCTCGCTATTTCGTTCCAAAAAGGCGGTCACCTGCGTCTCCCAATCCAGGGACGATGTAGCCGTGGTCGTTCAGCCTGCTGTCCAGTGCAGCCGTGAATATCTGCACTTCAGGATGGCACCGGTGTACGAGGGCAACGCCCTCCGGGGCTGCGATGAGGCAGACCAGGGTGATTTTTCTCCCGCCCCGTTTCTTGATAAGGTCGATCGCGGCAGCCGAGGAACCGCCGGTAGCCAGCATGGGGTCGAGGATGAAAATGTCCCGGTCTTCTATGTCTCCTGGCAGCTTGCAGTAATACTCGACGGGCATGAGTGTCTCCGGGTCACGGTAAAGGCCTATATGCCCGACTTTCGCGTTCGGGATGAGCCTTATGATTCCCTCGACCATCCCCAGTCCTGCCCTGAGGATCGGAACGATCGCCAGTTTCTTTCCGGAAAGCGTCAGGGCTTTTGTCCGACTGATAGGCGTCTCCACTTCCACTTCCTCGAGGGAAAGGGCCCGTGTGATCTCGTAGACCATAAGTCCCGCGATTTCCTGGACGAGTTCACGGAATTCCTTTACCGAGGTGTTCCGGTCCCGGATGATCCCAACCTTGTGCTGGATCAGCGGGTGATCCAGAATCATGAGAGGGTTGTCGTTAGCACGGGAGTGTACGGTCCCCGACTGGGACTCGTAGGATTGTATCTTTTTCAGCCGGGCGATATGTCTCCCGCCGTCGAAAGGGGTCTCCAACCAGACTTTTACGATTTCAGCTGCGGTTTCTTCCCCCAACGTCCGTCCCCCGAGGGCGAGGACGTTGGAATCGTTATGGAGTCGGCTGAGGCGGGCTGCCGAGGGATCGATGGCCAGTGCGCAGTAAACCCCGGGGATCTTGTTCGCGACGATGGACATCCCGATCCCGGAACCGCAAATGAGGATCCCCCTGTCCCACTGCCCCGAGGCGACGCTTTCGCCCACCTTGAACCCATAGTCGGGGTAGTCGACGCTGATCTCCGCGGAATGGGTTCCGAAATCACGTATCTCGTGCCCAAGTTCCAGGAGCAGGTTCCTGATTTTTTCCTTTAGGGCAAAACCTGCGTGGTCCGAGCCAATTGCGACGCGCATCGTGTATTGACCTCCCCTTTTGCATTCCGTTGGACACCAGCTAATCATATATCATCGCCCGTTCGCGGGGGTTCGAACGGTCCCGTTCATTCTCCCGGTTCAGTCAGGATCTTACCAAGGATTCGTTCCGCGACCTCGTAAGGGTTGGTTTTCCGTTCAGCCAGGGATTCGAAGAGTTCCGGAGATTTCTCCCTTTCCCATGCGAGTTCCACCAGGCTCGCGATTTCCCGGCGGAGGATTTCCTCGACCTCCATCCCCAGGCGCCGCCATTTCCTCTTTCGCCCTTCCTCGCTCACATCCAGGAAGTCGTGGTGCCGAACGATCTCCGAGACGACCTCCGCTACGCCTTCGCCCCGCTCGGCGATAGTTTTGAGGACCGGGGGGCGCCAGGGGCGCATCCCGAGGAGATCCAGCATCATGTTGACTTCCGTTGAAACCCGGTCGGCTCCGTCCCGGTCCGCCTTGTTCACGATGAAGACGTCAGCTATTTCCATGATGCCCGCCTTCATGATCTGGATATCGTCCCCCATTCCGGGCACAAGGATCAGTCCGACGGTATCGGCGATCTTGACGATGTCGATTTCCGACTGCCCTACTCCCACCGTTTCGATGATGACGACATCCTTGCCGCAGGCGTCGAGTATCAGTGCCGCTTCCTGTGTGGAGCGGCTCAGCCCGCCAAGAGAACCCCGGGTCCCCATGCTGCGTATGAAGACATCGGGATCCACGGCGTGCTGCTGCATCCTGAGACGATCGCCGAGGATCGCCCCGCCCGTGAAAGGGCTGGACGGGTCGACCGCGATGACCCCTATGGTTTTCCCCAGGCCTTTAAAAGCGGCGATGACCTTGTCCGCGAGAGTGCTCTTTCCTGCGCCCGGGCTTCCCGTCAGGCCGATGATATGGGCCTTTCCCGAGTGGGGGTAGATCCGGCGCATGATGTGTTCGGCCTGGGGGGATTCGCTTTCCACCAGGCTGATCAGCCTGGCCATGGAACGGTGATCTCCTTCCAGGGCCCTGGAAATCAGTTTTTCCACCTAGGCGTTCTCCTTTGCCCATTTATCCTGGACGGCGGCGTTGAGCCAGTCGATG
>CAYRNZ010000012.1:0-49031 GCA_964425765.1 uncultured Synergistaceae bacterium
GATCGCAGCCACCAGGCCCAGGGCCTGTTCCGAGAAGCTGTAGCCGATCATGCCCTTGTAAAGGTACCGGCCGCCCTCGTAGAACCAGGCCGGGTAGTAGGGATCATATAGAGGATCGAAATTGGTGAAGGACGTATCGAAGTCGTCCATGTACCCCCCGGCGTCGATGTACGTGTAGATCCCCGGCAGGGGCACCCCGCTCCCGTCCACCACGTGGAAGCCGCTCATTTCGGTTTCCTCTTCCACCCACAGGGGGGTCGTGTCCGGGTCCGCCGTCATGTACAGGGTCGCCCCCGGCGCCTGGCGGTAGGTGAACGTCTCGAACTGCGTCCCGGGCTCTATTTCAAGGGTTCCCGCGTTCATGTAGGTGTCACCCGCCCAGGATCCGCCCTCGAGGGTCATCCAGCCGGAATCGCCCTTGGTGAAGCGGCCGAAGCCCATCACCTGCGCCGACAGGTCCCCGTCCATGGTCACGTCCAGGCTCGATGTCGCGTCGCCGGAAAGTACGTGGCTTCCCGACAGGATCGTCCCGTCCAGCAGGGTCACGTGGCTCTCGTCCGTCGCCCCGACCGCGTAGCCCTGGAGACTATTCAGCGTGCCGCTGTTCGTGAAGTCGCCGCCGAAATCGACCCTCACCGCGTGCGCCCCCGCCCCCGACGTGGTGATTGTCCCACTGTTCTTGCCGGTGCTGTTTTCCACCACGTCCATGCCGTAGGAACCCGCGCCATGGGTGACGATGCTCCCGGTGTTCAGCAGGGTGGAGGTTTCGTCCGCCCTCATCCCGCGGGCATCCGCCCCGAAGGTCGTGATGGACCCGCTGTTCTCCGCGTAGGAGTCGATGTGGGCATACATGCCGGTCGCCTTGTCCCCGTGCGTCGTGATCGAGCCCGAGTTATCCGCGCTGGAGGTGTCGAACGCCGCCATGCCGTAGGCGCTCTCGCCCCACGTCACGATGGAATCCGCCCCGAGGTTGGAGACCGTCGAGTCGAGGTAGGCAAACATGCCGCGGGCTCGCGACCCGTATGTCGTGATGTCGCCCGAGTTGACGGCGGTGGAGACACTGTTGGCATACATCCCGTAGGAATCTTCGCCATCGGTCACGATCGTCCCCGAGTTGGAAAGTTCCGAAACGTTTTCACCGTACATGCCGTACGCTTTGTCCCCGCTCGTGACGATGCTTCCCCTGTTGTCGGCCGTCGAGTGGGAGAAAGCGGACATCCCGATGGCATCGTTTCCGTGTGTCACGATCGAGCCGTAGCTGGTCACGTCCGAAGAAACCGCAGCCGCCATACCGTCCGCGCCCACGCCAAAGGTTTCGATGCTCCCCATGGCGCTGTTCGTCGCCTCGGATTCGTCCATGGCGTAGATGCCGTAAGCGGCCTCGCCGCTCGTCACGATCGAACCGGAATTGTAGGCGTCCGATCCGTACAGGGCCACCATGCCGTGGCTCCCGTAGAAACCGGTCGAGATGGTCCCGGAATTGTCGGCGTGTGAATCGTCGGAGGCCAGCATCCCGATCGAGCCCATCCCTGTCGTGACGATCGTCGCTCCGTAGAAGTTCCGGACCAGCGAGCCTCCCTCCGCCATCATCCCGTAGGCGTAGTTTCCCGCTGTCCGGACGGTACCGAGGTTGTTCGCCGTCGACACCGCCTGCGCGAGCATACCGACGGCGTCGTCACTCGCCGTGTCGATCGAGCCGGCCGCCAGGTTCGTCACGAGGGCGGAATCCGATGCGGCCATTCCGTGGGAACCCTTGCCCCAGGTCTGGATCGTCCCTGTGTTGGTCGCGTGGGAGTGATCGTCCGCCAGCATGCCGAAGGCCCCCTCGCCGTGGGTCGTGATGGAGCCGGAATTGTCCGCGCTGGAAAAACCGGTCGCGACCATCCCGTGGGCCCCGTCCCCCCAGGTGACGATGGAATCCGCCCCGACGTTCATGATGACCGATTCGAAATTCGCAGCCATGCCGTGGGCACTAGCCCCCGAGGTCGTGATGTCCCCCGTGTTCACTGCACTCGAAAAAGCCTCTGCGAACATCCCGTAGGCACCGTCCCCGCTCGTGGCGATGGAGGACGTGTTGTCGATGTGAGCGCCGGTCGAGGCCTCCATCCCGTGGGCTTCGACACCCTTCGTCAGGATCGTGCCGCCTCCCTGGTTCACAGCCCAGGATCCCTCACCGGAAGCCGACATCCCCACGGCTTCATCGCCGCTCGTCACGATGCTTCCAGTGTTGGTCGCTGAAGAGTGGGTTGCGGCATGCATGCCGTCCGCCCCGGTACCGCTCGTGACGATAGATCCCGAGTTCGAGGCCGTTGCACCGTAGGAGGCGGACATGCCGTGGGCCTGGTCGCCGCTCGTGGCGATGCTGCCCGAGTTCGTGACGCTAGAGTTGTAGGAGGCGGACATGCCGTCGGCGCGGAAACCGCTTGTGGTGATGGTGCCTTCGTTTTCGCCGGTGGAGCCCAGCGTCACCAGGATGCCGACGGCATCATCGCTCGCCGTGACAATGGACCCGTCGTTGAAAGCGCTCGACCCGTAGGCCGCGTTCATCCCCAGGCCCCAGACGCCCTCAGTGACGATCGAGCCGTGGTTGACCAGGTCGGAACTACCCGTTGCAAACATCCCGTAGGCATTTTCCCCGTGGGTCGTGATGGACCCCCAGTTTACAGCTTCCGAATCCCCTGAAGCCGCCATGCCGTGAGCCGAATCTCCCCAGGTCTCGATGGACAGCATTCCCAGGTTCCAGGCTGTGGATTCGTCGTCGGCGAACATGCCCCATGCACGGAGGCCCCAGGTCTCGATCACGCCTCCGGGGCCGTTGATGATGAAATAGGACGGGCTGTGGATCCCGTAACGGTCATTCGACGTCGTGGAGATCGTCCCCAGGTTAAGGCAGTCTCCGCTCGTCAGGGTCGTGTTGACAAGGGTACTCCCTTCCGGGTTGACGGTGACGGCCAGTCCTGGAGCGGCCAGAACAAGGCAGAGAAGCAACCCCGCAAACAGTAGCGCTTGAATCTTCCTCATTAGACGCACCCCTTTCCCTGGCAAGTCTCTTGCCCCACTTGAACCGGTTCCGACGATGCCCATCGATTGTCTTAGACCCATTAATATCATTATGCCACTTTCTATCGATAATTTGCAGGCAAAAAAAGGGGCCGCCCCCTTGGGGATACGGCCCTTTGGATCCGCTTTCTTACTTGTTCCCTCCGGCACAAGGCCCTTTTCAGTTCCTCAGGAGACGCACCAGCCACATGCTGACGTCGGGCACGTAGGTGAAGAGCAGAAGGCAGGCGGTCATCGCCAACACAAAGGGCAGGATCTGCTTCGATATCCGCTCGATCGACTCTCCCGAGATGGCGGAAGCCACGAACAGGTTGATCCCGTACGGCGGGGTGATGAACCCGATCGCCAGGTTGACGGTGATGATGATGCCGAAGTGGATCGGGTCCACGCCCAGCTTGGTCACCACGGGCAGCAGGATCGGCGTGAGGATGATGACCGCCGCGATGTTGTCGATGAAGCACCCGACGACGAGCAGGAAGACGTTGATCAAAAGCAGGATCACCACCGGGCTCTGGGAAACGCTGCCGAGCCACTGGGCGATCATCGCCGGGATCTGGGCCAGGGCGAGGTAGTTGGAGAACGCCATGGAAAGCCCGATCATGAACTCGGTAGCCCCGTTGATCAGGGCCGTGCTCCGCAGGCACTCGTAGAGGGTTTTCCAGTCCAGTTCCTTGTAGACGAATTTCCCGATGACGATCGAGTAGACGACGGCCACGACCGCTGCTTCCGTCGGGGTGAAGATACCCCCGTAGATCCCGCCGAGGATGATGATCGGCACCATGAGGGCGCCGATCGATTCCTTGAAGGCCTTGCCCACGTGGGCCAGCGTCGGGGGTTCCTTGGAGCTGAGGTAGTTCCTCTTCTTGGCCGTGAAGTAGCAGACCGTCATCAGGGCGATGCCGATGAGGATCCCGGGGATGACCCCGGCGATGAACATGTCCCCGATGGAGGTCATCGCCACGACGCTGTAGATGACGAAGGGAATGCTCGGGGGGATGATGACCCCGATGGTCCCGGCCGCGGCCGTCAGGGCCGCCGCGAAGTCGCCGTGGTACTTCCTTTCCTTCATGGCCGGGATCATGAACGAACCGATGGCCGACACGGTCGCCGGGCCCGAACCCGAGATGGCCGCGAAGAACATGCAGGCCAGCACGGTGACCATGGCCAGGCCGCCCACGATGAAACCCACCAGGCTTTCGGCCAGGTTGACGAGCCTTTTGGAGATGCCGCCGTTGCACATCAGGGCTCCCGCAAGGATGAAGAAGGGGATCGCCAGAAGCGGGAACGAGTCGAGCCCCGTGAAGGACTTCTGGGCGATCAGCGTCAGGGGGATGTCGGTCGTCAGCGCCAGGCAGATGCCCGTCGCCAGGCCCAGCGTGATGCCGATCGGGATGCTCAGGGCGATGAAGATCAGCAGCAGGGAAAACAGAAGGACCGCTTCCATGCTAGGCCGCCCCCTCTCCCGGCTTCACCGCGAAGACTTTCCGGATCTCGACGACCAGGCGCAGGGCCATGAGGGCCGATCCCACGGGCACGGACGCATAGGCCCAGGCCATGGGGATCTCCATGGCGGCCGAGATCTGCCCCCGGGTGATCAGGTGCCTGGTGATCATGCTCCCCTGGTACGCCAAAAACAGGCAGAAACCGAACCAGGTCAAAAGGACGAACAGCTCGAACACCTTGCGGGCCTTGCCCTTGAAGAGGTCGGCGAACATCTCCACCCTGAAGTGGCTCCGCTCCTTGACCGCGTAGCTCGCCCCGATCCAGGAGAGCCAGAGGAAGATGTAGCGCGCGAGTTCCTCGCTCCAGGACAGGGAATTCTGGAAAACGTAGCGCATGATGACCTGTATGAAGACAAGGACGGTCATGACGGCCAATGACCAGACACAGAAATATTCTTCGAAGTTGTCGATGAATTTCTTTATCATGCACGTTTCTCCTTGGACGCGTATTTTGGAGAATGCAGCTCCCGCACCCGATCGAGCGGGAGCGGGAGCTGCAGGAGGTGCCGTTACTTCACTTTCTTCGCGATGCCGACGATTTCCGCCCCGAGCTGGTCCTTGAACTGGTCATACACGGGCCGGGTGGCCTTCACGAACATGTCCTTCTGCGCGGAGGTGAGGGTATTGACCTTCATCCCCTTGGCTTTCAGCTCTTCCAGCTGCTTGTTCTCGGCAGCCGCGATCATCTTGCGCTGGGCAAGGACGAACTGCCGGCCGCCCTTGACCACGACGTCGCGAAGGTCGGCCGGGAGCTTGTCCAGCCACGCCTTGCTCGTCAGGGCCATGGTCGCGGAGAACACGTGCCCCGTCAGTGAGTAGTATTTCTGGACCTCGTAGAACTTGGCGTCGTAGACGATGGCCACGGGGTTTTCCTCGCCGTCGACCGTCTTCTGCTGAAGGGCCGTGTAGAGCTCGCCGAAGTTCATCGGCGTGGGGTTCGCGCCCAGGAGCTTGAAGAACGCGATGTGCATCGGGTTCTCCATCGTCCGGAGCTTGAGGCCCTTCATGTCGGCCGGCGTGTAGACGGCTTTGCGGCTGTTCGTCACGTGCCTGAAGCCGTTCTCGAAGTACCCGAGGTTGGCGAACCCGAGGGGTGCCAGGTAACTGTCGAGTTTCTTGCCCAGTTCGCCGTCAAGGGCCTTGAAGGCCGACTCGCGGCTCTTGAACAGGAAGGGCAGGTCCAGCACCTGGAAACGCTTGTCGAAGCCGGCGATCGCCGAGGTCGCGGGCAGGGCGATCTGGATGGTCCCGAGCTGGACGGATTCCGACATCTCCCGGTCGCCGCCGAGCTGCGAGTTCGGGTAGAGCTCGACCTTGATCTTGCCGTTGGAGTTCTTCTCCACGTAAGGCTTGAAGACGTCCTTCATGCAGATATAGTCGGGATGGGACTCGGACACGATGGTCCCGACCTTGATGGTGTAGTCGGCCGCCATGGCGGGCAGGGCAAGTGCAAACACCAGCGCTGCTGCAAAGAGGATCTTTACCAGTCGACTTGCCTTCATTATTACCGTCCTCCTTTTTGATCGTCCTTCCATTCCCTTTCGGGACCCTTTGCCCTCGTCGCGCCTTTCGATCTATCACCGATTGCCTCTCGTCCGCTCGCGGTCTTTTCCTCTTCCCCCCTCGCCCGTCTTCGGCCCGTTCACCTTCGCGCCACGCGGACGGTTTCGCTGTCCGCGTCCACTTCCACGTAGTCCCCGTCCCGGATGGCCTCAAAGGGATCCATTTCCATCCGGTCCACCATCACCGCGTCGACCACCACCGCCGAGGAAACCAAAACCGGTTCCGTCTCCCGGACGATGATCGCCGCCGGCAGGTTACCCTTCACCCAGAGCTGGTAGAAGCCGTCCACCTGGACCACCGAGCTCCCCTTCCCGGACTGAAGGACGAGCACCTTCCCGGCCAGGCTCTTCCCCTGGAGGGGGTGGTTCTTTTCGATGACCGTACCGGTCGCGGGATCGCAAAGGTAAAAGCACATGGGTTCCCGGGAAACGATGGCCTCGCCGCTCCCCTTTCCCTTGACGATGCAGCGGCACCGGTAGGTCCTGGTCTGCCCTTCCATCACCGCACCTCCCCGAGGACGGCCGCCTCGACGCATTCCGAAAGCCGCCGGATGACGAAGGGCTGGCCCCTTCTCTCGCGGTAGTAGGCGCACTTCGGGGAATCGGTTACCCCAAGGCCGCCTTCGAACGATTTCCAGCAGGGCTCGTCGATGCAGGTGTCAGCCACGAGCTCCACGCCCAGGGCCGCGAGCCTTTCTCTCTCGCCCGAGCGGTTCGCCAGTTCCAGGGCATCGAAGGAGGTAAGGACCCAGAAACCGACTCCCTCCCTGACGCGCCGGCCGGCCATGAGGCGCTCGATCTCCCGGATCTGCCGGTAGCTGTAGTGCGGGCAACCCAGCATGACCAGGTTGACGGGCCCGGCCTTCTCGGAGATCGCCTCCTGCTGCTCCTCGAGGTCCTTCGCCGTGACGACCAGTTCGGCCTGCGGCACCCTGCCTCCGAAAGCCGCCTCGAGCGTCGGCGCCTCGGGGGTCAGGCCGACGATGTGGTACATCGGCACCGCCCCGCTCGTGTTCAGCTCTGCCCCCAGGTAAAGGAGCGACTCGGGCGTCGGCCTTCCCGCCAGGTTCCTGAACCGGAGAACCGGCACCCGGTTCCCGCAGAAGCGCCCGACGAACCAACCGAGCATCCCCCAGTCGTAGGTATCTTCCATGGAGGGCTCCACGTCCACCAGGAACTGCCCTTTGCGGTTTTCATCCAGGTGAAGGCCGTATAGCGGCGTCTTGCCCACCACCGCCGCCGCCAGGGCGCTCACCGAGGACTCCCGGTTGCTCCTTGCCCCCAGCACCGAGTTCACGTAGGGAGTTGCGCTCGATTCCGAGAAGGCCACGTGCTCCCCGAAGTTCGGGACGTTCGTCGCCAGGCCCGGGGTGCAGCAGAAGGTCAGGTGGGCGCCGATCCGCCGGTAGACCTCCACAGTCCTGAGCGCCAGTTCCAGCTCGGACTCCGTGACTTCGTAACGCTTCGTGAGGGACGCCACGTCCCATGCCGGGTTCGTCGTGGGCGGCACCTTGCAGCGCGCCCCGCCGTCGGCCAGCAGGCCGCACCAGTAGGTGTCGCCCTCCTGCCCGCTCAGGGCGACGTGCGCCCGTGTGACGGGGATCATCCGCTCGGCGTCGAAGGCCTTGCCCAATGCCACCAGGAGCTCCATGGCCTTCATGACGCCCTTGCCGTGCGTTCCGTCCAGCATCCTCTTCTCTTCGTCCGTGAGAAACATTCCGACCCTCCCCCGACCGACCCCGGAATGCGGCCGGTTACATGGCCACGCCGGGTACGAGCACCGGCAGGGCGACCCCTCCCCTGGGCAGGACGCCGACGCGCCCGCCCGGGATCCTCTTGAAAGCCTCGTCCAGGGCCTCCTGGACGGAAGCGAAACGCTCGTAACCCAGTATCCTGATGTCGTTGTCGCAAAGGCCGTCCGTCACGACGAACACGCCCGCCCTTTCCCTCACCCGGGAGTTGCAGGCCGCCAGGTCGCCTGACACCAGGTCGGCGTCCCGGTCCTCCGGCGAAGCGGCCCTGGCCCTGGCCAGGACCTGGTCGAGCGGGAGGGCGAGCCACTCGCGGAAACGCGGGTGGTTGTGAGCCAGCCCCTCGGGACAGGGCGCCGCGAAAACGATGATCCCCCCGGGCCTGACGGCGAAGTAGGCCGACGTTACGCCCTTTTCCGCCTGCCAGTAGTCGATGTCGCAGGGGGAGGAACTCACCACGACGATGTCGGCCAATTCCGGCACATCGACGCGGTAGGCCTCCCGGGCCAGTGCGGCACCCTGGCGGTGGGCCTTCACGAAGTCACCCGCGAAAATCCCGATGACCTGCCCCTGTTCGTTCTTCACGGTGTTCAGGATGAAGGCCAGCCCGACCTTCCTCGCCACTTCCTCCATGCCGTCCCGGCAGGGGTTTTCCATGACCCCCAGGGGGATGTCCGGCAGGAGGGCAGCCGCCACGTGGGTGGCCGAGGTGGTGGCGTACCCGCAGATCCCGGGCTGGACGATCTTGGCGCCGCCCGAGTAGCCCGCGTCGGAGTGGGGGACGATGTCCCCCAGGCCCACCAGAAGGTCCGCCTCCAGGGCACGACGGTTGACCTGCACCGGAACCCGGTAGTCGCCCGCCATGACTATGCCCAGGTCGACGAGTTCCTCCTCCTTGTTGGCGTCGTGCTGGAAGACCCTGAACCGGGTTGCCATCTCGGGCCCGATCTTCTCGACGATCTCGGCCTCCGTCATGACCCGGTGCGTCCCCGGGGCCGTGAGGAAGCTGACGGCCGAGTCGGGAACCCCGTGTCGGCCCAGGTAGCCCACCAGGACCGGAAGGATCGCTCTCAGGGGCGTGTGCCGCGTGTTGTCCTCGATCAGGAGGACGATGTTCCTCTTTCCCTCCGCCAGCTCGGCGAGAGAAAGCGTGCCTTCGGGCGCGTCGAGCTTTTGCAGGATGGCGCCTTCCAGGTCCTCCAGGGCCGGCACGCGGGGCATCTCGCCACGGAACAGCAACCGTTCCTCCGGTACCTCGAAAAACGCCTCGGATTTACCGTAGGGGATCGACAGCCTCATCGCGCCTGTCCCTTTCAGTCGACGGTCACCCGCAGGAGGCCGGCGTCGGCGTCCATCTCGACGGCCTGACCGTCCTTCACGGCGTCGAAGAAGGCCTCCTCCACGGCGTAGACAGAGGGGATCTCCATGACCAGAAGCGCCGAGACGAACACGGGGTCGGGGTTGCGGAGCACGACCCCCACCGGGGCCTTGCCCTTGCGGGAAATCTTGAAAAGCCCGTCCATCTGGACCACGGAACTCCCCTTGCCCGCGTGGGCGACCAGGACCTTTCCCTCCATGGATTTCCCTTCCAGGACGTGCCCTTTCTCCACCACGACGCCCGTGTCGGGTTCCACGAGGTAGAAGCACACGGCCTCCCCGCTGACCAGGGCGGGCCCGCAGCAGCGGCCCCCGGAGAGAGTCGAGCACTTGAACTCCAGCGTGCGGCTCATTCCTTCACCTCCCCGGCGATGGCCGCCTCGATGGCCTTCTCGATCGGCCGGATCTTGAACTCGATGTTGCGGATCTCGTTGTAGTAGGCGCACTTGGGGGAATCGGTCACGCCGGACTTCCCGTAATAGGGCCACCAACAAGGCGGCACGTCGATTCAGGTATCCGTGACGATGTGTCCCCCCGCCCGCGTGATGACATCGAGGTATCCCATCCGGTCGGCGAGTTCGCGGGTCAGGGAACTCGTCAGCACCCACACGGGTACCGCGAACTTCTGCCCCTCGGCGACCCGGGCGATGTCCCCGACCTGGCGGATCGAGAGGTGCGGGCAGCCGAACATGGCGAAATCGATCTTTCCCGGCCTGCCGCAGATCCTGTCCCGGACCCGGTCGAGGTCGGAGTCCGTTATCTGGACCGTGAGCTTCGGCTTCTTTCCCCCGAAGGCCGCCTCCAGCGTCGGGGCCTCCGGGGTGATGCCCACGAAATGGTACAGGGCCACCGCACCGCTGGTGTTCAGCTCGGCCCCGAAGTTCATGAAGCCTTCGGGCGTCGGCCTGCGTTCGATCCCCACGAAAGCCGGAATCTCCGGCCCCGGATGCTTCAGGGGGTAGGCCCATCCCAGGAGCTGGTAGTCGAAATCGTCCTCGACCTTCGCCTTCACCTCGACCAGCACCTCGGCACGGCGGTTCTCGTCCAGAAGCAGGCCGTACTCCGGCACAAGGCCCGTGATGGCGGCGCAGAGGGCGCTCTGGGAGGACTCGCGGTTGGTCCGGGCTCCCAGGACCGAGTTCACGTAGGGGGTCGCGCTGGACTCCGAGAAGGCGATGACTTCCCCGAAAGCCGGGATGTTCTGCTGAAGGTAGGGGGTACAGTTGAACGTGAGAGTCGCCCCGATTTTCCGGTAAGCCTCGTTCGTGGCCGTCACGATGTCGATGCCGGCCTTCGGGATCTCGGCCAGGTGCCGGTTGAGGTAAGACAGGTTGATGCTCGGGTTCACCGTGGGCGACACCTTGCACCTGCCCCCGAGGGCTAGCATCTTCTCGACGAACCAGAGGTCGGCGTCCTGGGCGCTCAGGGCCACGTGGGTCCGCGTGATGGGCACCATGCGCCCGGCCCCGAAAACCCGGCCGACACCCGCCTGGATCCGCATGGCGTAGGCTACGGCCTCACCATGGCCGCCTGCCAGCATGTCTTGCTGTTCCCTGGTCAGTTCCATTCGCTCTCCACCTTCCGCTTTTGAGATCCGGCACAGGTAAAATACCGCCTGTATTATGCTATCGCCAATGATAAAAGCCGGTGGGTGGAAGCCCCCGGCTTTACTGGACCTTTCTCAGGTGGTATCGGTTGTTGAACTCGATGTGGGCCCTGAGGGCCCCCTTCAGCTTCTCCACATCCCTCTCCGACAGGCACCGGACGATCTCCAGGTGCTGGCGGATCGTCTCGTCCATGAACAGCTCGGTCTTCCAGGACGCGAAAACGTACCTCAGGGTCTGGTGCCGGAGGACGCTCAGAAAGTCCCTCAGGCGGTTGTTCTCGCAGTAGTCGAGGATGAGCGCGTGAAGCCGGGTGTCGGCTTCCGAAAGGGCCTGCGGGGAGATTTCCGCACCCCTCTCGAACTTTTCGAGAAAGCTCTCCCAGGCCTGCCGCTCGGAGTTGACCTCCGCCTCGGGGACGTTGGACACGGCGGTCTCGGCCGCCAGGGGCTCCAGCACCAGCCGGAGGTCGTTGATCTCCTTGATGTCTTCCGCCGTCATCTCGGCCACGATGGCTCCGCGCCCGGGAATGATCTTGAGCAGCCCTTCCTTGTCCAGTTGGCCGATCGCTTCCCGGACCGGGGTCCGGCTGATGCCCAGCGTCTCGGCGAGCCGCACCTCGCTCAGGGGCTCTCCCGGCTCGAAGGCGTTGGCGACGATCAGGCCACGGATCGCCTCGGCTGCTGTCTCCGCCAGGCGGGGGGCCGTTTTTTGCCTTTTCTGCTGCAGCTTCTCCAACAGGTTCTTCGTGCCGCTCATCCCTCTCGCGGGATTTTTCGCGCTCAATAAGCGCCTCTCAATAATACAGGCGGTATTATGACTGTCAATGGGAAACCGGTTAAACCTGTTGATACATCACAGCGAAGGGGGAGCCCCTCTTCCCGGGGCTCCCCCTCGACCTTCCCTTTTCTTCTTTCCCGGCTTTTTAAAGCCCCAGGTAGGCTTCCCTGACCCGGGGGTCCCCCTTCAGCTGGGCGGAAGTCCCCTCCAGCTGGATCTTCCCCGTCTCCAGAACGTAGCAGCGGCTGGAGATGTCGAGCGAAGCCAGGGCGTTCTGTTCAACCAGCAGGATCGTCAGGCCGGTTTCGCGGTTGAGCGACGCCAACACCTCGAAGACCTCGTCCACCAGCTTCGGCATGAGCCCCATGGAAACCTCGTCCACGAGCAGGAGCTTCGGCTCGCTGACCAGGGCCCGGGCGATCGCCAGCTGCTGCTGCTCACCGCCCGAGAGCGTGACGGCGTTCTGGGATCCCCGTTCCGCGAGGATCGGGAATAGGTTGTAGAGCCACTGGAGTTTTTCCTGTTCCTTCTTCGGGTCGTGAATCTTGTACAAGCCGATCCGCAGGTTCTCCCGGACCGTCAACTGGGGAAAAACCCTGGCCCTTTCAGGGACGATGCGAATTCCCATCCGGGCCCGGTCGTGGGCCGGCGTTCTCGTGACGTCGGTCCCCTCGAAACGGACGTTCCCACTCCGGGATGGCACGAGCCCCATGAGCGCGTTCAGGATCGAGCTCTTGCCCGCCCCGTTCGCCCCGATGATCGAGACCAGTTCCCCCTGCCCTACGGAGAAGGAAACCCCGTGGACCGCCTCGATGTCCCGGTAGGCGATGTGGAGGTCGCTCACCTCAAGCAGCATGGGTCTCGCCCCCTTTCCCCAGGTAGGCCCGGATGACGTCGGGATTCCTGCGGACTTCTCCCGGGGACCCTTCGGTGAGCTTGACGCCGTGATCCAGCACGACGAGCCGGTCCGAAAGCCCCATGGCCACCCGCATGTTGTGCTCGATCAGGAGGATGGAGATGCCCTCCTGCCTTGTGTTTCGCACCAGCTGCTCCTGCATCTCGATCTCCTCGTGCCTCAGGCCCGAGAAGGACTCGTCCAGGAGCAGGAGTTTCGGTTCGAGGGCCAAAGCCCGGGCGATCTCCAGGCGCCGAAGGTTTCCCAGCGGCAGGAGGCCCGCCTTGCTCGAGGCCAGGCTTTCGAGACCGACCTTTTCCAGCAGTTCCATTGCGCCCTGCCTTGTTTTGGTCCCCTTCCAGGAGCCGCAGGCGGAGAAAAAGCGCCCGTAGCAGGAGAGCCCCATGGCGACGATGACGTTGTCGAGCACGGTCAGGTCCGGGAAGGGCCGGACGATCTGGAAGGTCCGCCCGATGCCCAGGGCGGCCATTTTATGCGGAGGCAACCCGTCGGTGCGGACCCCCCCGAAGACGATCTCTCCCGACGTGGGGCGGTAGACCCCCGATACCGTGTTGAAGCACGTGGTCTTTCCGGCCCCGTTCGGGCCGATCAGCCCCAGGATCTCCCCCTGGTGCAGGTCGAAGGAAACCCTGTCCAGGGCCTTCAGCCCTCCGAAATGCATGGAAACCTCACGCAAGCTCAGGAGAACGCCGCTCATGGCTTATCCCTCCCCGTCACCCGGGACAGGATCTTCCGCGCGACACTGGTCTCGCCCAGCAGGCCGCCGGGCTGGAACCGGATCATCAGCAGGAGCAGCGCCGCGTAAAGGAACATCCGGTAGTCGGTCAGGGGACGGAAGACCTCCGGCAGGACACCGAGGATCAGGGCCCCCAGCAGCGGCCCCCATAGGGTCCCCATGCCCCCCACGACCACCATGGACAAGAGGCTGATGGACACGGGGAAGCTGAAGTCGGTCGCGCTGATGAACCGCATGAAATGGGCGTAGAGCGCCCCGCCAAGGCCGGCTATGGCCGTTCCCAGGATGAAGGCAGCCAGCTTGAAACGCACCGGCGACACCCCCATGCTGGAGGCGGCCGCCTCGTCCTCCCGCAGGGCGAAGCAGGCGAGCCCCGACCAGCTGCGGGTGAACCCCCAGGAAACCAGGAGGACCGCTGCCAGGAAGGCCAGGCACAGGTAGAGGTACGGGGCTCCCCGGAGCCTTTCGCCGAAGAGCACCACCCGGGGGATGCCCCCGATCCCGAGCGCCCCTCCGAAGAAGGGTACGTACAGGAACACCGAAACCACGATGAAGTTGACCCCGATGGTGGTGATGGCCAGGAAATCCTCCTTCAGGCGCAGGCTGGGGAGAGCCAAAACCAGCCCGACAAGGCCGGTGATCACCAAGACCAGGGGCAGGGCCGTCCAGAAACCGAGCCCTCCGGCCGTCGTCAGCATGGCGGAGGCGTAGGCCCCGATCCCGAAGAAGGCCGCGTGCCCCAGGGATATCTGCCCCGCGTAACCCACGATCACGTTCAGTCCGCAGGCCACGATGGCCTGGATCACGATGAGCGTCAGGACGGTGATGGAATAGTCGCCCACGGCAATCCCTCCCTTACCGGCGGCCGCCCAGGAGTCCCTGGGGGCGCCACAGCAGCACGGCGATCATGGCGATGAAGGCCAGGGCATCCCGCGGAAGGGGGATCCCCGCGTAGCCGATCAGGAGCGTCTCGGCCACCCCCAGCAGGACGGCCGCCAGGACGGCGCCCGGCACAGAGCCGAGGCCGCCCACGACGATCAGGGCCAGGGTCTTGTATGCCGGGACCGCCCCCATGGAGGGGTAGACCTGGTTGTAGTAGATCCCCACCAGGATCCCGGCGATGGCCGCCACGGCCGAGCCGATCATGAAGGTGACGGAGATGATCCAGTGGCTGTTGATCCCCATGGCGCTGGCGATGGCCCGGTCCTGCGACGTGGCCCGCATCGCCAGCCCCAGCTCGGTCTTCGTGGTGATGAACCACAAAAGCAGCAAGACCCCCGCGCTGATCGCGTAAACGGCCGAAAGCGTCGAAGAGACGAAGATGCCGCCCACCGTGAAGCTCGGGAAAGGCAAGGTCGCCGGGAAGGACTGGATCTCCGGCCCCCAGATGAGCCGGCAGAGTTCCTCGATCGCCAGCAGGCACGCGATGCTCCCGATCAGCGGGACGTAAGGCGGGTACTTGAGAAGAGGGTAATAGACGAACCGCTCGATCAGCACCCCCAACACCGCGCAGGCAAACATGGCCCCGGCCACCGCCAGGGGAAGGCTCCCCGTGGCGCTGAAGATGGCGAGTCCCACGTAGGCTCCGACGGTGTAGACCGCCGCGTGGGCCACGTGAAGGATCCGCATGATCCCGTAGACGAGAGCGAGCCCGAGTGTGATCAGCGAGTAGATCGCGCCGACGGCCAGGCCGTTCAGCATCTGTTCGAAAAAGAGCTGCATGGATCCCGCCTACGCTCCCTTGCCGTTCCCGCCGGCCAGGGCCCTCTCGACCGTCTTTTTGACCAGCCCCTCGTCCGGGATAAACGGCAGGGTGATGTGGTCGGTATCCTTTCTCTTCAGGTTGTACTCCAGGCTGGTGGAAAGGGCGTTCTCGTTGCGCGCCCAAGCCCGCCTGGCCACCCCGCCCATGACGTCCCAGGCGAGAGACAGGTCGATGGCCCGGTCGGCCTTGTCGCTGCCGTCCAGCACCAGCCCGAACCCGCCGTTGATCGCCTTGCCGATGCCGACGCCGCCGCCGTTGTGCAGCGCCACCAGGCTCATTCCCCGGGCGGCGTTGCCCGCGAAGCAGTGGATCGCCATGTCCGCCATGATGGCGCTCCCGTCCTTGATGTTCGCCGTCTCCCTGAACGGGGAGTCGGTCCCCGAGACGTCATGGTGGTCGCGCCCCATCATCACGGGCCCGATCTCGCCTTTTCTCACCATCTCGTTGAAGCGCCGGGCGATCCGCATGCGGCCCTCGGCGTCCTGGTACAGGATCCGCGCCTGCGTGCCCACCACGAGGGCGTTCTTCTCCGCGTCGCGGATCCAGATCCAGTTGTCCCGGTCCTGGCCGCGGCGGTTCGGGTCGATGCAGTCCATCGCCGCCCGGTCGGTCTTCACCAGGTCCTCGTGGCGCCCGCTGAGGCAGACCCAGCGGAACGGCCCGTAGCCGTAGTCGAAAAGCATGGGGCCCATGATGTCCTCGACGTAGGAGGGGAAGACGAAACCGTCCAGCTCGTCCCGGCCGTTTTTCGCGATCTCTTTCACGCCGGCGTCGAAAACGGACTTCATGAAGGCGTTGCCGTAGTCGAAGAAGTAGGTCCCCCGCTCCACCAGTATCTTCACCAGCCCGTAGTGGACCTTGAGCGTCTCGTCGACGCGCCGGCGGAACTCGGCGCGGTCGGAAGCCAGGAGGGCCGTCCGCTCCTCGAAGGTCAACCCCTGCGGGCAGTACCCCCCGTCGTAGGGGGCGTGGCAGGATGTCTGGTCGGAAAGCAGCTCCACCTTCTTGTTGCGGTCCACGGCGTACTGCAGCAGGTCCACCACGTTGCCGTGGTAGGCAATGGAGAGGGGTTTCTTCTCCTCCATGGCCTCCTCGGCCCAGGCAAATGCCTCGTCCAGGCTTGCCGTGACCCGCGACACCCACCCCTGGGTGTGCCGGGTCTCGATCCGGGAGGCGTCCACCTCGGCGAAGATGCCCGCGGCGCCGGCGATCTCCGCAGCCTTGGGCTGCGCCCCGCTCATGCCGCCGAGACCCGAGGAGATGAACAGGTGGCCGGACAGGTCCTCGGTCGGGCCCAGCCCCAGCTTCAGCCTGCCGGCGTTGAGCAGCGTGTTGAAGGTTCCGTGGACGATGCCCTGGGGGCCGATGTACATCCACCCGCCGGCGGTCATCTGCCCGTAGTTGGAAACGCCCAGCTGCATGGCCCGGTGCCACTCGTCCTGGTTGTCGAACATTCCGACCATGAGCCCGTTCGTGATGATGACGCGCGGGCTGTCCGGGCGGGACCGGAACAGTCCCAACGGGTGGCCGGACTCCACGACCAGCGTCTGCTCGCCGGTCATGACCTGCAGGTACTGCATGATGAGCCGGTACTGCATCCAGTTCTGGCACACCTGGCCGGTTTCGCCGTAGGTGACCAGCTCGTAGGGGTAGAGCGCCACGTCGAAGTCCAGGTTGTTGTCGATCATGACCTGGAACGCGCGCCCTTCCACGGTCTTTCCCTCGTAATCGTCGATGGGGCGGCCCTTCAGCCGCCCCTGGGGACGGAACCGGTAGCCGTAGATGCGTCCCCGGGTCTTCAACTCCTCCATGAATTCCGGCGCCAGTCTCTCGTGCCACTCCTCGGGAACGTACCTCAGGGCGTTCTTCAGGGCCAGTTCGGTCTCGGCCCGGCCCAGCGTGAAGCCGCGGTCCGGGGCCCTGCGGATGCCGGGTTCGAAAACGGGATCGGGCGGGAACGGACCCTCGATGCGGACCGTCATCGCCCCCGCAATGCTTCTGTTGTCGATCATCGCTGCACCTCCAGGGTCAAGGGAGGGGTGCGTCCCAAGAGACGCACCCCTCCTTGTTTTTCGGCTGATGGTTCCTAGGGACGGATCAGCTCGGGATCCTCGACCACGCCGAAGCGGCGGAACATCCCGTTCTTCACGACCTGCACCTGCACGGGCTTGACGACCTCGCCGATGTGGGTGAAGCCCTTGATGACCCCGGTCAGGCCGTCCAGGTTCGACGTCTTGGCGATCTCGGTCCGGACCTTCGTCGGGTCGGTGCCGCCGGCGCGCTTCATGGCCTCGATGATGATCATGAACGCGTCATAGGCGGATGCCCCCGTCATGTCGGGCTCGATCTTGTAGCGGGCGCGGAATTCCTTGATGAAGTTCTGCACCACCGGGCGGGGATCGTCACGGTCCAGGTTCGTCACGATGTAGAACCCCTCGGCCGCGTCCCCGGCCAGTTCCATGAGCTTCGGGGAGTCCGAGCCTTCCTCGCCGATGAACTTCGACTTGATGCCCAGCTCGCGGGCCTGCTTGAGAAGCGGAGCCGTCTGGAAATAGTAGCCGCTCGCGAAGACGACCTCGGGGTTGACTTCCTTGATCTTGGAAAGGTAGGCCTTGAAGTCCTTCTCGCTGGCGGGGAACGCCTGGTCATAGACGATCTTCATGTCCTTGGCGTACTTGCCCTGGTACATCCTGAAGCCCTGGACCATCGTCCGGCCAAAGTCGTTGTCGCTCGTCAGCAGGGCGACCGTCTTGGCTCCCAGGAGCTTGTGCGCCGCGTAGGCAGCGGCCTTCCCCTCGACGGTGCCCAGGAATCCGTTGCGGAAGCAGTATTCGCCGGCCTTCGTCACGTCCGGGTGGGTGGCGTAGGCAGCCACCATGGGAATCTTTTCCTCCTGGAAGATCGGGGCGACGGCGCGGGTCGGCATGCTGTAGGACCCTCCCACGACGGCGTGGACCTTGTCCTTCTCGATCAGCTTGTAGGCCAGGGAAACCGCTTCCTTCGCGTCGATCCGGTCGTCGTAGACGGAAAGGGTGATCTTCCTGCCCTTGACGCCGCCGGCCTTGTTGACCTGGTCCACCGCGATCTTCACCGAGTTGAGCACGCTCTGCCCGTCAGCCGCCGCAGGTCCCGTCAGGGGGGCCAGTAGGCCGATGCGGATGGGTTCGGCCGCGAAAGCCGCACCCGCGAACAACCCAAGAACCAGCGCCAGAACGATACCCGCCTTGAACCCCTTCATCCACACGTCACCTCCGAATTGGTTTTAAAACCGGGTGACCCGTTTCCCCCCGGCTAGAACAGCCCGGTGATTCGTCCCTGGTCGTCGATGTCGATGGACTCCGCCGCCGGTTTCTTGGGCAGCCCCGGCATCGTCATGATCGTCCCGCAGATGGGCACCACGAAGCCGGCGCCCGCCGACAGCCTCACTTCACGAACCAGGAGCCTCCACCCCTTCGGGCGGCCGATCTTCGACGGGTCGTCCGTCAGCGACATCTGCGTCTTGGCCATGCACACCGGAAGCGCCCCGTAACCGCGCTTTTCCAGGTCGTCCAGGAACGCGCTGGCGGAATCGATGTAGTCCACGCCCTCAGCCCCGTACACGTGCGTGGCGATCTTCTCGATCTTCTCCTTCAGCGGCAGGCCCAGCTCGTAAAGCGGATGGTAGCCGTTGGACCTCTTCATGGAGGCCAGCACCTTCTCCGCCAGCTCCATGCCGCCGTCACCGCCCTTCTCCCACACCTCCGACAGCGCCGCCTCGTGGCCGCGCCCACGGACGTGGTTCAGCACATCGTCCAGTTCGCCCAGCGTGTCCGTGGGGAACCGGTTCACCGCCACCACCACCGGCACGCCGAACTGCGCCAGGTTCTCCAGGTGGGCGTCCAGGTTGCCGAAACCCTTCGCCAGGGCCTCCCGGTTCTCGCCCTTCAGTTCCGTCTTCGACACTCCACCGTGCATCTTCAGCGCCCGCACCGTCGTCACCAGCACCACCGCCTGCGGGTGGAACGCGCCGTAGCGGCTGGCGATGTCCATGAACTTCTCCCCGCCCAGGTCCGACGCGAAGCCCGCCTCCACCACCGCGATGTCCGACAGCTTCAGCGCCATCTTCGTCGCCGCCAGCGAGTTCGTCCCGTGCGCGATGTTCGCGAACGGGCCCCCGTGCACGAACGCCGGCACGTGCTCGATGGTCTGCACCAGGTTCGGGTTCAGCGCTTCCCGCAGCAGGGCCGCCATGGCCCCCTCCGCCTTCAGGTCGTGCGCCGTCACCGTCTTGCCGTCGCGCGTGTAGGCCACCACGATCCGTCCCAGCCGCTCCTTCAGGTCCGGCAAATCCTTCGACAGGCAGAGGATGGCCATGACTTCAGACGACACGCTGATGTCGAAACCGCTCTCCCGGGGAATGCCGTTGCCCTTGCCCCCAAGGCCCAGCACGATGTGCCGCAGCGCACGCTCGTTCATGTCCATGACCCGGCGGAACACCACCTGCCTCGGGTCGATCCCCAACTCGTTGCCCTGCTGGAGGTGGTTGTCGATCAGCGCCGACAGCAGGTTGTGCGCCGTCGTCACCGCGTGGATGTCTCCCGTGAAGTGCAGGTTGATGTCCTCCATGGGGAGCACCTGCGAGTAGCCGCCCCCCGCCGCCCCGCCCTTCACCCCGAAGCACGGGCCCAGGGACGGTTCCCTCAGGCAGATCATCGCCTTGTGCCCCATCTTGGACAGGGCCTGGGTCAGGCCGATGGTCGTGGTGGTCTTCCCCTCCCCCGCCGGGGTCGGGGTGGTGGCCGTCACCAGGACGAGCCTGCCGTCCGGCCGATCCTCCAGGGTTTTCATGAAGTTGAGGTCGACCTTCGCCTTGGTCTTCCCGTAGGGGATCAGGACTTCCTCCGGGATCCCGGCTTTCTCGGCGATCTCGTTGATGGGCAGCAGCTTCGACGCGTGCGCGATCTCGATGTCGGACATCATGGCCATGTTCTTCGACTCTTCCTTTCTCTTCGTGGTTTTCAAGGGCAAGCCCCCTTGTCTGCGTGTCAGTCGATCAGCTTCGTCTCGATGATCTGCTCCATGTTGAAGTCGCGAACCCTCAGGTAATGGGCCACCACGTCATGGAGCGCATCGAGGGGGACGGGTCCCACCAGTTCCGCGTTGCCGACCGCCACCCCGTAGGACTCCGCCAGCATCTTCACGGTCTCGAAGACGAGCGGGATCGGGGTCAGCTTGTAGTTCACCAGGTTCATCGAAACCTGCACCTGCCGGCGCTCCTCCAGGGGCAGGGCGATGGCCCGCACCGAGTGGAAGCCGCCGCTGCTGAACCGCACCGCCTTGGCGATGGCCTTGCCGATCTGGAGGTCGTCTGTCCGGAGGTTCACGTTGAAGGCCACCAGGGAGAAACGCACCCCGGTCACCGTGGCGCCGCATTTCGGGCAGAACCGGAAGGGCCCCTCGTCGGGCGTCCAGGCCGGGTCCTTCATCTTTTCCTCCAGGGCCTCGTACTGCCCCTTGCGGATGTTGACCAGGACCTTGCGCTCTGGCTTCGTGGCGGCGTCCTCGTAATAGTACACCGGCACTCCCTTGCCCCCCAGGTATTTCCCGTAGGCCCGGGCGATCTCCAGGGCCTCCTCGGGGGAGACGTTCCGGATGGGCACGAAGGGCACCACGTCGACGGCCCCCATGCGGGGGTGGCTGCCCTTGTGGACCGACATGTCGATCTGCTCGAGGGCCGCGTCGGAGAGCCGCTTGGCTCCTTCCAGCACCCTCTCGGGGTCCCCCATGAACGTGTAGACGCTCCGGTTGTGGTCGCTGTTCGAGTTGATGTCCATGATCACGACGCCCTCGACCGCCTCCAGGGCCTTCGTGATGGCCGCGATCTTCGCGGTGTCGGTTCCCTCGCTCACGTTGATCTCGCAAAGCAGGATTTTCCTCATGCCGTTTCCATCCCCTTTCCAGGAGTCATTTTACTCTCCATTTCCCGGATGAATCCTTCCATTTCGGAAATGCTTCCCGGGTCCTTGATCAGCCCCAGGTTGGCCCGGATGTTGGCCAGGCAGCCCCGCACCGCCGCAAAAGCAAAATCCTTCCCCACCTCCAGGTCCGACGCCGCGTTGGCGTTCGACCGGCCATCCAGCTTCTTTACCGCCTCCGCGACCTTCATGGCGAGCCGGGCATTCTGGCGCGGCATGTCGGCGGCAACATAGGCCGCACGACCGATCGCGGCCTTGCGGGCCGCCTTCTCCTCTTCCGTCCCCTTGGGCAGGGCATAGGCGGCCTTGATGCCCAAAAACGCCGCCAAATCCTTTACCGACCCGTCCCTGAGGTCCAGGGAGACCTGGTCGAGCCCGTCCGCGATCGCCTCGTACTCGGCGTCCGGAAGCCCCAGGTCCTTCCCGACGGAAAGCCGGGACACCATGGCCACCAGGGAGGCCGCCATGGCCGCCGAAACCGCAGACGCCGAGCCCCCTCCAGCGGTGAAATCCTTCGAATCGTAAATTCTCCGCATGACTTCGTCCAGGTCCATCCTATCCACGTCCTTTCAGGCGGCCGCCCTCGACGACCAGGCGGCCCCGTTTCATGACCTTGTCAACGATCCTTGCCCCGTACCGGTAGAACACTTCCTCGTACCGGCGCGCCTTCCACACCTGGATGTCCGCGAGTTTGCCCGGCTCGAGGGACCCCCTGTCGGCTTCCAGCCCCAGGGCCTTCGCCCCGTTGAGGGTGGCGCCCGTGATCGCCTCCGCCGGGGTGACGCCGTGCCTGCGGCAGGCCAGCACCAGGGCGAAGGGGACCGCCTCGCTCCAGGCCCCCGGGTTGCAGTTGCTGGCGATCGCCATCGTCACGCCGGCCTGCCTCATGGGGGCGGGGTCGAAGGGCCGCGGGTGCGAGACGGAAAAGTCCGTCACGGGCAGGGGGGTGCAGACCGTCCCGGCCTCCGCCAGCTTGCGGAGCGCACCCGGGGGCGTGAAGTTCAGGTGGTCCGCCGACATCGCCCCCAGCTCGGCGGCCAGGTCCGACCCGCCCACGTAGGAGTAGGCGTCCGTGTGGATCCTGGCCCTCATGCCCAGGTCCTTCGCGGCGGAGAGGATGCGCCCGCACTCCGCCGCGCTGAAATGGGTATCCTCGCACCAGGCGTCGCAGAAGACAGCCAGCTTTCTTTTCGCCACCTCGGGGAGCATTTCCTTCACGATGAGGTCGAGGTAGGACTCCTTGGTCATCTCCGGCGGCCAGCCGTGGGCCCCCAAAAAGGTCGGGAGCACGTCCACCGGCAGCCTGCGGCCCAGTTCCGCCGCCGCCTCCAGCATCCTGATTTCCGATTCCGTGGTGAACCCGTATCCGCTCTTGATCTCCACCGTCGTGGTGCCGCACTCGACCATGTTCGAAAGGCGCGCGGCAGTCTGCTCCACGAGCGACTCCAGGCTCGCGCCCCTCGTGGCCGACACCGAGGCGTTCACCCCCGCGACTCCACGGGCCTTCAGCGCCTCCAGGTCGGCGCCGGTGCACTTGGCGACATACTCGTCAAGGCGGGTCCCGCCGAAAACCAGGTGCGTGTGGGAATCCACGAACCCCGGCAGGACGACGCCGCCCGCCGCGTCGATCACTGCGGCCCGCGAAAGGTCGGCGGCGGACCTGGCCTCGCGTTCCGTGCCGACGGCCAGGATCGTTTCCCCGGCCCCGGCGACGACTCCCCCCTCGATGACGCCGGGGGCGTCCCCCCGTCCCTGCGCGCAGGTGACGACCTGGGATGCCCCGACGATGACCCACTCGGCTTTCCGGGCAAAACTGTTTTCCATGGCGTGTTCTCCTTAAGGATTCAAGAGGGCCGGTCCCCCGCCTCCGGCGGAAGGCCGGCCCTGGTTTGCCGTTCTTCCCTATAGTATTTTACAGCCTACTTTTCGGGTCCGAAAGTCACCTTGTCTGCGGGTTCCCACCAGAGGGGCACCTTGATGCTTTCGTCCGTGAGCTTGCCCTTGCCGTTTGCCACGTCCTTCGCGATCTGGTAGCCGGCCTGGGCGTGGCGGATCACGCCGATCCCCGAGTCGACCGTCATGGCGACCTCGAGGCGGACATCGGCGTCGTCGGTGCCGTCGGCGATCTGGGTCACACCGGTGTGGACGGCTTCACCCATGGAGTAGTTGGCCTGGAGAGCGATCAGGTCGCACATGCCGCAGGCGTTCAGCAGGCCGTTGAGGGCGGGCCAGTCGGAGATGAGGTCGCCACCGTCCATCATGCGCTCGGATTCGAACGTCGGGTTGACGATGGAGCCGCTGTCGAGGTTGTCGCGGGAGAAGGCCACGGGGCCCTTGATCTCGCCCTTCTTGATGAGCTGGTTGATGGCGAGGGCGAACTTCTTGCGCTGGCCGAAACCCATGTAGCAGACGCGGGCTGGCAGGGCCTCGATGGGCAGGTGCTTGCTGGCCAGGCGGATCCACCGGCCGACGATCGGGTCGTCGCCGAACAGTTCGAGGGCCAGTTCATCGGTCCGCTTGAGGTCGGCGGGATCGCCGGAGATGCAGGTCCAGCGGAAAGGACCGCGGCCTTCGCAGAACAGGGGCCGGATGTAGTCGGCCACGAAGGCGGGCAGCCGCATGGCTTCCTTCTCGGGGAACCCCGCGTCGCGGCATTCCTTGCGGATGCTGGTGCCGTACTCGAACACGGGCACGCCCTTGTCGAGGTACTTGAGCATGACGGCCAGCTGGCGCTTCATGGTCTCGCGGGCCTTGGCGAGGTAACCGTCGAAGTCCTGCTTGCGGAAGACCTCGGCCTCCTCGGGAGTGTAGCCGGAGGGGATGTAGGAGATCGGGTCGTGGCAGGGGCACATCTCGCTCATGACGTCGGGCATGAATCCCTTCGCGTAGGCCTCCTCGAAGCAGTCGGCGGCGTTGCCGACCACGCCGATGGCCAGGGGTTCCTGGTCGGCCACGGCCTTCTTCGCCAGGGCGATGGCCTCGTCCATCGAGGTCACGATGACGTCCATGTACTTCTTCTCGACGCGGCGCTCGAGGATCTTGCGGTCGGTGTCGACCACGATCGCCACGCCGCCGTGCATCTTCATGGCCCAGCTCTGGTTGCCGCCCATGCCGCCGGCCCCGGCGGTCAGGTAGATCCGGTTCTTCAGGGACCCCTCGTAATGCTTGATGGCCACGGCGCCGAGGGTCTCGAAGGTCCCCTCGATGACGCCCTGGGTGCCGATGTACTCCCACGGGGCGGCGGTGTACTGGGCGAAGATCGTCAGGTTCTTGGCCTCGAGGTCGTAGAACGTCGGCCAGGTGGCCTTCATGATGTTCGTGGTGGCCATGACGACGACCGGGGCGTACTTGTGGGTCTTGAAGACCGCCACGGGCATGCCGGACTGGACGACCAGGGTCTCGTTGTCCTCGAGTTCCTTGAGGGACTTCACGATCGCGTGGTAGGACTCCCAGTTGCGGGCGCACTTGCCGTTGCCGCCGTAGATGACCAGGCGCTCGGGGTGCTCCGCGTTCTCCATGTTGTTCTCGAGCATCCTGAGGATCGTCTCCTGGCGCCACCCCTTGCAGCGCAGGACCGGTCCCCTCTGGGCCTTCACTTCGTAAAGAATCTCGGCTTTCCCTGCCATTTTCTCTCTACCTCCCGGATTGTGGTTTTCTTCGGCGGTTTTCGCGCCGTTCGTTCCGAATTTTTCCTATTATAGAAGCAACCTGTCACCCGATCACCCTTGCGCGTGGGAAGAATGCCGCCTCCGTTTCCCCCACGATGCAGGCCAAGGTTACCGGGCCCCCGTCACGGAATCATCAAAAGCCTTTCACGGCATTTTCGCGGATTTTGATGGTTTAAAATCGGGGATGAGGCTTAATGGCGGGGACATCCCGCCGTACCCCGGACCGTCCCGGGAAGGCAGGCGGAAAATGAAGCGAAAGGGGACTTCGACATGAAAAAGACCGTGATCCTCGATGGCAACAGCCTGACCCTGGAAAACTTCCTGGCCGTCACCCGGGGGAACGCACCCGTGGAAATTTCTGGGGAGGCTCGCGAGAAAGTCGCCGCGTCCCGAGCGGTGGTCGACCGCCTGCTGGAGGAAGGCCGGCCCATGTACGGCATCAACACGGGCTTCGGGCGCTTTGCCGACGTGGCGATCCCCGACGACCAGATCTCGCTTCTCCAGGTCAACCTGATCCGCGCCGACGCCGTGGGCGTGGGGACCCCCCTGCCCCGCGAGGCGGTCCGCGGAATCCTCCTGCTGCGCCTGAACTCGCTCCTGAAAGGCTTTTCCGGGGCCAGGGCCGTCATCCCCGAGACCCTCGCCGCCATGCTCAACCGCGGCGTCCACCCCGTCATCCCCGAGAAGGGCTCCGTGGGTGCCAGCGGCGACCTCTGCCCCCTGGCCCACATGGTGCTGCCCATGATCGGCGAGGGCGAGGCGGAGTTCGGGGGACAGGTCCTCCCGGGCGCCGAGGCCATGGCCAAGGCAGGCATCCCCCTGGTGGAGCTGAAGGCCAAGGAGGGCCTGGCCCTCATCAACGGGACCCCGGTCATGACCTCCGTCTGCGCCCACGCCCTTTACGATGCCCTCGTGCTGGCCGCCTCCGCCGACGTCGTCTCGGCCCTGACTGCCGAATCGCTGCGCGGCATCGTCAACGCCTACGACCCCCGGATTCACGAGGCCCGCCGGCAGAAGGGGCAGATCGCCGTAGCCGCCAACCTGCGCACGTTGCTCGAGGGCAGTTCGTACATGACCCGGCAGGGGGAACTGCGTATGCAGGACTCCTACTCCCTGCGGTGCGTCCCGCAGATCCACGGGGCCAGCCGCATGGCCCTGGACTACGTGCGCGGCGTCATCGAGGACGAGCTCAACGCTGCCACGGACAACCCGCTCGTCATGACCGACACGGGAGACGTGTTCTCCGGCGGGAACTTCCACGGCCAGCCCGTCGCAATCGCCGCCGACACCCTGGGGATCGCCGCCGCCGAGCTGGCGGACATCTCCGAGCGGCGCACGGCCAAGCTGGTGGACCCCGCCCTGAACCACGGGCTTCCCGCCTTCCTGGTGAAGCAGGGGGGCGTCAACTGCGGGTTCATGGTACCGCAGTACGCCGCGGCTGCCCTCGTGTCGGAAAACAAGGTGCTGGCCCACCCGGCCTCCGTGGACTCCATCCCCACCTCCGCGGGGCAGGAGGATCACGTGAGCATGGGCACCATAGCCGCCCGGAAGGCCCGGACCATCGTGGACCACGCCGCCGCCGTGCTGGGCATCGAGTGGATGGCCGCCGCCCAGGCCCTGGACCTGCAGGATCGCCGCACCCTGGGCAGGGGGACCAGGCCGGCCTACGATCTCCTCCGCGAGCATGTCGCCTACATGGAGGACGACCGGGTCTTCTACCGGGACCAGGAAACCGCCGCGCGGCTCATCGCAGAAGGCACGCTGCTCGAACGGGTCGAGAAGGCCGCCGGCAGGCTGCTGTAGTTTCGGCCCCGCGGGGCCGCATGAGACTCCGAGGGAGGGAAACCGGGATGGCCGTCCGCTTCCGCCTGCTGGGCGTGCCGCGCGTCGAGGTCGACGGGCGGCGCTGGGTCCCTCCCCTGAGGAAGGCGGAGGGGCTGATCTACTACCTCCTGGCCGAGGGCCCCGTGCCGAGGGAGCGGCTTGCCGCGCTCTTCTGGGGCGAACGGGACGAGGAGGCCGCCCAGAACAACCTCCGCAACGCCCTCTACCTCGCCCGGCGGGCCCTTCCCGACCTGGTACAGGCCGACCGCCGCCTCGTCTCCGTCCGCCGGGACGAAGGTTTCGACTGCGACCTCGACCGGCTCGGCCGCATCGCTGACCCGGGCTTTCCAGGCTGGGAGCCCCTCTGCGAGGAATTCCTCTGCGGCTTCGAGATCCCCGAAAGCGAGGAGTTCACCAGCTGGCTCCGGGAGACCCGGCAGGAGTACCGCGAAAAATCCCTGGCGGCCCTGAAGGCCAGGGTCTCCCGCTGCTACGAGGAAGAAAGGGACGAGGACCTGAGGACGGCCCTCCAGGGGCTCGTCCGGCTAGACCCCTTCGACGAGGACTCCACCCTTGAACTGCTTGAACTCTACGCGAAAAGCGGCGAGACCGCCCGCGTGGTCGACCTGTTCAACACCTATCGCTCCCGGCTGGCCGACGGTCTTGGCGTGCGGCCCAGCCCGCGGGCCGAGGACGTTTTCCGGCGGCTCCTGCTCCGCGGGAGCGGTCGGAAGGAAGGACCCGCCGTGTTCTTCTGGGGACGGTCGGAGGAAGTCACGAGCATCGTCGACGCCCTGGCGAGGGAACGCAGGGGCCCCCTGGTGGCCAGCATCCACGGCGAGGCCGGTGTGGGCAAGACCGCCCTTGTGAAGCAGGTGCTCTCCCTCGTGGGGGCCGAACATGACCTCCTCCTGGCCGGGACGGCCTACGAGATCGGCCGGGGGTTCAATTTCTCCCCGTGGAACGACCTGGCCCGGTCGCTGGCGGGGCGGGTCAACCTGGAAAATCTTGGCCTCGACCCGGTCAAGGTGTCCCTGCTTTCCTCCGCGTTCCCCAGCCTGGCCCGGGGACGCCGCGTCGCCGCCACGGACGAGCACTCCGCGCTTTTCGGCGACCCCAACCCCGTGGTGCTGGGCGAAATTTTGGCCGAGGTGCTGGAGCGCGCGGCCGAGAACCAGCGGATCTTTTTATGGCTGGAGGACGTCCACGCCTTCGACGACTTCTCGCTCGAGCTCCTCGAGACCCTGGCCCTCTGCCTGGGGGACTCGGCCGCCATCTTCGTCACGAGCCGCACCGGGGAGGGGAAGGCCCAGCGCCTGCGCCTGGCCCGGACCTGCGGCAAGGCAGGCAGGCCGTTCCTGGAGATAGGGCTGAAATCCTTCGGCCCGGAGGAGGCTTACGCGTTCGGGCAGGCCCTGTCCGAGGGAGAGTTACCCGGCGGGGTCGGCAAGGAGGCCCTTTACCGGGAGACCGGGGGGCTGCCGCTGTTTTTGGTGGAACTCCTGAAGTCCATCGGCGAGGGGGCCGAGGGCGGGACAGGCCGCGGCGGCGGTCTCGAGGCGGTCATCGCGGACCGGGTCGGTAACCTCCCGGAGGAGCAGCGCCAGTTGCTCGACGCACTCTCGATTTTCGAGGACGGGGCGGACCTCGACCTGCTGGAGGACCTCCTCAGGTGGGACCGCCAGGCCTTGGCCGGGGCCGTGGAAGGCCTGGCGGAAAAGGGGCTCCTGGAGGAGTCCGGAGGTACGGGGCCGATCCCGGCGCGGGTACGGTTCCACCACGACAAGGTCCGGGAGACGGTCTACGGCGCCCTGGCGGGCTTCCGGCGCACGGCGCTTCACCGCGACGCCGCCGAGAGGCTCCAGCGGGAGTACGACTCCCAGGGCTGGGACCCGGGACTCACCGTGCGGCTGCTCCATCACTACGACCTGGGAGGGCTGGCGAAGAAGGGCCTCGATTTGCGCCTGAAGGAGATGCGGACGCACATCATCCTCAACCACGAGCTTTTCCCGCTTCTGCCCGACGACGTGCTGCTCTCGTGCAGGACCCCCTTCAGTGACCGCCAGGACACCGAGCAGCGGCTCGACCAGGTGCTCGACCTGCTCCACGACCTGAACCGGAGGGGATCCGGGGACCCGGAACTGCTGCGGATGGAGGCGGCCTACCTGGAACTGCGGGGAGGCTACCTCATCGCCTGGGGCAGCTACCGGGAGGGACGGCAGTACATCAACCGGTCCCTCAACCTGTCGAAACGGGGAGGTTTCAGCGACATCCACCTGCGATGCCTCCAGCACGTGTGTTATCACTGTCTCCAGACGGACAACGCGGCCCTGCTGGCCCCCCACGCACGGGAAATGCTCCACCTGGCGCGGGAAATGGGGCGGGAACCCTTCGCCGGCGCGGCGCTGCGCTTCCTGGGAGTCGCCCTGCAACTGGAGGGGAACTTCGCCGCGGCCGAGGCGGTCTACCTTAAGTCCATCGAGACCTTCAGGGGGCTGGGGAACGTCGGCAAGGCCCACACCGTCGGGGAACTGGCCGCCGCCAACTACATCGGGGAGGTCCTGCACTGGCAGGGAAGGCTCGAGGAGGCCCTGGAGGCCTTCGAGGAATGCGCCCGCAGGTCTGAGGAGCGGAACCTCTTCTGGGGATCCAGCCTGTTCCACTCCAACGCCGCCAACGTAGCCTTCGACCTGGGGGATTTCGAAAGGCTCGACAGCCACATCGACCGGGCGGTGGAGATTTTCGAGCACGGCCGGGGAGGCCGTAGCGGTTCCATGCTCTACAGCTTCAGGGCGCTGCGCGAGGCCCGCCGCGGGCGCTACGCGGAGGCACTACAGGCCCTGGAGCGCGGCGAAGCCCTCTGCGCGCCCATCCGCAAGCGGTCCTGGACCGCCCCCCACCTCATGGCGAAGGCGTACCTGGCCGAGAGCGCCATGCACGACCCCGAGGCCCGGAAGGCCCTGGGGGCGTTCCTCACCGGGACCCCGCAGGATTACGCCGCGGAGTGCATCGCCCAGTACCGCGAACTGCACGTTCCCCACAAGGCCAGGGCCCTGGAGGAACGGTTCTTCATCTAGAAAAGGGCCGGGACCCGGCTTGCCGCGGGGGCCCGGCCTTTCGTTCAGCCTGTGTAATCCGACGCGTTCACGACGTTGGCCGGCGGTTCTCCCTCGAGGAAGCGCCGGATGTTCCGCGCCGCCACGGTCGTTACCTCCAGGTCGATGCCGGGGATGCGGTCGCCGTTATGGGGTGTGGCCGCCACGTTCGGCAGGTCCAGGAAGGGGAAACGGGGCGTAAAGCCGTGGTCGGCATCGGGCTCGTCCCACCAGACATCCGCGCCGTAATGGAAAACCGGGTGGGCGACCAGGTGGCGGTAAAGGTCCTCCTCGACCACCAGGGACCCCCTCCCCACGTTCACCAGGGTCGCATCCTCCTTCATCAGCGCCAGGCGCCGCCCGTCGACGAGCCCGCGGCTCGAGGCCGTCAGGGGCAGGCAGAGCACCACCACGTCGCACTCCGGCAGCATCTCGTCCAGCCTGTCCAGGGTACCCGCCCACTCCACGGGCTCGCCCGTCCGGCCCGAACGGTTCACGGCCCGGATCTTCATGCCGAGGGCCGACATGCGCTTCGCCACGGCCTTGCCGATGCCGCCGAAGCCCACGATCCCGCAGGTTCCGCCCGCCAGGAGGCGGTTCGTCGGGCTCCGGTCGAAAGTCCCGCCCTTCATCAGGTCGTACTTGGCAAGGAACCGCTTCGCGCAGGCCAGGGCCAGGAGCATCACCTGCTCCGAGAGCGGCTCCGCGAAGACCCCGGCGTTGCAGGCGAGGACTGCCCCCTCGGGAATGAGGGAAAACGGCGCGCGCTCCACCCCCGTGTAGACCGTCTGTACGAAGCGGAGCTTCCTGAACCGGGACCATTCCGATTCGGGGATCTCTCCGGCATAAAAATGGCTCGCGAAGAGCACGTCCGCCCGTTCCACCGCCGCCGCCCGGGCCTCGGGGGACAGGTCCTTCAGGAAAGCCACCGCGGCGAGCCCCTGCGTTTGGGCCAGGATCGCCTCGCGGGCTCCCTCCACCGGTTCGAAACTCACCGCAACCAGCTTGTCCATATCAAATCCCTCCCAAACCCTGGAACCAGGGTCAGGTCTTGAATTCACGCATTTTTGAAGGCGGAATAAATGATTTCACAACTCGAATAAATTAATCGGCCTGCAACCCGGTCGAGAGAATGCGTGAATTCAAGACCTGACCCCGGTTTTACCTGCCCCAATTTTACCGGAAATGCGTGAATTCAAGACCCGGCCGCAGTTTGTGAATGTGAACGCAATGAATTAGTACCTGTCCCGATTTAGGAAGGTTTCGAGTTCGGGGATGCCTTCGCCGGTGATCGAGGAGACGCGGAAGATTTTGCGCACGCCGCTCTGGGCGAGGGTTTTCTCGGCACGGAGGATGTTTTCGGGGGTGGCGATGTCGATCTTGGAGACGATCCCGACGATCGGGGCGCGCATGGAAAGGGCGAAGCGGGCGGGGAACCTTCTTTTTTTGGTGGGGTCGGCCAGCAGCAGGACGATGGAAGCCTTCGTGGAGGACATGATCAGCATGTGGTAGAGAGTCGGGATCTCGAAGGCCTCCCCCGGAGTGTCCACGGCTTCGGCGAGAAACTCGACTCCTCCCGTTTTTTTGGCGGCCCCGGCGCGCAGGCCGAGCCGGGCAAGGAGGGTCGACTTGCCGGCCGCGACGGGACCGATCGCCATGACGCGCAGGGACTTGTCCCCGGTTCTCACGTCTTCGTGACCCGGCAGGGGAAGAACTCGAGGATCCTCTCCAGGCCCGCCACCGCCTGGAGCAGGGCCGTTTCCACCTCGGCCACCGAGCCCGTCATCATGAGGCAGCCGGTGAACCGGTCGACGAACTCGATCCTGACCGAGGCCGCCTTCGAGGCGATGTCCCCCGCGATGATGGCCCCCTCGCCGGGAGTGATGGTCATGACCCCCACCGCACCGACGCCCTCGACACCCAGGCTTTCGCACAGGTCCTTCTCGGGGTTGGCGATCAGGTGGGCAAGCGTCACCTGCTTGCCGGGAACGTATTCCTGGATCAGCCGCTTCTTTTCCTCACCCGCCGGTTGTACCGTCAAGGCGACCTCTTCCTTTCCCCGTTCCCCGCACGGTTACAGGACGACCATGGGCAGGTCGGGGTGCGGGCCCGTGATCTCGGCGATGTCGACGAGGAGCCCCCTCGGGGCGACGATGGTCCTGGCCGCTTCCGCGGCCGCATGGACGTCCGCCACCTCCCCGATGAAACTGAAAAACGCCTTTGCCCCCATCCCGCGGCCCAGGCGGATCTCGACAAGGGTCACGTTCGCCGCCTTCGCCGCCGCGTCGGCCGCCTCGATGGCACAGGGCCCGGCCATCGTCTCCACGATCCCGATGGCCCTCGCGAGTCCCGGTTCCGAGCTTCCGGCAAGGGCCCGGAAGACGTCGGGGTGGACGTTGGGGAGGATCATCGAATCGCCGACCGCCTCGCGGCCGACGAGAAGGCCCGCCTTCAGGGATTCCTCGACGGCCCCGACCTCTCCCCCGACGACGATGATGAACTTTCCCGGGCAGATCGGGTGCGCCTCGTACAGCGTCACGTTCGCGGCCTTCAGCATCGTGTCCGCGGTGAGCACCCCCCGGGCTACGCTTACCAATTCGACGGTGGCAATGGCCATCCGCATCATCCGCCTCACCCCTGCCTCGAAAGGACGATCCGTTCACCGTCCACGGATTTGACCACCCCGCCCAGCGAGGCGTGGATCCTGGCGCCCAGCGCCCCCTCGGGAGGAGCCGCGACGCAATCCCCTTCCGCGACCCTGTCCCCCTTGGCGACCAGGGGCACCGCAGGGGCCCCGGCGTGCTGCTTCAGGAGGATCGCGGCCCATGCCACTTCCAGGTCTCCCCGGTAGGGAGCCTCGACGTCGTATTTTTCGAGGCCGAGGCGGGCCTTGAGCCTTGAACTTGGAAGCAGCCGGTAATCCCTCAGCGGGTGGGCCGCAAGAGGCTTTCGCGGGAAGGACGGCCGGATGCCCTCCTCCCGGAAGAGTTTCTTGATCTGCTGGTTCACCCGGCGCGGGCTGAGCCCCATCGGGCAGGCGTGAAGAGCGCTGCAAAGGTTGCACTCGGAGCAGAGTAGCGCCATCTGGAGGACCTCGGGGTTCCGGGTTCCCTCGAACGCCATCGTCCGCATGATCTTGTGAGGCTCGATCCCGATGCCCACGAGGTACCTCGAACAGGCGAGCGTACACTGGTTGCACTGGCAGCAGCTCACGCGGGCCTGTTTCAGCATCGTCTGCACGGGCATCTGCTCCATCCTGGCGAGCAGGGAATCGCGGGGCAGCACGAGGATCGCCTTCGTCGTCTTGGTGACCGGGAAATCCGCGTCATCGGCGTAACGCCCCATCATGGGACCCCCGTCGACGTACACGGGGTCCGGGATCGTCACGCCCCCGGAGGCCTCGAGCACTTCCCGGGCGCTCGCTCCCACCGGGACGCGGAAAAGCCCCGGGTTGGCCACCGCCCCTCCCGACGAGACGAAGGTGTGGGTCACAGGCCTGCCCTGTAGCGCCCCGTGGATGTTCAGCACGGTTTCGACGTTGTTCACCACGACGCCCACGTCCAGCGGCAGGCCGCCTTCCGGGACGATCCTCCCCAGGGTTTCCCAGATGAGGATGACCTCGTCCCCCAGCGGGTAATAATCCCTGGAGGCCGCGACGGTTGCCCCCGCCTTCCGGAGGGCTTCCGCCGCCTCGTGGTATTTCTCCTTCAGGGCGAAAACAGGTTTCGCACCCAAAGCCCCGGCAACCGTTTCCGCGGCCGAAACCAGTTCCGGTGCGCGGGCGGCCATGAGGTACCGGTCCCCTTCGAGCAGGGGTTCGCACTCGGCACCGTTGACCAGGTAGGTGTCGATCCCTTTCGCCTGCAGCTTGACGTGCGCCGGGAATCCCGCCCCGCCCGACCCGACGACGCCGGCCAGGCGGACGGCCTCCACGAGGCTGCCCCTGTCCATCACGGCCACCGGTTCAGTACGTGTCGACCGTATCGACGATGCCGACGATGGCCCCGTCGATGGGGGCCTGCCCGCTGCCGACCGAGTTGCGCGCCGTGCTCCCGGTGCAGAAGATGACGGTCTCCCCGAACCCGGCCCCCACGAGGTCCACCGTCACCACGGTGCCCTCGGACCCGTCCAGCGGCTTCAGTTCGCCCCTGTCGTCCGGGACCATGACCCTCACGATGAGCAGTTTCTGTCCCACCAGCCGCTCGTCCTTCCTGGTGGCGACGATGTTTCCGATCACGCGCCCGATTTTCATGCAATCATTCCCCTGTCTCTCAAGGCATTCATCGCCTGCCTGACCTCCGCCGCGTCACCGATGAAGGCGATCGTCGTGATGTGCTGGGGGCAGTTCCCCCAGACCTCGCGCGCGCACACCATCGCCGCCTTCGTCGCGATGTCGACCGCGGCCATCAGCTGCGCGACCCTTCCCTGGACCAGCAGGACCCCACCCCACTCGGCCGCGCCGGGGGGCAGGGGTTCCTTCAGGGCCATGCGGCGGAGCAGGACTTCCCTGCAGTCTTCCGACGGGGAGAGGATCAGCTCGCATTCCAGCATTGTGGTCGGGCGGTCCTACTCCTTGCCTTCGAGGGTCGGCAGGATGAACTCGACGTCCGCGTGGGGCCTCGGGATGACGTGGACGGACAGGAGTTCGCCGACCCTGCTCGCCGCGGCCGCTCCCGCATCCGTGGCGGCCTTGACGGCGCCGACGTCCCCGCGCACCATGACGGTCACGAGCCCGCCGCCCACGTGGACCTTGCCGATCAGTTTCACGTTGGCCGCCTTGACCATTGCGTCCGCCGCCTCGATCGAGCCCACGAGCCCCTTCGTTTCCACCATTCCGAGAGCGATCTGGTCCTGAGCCATCATTTACCCCTCCTTCAAGGTTTGTTCCAAAGGTTGTTCCGGTGACTTCGGCACCCTACCGGCAGGGAATTTCAACCACCAAGCCGCTTGAAAACCTCGCTCACGATCCTCCTGACCAACTCCTCCTCGTCCGGCTCGCCCCGGGGCGCAGGTGCCGCCGCCAGTTCCCGCTTTTTGGTTTCCTCAAGCATCGGCCGGGCCGGTGCGGCCTGGGGCGCCGCGGAGCCGAAAGAGGTCCCGGCCAGCAGGTCCTTCGCCAGGTCCTCGATCTCGCGCTGCCCGTAGGACAGCCTCTTGCGGTTCACCAGGTGCTGGGGCCCCAGGTTGTCCGAGATGATGTTGCCTCCGCCCGTTCCGCATCCCAGCGTCAGCGCCGGGAAGAGCCCCGTCGTACCGCCCACACCGCCCAGCGAGGAGGCCGTGTTGACCAAAATCCGCATGGCCGGCTTCCGTAGCGCGAACTCCATGATCACCTTTTCGTCGGTCGAGTGCATGGACATCGTGTGCCCCAGGCCGCCCAGCTCCAGCAGGCGGATCGACAGGGAACACGCTTCCCGCCAGTCCTTGACCTCGTAGAAGGCCAGAACGGGGCTCAGCTTCTCGTGGGAAAGGGGGTATCCCTCCCCGACCCCGTCGATAGGGCCGATCAAAACCCGCGTTCCATGCGGGACCGGGAAACCGGCCATCCTGGCCAGGTCTTCCGCCGCTCTGCCTACCGTGGCCGCCGTCATCGCGTGCTGAGGCGTCAGGAGGACCTTTTCCAGCTTCTGGCGTTCATCGGGCTTCATGAAATAGGCACCGTTCTTTTCCAGTTCGAGCTTCACAGCGTCTTTTATTTCCGCATCGCAGATGACGGACTGCTCCGACGCGCAGATCGTGCTGTTGTCGAAGCTCTTGCTGGCCACCACCTTCCGGGCCGCCGACGCGATGTCCGCCGTTTTCTCGATGTAGCAGGGGCAGTTCCCCGCCCCGACCCCGAAGGCGGGCTTGCCGGAGCTGTAGGCCGCCTTGACGATGCCCGGCCCGCCCGTGGCGATGATGACCGACACACCGTCGTTCTTCATCAGCTCGTTCGTCGCCGCGATCCCCGGATCCTCCAGGCAGCTGATGCACCCTTCGGGAGCACCTGCGGCCACGGCCGCCTTCCGGACCGTCTCGACGGCCTCCATCGTGCATTTCCGGCTCCTGGGATGGGGGCTGATCACGATGGCGTTCCGCGCCTTGATCGAGATGATGGCCTTGTACATCGCCGTCGAGGTCGGGTTGGTCGTGGGCACCACCCCGGCGACCACTCCCATGGGAGCAGCAATCTCGAAGACCCCGTGCTCCCTGTCTTCCGACACGACCCCGACGGTCTTGATGTCACGGATCCTTTCATAGAGAAATTTCGTGGCGAAGAGGTTCTTCAGGACCTTGTCCTCGACCCGCCCGATCTCGGTCTCCTGGACGGCGAGTTCCGCCAGGCGCCTCGCGTCCAGTGCCCCCGCCCGGGCCATCGCCGCGACGATCGCGTCGACCTGCTCCTGCGACATCTCCTCCAGGATTTCCTGGGCCTTGGCCGCCTGCCTCACAAGGTTCCGGACCTCCTGCACCACCTTCAGGTCCCTGTCCAGTTCCAACGGATCCCTCACCCCTTTCCGCCCCGGGTCATTCCGGGCTTCCCTCGGGGAAAAGCTCGATCCCGCAATCTTTCGCCTCGTCCCTGGCCAGGGGGGTCACCCGGCAGCCTTTGCCCACCACGATCCGCTTTTGCCCGCCCCTGGCGGCATCCCTCACCGCCGACGCCGTCAGGACCCTGCAGCCCGCAACGGGTTTTCCGGGAGTCCCGGTCCGTTTCGGGTCCGTGCCTTTTCCGGTCCCGGTCACGGTTTCCGCCATCCTCGAACAGGAACAGAACCGGACACCGAACACCTCGAGCTTTTTCAGCAGCCCTCCGAGGAAAAGCGAATACGGATCCTTCCCGTCCCCGGGGCAAACCCAGTCCCTGCAGGCGACGACGGGTATGCCTTTCTTCAACGCCCAGGCCATCGCCTCGCTCGGGAGCGAATCCCGCAAGCCCCAGGCTCCCCTGGCCGCCGTATTCTGCGAAAGCGTCGGGAAAACCACCGCGACGGACTTCTCGACCAACGCGTGAAGCTCTCCTGGTGACGCAAGGCTGTTCGCCGAACGGGCGATACGTTCCGCTCCTATCGTCTCCATTGCCGCCGGCGAAGCCGCGGCGACCACGAAATGGGATCCCTTGAGCCCGGCAACCTGCTCCAGCGCGGGCCCGGGGTCGCCGTGGCACCCGGTGAAGACCGCCAGGACCGTCGGCCTGTCCCCCTCGACTACCGTCCCGTTTTCAGCCTCGACCAGGGCCATGACCTTGTCTACCAGCCTTTTCACGAGTTCCTCGTCCAGGTTCCTCACCTCCCCTGGTAGAAACGGCCGCTTTTCAGGCGGCACATCATCAGGTAAACCGCGCTGCTCAGCCGGTTGAGGGCCCGCACCAGGTCCTCCCTGGTGCAGCAGCAGCCGCCGTTCTCTTCGCGACAGAAGGCCCGGCAGGCGGAAAGCTCCGTTTCCCGAACCTCCGTCCTGATCCCGTTCAGGAGGGCCATCTCCATCCCCATGCCGTGCTCCGGCATGAAATGGGAAACTCCCAGGGCCTTTTCAGGGTGGTGGGACGCTTCCCGAAGCTCGTCCGCGGACATCCCCATCAGGCTGAAAGGTTCCATCGGCACATCCAGGACCTCGCAGCGAAGGACCTGCCTCAGGACGTGGAGCACCTGGCCCAGGTCTTCCACGAGTTCAGTGTTTCCGGACCGGGAAATCCGGGCCTGTGCCAGGATGACCTGCGCCTGGAGGGAATCGAGCCTGCCGCGGAAAGCGATGCGGGGGTCCGTTTTCGAAACGAGAGTGCTCCCTTGCAGGTGGGTTTCGTGCTCCCTCTTTTCGCCCCTTCGCGGTTTCTCGCTTGCAGGATCCACCAGGAGGATTTTCCGGTCCGCCAGGAAAGTTTTGGCAGCGGGAGTGATCAGGGTTCCCGGAGGGAGCACCCAGGTTTTCACATCGTCCCTGCCATCCAGTTCCCGCCTGAGATCGCCCTCGGTCACCAGGTTCATCTCCCGGCATCCCCCTTCTCGCCGTGGCCCGCCTCGGCCCTTTCCCGGCGAATGATTTCCACAAGCTGTTCCTTCCTCATCCTGGAGATTTCCCTTCCGCCATAGGCCCCGTCGTTAAAGTCCCTCAGCATCCGTCGCAGTTCCGTCGTATGGAAGGCCTCCAGGTCGTCGTTTCCCGGCGAGGGTATACGGCCGGGACCGGGTTCCCGGCAGGTTTCCCCTTCGTTAAGCCTCGCCTTACCCTGGAGGTTCATCCCGTTTTCCCGGAGCATCCTTTCCACATCGTCAGCGGGCCTGGGGATCACGTGCCTGCCCCTGAGGCAGCCCAGCCTCTGGACGACCTCGCACCCCGCCTCCACCGCGGAGGTCACGGCGGCCACTTCCCCGCCCAGGACGAAGTTGATCCGCCCGCCGCGCACGGCCGAAAACGAAACGAGCCGCACCTGCGCCGCCTTCAGCGCGGCGTCGAGGGCCACGATCGCTCCCAGGAGGCCTTTCGTTTCGATGAGTCCAATCGCCGGTCCGGGCATGCTCCGTTTCCTCCCGTCAGAATGGGCGCGGGCCCGCCGCGACTTCCATCACCGCGGCCGCGAAGGCGTCGCAGGCGGCCCTGCAGTCGGCCTGCGTCCCCGTCAGGTGGGCTCCCGCAAAGTTCGTCTCGCTCGGCGGCCCGAAAAAGGAGGTCATGCGGACGTTCGCGGCCTTGACCGCGGCGTCGAGCGCGAACATCGCCTCCAGCGGCGGGGCGATGAGGTAGGCCAGGGGGGCCCCCTCCGGCAGCCCGTTCACCGAGGAAAGGTAACTGCCCGTCCTGGAGATGCACTGGGCGAAAAAGGCGATCGACCCCTCCGGGTTAGCGGCGTGGAAACAGGCCTCGTTTTCCGCGAAATCCACGGCGGACCTGATGCCGCTTTCCACCTCCGCCGGATCCGGCCCCGAGAGGATGCCGATGAACTCCCCCGAGAGCGGGCCGGACGCGTGGCTCGCCCCCGCATAAAAGGATTTCGCGTAAACCACCCGCACCTGGGCCTTTTTCGTCGCCTCGTCGACGGCAGCGTAACCGACGTCGTCACTCGTGATCGTCAGCATGCCGATGCTCCGGTGCTCCGCCGGGAGCCCCAGTTCCTTTTTCATGAAGTCGTTGACGTTGGGGATGATCCTCACCGCCAGGACTTTCGCCTTTATCGGCCCGTAACCGACCATCGACCTTTCACCCGCCTCGCGTCATTGCCCCTGCAGCTGCCTCAGCTTCATGCCGCTCGCCTTGGCCTCGGCGATCTCCCTGACGATGCCGGCCACGTGGGCTGCGGCCTCGATCGCCGGTATCCCGCCCGAGTGGATGTTCGCCACGAGCGTCCGGTCCGACTCGATCGTCTTCGAGGAAGGCCGGTAGGCCATGTAGGCGCTCATGCTCCGCGACGTCACCAGCCCGGGGCGCTCCCCGATCAGCAGCACGAGCACCTCGGGGTCCAGGATTTCGCCGATGGCGTCCATGATCCCCACCCGGCCGTGGCGCACGAAGAATCCCCTGCCCAGGGGCAGCCCGTAGCTTTTCAGGACTTCCTCGAAAGCGGGGACGAAATCCGGGACGTTTTCCTCGATGGCCGCCGAGCTGAGGCCGTCCGCCAGGACGAGCAGCACCCTGGAGCCTTTTTCGCAATTCTTCGCGATGCTGGCCGCACCTTCCGGTGAAAGCGTCCTGCCCAGGTCGGGGCGGGTCAGAAACTCGTCCTTCGTGGAGGCGCGGGAGGAGACCTCGAAGAAGCCCAGCCTTTCCACGAGTTCCGGAGACACCTCGTGAAGCACCGCGTCGTTGGCCGCGGCATGGTCCGCCCTGAAACGGAGCCAGTGCTCCAGCGGAGGCCTGGGGCCGCTTCGCCCCGTGCCGATCCTTGCCGGCGTGGATGCGGCTGCAAGGGCAAGCCCTGCCGCGTCGACGGGTTTCGAAACGGAAACCCAGGAATACAGGTCCTTTTCCCTGAGGTCCGGCAGCCCTTCCGCTTCCGCCGGTGCGGCGGCCTGTGCGGTTTGTGCCGCCTTAGCCCCCGAAAGGGCTTCCATGACAACCTGCCTGACCAGTTTCTCGATCTCTTTCTCGTTCATCGGCTGGCCTCCGGGTCCTCACTTGCCGAGGAAGACAGAGAGGTCGCCGGCTTTCGCCGTCAACCTGCCGTTTTCCATCAGCCCCATTTTCTCCAGCCACCGCTCGAACTCGGGAGCGGGGCGAAGCCCCAGGTACTGCCTCAGGGTCGCCCCGTCGTGGTAGGAGGCGCTCTGGTAGTTCAGCATGACGTCGTCCCCCATGGGGACCGACACGATGTAGTTGCAGGTTCTCGATGTCGTCCTGGCTGGCCTTCATGTGGTTCGTGTAGCAGCAGTCGCAGCCCATGGAAAGCCCCGTGAGCTTGCCCATGAAATGGTCCTCGAGCCCCGCGCGGATTACCTGCCGGCTGTCGTAGAGGTACTCGGGGCCGATGAACCCCACCACCGTGTTGACGATAAAGGGATCGTACTTCTTCGCCAGGCCGTAGCAACGGGCCTCCATCGTCACCTGGTCCGTCCCGTGGTGGGCTTCGGCGGAAAGCTCCGCCCCCTGGCCCGTCTCGAAGTACATGCAGTTCGGGCCCGCCCCCACGCCGTGCTTTCGCGTCATTTCCCACGCCTCGTCCAGCATCGCGACGTCGATCCCGAAGGCCCGGCACCCCTTCTGGCTTCCCGCCAGGCTCTGGAAGGTCAGCCCGACCGGGGCTCCCGCCTCGATGGCCTTCATCTGGGTCGTCACGTGCCCGAGGACGCAATGCTGGGCCGGGATCTGCCATTTTTCGATGAACTCGTGAAGAACCCGCAGGAGTCGCCCCAGGCTCTCCGGGTTGTCGATGCAGGGGTTCAGCCCGATCACCGCGTCCCCGCTGCCGTAGGCAAGCCCCTCCATCGTGGAGGCGAGCACCCCCTGGACGTCGTCGACAGGATGGTTCGGCTGGAGGCGAATACCGAGGGTCCCGGGAAGTCCCAGGGTCGTATTGCAGTGCTTGACCCTCCGGATCTTCCCCGAGGCATACATCAGGTCGAGGTTCGAGCAGACCTTGGCCACCGCCGCGATCATCTCGCTGGTCAGCCCGTTGGAGAGCCACGCGATGCGTTCCCCGTCGGCCTCGTCGGACATGAGCCATTCCTTCAGTTCGCCGACGGTCCACCCCTTGATCTGCCCGTAGACGAACTCGTTGACCCCGTCCTGGATCACGCGGGTCACTTCGTCCTCCTCGTAGGGCACGGCGGGGTTGTTTCGCAGGTCCTCCAGGGTCAGCCCGGCGACGACCTGCTTGGCCGCCACCCGCTCCTCGGCGGACCCGGCGGCAAGGCCGGCCAGGGAATCCCCGGATTTCTCCTCGTTCGCCTTCGCCAGGACGTCCTTCACGTCCCGGAACTGGTAATGGTGCCCGTTCAGTTTCGCCTGCAGTCTCATCTTCGGCCCTCACTCCCCCCGCGCGTGTCGGCGACAGGTTCCGAACCCGGGAAAACGAGGGTCTTGACGATGACGGGGACCACGGTGCCCCCGAAAAGCGGCGTCCCGATGTCCACGTAGTCCATATCCCCCACCCCCAGCTGGTCTATCGAAAAGAGGCTCCGTCCCGGCCCCATCCGGTTTCTCAGGAGCCCTCCCATGACCTTGCCGACGTCGTCCTCCAGGACGACAACCAGGGGGCCCCCGACGGCCAGCCCCTCGACCAGGTCTGCGATTCGCCCCGCAAGCCCCTTCGCTTCCTTGAACCCGCTGCGCTCCATCCTGCCCGAAAACAGGGCCGGTAGCCTCCCGGTTTCCCTGGCGAAAACCTCGAGCTGCGCCCTCAGGGCCGCCCGGGCTTCGGGCTTTTCACGGCCGGAAATCGAAATCACCGGCAAGTCCCGTATCGGCAGGTCGGACGGATCCGAAAGGTAGATCGTGGACCCGCTGATGGAGACGGTGTGGATCCCCGCCCCGATGACCGTCGCGAACATCGTCTCGTCGGGACGCACGGCTTTTATCCCGGACGAGTCGAGCAGGCGGCGAAGCGATTCCGCCAAAAACGGGCCGAGATCCCCGTACCGGAGGGGGTCGCCATTTTCCCCCTCGTAAAGCAGGCGCCCCACACCGCCGGAGAAAGTGACCTGCTCCGTCCCTCCCGGGAGGAATTCCGCCCCCGGGTCGATCCGGGTTTCCGAGGCCAGGTCGTCCGGTGTGCCGCGGATGAAGGATACGAGGGACCCGGCCAGGACCCCCGCAATCTTGCCGATGTCGCCCTCGACCAGGGTCCGTCCCTTCTGGAGGGCGACCCCGGCCCGGGAAGCGGCCTGTTCCGCCGTTTTCGTGAAGCCGGCCACCGTTTTCGTCCCCGGGACGAACCGGACCACCCTTCCGCCGATCTCGAAACAGAAGGTCCCCGCCAGGCGGCCGCTGTCGAAAAGGGAAGCGTTCGTCGTCCCCCCGCCGATGTCGAGGTTCAGTACCCTGCAATGCTCCCGATCCGAAAGTGCCGAGGCCCCTGACCCCCGGCCGCTTATCGCGGCTTCCAGGTGTGCTCCCGCCACGGCCACGACGAACTCTCCCGAGATTCTCGATACCGCCCGCCCCGCGGCTTCGGCGTTGGCGGCCAGTGCCGCCTCGCCGGTAACGATGACGGCGCCGGTGCGGATCATCGAGGGGTCGACCCCCGCCCTCTCGAACTGCTCGAAGACGAACTGCTCGACCGCGCCTTCCTGTATCTCACCCCACTCGGAGAAGGGGGTGTACGCGGTATCGCTGCGAAAAAGGACTTCCTTGCCGGTGATCTTCACCCTCGGGATGCCCAGCCCGGGGGCCGAGTTTTCAAGCTTGAGCCTGCTGATGGCCATCGACATCGTCGTGGTGCCGATATCGATGCCGACACTGGTGAAGGCTTCCCGGAGCACGGGAACCACTCACAGGACCCGGACCATGTCGCCCGTCTCGAGGCCGCAGGCGTTGGCCTCGTCGACGTCGACATGGAATTCCGAGACCATCCTTTCACCGACGCGCGCCCAGACCTTCCGGAAGACGATGCCCCTTTCCCCCCCGGCTTCCACGTCCACCTCGTCGCCGTCCTTCAGGCCGAAGGACTCGGCCTCCTGGGGCGAGAGATGGAGATGCCGCCAGGCGATCCCTATCCCCTCGGTCAAGACGATGCTCCCCCGGGGCCCGATCACGACGACCTCGGGCGTCCGGCCCGGCGCCCCGCTTTTCATCAGAGGCAGGGTGACCCCCAGGCGCCTGGCGTCGGAGGCGGAAATCTCCACCTGGGTCCCGCTGCGGATCGGGCCCAGTAGCCTGACGCTCTCGATGCTCCCCTTGCCGGTGGCAAGGAGCACCGTTTCCCTGCAGGCATACTGTCCCGGCTGGCGCAGGTCCCTCAGCCTTTCGGGCTCGAAGCCCCGCCCGAAAAGGAGATCGGCGTGCTCCCTCGACAGGTGCAGGTGCCTGTTGCTGACCCCGGCGACGACAAGACGGGAGGAGGCGCTCTCCCGGAGCACCTTCCTGACGATGGCCTCGATCCGGTTCCTGTCCAGGGTCATCGGCAATCCTCCCATCACCCGTCACCGCCACGGGAATCACGCGTAACGTATTTTCCCCGCTTGATCATTCCGCCATAAAACTTCTGCACCTTATTGTAAAGTGAAAGGTGCTCCCGGCACAACCGCCGGTTTTTTCGGCCCGCGCTCCCCTAGCCTTTTTTCTCGCCTGTCCGGAGATAGTCGCGGATCTGCCCAACGTTCATCCCGGCAAGCCCGAGCACCTCGAGGGTCCGGCCCTCTCCCCACATGTCCCGCTCGATCACGGCGCCCTCGATCGTGGCGAAGGCCTCCATCAGGGGTGTCGGCACTCCCGCGACGGCGCCCAGCTGCGACCAGGGCACGAGCCCGTTGAGCCCGTCTTCCGTGAAGTACCGGCTTTTCACGCTCTCGGGACCCTTGATGAAGCAGAGGCCCGGGTTGCCGTTCGTCTCCTTGAAGAGGTCTCCCGGGTGCTCCACGCCTGAAAGCAGCTGCTCCAGCGTCAGGGGGTCGTAGCCAAAAGCCCTGGCGACGGCCATCCGCTCCTCGTCCAGCATCTTCGTGACCCTGCAGACGGTGGGCCCGAAGGCCTCCTCGTAAAGGTAAAAGTCGCCCTTCGACCGCTCGATGCGGCTGACGCTCATGATGCAGGCCGGGGTATGGATCACGGGGTTGTGGCTGTGGAACGCGGCTTCGAGGATATCGGCTACCGGCACGAAGTCGTAGATCCCCTCGAGCTTCTTCAATGCCTCCTCGGAGCGGTTCGCCGGGAAGACACCTATCTGGAGAGGGGCGTTCATCTTGTAGGCGTAGGCGTACCCGGGCCCCAGCACGCGGGTGTCGTAGGAGTTGGTGTTCGTTTCGGCGATGAGCACGTCCTTTCGGACGCCTTTGCTTTTCAGGGCTTCCACGAACACGAGCGTCCCGAGGGTGCCCGGCAGGAGCACCACGACCTGCCCGTCCTCCACGCAGCCGGCCAGCTGTTCCGCCACGTGGCCATGGGCGAAGGCCGGGAGGTGGCACAGGACCACATCGGCACCTTTTACGGCCGCCGCCATGTCGGTGGTCACGAGGGAAACCCGGGCGACCCCTTCTGCCCGGCACCCGCCTTTCGGATCCCGCCCGAGCCGGATCAGGCCGGTTTCGAAAACCGTCCTGATCTCGTGGGCGAAGTCCGGATCCTGGTAAAGCCTGCACTCGTAACCGAGCAGGCTCAGTTCCGCCGCCGACGTCTGCCCCGCGTTTCCACCGCCAAGAATCGCGATCACCTTGGACATGTCTTTTAGACCTCCTTTTTTATTCCCGGCCCGGTTTTCGCCAGGCCACATTCCTCCACCGCCCGGTCGAGGAACATCGAATCCATGAACGCGTAATCGTCCAGCAGCCTTTCGGGGGTTTGCCGGCCCGCCCTCTCGAGCACCCGCTCGCGGGCGTCCGCCACCCTCATGAAATCCGCGGCCGGGGCCTCGACCCCGGGAAATTCCTCCAGGAGCACGGAGCGGAAGGGGCTCCGGAGCATGACCAGGTTTCCCATAACGGGAGGCCCGGCCAGCCGGAAACCTTCCCCCAGCAACACCTCCACACGGCCAAGCACCGCCGCGGGCGGTCCGGGGACGAAATCGGCCCCCGGCATCCGCTCCAGGACCTTCGGGTTGTTCGTCACCACCCGCATCCCGGCCCCTATTCCCTGAAAATCGTCTGGGTTTCTATCGGGGTGACGATCGCCTTCAGCGCCCGCAGCAGCAGTCCCCTCCTGACGGCGTGCTCCTCCTCCGGGTCCCCGGGCTTACCCAGGGGGTGGGGGATCGCGATGCCCGGGACGATCCGGTTCGCGCCCACCGTCACCATGATCGGCACGATCGTCGCGACCTGTACGACCGGGATCCCCGCCACACGTTCGATTTCCCTGACCATCGATGCGCCGCACCGGGTGCACGTTCCTCAGGTCGAGGTCAGGATCGCCGCGTCCACGCCGTCACGCTTGAAAATCTCTCCGATTTCCCGGCCGAACCGCTCCGCGTTCGCCACCGACGTGGCCGTTCCCGTCGTCAGGGAAACGTAATCATAAAGCTTGCCGAAAACCCCTTCCCGTTCGAGCTTTCGCATCTCGTCCAGCGGCAGGACGCGGTCCGGGTCCTCCAGGGCCCAGGTGCGGTCGTAGCCGCCGTGGATCGACTCGTAGTTTTCGGGAGTCAGGTCGTCGATCCCGGAAACGTCGTAGCGCCCCCAGGACATGGCGGAGGACACCCGGATGCGGTCCGGGTTCCCCTTGGGCACGATTCCCCCGGAAGAACAGAGGGCGATCGTCGCCGTCCGGAGATCCTTCACCGGCGGGGCCGGCGGGATCTTCTTGAACACCGGCATCTCGAGCTCGGTCAGGAACGGTTCGCCCCTGAATTTTTTCAGCCCCATCTCCACGGCCCTTTGTGCCCCGTTCATCTCATGGAAGAAGTTCTTCCGGATGCCCCGGTGGAGGTAGGACTCCTCCCGGGCGGGCCCCATCTTCACGCCGCCCAGCAGCCGGAGGGCCAGCCTGGCCATGGTCGGGACGGCTTCCTTCATTCCCCTCGCGCTGTCCGGTGTCGGGACCGCGTAGACGTCGTTTCCGTAGAGTTCCTTCCCCGGGTTCTCGGGGTACCAGCCCGTCACGGCCACGATCCCCATTTCACGGGAAGCGGCCTTGCAGAGGTCGCCGCAAGCCACCCCGTAGCGCCCCGCGTTGAAGGCGGGTCCCGCCACCAGGCAGTCCGGGGACATGGACCGCAGGAGTTCAAGGCAGCGTGCCCGGGAACCCTCCATGTCCTCGGTGTAGCAGTTGTCCCCGCAGACGACCGTCCCGACGATCTCCGCCTCCGTGCCGAAGGCCTCCGCAAAGGCCTTACCCGGGCCTACCAGCGAAGTCCTCGCTTCCGGCGGCATGTGCGCCGCCTCCTCGCCGCCCATGCCCGCAAAAAACTGGTTCATGTAAAGAACGACGCGTTTCTTCATCTGTCCCGGCCCCCCGTCATACCCACTCGCAGCCGATCTTCGAAATGCCCAGTTCGTTCGTGGACCCGATGATGGACTGGATTTCGCAGGCGATCGAGCCGTCGGGGCGGATCGACTTTTCGTCTCCCCCCGACACGTTGGCGATGGCGCGGATGTCCCCGATGACCCGTTCCATGGGAGGAAGGACGACCACCTCGTTGATGTTCCCGCAGGAAACGTAGGCATCCATCTCGCGGACCACGTCCGCCAGCCCCTGGCTGGACCCGTCCTGCCCGGCGACCTCGTTGCCGATCACGACCGTGCGGATCCCGGCTTCTTCCAGGTTTTTCGCGTTCATGCAGATGTCCGTGTCCGGGTTTCCGCAGCCCTCCTCCGTGATGATGGCCACCTGCGCCCCCAGCATCCGGGCCAGCTTGACGGTGTACTCGGAGGAGCGGATCTTCCCGGCGAGCGTCATCATTTCGGTCGTCACGATCACCCCGAGGAAGTCGAGATCCTTCCCGTGCCGCCGGCAAAGCTCCAACACGACGGGGTTGTTCTGGTGATGGAAGGTGTTCTGCTTGTCGCATGCCGAAACACAGTTCGCGGAAACCATCGCCCCGTCGAGAATCTCCTGCGGCTGCAGCAGCGTCGGAAGGATCTGCTTCACGTCCACCCCGTAGAGGAAGGTGTCGTGCAGCAGCCCCTGGCTGATCGCCTGGCAGACGTAGACGAACCTGGGGAGTTCGGGGCCGCACTCGGCCACCTTGCCCTCCACGCTGTCGGCCGTTTCGATAACCTCCGTCTCGTCGACGCGCGCGTCCCGGCAGGCATCGGCCAGGTACCAGGCCATCCGGATCCCGGCGAGGCGAAGGGCCGACTCGTATTCCGCCTTTTCAACACCTTTCGCCGGCTGGACGACGAGACACACGTTGCAGGTTTCTCCGTACGGGTTGTACTCGGTCGCGGGCCCCGACATGTCGATGAGCCCCTCCTGGATGCTGACGATGGGGCCCACCGTGACCACCGCCGCGCCCTTCAGGACGAGCGTCGACCCGCTCCCCACGGTTTCCGGGCCCCCGATGATGCCGGGGAAGCACTCCCCTTTTCCCGAAAGCTTGCAGCGCGGCTCGATCACGTCCTTGACGGGGATGATCCTCACGCTCTCCCCGGGCCGCGCCAGGTCCAGGTCCACCGAAGAGAACCGTTTTTCCCCGGTGAAAAGTGCCAGCGCGGAAACCCTGTCCACCCGAAGAACCCCGCCTTCGAGGCAGGTGCGGTTCCCCCACTGCACGTCCCTGACAAACGCCTTGCATAGCTCGAGCTTCAATGAAGACCCCCCCCGGTTTCAGATCTGTCTCGTTAAAAGGACGGTTTCCCACGATCGATACCCAACCGGCAGGCTCTCGAACGCGTGGGAATTTTTTAATTGCGGTCGAAAAAACAAAATATCAAAACCTTGCCGCATTCCCGGTTTGTCAGGATTATACGAACGGCACCGTTGTTTAGCACTATGAAATCACCTGAAACATTCTGGTAAAATGAACCTGTTTTTTGTGCATATTCACAACCTTCTTTGGACAACCGAAAATCGCCCTGTAACCGGGGCCAACGCAGGGAGGCACACCATGATCGACATCCATTTGAAGTCGGCCCAGGCCCTGGTGGACGCCACACACCAGATCATCGGCTACGACGTCCTCATCACCGACAACGAGGGCATCATCATCGGGGCGAACGACCCGGGGCGTATCGGATGCCTCCACGCCCATTCCCTGGAGATCATCCGGAGGGGCGTGGCGGAAAGCCTGGACGGCGAACAGGCCCTGGCGATGAAGGTGAAGCCCGGGATCTGCCTTCCCATCCGGTTGGGCAAACGGATCATGGGCACGATCGGGATATCCGGCGCCCCGGACGAAGTCCAGAAGTACGGGCACCTCGTGCAGAAGGAAGCCGAGCTCTTCCTGCGGGAAAGGGTCCTCCAGGAGTCGTCGCACCTGCGGGAAAGCGCGGTGGCCAGCCTCGTCCAGCAGATCGTCTCCTTCGACCCGAGGGACATGAACGAGAGCGTCCTTCTCGCCCAGGGGAACAGCCTGGGCTACGACCTGTCCCTGCCGAGGGTCGCACTCCTGATCGACATACGGGGGTTCGGCAAGGTCGTGAGCGAGGTCCTGGAAGAGGAAACGTACGGGCACGACGCCGAACTGCGGGTCCAGACCATCAAGATGATGCTCCTGAAGGACATCCGGACCGTCTACAACGACCCGCAGGACCTCGTCTCCAACATCGGTTCGGACAAGTACATCGTCCTGCAGTCCGTCCCTCTTTCCGCCCCGGGGAAGGACTACGGGGAAAGGGTCAGGGACAGGGCGAACGAGACCCTCAGGCTTTTGTCCGAGCGGGGATACACGGTCTCCATGGGGATCGGGGGGCTCGTCACCGCCCTGGAAGAGTACCGGAACTCCTTCCAGGGGGCCTGGAAGGCCATCACCATCGGGAAAAAACTGCGAAACGAGACCCGCATCCACGACATAAGGGACTATGTCCTGGAGGAACTCCTGCTTTCACTGACCCGGGCGAGCGCCCAGGCGGCTGTGGGCCGGAACCTGGATCCCCTCTTCGACTCGCCGCTCTGGAACGAGGAAATGGAGGAAACCCTCCGCCAATGGCTCGCCTCCCCATGCCGGCCCGGGGAGGTCGCGGAAAGGCTGGGCATCCACAGGAACACCCTTTCCTACCGCCTGGAGAAGATCGGGGCCTTGTGCGGAACCGACCTGAAAGAACCGGGAGGCATCTTCAGACTGACCCTGTCCCTCCTGCTGAGGGACCTGCATTGCCCTCCTCCAGGCAGAGAAACCGAATAGCGAGAACCGGAGAACCGGGGTCAGGTCTTGAAATCACGCATCAGGTTTCAAAATGCGTGATTTCAAGACCTGACCCCGGTTTGTGATCCCCTGCCTGC
>CAYRNZ010000013.1:0-45297 GCA_964425765.1 uncultured Synergistaceae bacterium
ACGTGGATCTGGCACAAACACCCCAGATCCGCGTATAATTATTTGGTGCAAAAAATATTAAGGCCTGACAGGATTTATTATGCATATGAAATTTTGTTCTGATCTTTTATTACAGGGGGCAGCTTAAATGCAATACAGAAGCGGAAAAGAATTAAGGGAACTCTTTCTTTCATATTTCGAGGAAAAGGGATGCAAAAGGTACCGCAGTTTCTCACTGGTGCCGGATGATCCTACGCTGCTTTTTACAATTGCGGGAATGGTCCCGTTCAAACAATACTTCCTTGGACTGAAGACCCCTGAGGTTAAAAGAGCTACTACGGCACAGAAGTGCGTAAGGACGAACGACATTGAAAATGTCGGACGCACTGCGAGGCACCACACATTTTTTGAGATGCTGGGAAACTTCAGTTTTGGAGATTACTTTAAAGAGGAAATTATCCCATGGGCGTGGGAATTCCTTACAGAACGTGTCGGACTCGAACCGGACAGGCTTTATGCAACGATCTATCTTGACGATGATGAAGCACACGATATATGGCGGGACAAAGTAGGGCTTCCTGAAAACAGGATAGTACGCCTCGGAGCGGATGATAATTTCTGGGCTGCCGGACCTGTCGGTCCGTGCGGGCCATGCTCTGAAATAATATACGACCAGGGACCGGAATTTTCGTGCGGTAAACCCACATGCACTGTGGGATGCGACTGTGACCGCTACCTGGAGATATGGAACCTCGTCTTCATGCAGTACAACCGGGACGAAGAAGGAAGGCTGGTGCCGCTTCCCAAGCAGAACATCGACACGGGGATGGGGCTGGAAAGGCTGACCTCGGTCGTCCAGGGAGCGCGGACAGATTTCGAGACGGACCTCTTTCTTCCCCTCATTCGCCGGGCCTGCGAGATGACCGGGCACAACTACGGTTCTAACCCCCGTGGGGATATGGCCGTTCGTGTCATCTCGGACCACCTGAGGGCAATTTCCTTCATGATCGCAGACGGAATACTGCCCTCCAACGAGGGGAGGGGATATGTCCTGCGCCGCCTTCTTCGCAGGGCCGTCCGGTGGGGACGCCTTCTCGGGATGCAAAGGCTCTTCCTTTCCGACCTGCTTCCCACCGTGATCGAGGTCATGGGTTCCCACTATCGGGAAATCCCCGAGAGGCAAAACGCCGTGCGACAGGTCATCGACTTCGAGGAAGAGAAATTCGGAAAGACACTCGAGCAGGGAACCGCCCTCATCGAGGCCGAGATCCAGAACCTGTCGGCGAGGAAGGAGTCCACCCTCCCCGGAGACCTTGCCTTCGAGCTTTACGACACCTACGGGTTCCCGCTGGAACTGACGGAGGAGATTTGCCAGGATTCCGGCTTCAGCCTGGACAGGCGCGGTTTCGAAAACGCGATGGAAGCACAGCGCGAACGGGCCCGCAGCTCGAGCAAGATGACGACTTCGTCCCTCTCGGGAAACGTCTATACGGAACTGGCCAAGAAAATCGGCGCCATACCCTTCGAGGGATACGCGGTGACATCGACGGCATCGAAAGTCCTCGCCCTGGTCCGGGACGGGCAGGAGGTAGACGAGCTCCAGGCCGGGGAAGAGGGCGAAGCCGTCCTTGACCGTACTCCGTTCTACGCGGAGAAGGGAGGACAGGTCGGGGACACCGGCCTGCTGAAGTCCGACATCGTGAAGGCGGAGGTGCTGGATACCGTCAGCCCGGCTGCAGACCTTCCCGTGCTGAAAGTACGCGTGAGGGAAGGACTGCTCCGAAGGGGCGCGCCCGTCGAGGCGAACGTGGACGTCGAGCGGCGCTGGGACATCCGGCGCCACCATACCGCCACCCATCTCCTGCACGAGGCGCTCACCCAGGTCCTTGGGGAACACGTTCGCCAGGCAGGGTCGCTCGTCAGCCCGGACGTCCTCCGTTTCGACTTTACGCATTTCTCCCCCGTTGCCCCTGGCGAATTGGCAAAGGTGGAGAAGATCGTGAACGAACAGGTCCTTCGCAACATCCCGCTGGAAACCCTGGAGACCGGCCTCGACGAGGCGAAATCACTCGGGGCCAAGGCTTTGTTCAGCGAAAAATACGGAAACCGGGTCAGGGTCGTGCGCGTACCCGGGTTTTCGACTGAGCTGTGCGGCGGCACGCATTGCGATGCGACGGGTGACATCGGGCTTTTCCGGATTGTCCGGGAAGAGGGGATCGGGTCCGGGCTGAGAAGGATCACGGCCCAGGCCGGACGGCCCGCCTACCTCGCGCAGAGGGCAGTCCAGGAAGCCATGGACCGCGCACGGGAAAGCCTCGGCGTTCACGAGCCGGAGCAGGTTCCGGTCCGCGTCCGGCAGCTTCTCGACGAACTGGGGGCCGCGAGGCGTGAAACAACCGAGGCGAGGCTTTCCGCCCTGCTTTCCGGGACACGGGAGATGGCCGACTCCGCACGCGAGGCCGAAGGTTTTGCGCTCGTTACGAAAACGTTCGAAGGCGCAGGAATGGAACTCCTGCGCCAGGTCGCCGACGCCGTAAAGAGCCGGCTGCAGGGCGCAGTGATCGTTTTCGCCTCCGTGGAGGGGGAAAAGGTCTCCCTCATGGCCATGGGTGACGAAACGGCCGTCGGAAGGGGTTTCCACGCGGGCAAGCTCATCGGGGCCATCGCCCCGATCGTGGGTGGTTCGGGGGGCGGCCGCCCCAACCTCGCGCAGGCCGGGGGGAAGAACCCCGAAAAAGTCCGGGAAGCGCTCGAAGCCGTGGACGGAGCCATCCGGGACCTTTTCGCGAAGCACTGAAGGATTCATGGGACGGCTTGTCGGCCTTGATCTCGGAACCGTCCGCATAGGAGTCGCCATGACCGATCCCCTGGGCATGTTCGCCCAGGGGATCGCCGTCTGGCGTGTCGACGGAGACTGGCTCGAACAACTACAAAGGCTGATGAACGAGGCGGCCCCGGTCGACCTCGTCGTGATTGGCCTGCCTGTCCGGACGACCGGGCATGAAGGCCCGGAGGCGGCCAGGATACGCGAAACGGCGGCCCTGATTTCCGAAAGGGTCGCCCCGGTGCCCGTGGAATTCATGGACGAGCGGTTTACGACCACCAGGGCACACCAGATCATGTTCGAAGGCAACATGGACTCCAGGAAGAGAAGGAACAAGGTGGACAAGATCGCGGCCGCCATCTTCCTGCAGGATTTCCTGGACCGGCGGAGGGGACAGATGGCATGAGCCAGGAACAGGGCGTGTCCATGACTCCCATGATGGAACAGTATTTTACCTGGAAGAGGGCCTATCCGGACTGCCTCCTCTTTTTCCGCATGGGGGATTTTTACGAGATGTTTTTCGAGGACGCCAGGGAAGCCTCCAGGCTCCTCGACATAGCCCTGACAGCCAGGGACGGAGAAAAAAAGGTCCCCATGGCCGGTGTGCCCCACCATGCCGTCGAACCCTACCTCGACCGGCTGGTAAAAGCCGGGAAGAAAGTCGCCATCTGCGAGCAGATGACCGAACCCGACGGCAGGAGCCTCGTGGAGAGACGGGTCGTCCGGCTTGTCACCCCGGGAACCTACGTCCCCGAGGACGCCAAGGGAGAAGGCCGGCTCGCGGCTCTCTCGGACCGCGACGGGGCTTTTTCCCTCGCGCTCCTGAACCCCGGGTCGGGGCACCTCGAAGCCGGTACGGTCGACCAGGTAGGGGCGGCGGGCCTGCTGGCCGCCTTCAGTCCTCTCGAGGTCCTGGTACCGAAGCCTTGCCCCGAAAAGCTGGCCGGCCTTTTGGCCCAGACGCTCCCACCCTCCCTGCTCGTGTCCGAAAAGGACAGGGCTCTTTTCGACCCCGCAACCGGCTCGGAATGGCTGTGCCGACGCTGGGCGGTACCTAGCCTTAAGGCGTTCGGCATCGATGACGGCGATCCCGCAGCCGGCCCGGCGGCGGCCGTCCTAAGGTACTTCGAGGAAACCCAGTTCGGCATGTCGCGCCACGTCCTTCGCGTCTACCCCCTGGCAATCGGGGAAAACCTCCGCATCGACGCCCAGTCTCAGAAGAACCTGGAACTGCTGGACTCGGATTCGCTGTCCCTTTACGATGTCCTGAACCGCTGCCGCACCCCCATGGGTAAACGGCTACTTCGCGAATGGATACTCAAGCCGCTCCTCGACATCGATGTCATACGGGCCCGGCAGGATGCCGTCGGCTGGCTCAAGGAAGATGCCGTCTCCAGGGGACGCCTTTTCAACTCCCTGCAGCGCTGCAGGGACGTGGAAAGGGCCATCGGCCGCCTATCCCTCAACCTGGGATCTCCGCCGGAGCTTGCAGCGATCCGGGACACTCTCTCGGAAATCCCACCCTTGCGCGCCCTGCTGGAGCGAAGCCCGCTAGAACCCTTCCTCGACGGCGTCCCCGATCTTTCCGGTTGCCGGGACGACCTTGCTTCAAACCTTTCCGAGAACCCACACAGGAACCTGCGGGACGGCGGAGTCATCCGGCCCGGGGCGGACCCGGAACTGGACGAGTGGAGAAAGCTCTCGACCGAAGCCGGGAATTGGATCGCGGACTACGCGATGAGGGAACGCGAAAGGACGGGGATAACGGGTCTCAAGGTGGGGAACAACCGGGTTTTCGGTTATTACATCGAGATTTCCCGCTCGCAGATGGAAAAGGTGCCGGAGGAATACATCCGCAGGCAGACGCTGGTCTCGGCCGAAAGGTACGTGACGCCCGAACTGAAGGAGTTCGAGGAAAAGATTCTCCGGGCATCGGAAGAAGTGGAACGCCGGGAGGGCATCCTTTACGACGCCCTCAGGGAAAGGGTCCTTGCCCATGCGGGACCCATCCAGAAGACAGGGCAGGCACTGGCCCAGCTCGACTGCCTCGCGTCCCTCGGGGACGTCGCCTGGGAAAGGCGCTACGAAAGACCCGTCGTCGACCGCAAGGACCTGTTGAGGATTTCCAACGGGCGCCACCCGGTGGTGGAGTTGACCCTGGGCAACGACCCCTACACCCCGAACAGCGTGGAACTGGACCGCGACGGAAAGCGGATCGCCATCCTGACCGGCCCGAACATGGCGGGAAAATCTACCTACCTCCGCATGGCCGCCCTGCTGGTGGTCATGGCCCAAATGGGGGGGTTCGTCCCGGCCGACCATGCCGAAATAGGGCTGGTGGACAGGATTTTCACCAGGATCGGAGCTCACGACGAGCTGGCCCTGGGGCGCAGCACCTTCCTCGTCGAGATGCTTGAAACGGCACAGATCCTGAACAACCTCACGAACCGCAGTTTCGTGGTCCTGGACGAGGTGGGCCGCGGAACCTCTACCTATGACGGAATGAGCATCGCCTGGGCAGTCCTGGAACACCTGCACGCCAAGGAAGACTGCCGCCCCCTGGTGCTCTTCGCAACGCATTTCCATGAACTGACGGCCCTGGAAACACGATTCCCCGAGATCATGAACCTTTCGATGGCGGTGGAGGAGTCGGATCGCGGGATCCGGTTCCTCCACAGGGTCACCCGAGGCCCTGCCGACCGGTCGTACGGCATCGAGGTCGCCCGGCTCGCCGGGATCCCGGAATCCGTCGTCATACGAGCCCAATCCCTCCTCGAGGGCTTCGAGAACCAGCCTAAGGGCAAGGTCCGGGAAGGCTCGTCCCTGCCCGGCGAACCCCGTACGGCCCAGCTCAGCCTCTTTCAGACCGGCAAGGACGCCCTGCTGGATGAAATCGCGCAACTCGAGCCCGACAGGCTGAGTCCGCTGGCCGCACTCGAAATGCTCTACCGACTGAGGGAACGATCGAGGGAGGTGATGTCCTGATGCCGATCCGGAGACTGCCCGAAGACGTGACTCACCGTATCGCCGCCGGGGAAGTGATCGAGCGGCCCGCCTCGGTGGTGAAGGAACTCGTGGAAAATGCCCTCGACGCCGGGGCGGGGAGGGTGACGGTGAAAATCGTCCAGGGAGGGACGTTTTCCATCGTCGTGGAAGACGACGGCACGGGGATACAGCAAAGCGAGGTGCCACTGGCCGTCGAGCGCTTCGCCACGAGCAAGCTTGAAAGCATCGACGACCTCGAGCGGATTTCCACACTCGGGTTCCGGGGCGAAGCCCTGGCAAGCATCGCCGCGGTCAGCCGCTTCGAGATCAGGAGCCGGAAACACGGGGTGCCCGAAGGAGCCTTTATCCGCGTGGAAGGGGGACGGACGGTCGCCGAAGGGGCGATCGAGACATCCGAGGGAACCAGGGTGCAGGTCGATGACCTTTTCTTCAATCTGCCGGCACGCCGGAAATTCCTCAAGGCGTTCCCCGCGGAGCAGCGGAGAATTCTCAAGGTGATACAGGATTTTGCCATTTACTCTCCGGAGAAAGCCTTCGTGCTGGTCGGCGACGGGAAAACCCTTTTCCGGTGGGAGGGAGGGAGCAGGAAAGAGGCGCTGTCGTCTATCCTCGGAGACCCTGCGGGAAAGCAAGCCCTTTACGAAAAGGGACCGGTCAGGGTCGAGACCTGGAACGCCAACTGCAGGCCGGGAAAGCGGACGGAGATACTAAGCTTCGTGAACGGCCGGAGGGTCGTCGAACCCACCGTCAGGTCCGCCCTTTTCTCTCTGGGGGCAGAGGTTTCAGGCGATTGGATCGTCCTTGTCGAATGCCCTCCCGGGGAGGTCGACGTCAACATTCACCCGGCCAAGGCGGAAGTCCGGTTCCGCAAACCCGGGTCCATATTCGAAGCCGTCAGGGGCGCAGCCAGAGCCGCGGGAGGCCGCGGGACGGACCTGCCTCTGACTGGCGCAGCGGAACCTGGACCGCCGGTGTTCCCGTGGAACGTGACCGAAACACGGTTCCCTTTCCGTGCGGCGGAACCCCGATCGCCTGTCGCACCAACCCAGGTGACAGAACCTGGTGAAGAAAACCCTCCCTTTGCCCAAGCCTCGTCCGGCTCGGAAGATATGGGAGCAGCCTTCTATCTAGGTTGCTTTTCGGAAGGGTTTCTCGTTTTCTCTCATGGGGAGGACCTGGTGATCATGGATCCCCATGCGGCACACGAACGAGTCCTCTTTGACAGGCTTTGGGCCTCTCTTGCAGGCAGACTTCCCTCGCAGGGACTCGTGCCGGGTGAAGAACTTTCCCCGAGTCTTTCCGCCGGTTCTCTTGAACATCAGGGGGATCTGTCCGGGATCGGTTTTTCCTTTACTGAGAAGGAGGACGGAAGCCTCATCCTGCAAACCGTCCCCTCCTGCCGGGGCCTCGAGCAGGTCTCACCGGCAGATCTCTTGAGGGGTGCTCTTGACGCCCTGGACGAACATTCCGGAGAATCGCTCGAAACACGCCTGGCGACCCGCTGGGCCTATGCAGCCTGCCACGGAGCCGCCAAGCTCGGAGACCGGTTCTCCCGCGAGGAGGCCCTGGCGCTTTGGCGACAGCTGGCCGCGGCGAGGGTCCCGCAGCGTTGTCCCCACGGCAGGCCCACTCTTCTGCGTCTCTCGGGGCTCCAGCTGAAACGGCATTTCGGGAGGAAGGACTGAGATGGAAAACGCCCGCCCTCCGAAAGCGATAGCGGTCATCGGGGCCACCGCCTCCGGAAAGACGGACATCAGCCTCGAACTCGCGGAACAATTCGATGGAGAGATCATCTCGGTCGATTCCCGCCAGGTATACCGGAAACTGGACATCGGTACCGCAAAGGCCACAAGGGACGAGCGGGCCAGGATTCCGCATCACCTGATCGACGTGGCGGAACCGACGGAACGTTTTTCGGCATCCCGTTTCGTCGAGTTCGCATCGTCGGCGATCACCGGAATCCTTTCAAGGGGAAAAACCGTTTTCCTTGCCGGAGGGACGCCCTTCTACTTCAGGGCGTTGTTTTCGGGCCTCCTGACGGGGGACATCGCTTCAGCACCGGAAATCAGGTCCGAACTCGAGGCAGCCCTGCAACGGGAAGGGAACCTCCGTATGCACGAACGCCTACAGGCCGCAGATCCGGAGACGGCCGGCAGGATCCACCCGAACGACTCCGTCCGGCTGGTCAGGGCTATGGAAATCCTGGCCGTTACAGGTGAAGCCCCATCGGAAGTGTTCCGCGGCCGCAGGCGGATGGGCCTGGAAGCCGATGTCCTCTATGTGGGTCTTTCCCGGGACAGGGAGGATCTCCGGAAACGAATCGCCCTTCGAGCCGCCCGGCAATTCGAGGAAGGTTTTCCCGAGGAAGTGGCCTCCCTTTTGGCCGAGGGCATCGATGAGAGGTACCCGTGCATGCAGGGCCTCGGGTACAGGGATCTCGTAGCCTTTCACAAGAACCGTATTTCACTGGATGAAGCCATGGAAAGATATGTCAAGGCCACCTGTGCCTTCGCCCGGAGGCAGATGACCTGGTTTTCCAAGTTTGAACCCGCCGTGTGGTATGATATGGCTCGTTCCGGACAAGAGTCGCTGCGGAACGGCATCCGGGTGAAAATAGGGGAGCATTTGCGAGGCGGTCGGAGTTGAAAGTAACGGTAGCGAGGCCCACGGGCCTCTGCTTCGGGGTACGGAGGGCCATCGCAGAACTTGAGAAGGCCCTCTCCAACACAAACAAGGTCTACGGTCTAGGAAGCCCCATCCACAATCCCCAGGAGATCGAACGACTCGAAAAACTAGGCCTGGTCGTCGTGGAGCACCCTGAAGAGGTTCCCCGAGGCCAAACCGCCTTCATCCGGGCCCATGGAGTCTCCCCGGCGATACGTGATCGCCTTGCACGCCGGACCACCTCCTTGGTGGACGGGACATGCCCCTTTGTAAGGAACGTCCAGGAAAAGGCCTCCCTGCTGAAGCAGGAAGGCTACCGGGTTCTCGTCGTAGGGGACGCTGCGCATCCAGAAGTCGGCGGTATCATGGGATTTGCGGGCGAGGATGCCTCGGTTCTTGGAAGGTGCCCGGATATCGGTACCGAAGAGCGGTTCCGGAAGATCGGCATCGTCTGCCAGACAACCCAGAAGGAAGCGCTGCTCGAAAGGGTTGTCAAGGCTTTCCTGCCTCACGCGGAGGAGCTGCGGGTCTTCAATACGATCTGCGGGGCCACCCTGGAACGACAGAAAGCAGTCGGTGAACTTGCCCCCCGCGTGGAAGGGATGATCGTCGTCGGAGGCAGGAACAGCGCAAATACCGGAAAACTTGCGGAAATAGCCAGGGAAGCAGGAGTTCCCACATTATGGCTGGAACACGCGCAGGAACTGGAAAGGAGGTGGCTGGAGGGAAAGGAACATATCGGGATAGCCGCCGGCGCAAGTACGCCGGAACGGCTGATAACGCAACTGATTTCAACACTCGAGAGCGCACGGTCGCCAAGGGGGATGGATTGAATGGTTGAGGAAATCTTGAACGCGAACCAGGACATGAACGATATCAACAAGGAAAGCATGGAAAGCATGTATGACGGCTACCTCAGTGAGGAGATTCACAAGGGGAAAGTCGTTGACGGTGAGATCGTCGGCTCGACGGAAACGGGTTGGCTGGTAAACGTCAACTACAAGTGCGAGGGATTCCTGCCCCGATCCGAGTGGACCCACCGGGTTCTCGTGGACCAGCCCGCAGAACCGCAGAAAGGGGACAAGGTCCGCGTCCAGGTCGTCAACGTGGGACAGGGGGAAGAGGCCCAGCTCTTGGTTAGCCGCTGGAGGCCCGAATTCGACGAGCGTTGGAGCCGCATCGAGAAGGAATCCTCGGAGAAAGAGGTCCTTTCGGTCACGGGGCTGAGGAAGATCAAGGGCGGCCTTATCGTGGACTGCTGCGGCATAGAGGGATTCATTCCCATCAGCCACCTGGCCCAGGAGGGCAGGGGAGTCAACCCCGGTCGCTTCGTGGGCGAGACCTTCAACGTAAAGGTCCTTGAAAAGGAACGGGGCAAGAGACGCCTTGTTCTTTCCAGGCGTGAACTCGTAGAGAAGGAAACCGAAGCGCAGCGGGAAGATTTCTATTCCAGGATCCACGAAGGGGACATCGTCGACGGGACGGTCAGCAGCATCACTTCCTTCGGGGTTTTCGTCTCGCTGGGGAACGATATGGAAGGCCTGGTCCACATCAGCGAGATCGCCTGGCAGCGAAACGCGAAGCCGCGGGAGCAGTACAAACGCGGGGACGCCATCAAGGTCAAGGTGCTCGGGCTGGACAGGGAAACGAACCGGATCTCCCTCAGCATCAGGCAGACGCTCCAGGATCCGTGGGAAACGGTGTCTGAACGGTGGCATGTGGGCGACAAGACGACAGGGGCGGTGACAAACCTAACCGATTTCGGGGCCTTCGTGGAGATCGAGCCCGGGATCGAGGGGCTCATCCACATCGGAGACCTGAGCTGGCACCGTATCAAGCACCCCAAGGAAGTCCTGAGGAAGGGCCAGCAGGTCGACGTGCAAGTGCTCGAGATCGATACCGACAGGAAACGGATCGGGCTCGGCTACAAGCAGCTCAACGACCCGTGGAACGGTGTGGAGGAGCGGTTCCAGCCGCGGCAGGACATCCCCGTCAAGGTCGTCCGCCTCGCGGATTTTGGAGCTTTCGTGCAGCTGGAGGAGGGCGTTGAGGGCCTGATCCACATCTCCCAGCTGAGTCGCCAGCGCGTGGAAAAACCCGGTGACGTGCTCCAGGAAGGCCAGGAAGTCATCGCCCGCATCCTCGAGATCAACCCGGCCGAACGTCGCATCCGTCTCAGCCTAAGCGCAATCGAGGATGAAAAGGAGCGAAAGAACCGGGACGAGGAAAGGAAGAGCCGGGACGATTCCCGCCCCAGGCGAAGCCAGGAATCCCGGAAGTCCCACGAGCCTGCCTACCAGCCTGACGACACCTCCGTGACGATAGGGGACGTTCTGAAGAACATGCTCGACGCATAGGCCATAAAAGTCCTATAATGTTTGTAATACGCCGGTCATGCCCTGCATGACCGGCGTGAAACTGTTGAGTGAGGTGGTTTGATGAGCCTGCTCGAGATTCGCGTGTTTCCCGAACCTTCCCTCAGGAGGGCGGCAAAGGATGTCACGACCTTCGACCGAGACCTCGAGGTTTTCATCCGCGACCTGTGGGAGACGATGCTGGCCTTCGACGGAGTGGGCCTCGCCGCTACACAGGTTGGCGTCAGCCTTCGCGTCTGCGTCATTTCCTGGAAGGAAAACCGCCTCATCCTCGTCAACCCGCGCATCGTCCAGGAAGAAGGGGAGCAAGTGGGGGACGAAGGATGCCTGAGCTTCCCGGGCATTTTCGAAAAGGTCCGCAGGCCGATGAAGGTCAGGATCGAAGCCCAGGACGAAAAAGGCAGCCCGCTGTCCATCGAAGCTGAAGGATTCCTGGCCAGGGCGCTCTGCCACGAGATCGACCATCTCGAAGGCCGCCTCCTGATCGACCATCTCAGCCCCCTGAAAAGGGAAATCGTCCGGAAAAAACTCCTGAAGCGGGCAAGGGAAGAGAGGAAGGACCGTTGAAAACCTGGTTTTTCGGTTCCGGGATTTTTGCGGCCCTTTGTTTCCGGGAGATAGCGGCGCAAATTCGTTTCGAAAAAGTGATCACGCTTCCCCCCAGGCCTGCTGGGAGAGGGAACAAGCTAAGAGCCACCCCTCTGGAAGAGGAAGCCCGGCTTTTTGGCTACCAGCCCATCCACTCCGCTAAACCATCTTCAGAACCCGCCCTCCTGGAAGAACTGGAAAACGCTCCCCCGGACCTTGCCCTCGTCATAGACTTCTCAAGCCTGATAAGGGAACCTCTCCTGAACGGACCGAGACTTGGCTGTTTCAACATTCACCCCTCCCTTTTGCCGGAATACCGGGGGGCGGCCCCCATCCAGAGAGCCCTGATGGACGGCAGGACCACAACCGGCGTCACCGTTTTTCGTCTCGTCGAATCGATGGACGCGGGGCCCATCCTTGCCCGAAGCCTGACGCAGGTTGGCCCGGACACGACAGCCGGAGAATTGACTGAAAGATTAGCCCGGGAGGGTAGCCAGATTTTCTTAAAAAGCTTAAAATGTCTTTGTGGAGGTTATGCAGAATACATTGCGCAGGATCACCAGGCCGCCACGAAAGCCCCAAAACTTGACAAGCCCGAAGAACGCATAGACTGGAACAAAACCGGTGAAAGGATCCACAACCTCGTCAGGGCACTCAATCCCTCGCCGGGGGCTTACTGCCTCTGCCAGGGAAGACGGCTGAAAGTCTGGAAAACGCTCCCTGTGGAAGGAACCTTCGCTCAGCCGGGAAGCGTGGTGCGCCTGGAGGGAGATGTGCCGCTGGTAGCCTGCTCGCAAGGGGCCGTGTTCCTCCTGGAGGTCCAGCCGGAAGGAAGGAACCCTGCGAGCGGCAAGGACTGGGCCAGGGGAAGCAGGATCAGGCAAGGAGACGTTTTCGAATGACGGCTAAAACCCCATCGAAAGGGCTTTCGGGTTATCTCGAACGCTTCGGCTGGGAAAAAGCCATCGCCGTGGTGGGCGCGTTGGGTTCGGGCAAGTCGGAATGGCTGCTCAACCTGGCGGAGGCTTTCCGGGAGCGGGAGGAGGATGTCACCGTCGCCGACGTGGACATCATCAACCCGTACTTCTGCATACGGGAAGTCTCGACACTCCTCGAGCGCATGGGGCTCAAAGTCGTCCTTCCCTTCAGCGGAACCAGGTGGTCGGATATCCCTTCCATCTCCCCCGAGGTCGACCGCGCTTTCGGCACAGCCGGCAGGCTGCTCATCGATATCGGCGGCGACCCCAGGGGGGCAATGGCCCTGACGCAGTTCGCCCCTCGCATGCAAAAAACCGGCTACAACCTCATCGCGGTCGTCAACGCCTTTCGCCCGCAGACGTCAACCCCCGAAGGGATCGAGGCCATGATCCGCTCGATCGAGAGAGTAAGCGGCCTGAAGGTGTCCGGCATCATCAGCAACTCCCATTACATGGCGGAAACAACGGTGGAAGACGTTTACTCGGGTTACAGGACGGCACTCGAGGCCGCCCTGCGGATGGAACTGCCTGTGCTGTTCGCGGGGGTCCCGAGAGATGCCATGGAAGAAGCGGAACTTCGGTTCACGGGAGAGGACGTTACCCTGTGGCCGGTATCCAGATACATCCTATTACCTTGGGAGAGGGGTGGCAACTGATGGCAAAGGGACGCGTCGGAGTGAACGAGGAACGATGCAAAAGCTGCGGTCTTTGCGTTGCGGCTTGTCCTATGAAGGTCCTCCGAATCTCCGACAAGATCAACAGCAAGGGTTACCGGCCTGTGGAGCAGTTCAAGGAAGGGTGCATCGCCTGCAGGATGTGCGCGATCACCTGTCCGGACGTGGTCCTGGAAGTCTTCCGCCTGGAAGACGACAAGGCCTGCAACGCCTAGAGCGAGGTGACGGATGATGGGCAAGCGGTTCCTGATGAAAGGCAACGAGGCCCTGGCTGAAGCGGCGATTCACGCAGGCTGCAAGTATTTCTTCGGATACCCCATCACGCCCCAGAACGAAATCCCCGAGTACATGTCTAAGAAACTGCCGGAAATCGGCGGTGTCTATCTTCAGGCCGAGAGCGAGCTTGCGGCGATCAACATGATCTTCGGGGCAGCCGGAACCGGCAAGAGGGTCATGACTTCCTCTTCGAGCCCCGGGATTTCGCTGATGTCCGAGGGAATCAGCTACATCGCGGGAGCGGAGCTGCCCTGCGTCCTGATGAACGTCATGCGCGGGGGACCCGGCCTCGGCGGTATCCTGCCCTCCCAGTCGGACTACTTCCAGGCGACGAGAGGGGGCGGACACGGGGATTACAGGCTCCTGGTGCTGGCGCCAAGCACCGTCCAGGAAGCGGTGGACCTCACGACACTGGCCTTCGACCTGGCAGAGAAATACCGGAACCCTGTCATGATCCTGGCTGACGGCTTCATGGGACAGATGATGGAAGCCGTCGAGTTCAAGGAAACCCCCAGGGACGAAAGCCTCCCCGACCCGGCCGGCTGGGCCGTCGGCTACATGAAGCAGCGCGGCAGCCGCGCCCTCGTCAAAAGCCTCTACCTGGACCCCGAGGAACTCGAGGAACACAACTGGAAGCTCCAGGCCAAGTACGCGGAAATGGTGAAGAACGAGAAGCGGTACGAGACCTACCTCTGGGATGACGCAGAACTCCTGATCGCCGCCTACGGAACCGTGGCTCGCATTGCCAGGACCGCGATCAACGAACTGCGGGCCGAGGGGCTGAAGGTAGGACTCTTCCGCCCGATCAGCCTCTTCCCGTTCCCCTACGACCCGCTCGAAGCTTTGCCGAAATCGATCGGGAAGATCCTGACCGTCGAAATGAGCTGCGGCCAAATGGTCGAGGACATCCGCCTCGGCGTCGGCAAGGACATGCCCGTTTCCATGTACGGACGGGTCGGCGGCATGACGCCTTCGGTCGAAGAGATCAAGGACCAGGTCCGCAAGGCCCTGGGGCGATAGGGGGGACCGAAAGATGAACGAGACGAAGATTTTCGAAAGGCCGAAAAGCCTGGTGGACGTCGTAACCCATTATTGCCCCGGATGCACTCACGGGGTCGCCCACCGCCTTGTGGCGGAAATCATCGACGAACTGGGGATCCAGGAAAGGACCGTCGCCGTGGCGCCGGTCGGCTGTTCCGTTTTCCTCTACAACTACATCGACGTCGATTCCTACGAAGCGGCGCACGGCCGTGCCCCGGCTGTCGCCTCGGCCTGCAAGCGCCTACTCCCCGAGCATGTCGTCTTCTCCTACCAGGGAGACGGCGACCTCGCCTCCATCGGGATGGCGGAGATCGTGCACGCTGCAAACCGCGGGGAACACATCACAGTGGTCTTCATCAACAACGCCATTTACGGCATGACCGGCGGGCAAATGGCCCCCACGACGCTCGTGGGACAGAAAGCTACCACCTGCCCCCTTGGACGGGACCCCAAGCTTGCCGGGTACCCCATCCGCATGTGCGAGATGCTCTCGACACTCCAGGCACCTGCGTATATCGCCCGCGTGAGCGTCGCCAAGCCGAAATACACCATCAAGGCCAAAGAAGCCCTGAAGAAGGCATTCCAGACGCAACTCGACGGGAAAGGCTTCTCCTTCGTGGAGATCCTTTCCACTTGCCCGACAAACTGGGGGCTTCGCCCGGTCGACGCGACCAACTGGCTCGAGGAGCACATGATTCCAGAGTTCCCGCTGGGCGAGTTCAAGACGCCCGAATAAAAGGGGGAGAAGAACGATGGCAAAGTTTCTACGCGGCCTGATCGCAGCCGGCTTTGGCGGCCAGGGTGTGCTTCTCCTGGGCCAGATCGTCGCCCATGCGGCCATGAAAGAGGGGAAATTCGTCACCTGGATCCCTTCCTACGGACCGGAGATGCGAGGCGGCACGGCAAACTGCAGCGTCGCCATCAGCGAGGAGGAAATCGGTTCACCGGTCGTCAACCATCCTGATTGCCTTGTCATCATGAACCAGCCTTCGCTTTCCAAGTTCGAGGAAGACCTGAAGTCGGGAGGGGTCCTGCTTTACAACTCGGACCTGGTCTCTTACCCGAACCAGAGGAAGGACATCACGGTCGTTGCCGTCCCCTGTAACACGGTCGCTCTCGAACTGGGCAACGAAAAGGTGGCCAACGTCATCACCCTGGGGGCCCTTGCCGCATCCTCGGACCTGGTGAGCGTGGAGGGCTGCAAGTCCACACTTGCGGAACTCATGGGCAAGAAAAAGGCGGCTCTCCTGGAAATCAACATGACCGCTTTCGACAGGGGTGTCGAGATCGCTCGCAAAGCCCTCGGCAAGTAGGAAACTTATGGACCGGGACTGGACCGTCCAGGAAAGCAGGAATATTTACGAAGGGCAAATCCTGAGACTGCGCCTGGACAAGGTGCAGTTGCCGACGGGCCGCGTCGCCATGCGGGAGATCGTAGAACACAGGCCGGCGGTCGGAATGCTGCCCGTGCTCGAGGACGGTTCGGTCCTGCTGATCCGCCAATACAGAGACGCGATACGGCAGGAAATCCTCGAAATCCCTGCAGGCATCCTGAATCCGGGCGAATCCCCTATCGAAGCGGCACGACGGGAACTCCAGGAAGAGGTCGGTTACGATGCGACCGAGATGGAGGAGTGGGGGACCTTTTTCACTTCCCCGGGATTCAGCGACGAGGAGTTGACGGTCTTTTACGCGACGGGGCTTGTCGAATCTGCCCTGGAACCGGACGATGACGAGTTCATCGACGTAGTGAGGGTCGAAAGGGAACAAATCCGCGGCCTTCTCGCTTCAGGTCAAATCAGGGATGCGAAAACGGCCGCAGCCCTGGCCTGGTATCTCGCCAAAAAATGAAGTTTCTGCTTTACTTTGGGCAGGCGGCCTGACCGCCTGCCCTTTTTTCGTCGGGAGGATCGGCTTTGAAAGAAGAAGATGAAGCCCGTCTCAAGGCCTTTTGCGAATACCTGGAGTTCGAGCGGGGAGCCAGTCCCAATACGGTGGCTTCCTACAAGGCCGACATGAAAAGTTGGTTTTCCTTCGCGCGGAAGGCCGGCATCGAAGAGGATGTCCCCGATTCCGCCCTCCTGGCCCGCTACCTGCGCCACCTCGCCTCGCTCCCGCGCAGCAAGAGCACCCTTCAGCGCCATGCCGCATGCCTCCGCACGTGGAAAAGATACCTCGAGGAGGAAGGACTTCGCCCGCCCGGCCCGGAAAGGCTCCCCCTGCCTGCGAAAGAGAGGAAACTCCCTCAAATCCTTGGTGAAGGGGAGATCGAAAGGATCATCCAGGCCTGTCTCGGTCCTTCCCTTCTGGACCGGAGGGACAGGACCCTCCTCGAAACCGTATACGGTTGCGGCCTGCGCGCCAGCGAGGCTTGCGCTCTGAGCACTGCCGACGTCGATTTCGCGGGTGGAATCATCCGGGTAACGGGAAAAGGGGACAAGGAACGGATCGTCCCCCTGGTCGGGAAAAGCCGCCAGGTCCTCCAGCGATACGTCGAGGAGACAAGACCCGGGCTCAGGCCGAAGGATGACAGGCTTTTCGTTTCCCGTTCGGGAAAACACCTTCGAAGAGAAGATCTCTGGCGCATCGTCCAGAAGAGAGGGCACAAGGCCGGTATCCCCCTGTCCCGCCTACACCCACACGTGCTGCGTCACTCCTTCGCGACGCATCTACTCAGGAGGGGAATGGACCTGCGCACACTCCAGGAACTCCTGGGGCACTCTTCGATAGGCACGACCGAACGTTATACCCATTTCGACGTCGAACTCAGGGACATCTACGACCGCTGCCACCCAAGGGCATGAATGCCTCATGAAGGGGGAAGGAAAATGAAAAAGGACCTGTCCGGGCATGTCCTCGATGCGCTGGAATGGCTTGTTGAGAGGGTACCCGAACGCCCGCTGGCGGCCATCGTGCTCGGTTCCGGACTTGGGAACCTGGCAGACCGCATCGACAACCCCAGGGTTTTTACCTTCCGGGAGATCCCTCATTGGCCCGATTCCACCGCTCCGGGTCACGCCGCCAGGCTTGTCTTCGGCCGCCTGTCAGGCCGCCCGGTGGTGATCCAGCAGGGACGTGTCCACTATTACGAAGGCTATTCGATGGACGAGGTGACCTTTCCCGCCAGGGTCTTCGGTGCGTGGGGGATCCCCTTTTACATTCCCACGAACGCCTCCGGCGGGGTTCATCACGGTTTTCGATCCGGCGACCTTGTACTGATCCAGGACCACATCAATTTCCTGGGGACCAACCCCCTCATAGGATCGAACCGGGAAGAATGGGGACCGCGATTCCCGGACATGGTCCAGGCTTACGACCAGGAACTTCTGCTGTTGGCCGAAGACTCGGCGAAAGAAAAAGGAATCCTCCTAAAGAGGGGCACCTACATCGCCTTCACCGGCCCGTCATTCGAAACACCGGCGGAGATACGCATGGCCCGCGTGATGGGTGCGGACCTGGTGGGCATGTCCACGGTCCCGGAGGTCATCGTAGCCCGGCACATGGGCATGCGCACATGCGCGGTTTCATGCGTCGCGAACGCTGCAGCGGGGATGACGGGACAGGTCCTTACGCACCAGGAAGTGCTCGCGGAGATGGAAAAGGCTTCCGCTTCGCTTGGCCGCCTGATCGAGGGCCTTGTCTCGAGACTGGAGGAATCCCGTGTTTGACGCTGTCCGTTTCATCGAGGAGAAGAGGGACGGGCGAACCCACGAACCGGAAGAACTGCAGGCCTTCGTAGAGTCCTTCCAGAAGGGCGGCATACCGGACTACCAGGCTTCCTCCTGGCTCATGGCCGCTTTCCTTCGCGGCCTGGACAAGACCGAGCTGGTCGCTTTCACCGTGGCCCTGGCCAATTCCGGCAAGGTCGTGGAATTTCCCGAAGGGCTGGACTGCGTCGACAAGCACAGCACCGGGGGAGTGGGCGACAAGACCAGCCTTGTGCTGGTTCCCCTCGTTGCCGCCTGCGGCGTTCCGGTCGCCAAGCTGAGCGGCCGGGGACTCGGTTTCACCGGGGGAACCGTCGACAAACTCGAAAGTATACCCGGTTTCAACGCACACCTATCGATGGAGGGCTTCGTCGACCAGGTAAAGAGGATCGGCTGCGCCATAAGCGGCCATTCCGGGGACCTGGCTCCTGCGGAGAAGCGCTTCTACGAACTTCGGGACGTGACCGGAACGATCCCCTCCATCCCCCTGATCGCCAGCAGTATCCTGAGCAAGAAACTGGCCGGGGGCAGCCGCTCGTTCGTTTTCGACGTCAAGTCGGGCAGCGGAGCCTTCATGAGGGACCTGGACGGAGCGCGAGCGCTGGCACGCCAGCTCGTGGACCTTTCGAAGGCCCTCGGAAGGAAAAGCCTGGCCGTGATCTCCGGGATGGGGCAGCCTCTTGGCCGCTGGGTCGGGAACGCGGCGGAGGTCCGGGAAGCCATCGAGGTGTTGCGAGGCTCGGGGCCCACGGATACGACATCCCTTTGCGTCTCGCTGGGCGGGGCGATGGTGTACCTCGCAGGGGGCACGGGCTGCCGGAGCGAAGGGGAAAAGTCCTGCAGGGAGGCCCTGGCTTCCGGGAAAGCCCTCGAACGTTTCCGGATTCTCCTTGAAGCACAGGGGGGGAGCACGACCTGCCTCGAGTCGCCTGAAAAGGAACTCCCGCTATCGCCGGAAACGACCCTTGTCCGCTCAGGGGTGAAAGGGAAGCTAGCCTCTTTTGAAACGGATCGTATCGGGACAGCCCTGCGTTACGTCGGGGGGGGACGCCAGCGGAAAGAGGACGCGATCGATCCTGGGGTAGCGGTGGAAATCCTTGCGAGAATCGGTGACGAAGTCTCGCCCGGTACACCCGTCCTGGCGCTTTACCATAGAGGCGGCGAGGCCGCAGAAACTGCAACCCGGCTTCTCGCCGAGTCGTTTACGGTAGCCCCGGAGGCGGCACCTCCGCCGCTTATCCATGAAACCGTCGAGTGAACAACGAAACGAAAGGGGGGAATCCTGCCTGGATCCCTCCGTGCCCGAAGAGGTTCTTCTCGAGATGACGCCCCTTGTGAGGAAAATCGCGCGCGCCCTATCTCCTTCGGATCCTCAACTAAGGGAAGATCTCGTCCAGGAAGGCCTGCTTGCGCTGATTCTTTCTTTCTCCCTCTACGACCCCTCAAGGGGGCCGTTCGTCCCCTTCGCGAGGAGATGCGCCCGCAACCGCATGATCTCCTACCTTAGGCGCATCCGGCCCTGTTTCACCATGCCCGAAGAGGAAATGGACGAGATTGCGGTCGAGGAGCAGCCCGATGATGGGATCGACCTGGCGAATGCGAGGACCTCGCTTTTCAATCTTCTAAGCCCGTTCGAACTGGCCTGCATGGATGCGTACCTTTACACGGGTTCCGGTACCGGGGCTGCGGAAATACTCGGATGGCCCCCGAAAAAGGTGGAAAACGCCCTGACGCGTGTCAGGGGAAAAGCCAGACTCCTGCGGGACCCCCTCTAGGAGAGTAAATCCTTGCCCTCTCTGGACAGGAAACAGCCCATTCCCTAAAATAGGCGATGCGGCGTGGAGGCGAGTGCTGTCTGGTGATGACCCCGGGCTTCAAACCCGGTGGGGGTGGCTGAGCGGCCGCCTCGGTGGGTTCGATTCCCACACGCCTCCGCCACCGATGTTCTCCTACGCAGCCCCGTCTTGAAGGGGCTGCGTTTTTCTACCGTCCGGTGCAGCCTTGTGCTAATCTTTCAACAGACCTCTCCTTGAAAGGGGAAGACCGATGAAGCCTTTCTTCTCTGAAAAAACGATCCAGGACCGTTTCACGATGATCCTCGGGGAAATTGAAAACGACGTCAAGAAACTCGAACTCCCCGACGTCGTCGAAATCGGCCGGCAGAGAACCATCGAGACGCTCTACAGAAGGTACAGTCTCGGGTTGATCGACCTCGACCTGAAAAGGATGAAGATGTCGGAAATGAAGAAACTCGAGGTCTCACGCTACGAGAAAAACGGCCGTCCGGTCCCGGTCTACAAGAACCATATCCTCATCTCGATCCCTTACACGGGGCCTGACTCCCTGTTCGACTACATCCCTGCCGTGACTGAAGGTTCGGTTCCCGCAGGAGAGTTGGCGGACGGCTACGTGGTTCTGCCCATCCCGATCGACAACGCCGCGGAAAGGGTCAAAAGCGAAGTGGAAGCGCTGTCCCGCTACACTGACTTGATCAACAGGGACGCGAAGGATTTCAACGAAAACCTCAGGCAGACCCTGGAAAGCAATCTGGACGAGCGACAGGCCGAGATCGAACGGGAGCATGAAGAATACCGTAAAGTGGAAGCTTTTGTCCAGGAACACAACAAGCTGCGGTGGTCATGAAAACCGGCCGCCAGAAGATCGAGCCGGACAGGATCGGGGGGATTTCCATGCGACTGTACCTTGTGCGTCACGGGGAGGCCCTGGACGAGGCGGTGGATCCCGAAAGGCCTCTTTCGCAGCGCGGCGTCCAGGAAATCGCGCTGACGGGCCATTTCCTGAAAGAGATCGGTGCGAAACCCCGCATTGTGATTTGCAGCGAAAAACTCAGGGCCAGGCAAACGGCCGAACGGCTTCTCCAGGAAATGGGGCAGAAGGAAAAAATCGAGCAGAGAAAGGGGCTCGCCCCCAAGGACAACCCCGAGCCGTTCGCGGAAGAACTGGGCTTATTTTCCTCCGACCTGCTGGTCGCGGGACATTCTCCTTTCCTGCCTAGGCTGGCGGCTCAGCTTCTTTGCGGCAAAGCCGACCCGGAAATCTTTACCCTCCCGCCCGGAGGCCTTCTATGCCTGGAGCGGGAAGGCCGCGGAAGCTGGAGGCTTGCCCTTTCCATTTCTCCTTCCGACCTGGCCGAGCTGTCCTGAGTTTCCCGATCACGGTTTTTGTAGCCTCACCGCGAGCCTGGTGCAGCGATGCTGTACCTTGTCGTTCCTGACCGCGATCGCCATGGCTTTTTTCGTCCCGACCACGACGGCAAGGCTCTTCGCCCTGGTCAGGGCCGTGTAGAACAGGTTTCGCTGCAACATCATGTAGTGCTGGGTCGTCAGCGGCATCACGACGGCCGGGTACTCAGACCCCTGGGATTTGTGCACGGTGATCGCGTAAGCGGGATTAACCTGGTCCAGGTCGGCGAACTCGTAGGGGATTACCCTCCCGTCAAAGCCGATCGATACGGCCTGTCCCTCCTCGTCGATACCGACGATCCTGCCGATGTCTCCGTTGAACACTTCCTTATCGTAGTCGTTTTTCACCTGCATCACCCTGTCCCCGACCCTGAAAAGCTTACCGCCCCTGTGCAGCCCCGAAGAGGAACCGTTGAGGGCCTCCTGCAGGCGTTCGTTGAGCGCGAGCGCCCCGGCTTCGCCTTTGTGCATGGGGGACAGGACCTGGATCGACTCCAGCGGGTCAAGACCGAAACGATCCGGCAGGATCTCCGTCACGAGTTGGCATACCTTGTCGGCCACCTTTACCGGGTCCTCTTCTGCGATGAAATGGAATCCCCTGCGGTTTTTCGCTTCCCCCGCAAGCAGGGGCATAAGGCCGTTCCTGACACGGTGGGCATTGACGATGATTAGGCTTTCCGCGCTTTGCCGGAAAATCTCGTTGAGCTCCACGAGCGGGACAACCCCGGAAACGATGCATTCCCTGAGGACGTTGCCCGGGCCTACGGAAGGCAGTTGGTCCGCGTCTCCGACCATGATGAGGGCGGCTTTTTCCGGAACGGCTTCCAACAGGCAAGCCGCCATCTGCATATCGAGCATCGAAACCTCGTCGACGACGAGAAGGTCGCAATCGAGGGGATTTTCCCGGTTGCGGGCAAAAGACCCGTCCTGCACCCGATACTCAAGCAGGCGATGAACCGTGCGGGCATTTTGCCCCGTCGTCTCCTGGAGACGCTTGGCAGCCCTCCCCGTCGGCGCGGCAAGCTCGATCCGTTTCCTGCTGCCGCCATGGAGCCTCAGGATGGCCTTGACGAGGGTAGTCTTCCCTGTCCCCGGCCCGCCCGTAATGATGAGGATTTTCCTGACCAGCGTGAGACGAAGGGCTTCCACCTGCTTTTCGGAAAGGCGAACGGGGTAATCGCGGGCAAAAGCCTCGACGTCCGTGCCTGGCCCAGGCTGCCAGGGAGGCGAGGCAAGAAGGGCTTTCAGCCTCAATGCCACCTGGAGTTCCGCCCTGTAAAATGGAGCGAGGTAGACGGCTTCCTCGCCGGCCTCCGGTTCTATGACGAGGTTCCCCCCGGAGGTTCCCCGCTCTATTCCTTCGGCGATGATGCCTGGTTCTACCCCGATCATCCCGGATACCTTCGAGAGCAGGTCGGGAAGGGGGCAGAAAAGATGCCCCGACTCCGACAGCGCCCGAAGGGTGTGAGCGATTGCCGCGTCCACCCTGAAAGGGGAGTCCGGCGCAAAACCCATTTGGGAGGCGATGCGGTCGGCCGTGAGAAACCCGATACCCCAAACTTCTTCGGCAAGCCGGTAGGGGTTCTCCCTGATGGATTCCACCGTCCGATCTCCGTAGCGGCGCTGGATCTTCTCCGCAAGCCCCGCGGTGACGCCTAAAGAGTAAAGGAAAAGAAGGATTTGCCTGGCAGCGCTCCTGGCTTTCCAACCGGCCTTGATCACGTCGAGGCGAGCCTTGCCGATCCCTTCCACCCGGGCCAGGTTCTCGGGCTCAAGGTCCAGGACCTCGAGGGCCTTTTCGCCGAAAGCCTGTACGATCCTCCTGGCGGTAGCGGGCCCCACTCCCTTGATCACGCCGCTTCCGAGGTACCTTTCGATTCCGGCGACGGTAACGGGAACCGACGGACGACAGGACTTGGCGTGAAACTGCCTCCCGAAGCGCGGGTGAAGAACCCATTCGCCTGAGAGGTGAAGCGCTTCGCCGACCGCGGCCACGGGAAGGATCCCGACGACAGTGACGGAACGGGCGGATCCCGGGACCTTCAACCTCACCACGGAATAGCCCGTTTGCTCGTTGCGGTAGGTGATTCTCTCGATTTCTCCCTGCAGGGCTTCGTCCTGGGCTGGTTTTTCGTTCATGGGGTCATTTTCCCACCCTGCCGGGGCCTGGACAAGAGAGGAGGTTGCGGGACATGCCGGAAATCCGCTTTCACGGAGTCCTTTCAGAACTGGTCGATACCAGGGCGTCCAGGCCGCCAAGGAGGGCTTTCCCGCGGGCTGCAAAAGATCTCGTCGAAACGTTGGGTATCCCTCACACAGAGGTCGGGAGGATCGAGGTCAACGGGAAAGAACGGGACCTCCTCGATCCCGTAGAGTACGACGACCGGCTCGACGTTTTCCCTCACCCCCTTCCGAGGCCTTCCCCCTGGAACCCTCAGGGAACCTGTCTCCAGGCCGGCCCTGTCGCCTTTGTCGCGGACATCAACGTGGCCGGAGCCGGCAGGCTGCTTCGGCTGATGGGGTTCGACACTCTCATGGATTCGGGGCTCGAAGACGGAGAAATCGCCCTCAAGGCAGAGAAGGAATACCGGGTCGCCCTATCCAGGGACAGGAACCTTCTCAAGAGGCGCATTGTGCGGTGGGGTTGTCTCCTGCGCAAAAACCGACCCTGGGGACAACTGGAGGAAGTCATGACTCAATACGGGCTATGGGGCCTGGCCAGCCCCTTCACCCGATGCACGCGCTGCAACACGGTCCTGGCACCGGTGGAAAAGGAAAGGGTCATGGACAAATTGGAACCCATGACCCGGCTTTACTACGATTCTTTCAGCGCCTGCCCCTCATGAGGGAAGGTTTTCTGGAAGGGTTCCCATACCGGGCGGATCCTCTGCCGAATCCGCTCCATGTTCCGCGAACCCGGAACCCACGGGGGACCTTCCGACTACCAGGCCTGGGAATAAATTTCTTCTGCGTCCTTCCGGTCAAGCTTACGGGGATTGTTGTCGAGGAGGCGGGTTTCCCTCATCGCCGCTTCAGCCATGACGCCGAGGGATTCCCTGGGTATCCCCAGGTCTCGGAGCCGAGTTTTTACTCCTGCCTTCTCGCAAAGTTCCTCGACAGACGCGATAAAGGTCTCTGCGGGGTCGTCAGTACCCAGGGACGCGATTACCCCGGTTTCCCGGGCCAGGGTTGCTAACTCTTCTCCGCAAGACGGGCGGTTGAAACGGAGGACTGGCTTCAGCATGGCCGCGTTGGCCGCCCCGTGGGGAACGTGGAACTGGCCCCCGAGAGGGTAGGCAAGGGCATGCACCGCCGCGGTGCCGGCCATCGAAAAGGCAAGACCCGCCGCGAGGCTGCCCAGTGACATCCCTTCCCGTGCTTCGAGATCGCTTCCGGAGAAAACCGCACGGAGGAGGTTCGATACGATGTTGCGGCAGGCCAGGAGCGAAAGGCTCCGGCTCAGGGGGTTGGCCTTGACCGAAAGGAAGGATTCTATCCCGTGGATGAGGGCATCCACTCCCGTGTTGGCCGTGGTTTCCGGCGGCAGGCCCAGGGTCAGGGCAGGATCGACGATCGCCGCAGTCGGGACGAGCCACCGGCTGGCGATGCCCCTTTTCATTCCCTCCCCAGGGAAAGAAAGGACCGCCACGGGCGAGACCTCGGAACCGCTGCCCGAAGTCGTGGGCAACATGATCGTCGGGAGTCCCCTTCCGGGAACCCTGTCGTTTCCGGCCATATCCGAAGGCCGGAGGTCATGGAGGGCCAGCACGGCCGTGATCTTCGCGAAATCCATCGTGCTCCCGCCCCCCAGGGCAACGATGGAGTCGAAGCCCTCCCTGCGAACCAGCGAAGCCGCTTCGCCGACGGAGTCCTCGGGAGGCTCGGGGATGACGCCGTCATAAAGGGCGAAAGGCAAGCCCGCCTTTTCGACGGAGTCCCTTACCCCGTCCAGGTACACGGAGTTAGCCATCCTCGTTCCGGTTAGCAACAGAGGTTTCCTGCAACCCAGCCTGCAGATTTCCCCGCCGAGGGAAAGTGCAGTACCGGTACCGAAAATAACCGCTGTGGGTGAACCAAAAAAGAAACCCGCCATCATTTCGTGACCGGGGCTAGGCCGCGTCCTCTTCTGGAGCGGCCCGGCGGGCCGCCTTCTTTCTCGCATCGTGGTTCAGGATGATCTTCCTGACCCTTACCGAAAGCGGGGTCACTTCCACGAGTTCGTCCTCCGCGATCCATTCAAGGGCAGTGTCAAGCGTCAGGCGTCGAGGGACGTCAAGGATGACGGTGTTGTCTTTCGTGGCGGAGCGATGGTTCGTCACGTGCTTTTTCTTCGTCGGGTTGCAGGGGAGGTCGTTCGTTCGCGAATGTTCGCCGACGACCATGCCTTCGTAGACGCGGTCCATCGGGGAAATGAACAGGGTTCCCCTCTCCTGCAGGTTCTCCAGCTGGTAGCTGGTCGCCTCGCCCGTGTCCATGCTGACCATGGAACCACGGCTCCGACCCGTCACCTCCCCCCGCCAAAGGTCGTAACCGATAAAACGGGAGGACATGATCCCGAGCCCCCGCGTGTCGGTCAAAAACTCGTTACGGTAACCGATGAGCCCGCGGGTGGGGATGTTGAACTCCAGGCGGAGCAGGCCCGTTCCGAGATTCTGGACGCTCGTGAACTCGCCCTTGCGTTTCGAGACCTTTTCGATAACCACTCCCTGGTGCTCTTCCGGCACATCGATGATCAGCTGCTCGATCGGTTCCAGGAGGTTTCCTTCGAAATCCCGGTCAGTGATGACCTCGGGCCTGGATACGCAGAATTCCATCCCTTCCCTGCGCATCTCCTCGATCAGGATCGCCAGGTGAAGTTCCCCGCGCCCCGAGACCTTGATCCCGTCAGGGCGCCCCAGGTCTTCTACCCTGAGGGCGACGTTGACCCGGGCTTCCCTCATCAGTCTTTCCCTGATCTGCCTAAGCGTAACGGCCCGCCCTTCCTTCCCTGAAAACGGGCCTGTATTGACGAGGAAGAACATCGACACGGTCGGCTCCTCTATCGTCAGGGGAGGAAGGACGACATCCGGCGTTTCCGCGGCGCAAAGTGTGTCCCCGATCATGATTTCTTCCGGGCCCGCTATCCAGACGACATCGCCCGCCCAGACCTCGTCTGCCTCGACAAGCTGGAGGCCATGCGTCACCCAAAGGTGGGTCACTTTCGCGCTTTCCCGGCCCTGGACCTCCCACTCCTTGCGGTCGTGCCCCTTCCAGGCCGTCCCGGTCCTCAGGAGGGAATCCCCGACCCTGACCCTTCCTTGCAGGACCTTTCCACACCCTATCCGCCCGATGTAGTCGTTCCAGGCCAGCGTCGTCGCCTGGAGAAGGAATGGTTTTTCGGTGTCCCCCGACGGGGGGGAGACTTTTTCGACGATGGTCTCGAAAAGCGCTTCCATGCCCGAGTGTTCGTCACGCTCTAGGTCCCTGACGAACCAGCCGTGAAGACCTGAGCCGTAAAGAACGGGGAAATCGGCCTGCTCGTCGGTAGCCCCGAGTTCGAGGAAAAGGTCGAAGGTTGCGTTGAGGGCATTCTCGACCGAAGCGTTCGGCCGGTCCACCTTGTTGACGATGACGATCGGCTTGAGCCCGGCCTTGAGCGCCCGCATGAGGACATAACGGGTCTGCGGCATGGGCCCCTCGTTGGCATCCACGAGGAGCAGCACGGAATCGACCATCGAGAGCACCCTTTCGACCTCTCCGGAGAAATCCGCGTGACCGGGCGTATCGATGATATTGATCAGGATATCCTTCCACTCGACTGAGCAGTGCTTGGCCCGGATCGTTATTCCCCGCTCCCGTTCGAGCTCGTTGTTGTCCATGACCCTCTCCTCGATCTTGGCGTTTTCCCTGAAAACGCGGGCAGCCCTGAAAACGGAGTCGAGGAGGGTCGTCTTCCCGTGGTCGATATGGGCGATGATGGCGACGTTTCGGATCTTTTCGATGGCTCTCATCTTGTAGGTCCTTCCGGCGTGGAATGGTTTTTCCCCGGCTTAAGCCGGACAAATGAGTATTATACTTCAAGAAACAAAAAAACGGGGCCGCGGGCAAAAGCCCGAGGCCCCGTTTTTCAGGCAAGCCTACGAATTCAATTGGCGGAGCGTCTCCAAGCGCTTCGGAGCGAGGCTCGAGGCCAGCAGGGCTACGTATTTCCCCTGGTAACGGGCACCAGCAAGGTCCAATTCACCGGGCTGCCTGTCGCCTTTCGATCCGGCTATCGTCGAGGCCCCGTAAGGGCTTCCTCCCACGATCCCGTCTCCGTTCGACTGCCCCTGGAAAGAGTAGGGCAACCCCGCGATGACCATTCCGTGGTGTAGCAAGGTTACCTGGAAAGTCAGCAAAGTCGTTTCCTGGCCCCCGTGCTGGGTGCCGGTGCTGGTGAAAACCCCTCCGACCTTCCCAACCAACCCGCCTTTGACCCATAGGCCACCGGTCGCGTCGAGGAAGCTGCGCATCTGGGCCGCCATGTTGCCGAAACGGGTCGGGGTACCGAACATTACGGCATCGGCCTCCGCCAGGTCCTCTACGGCTGCCACCGGGACCGATTCGAAAGCCTTCTGGGCTTCCAGGGCTCCCATCTTTTCCAGGACTTCCCTGGGAAGCGTTTCAGGGACGCGCTTGATAACGACGTCCACCCCCGGGACCTCTCGTGCCCCTTCGGCCACTGCCTGGGCCATTCGGTAAATGTGACCGTATGTCGAGTAGAAAAGAACCAATAGTTTCATATTTTACCCCTCCCATGTATTTTCTCTTCGTTGCTCAGCATATCATAACATAACGCCGGAGAGAACGGGAGAACTTACCCGTAAGCGATGGCGCCTCCGGAAGCGGCACCGGCAAATGTGTATCAGATCTGCCTCTTCCAGCGCGTCCCCTGGGGCGTGTCTTCCAATACGACGCCCTGTTCCAGGAGTTGTGCACGGATTCCGTCAGCGCGTGCAAAATCACGGGCTTTCTTGGCAACAGTCCGCTCGGCGATTTTCGCCTCGATTTCGTCGTCCGACGGGCCTGAATCCTCCTGCCGGCCTATGCCGATGACCCCGAGGATCTCATCCGCCTTGAAGAGGAATTCCGCCGCCTTCCTCAAGGACTCTTCCCCCGGGTTCACGGTTTCCCTGAGCACGCTGTTTATTGCCTTCACCGCCTCGAAAAGTGCCCCGATTGCGCCTGCCGTGTTGAGGTCGTCCTCCATCTCGCCGTTGAAACGCTCCTCCAACCGGGCCAGTTCCTCCATGAGTTCGTTTCCCCTGGCCGTATTACCGCCCGGTGTCCACGGCTTGCTGTCCTCAAGCGCGGCCCAGCAGTTCCTGAGCCGCTCGACGGCGGAAGTTGCCTGCCTGAGGGAGTCGTCGGAAAAGTTTATCGGAGAGCGGTAATGAGCGCTCAGCATGAAAAGCCTGATCGCAAGAGGGGAGAAGGCTTTCCTCATCTCCCTTGCGGTCAAGAAGTTCCCAAGGGATTTCGACATTTTCTCGTTGTCCATGAGAAGGTACCCATTGTGGACCCAGGTGCGAATGAAAGGTTTGCCGGTGGCGGCTTCCGCCTGGGCGATCTCGTTCTCGTGATGCGGGAAAACCAGGTCGCTTCCCCCCGCATGGATGTCCGCCGTTTCCCCGAGGTATTTCATCGCCATCGCGCTGCACTCGATATGCCACCCCGGGCGCCCGGGGCCCCATGGGCTGTCCCAGGAAGGTTCACCCGGCTTATGGGCTTTCCATAGGGCGAAATCGAGCGGGTGCCTTTTTCTTTCGTCCACGTCGATCCTCGCGCCGGACTGGAGTTCTTCTATCGTCTGCTTCGAAAGCTTGCCATACCCTGGGAAGGTCGAGACCTCGAAATAGACGTCACCTTCCACGACGTAGGCATGTTCCTTGTGGATGAGCGTTTCGACCAGCGCGATGATTTCCGGGATATGCTCGGTCGCCTTGGGATTCACCGTCGCTCTCCGGACGCCGAGGGCGTCCGCGTCCTCGTAGTAAGCCTCGATAAACCGGTCGGCGAGCTCCGGTACGGTTATGCCGAGTTCTCTGGCCCTGTTGATCATTTTGTCGTCGATGTCCGTGAAGTTCTGCACGTAGATGACCTTCAGCCCCGTGCTCTCAAGGTAGCGCCTCATGACGTCGAAAACGATGAAAGGCCTCGCGTTCCCGATATGGAAGAAATCGTAGACAGTGGGACCGCAAACGTAGAAGCGCACCTCCCCGGGAACCAGGCAAACAAATTCTTCCTTTTTGCGAGTCAAGTCGTTATATAGCTTCAATGGCACGCACCTCCGGTTCGTTGACTTGTTGTGGCTATCCTATACTATGCGGGAAGGGTTTTCCACAAGGACACGGCGCGAAGCAAGAAAGACCTGGAGGGGAACTTTTGGAAACCGATGGACTGAAGGGAAAAATCAGGACGCTGCCCCTTAAACCCGGCGTCTACCTGATGCACGACGCGAAAGGGAACGTGATCTACGTCGGCAAGGCAAAAAACCTGCGAAAGCGGGTTTCGTCGTATTTCAGGCATGGAGGCTTCGCTTCCCCGAGGCTTCGGAAACTCGTGGAAACAATCCGGGACTTGTCTTTCATCCGGACGGAGTCGGAAGCCGAAGCCCTCATCGTCGAATCCCGCCTGATCCGCCGCTACCAGCCTTTCTTCAACGTGGAACTCAAGATGGGGGAGCGGTACCCCTGGATAAAGGTCACGAAGGAAGCATTCCCTCGAATTCAAATAACCCGGCGAAAAACCGACGACGGCGCTTCCTATTTCGGCCCGTTCACGCGGGTTTTCGAGCTAAGACAGCTGATGCGGCTAATCGAGCGCCATTTCCCGCTCCGCACATGCCCCTGCCCCGAGCCCTGTTCCCCGGTACCCGGAAGGCCCTGCGTGAGGCACTCGATCGGGAGATGCCTCGCCCCCTGCACGGGCGAGTGCACTGAAACGCGCTACGGGGAGGTCGTGGCGGACCTCGTCCTGTTGCTGGCCGGGAACGTCACGGATCTCGTGGAACGTTTCCGCCGGAGGATGGAGCAGGCTTCGAGGCTGCTTCGTTTCGAGGAGGCCGCCCGGTTGAGGGACACGATAAGGGCGATCTGGCGCTATACCCGCCAGAAACGGAACCGAGTGCTGCCGGAAGACCTCGACAAGGATACCTGGTCCGCCTTCCTGCGTCTCCAGTCGATACTGGGACTTCCTTCAGTACCCTGGAGGATAGATTGCTTCGACATCTCCCATTTCGCGGGAAAAGAAACGTACGGGGTGGTCATCGTGTTCGAGCAGGGAATCCCGAACCCTTCCCTTTACCGCAAGTTCGGCATTCGCGGGGTCGAGGGCATCGACGATTTCCGCTCCATGGAGGAGACTCTCCTGCGCCGCTACCGTCGATCGCTGGAAGGGGAAGATCCCCTCCCGCAGCTGGTCGTGGTCGACGGCGGGAATCAACAACTGCAGTTCGCGCAAAAAGCGCTCCAGGAACTGGGACTTTGTGAAATCCCAATCGTCGCTCTGGCAAAACAGGAAGAAGCGGTATACACTCTTTCTGCGGAAGAACCGCTGCTTCTGCCGAGGGAAGACCCGGCCCTCCAACTCCTGCAAAGGGTCAGGGACGAAGCCCACCGTTTTGCCGTTTCGGCCCATACCCGCAAGCGGGACAGCAGGAACAGGCGTTCGGTGCTCGAGGACATTTCCGGGATAGGAAAAAAGCGGGCCGCTGCCCTGCTGGCGGCTTTTGGCAGCGCCAGGCACGTTGCCTTGGCAAAACCCGAGGCCATTGCGGGCTCCGTCCCGGGAATCGGCCTGGACCTGGCGGCAAAGATCATTCGGCACCTGGAAGGAGAAACTGAATGACAGGAAACGACCGCGCTACCCACGAACATTTCATGCGAATGGCCATCAGCCTGGCGGAGAGGGGAACAGGTTCGGTCAGCCCGAACCCGAGGGTGGGCTGCGTCCTGGTGAAGGAGGGCAAGGTGGTCGGCTGGGGATACCACCGCCGTTTCGGGGGACCCCACGCGGAGGTCGAAGCCCTTCGCATGGCGGGTGAGGAGGCATCGGGAGCCACGGCCTACGTCAACCTTGAACCGTGTTCCCATTTCGGCAAGACACCTCCCTGCGCTCCCGCTTTGGCGGCGGCTGGGGTGAGGCGAGTCGTCGCCGGCATGAAAGACCCCAATCCCCGTGTAAACGGCTCGGGTCTCGAGAGCCTCCAAGCTGCAGGGATCGAGACCGTTTCGGGTGTCCTCGAGAAAGAGTGCAAATGGTTGAACAGGGGTTTCGTCAGGAACATGACCCTGGGCAGACCCTGGGTTACGGTAAAGGCCGCGATGAGCCTGGACGGTGACATCGCTCTTGCCGGGGGAGAAAGCCGCTGGATCAGCGGCCCTCTTTCAAGGAGCAAGGCTCACCTCCTCCGTTCCGAGCACGATGCGGTCCTGGTCGGGGTGGGAACGGTACTGGCCGATGATCCGGAACTCACGGTGCGGCTCGTCGAGGGTCGGTCACCCCTAAGAGTGGTGCTGGATTCCAGGTTGAGAACCCCTTTGGAGGCGAAGGTCGTCGGGGATGGTAAATGCCTGTTCCTGGCCGGCGAGGATGCCCCGGTCGACAGGCAGGAGGCATTGGAAGGCAGGGGTGCAGCCGTACTACGCCTGCCGGCCGAAGGAAGGACCGGCCGCCCCTCTGTCGGCCAAGTTCTCGCCGCGCTTTCGGCCGAAGGGGTATCGACGCTGCTGGTTGAAGGGGGAAGCGCGGTCATCAGCGCCTTCGTCGCTGCGGGCATGGTGGACGAATACTCCCTGTTCGTCGCCCCGGTCCTGCTCGGGAGAGGGATCCAGGTAACCGGGGAACTCTCCCTGGAACACATGGGACAGGCGATCGCCCTTTCCCCTGCTAGAATAAAGCGGGTGGAAGGGGATCTTTGGCTGGAGGTCAGCCCAAAATGTTCACCGGACTTATAGAGGAAATCGGAACGGTAATCCGGCTGGTTCCCGGACACGACGTCTCGACGCTGGAGATCCGGGCGCCGGGGATCGCCCCTTCACTAGAGAAGGGCCAGTCGGTGTCGGTCATGGGGGCCTGCCTGACGGTCGTCGGGCTCGACAGGGACGGGTTTTCCGCAGAGATGATGGAGGAGACCGTCACGCGGACCAAGCTGGGAAAGCTCGAGCCAGGCGACCCGGTCAACCTGGAAAGGGCCCTTTCCCTTTCCGGTCGCCTGGACGGGCACCTCGTCACGGGACACGTCGACGGGACCTGTTCCCTTGTAAAATCTGAAGCCAGAGGAAGAACGCGAGTCCTGACGTTCAGGACGGAACGACAGTGGGTTCAGATGATCGTAGCCAAGGGATCTGTCGCCCTTGACGGGGTAAGCCTGACCGTCATCGAAGCGGACCCCTCAAGCGGTCTTTTTTCCGTCGGGCTCATCCCGGAAACGCTTCGGCAGACGACGCTCGGCTTCCTTTCAGGCGGCGAGCAGGTCAACCTGGAAACGGACCTCATAGCGAAGTACGTGCGAAGGTTCACGACCCCGGATGAAAAGCCGGGTCATAGTGCCGGCCCCGGGGTAACGTGGGATACCCTCCGCCAGGGCGGCTGGGTTTAGAAGAAACGGCAAGGAGGCTTTACCTGTGATCCCAAAACCCGCAGGACGATCTTTTCATCCCATCGAGGACGCCATCGAGGACATACGAAACGGGAAGATGGTTATCGTCGTGGACGACGAGGACAGGGAGAACGAGGGGGACCTCGTCATGGCCGCGGAGCTGGCGCGGCCCCAGGACATCAATTTCATGGTCACGCACGCCAGGGGGCTGCTCTGCGTTCCGCTTTCCACAGAACAAGCCCGCCGCCTAAAACTCGACCTGATGGTAAAGGAGAGCACGGATCCCCACGGAACAGCCTTCACCGTCAGCGTCGACGCCAAAGAGGGGACGACGACGGGAATCAGCGCGGCGGAGCGGGCAATGACGGCAAGGGTCCTGGCCAGCCCGGCATCGAAAGCGGAGGACCTCAGGAGACCGGGGCACATCTTTCCCCTTGCGGCCAAGAAAGGCGGCGTCCTGAAGCGTGCGGGACACACCGAAGCGGCGGTCGACATGGCCCGTTTGGCCGGTTTGAACCCCGCCGGGGCTATCTGTGAGATCATGAACGACGACGGCTCGATGGCACGGCTGCCGCACCTTTTGGAGTTTGCCGACAGGCATGACCTCCGTATCGTCTCGATAGAGGACCTGATCCGGTACAGGCACTTGAGGGACAAGCTGGTGGAACGCGTGGCCAGCGTGAAACTGCCCACCCCGTACGGGGAATTCGTCGCGCATGCCTATCACTTCGTTCTCGACGAAAGCGAGGACACGCTCCACATCGCGCTCGTCATGGGGCAGGTGGAGGGACAGGAAAACGTCCTCGTCAGGGTGCATTCCGAATGTTTCACCGGCGATGTCCTGGGATCGCTCCGCTGCGACTGCGGCCCCCAACTCCACAAGGCCATGGAGATGGTGAGCGGGGAGGGCAGGGGAGTCATCCTCTACATGAGGCAGGAAGGACGGGGTATCGGGCTTTTTCATAAGCTCAAGGCCTACGAACTCCAGGAAAAAGGTCTCGACACCGTCGAGGCGAACGTGGCTCTGGGCTATGACCCCGACCTCAGGGACTACGGAGTGGGGGCCCAGATCCTGGCGGATTTGGGGCTGGAAAGCATACGGATTCTCACCAATAACCCCAGGAAGATCGTCGGCTTGCAGGGATATGGCCTCAAGATCACGGAGAGGGTCCCGCTGGAAGTGGAGGCGAACCCGTTCAATGCCTTGTACCTGCAGGCCAAGCAGGCGAAAATGGGACACCTACTGCACCTCGAAGAACCGCCGGCCGAATTTTCCGGCGAATGAAAACAAGGCCCCAGAAGGGAGAGGATGCGATCATGCAGGTTTTTCAAGGGAAACTGATCGGTTCCGGCTTACGTTTCGCCATCGTCATTTCTCGGTTTAACGAACTCATCTCGGGAAAACTGCTCGAAGGGGCCAAAGACACCCTTGTAAGGCATGGCGCGAGGGCCCAGGATATCGACATCTTCTGGGTGCCCGGCGCCTGGGAAGTCCCGCTGGCGGTCAAGGAAATCGCCCTCAAGGGACGCTACGACGCCATCATCGCCCTCGGGGCGGTCATCCGGGGGGACACTCCCCACTTCGACTACGTGGCGGGAGAGGTTTCAAAAGGATTGGCCCTGGTTTCCCTGGACCAGAGAATTCCTGTCGCTTTCGGCGTCCTGACGACCGACAACCTGGAACAAGCCCTCCTGAGGGCAGGGAGCAAGGCGGGGAACAAGGGAACCGACGCGGCCCTCGCAGCGCTGGAAATGGCCGATTTCCTCAAGGAGATCCGGCGCACGGGGGAGGCGTGATCGATGCTGGATCCCAGGCTGATCCGCGAAAACCCGGATACCCTCCGGGAGATGCTCGCGAACCGCAAGGCTACATGGCCCATGGAAGAGGCCCAGGCCCTGGATGCCAGGAGGAGGGAACTCCTGAACGAGGTCGAATCCCTGAAGGCGATGCGCAACGAGGGATCGCGAAAGGTTGCGGCCCTGAAAAAGGACGACCCGGAAAAGAACGCCCTGATGGAAAGCCTGCGTAACGCGGGCACCCGGGTAAAAGCCCTCGACACGGAACTTGCCTCCGTGGAAGCGCGTTTCGAGGATCTCCTGCTGCAGTTGCCAAACATGCCGCACTCCACGGTACCGGTTGGGGCGGATGAAAACGACAACCCCGAGGTCCGGCGCTGGGGAACCCCGCCCTCTTTCCCGTTCGAACCCAAGCCTCACTGGGAAATCGGCGAAGCTTTGGGAATTATGGATTTCGACAGGGGGACCCGCCTCGCCCAGGCCAGGTTTACCGTATTGAAAGGAGCGGGGGCGAGGCTTGAAAGGGCCCTCCTGAATTTCATGCTGGACCTTCACACGCGTGAGCACGGCTACGAGGAAGTGGAACCCCCTTTCATGGTGAATTCCGCCACGATGCGCGGCACGGGGCAACTGCCCAAGTTCGCGGAGGAACTTTATCGCTGCGAGGGAGACGACCTGTGGCTCATCCCCACGGCAGAGGTCCCGCTGACCAACCTCAGGGCCGGTGAAATCCTCAAGGAGGAGGAACTTCCCCTCTACCTGACCGCCTACACTCCCTGTTTCAGGCGCGAGGCGGGCAGTTACGGGCGCGACGTGCGGGGCATGCTTCGCCAGCACCAGTTCGACAAGGTCGAGATGGTCAAGATCGTGCACCCCGAATCCAGCTACGAGGAACTGGAAAAGCTGACAGGCAACGCGGAAAGCGTGCTTCAGCTGCTTGGTTTGCCCTACCGGGTCATCTGCCTGTGCACGGGGGATATGGGGTTCGCATCGAGCAAGACATACGATCTGGAAGTCTGGCTCCCTTCTCAGCACAAGTACAGGGAGATCAGCTCCTGCAGCAATTGCGAGGACTTCCAGGCGAGGAGGATGAACACCCGGTTCAGGGCGAAGGAGACCGGCAAGATCAGGTTCGTCCATACCCTGAACGGGTCCGGGATTGCCATCGGGCGGTGCTTGATCGCAGTCCTGGAAAACTACCAGCGCGAGGACGGGTCAGTAGGGATCCCCGAGGTTCTCGTCCCTTACATGGGAGGACTGTCGGAAATACGCTGACAACAAGCGGCCCTCCCGAAACGGGGGGGCCGCTTTCCTTCACTGCCTTGTTTCCCATCGCATTTTCATCCTTCCTTATGATAAAATATGCCCGGACGTTGGCCCCGTGGGGGCCAAGATTGTTTGTGCCGTAAAGGAGGCTCTCCATGTCGCCGATCGTGGTCCAGTGGGATTTGCTATACCAGGTCGGCCTGGTCGGGTTGGCATGCGCGGTTTTCCAGCGCATGCTGCGGAATTTCCTGGAGCGCGACCAGTACGAGTACATGAAGGACATCCTCTTCGTGGCCTGCTGGCTCGTCTTCGGGCTGGTCTCGGGCAGCGCTACGATCCGCATGATCGTGGCCTCGGGGATTGCTGCATGCCTTATCGGCATCTGCCAGAAAACCTACCGTGGCAAGGACCTCAGGTGGGCATACCCTCTCCTTGGTGCCGTCATAGCCCTGTTTGGGCCAAGGATATTCTTCGTAGGGCTTCCCGAAGGGCGATACCTTTACCTTTCCCCCCTGGCTTCCGTCCTGGTGACCTCGCTCTGGATGGGGCTTTTCCCGCTTCTCATGCAGGAACTGGACCAGATCCCGGGCCTTGCGGGATACCTCCTCGCAACCTGCTGGAGCCTGATCCTTCTCGTGAGTTTCCCTGCGACAAGGGCTTTTTCCGAATCTTTCTACATCGGAACCAGCGCCCTCCTGTTCCTGGCGATCTTCTGGAGCCGCCACGGGCAGGTCTACCACAGGCTGGGAGAACCACTTGCGGCGATGTGGGGCATGCTCGCTGCTGGGGCATCCGCTGTGGGGGTCAGCAAAGGTGTTGCCTTTACCACTCTCATGGTTTTGCCCATAGGCCTTTTCGCACTTCCCATCATGGAATTCTCCCTCCAGATCGTCAGCAGGGCGGTAGCCAACAACCCCCAGCAGATCTCCGTCTACAGGAGACTGGTCAACAGGGGACTAGACCACCCCACGGCCGTCCGCTTCGTCGCCGGGATCTGCTCCTCCTTCGCCCTTGCAATCGCTTTGGCCCAGATGGATCAATACCTCCTGGCAACCGTTACCGCTACTGCGGCTGCCGCTTTCCTGGTCCTGCCGGTCCTCCGGAAGGTCCTCGGCTCGAAGGACAGGGAAAGTGAAAGGAACCCGGCCCTTTGGGGGATTCGGGTCGACAACGTTTCACTGAACTTCGCGATCTCGAAGGTGAAATCCTGGGTCTCATTCGGCAACCGCGGGTACGTGATCGTGACACCCGATGCCCTGGCGGCATTGAGGAGCCGTTATGACAGCGCTTACCGGGAAGTTGCCAGGGAAGCCGACCTCGTCCTGCCGGACGGGATGGGCCTGATCCAGGCCCTAAAGGCATTGGGAACGCCTGTACAGGAGAGGATTCCCGGTGTGGAATTCGTAGAACAGCTCTGCAGGCTCTCCGCCTCGGAAAAGTCTCCCGTGTACTTCCTCGGGGCCAAAGACGGCGTTGCAAGGGAAGCCGCAGAGAAGCTCGCAGGCAAGTATCCCGGAATGATCGTGGCCGGTGTCCATCACGGATACTTCCGCAAGGAAGAGGAAGAAGCCTTGTGCAGGGAGATCGGGGAGGCCGGCACTCGTATCCTTTTCGTAGGATTGGGAGTGCCGCAGCAGGAAATGTTCATACGGAGGAACCTACCGTCGCTCGGCCACGTGGTGGCGATGGGGGTCGGAGGAAGTTTCGACGTCCTGTCCGGCAGGCTGAAGAGAGCGCCTGCCTTCATGCAGAAGGCGGGGCTTGAATGGCTTTTCCGCCTCTGCCAGGAACCCAGGGCGCGTTTCAGGAAGGACCTTGGCCTTGGGCTCTTCGCACTCCTGGTCCTCATCAAGAGATGCGGGCTCGATTCCTGGAAGAGCGGGGAAGAAGGATGAAATCCCAGGCCCACGAAATCATGCATAAGGACCTGACTGCGGTAACGGAAAAAGACCGCGTCGAAGATGCCTTGCACGTCCTCTACAACCAGAGGCTGACCGGCCTTCCGGTCGTCAAGGATGATTGGGTTCTCGTGGGATTCCTGTCCGAGAACGACATACTGCAGGCTGCATTTCCCACGTACCTCGAGTTCCTGGCGGAAAGCTCCTTCCTTGAAAGCAACGAGGGCGGCCTGGTACAAAGGCTTTCCTCTGTAGCGAACCGCACCGTAGGAGAACTTATGAACACCCATCCCAACTTTGTCGAGCCCACTTCGAGCCTTGTTACCGTTGCGGACATGATGATACGGAAAAGGATAAAGAGGCTGCCGGTGGTGGAAAACGGAAGACTCGTGGGAATCATCGACAGGGGGGCCTTTTTCGAGCATATGATGGAGAAGCGAAAGCATGAAGAAAACGACTGACGGCGGAGGCAAGCCCTCGTGGACCTGGCCTGCGGAGTCGGAAATTGAGGCCTACAGGAAGGATCTGGAGGCCTCTTTCTTGAAAGAGGAATCAGCCCTTTTTGCGAAGCGCGCGGAAGTCATCGCCCGCCTCGACCAAATGGAGGGCAATACGCTGTCGGAAGCAGCCAGGGAGAAGGAAGTGCTGGATCGGCGCAGGGATGAGGTCATGCGTTCCGTTCAGCAGACGCTTGACTCCCGTTACAACGATTTCCTTTCCGGTTTCGAGAGGGACGCCCTTTTGGACGAACTGGCCTCCAAAAGCCTCACCTTGTTGTTTCCCACTCACCTGAAAGTGGAGGAAGACTCCCTTGATACGTGAGATGTTTCGCTTGGCCATCTGGGGATTGACTTCGGAACGGTCCGAAGTCGTGGAAACCCTCCATGACTTCGGGCTCGTCCATGTAGTCGCCCCAGCGGAATTCAGGTCTCCCTCCGAACAGGAGGAAACGCTGAAGTTCACCAGGGCGAAAGTACTAGGCATGCTGGAGGCCCTGGAATGGAAGGATTGGGGCTCCTTCACGGATGAAACCCTCGAGAAATCAAGGCAAAAGGTGGATTTCGGGATCGAGGGAGTCGTCCCCGAAATCGACAGGAGCCTGGATTCCTTCCGTGAGAGGCTCGCTTCCCTTCTCGAAGAACGCCGCAAGCTGACCCTTTCCCAATCCGACCTGAAAAAGGCACACCAGGTCGTTTTTCATTTCATCCCTTTTGTCACGGCCGAGGATTCGCCCGAGAAGGAAGTTTCCCTCTGGTGGGTAAAGAACCCTTCACTGCAAAAGACCCTGGCGGGGATCCGGGCAAAGATCCAAAGACAGGGCGGAGAAACCTACGAACCGCGGGACTCCCTCAATTTTCACGTCCTGAATATGGAGAGCGGGCAATCCGTTCTCGGCATCAGCGTGGAATCCTCCTTTTTCGAAGAGATAGATGGACTGATGAGAGCCCAGGGGTCCGTCCCCTGGAAAGCACCGGAGGGTTACAACCGTACCAGGATGCGGGAATCGGTCCTCGCGGTTGAAGAAGGCCTCCGGGAGGGCGCTAGCCGCCTGGAGCACCTCGCCGGAGAGATCTCTCGGACCAGGGAGGAGTGGGGGCCGAGGCTTGCCTCCCTCTATATCCTCCTTGACGAACGACTTGAAGAAGCCCTCGTGGAATCGGGCAGCAGGACAAACGGGGAAACCTTCCTGATAGAGGGCTGGATTCCCTCGGACTCACTGGAACAACTGCTGGAAAGGCTCTCTTCACGGTTCGGCACAAGGGTTCTTGTCCAATGGCGTTATCCCTCCTCCGAGGAATGGCACCGAGTCCCCGCGCTCCTCTCCAACCCGGAAGCGATCCGGCCATTCGAAATCTTCTTGCGGCTCATACCGCACCCCCTTTACAGGGGAGTCGACCCCACCGCGCTGATGGCGATTTTTTTCCCCTTCTTTTCCGGCTGCATGGTTGGAGACGCCGGGTACGGGATCCTGATAGGCCTGCTTGGGTTCTGGCTTTCAAGGAGCGATAGGCATCCGCTCATGGACCCGGCCGGGAAGATACTCGTCTGGGTCTGTGCCTGGAGCATTGCCTGGGGTATCGCGTTCGGCGAGTTTTTCGGCGATCTCGGCCACCGGCTCTTCCACATGGAACCCTTGTGGGTCGAGCGCTCACACGCAGTCCTCCCCGTGCTCGCCTTCACCGTGGCCCTGGGGGCGGCCCATATTTCCATCGGGCTTTTCCTGGGATTCATCGAGGGAGTCAGGAACAGGCACCGTCATCTCTGGATGGAACGGCTCGGAACGCTGATCGTCCTTCTCTCGCTCGTCGGGCTGCTGCTTATCGTAAGGCTGAAAATGCCGAAGGCTTTCTTCACGGTGAACGTGTCGCTTCTCCTTATAGGGACCGCATTGTTGATCGCCGGGGGAAAAATCGGGGGAATCATAGAAACCTTCAGCGCCCTTGGCAACGTCCTGAGCTACGTCCGTATCGCGGCCATAGGCCTTTCCTCGGCCATCCTGGCGGTCGTGGCGACCCGGTTTGTCGACGTGCTCGGGCTTTCCTTTTTGGGGATCCTCATGGCCCTCGTCATTCACTTGCTTAATTTGGTCCTCGCGATAGGCGGGTCAGGGCTTCATTCGGCCCGTTTACACTACGTCGAGTTCTTCAGCAAGTTCTATCAAGGAGGCGGAAAGGAATTCCGCCCCTTCTCGAGGAGGAGATTTTCATGGAAAAAGCCCTATTAGCCCTTGCCGCCGCTCTTGCGATCGGTATTCCCGCGCTTGCCACGGCTTACGCCCAGGCCAAGATCGGCTCGGCCGGGGCCGGAACCGTCGCGGAAAAACCCGAAACATCAGGCACGATGATCATCCTGGAAGCGATACCTGAAACGATCGTGATCCTCGGTTTCGTCGTCGCGATCATGATGATCCTGCAGCTTGCCTAGACCCGGAACACCGATGCCGGCTCAAGGCCCTGCTGCGGGTGAGAGAGAAGCCCTCGACGCTTTCAAGAGGGCTCTCCATGATGAATACCGTAGAAAACTCGAAACGCGTAAGGAACGGTTCGAGGAGGAATTTTCTGCACTCGTTGCAGCCCGCAGGGTGGCTGTCGAGGCCTCGGTGCGGCAGATCAGGGAAAAGCAACTGGCGGATTTCAAGATCGAGTTGTCGCAGGCAAAACAAGCTGCCTCGAGAGAACTCCGGGAGAGGGTTTTTGCCACCATGGGCGACCTTGTGGACGAACTCGAGGAAAGGATTAGGCAAAAGCTGACATCCATCAGGGGAAACAGGAAGGAGCATGCCCTACTCCTGAATGCCCTGGCCCTGGAAGCACTCGATGTCCTCGCTTCCCCCGCGGCGGTCCTCCTGGTTGGAATCGGTGAAGCGTCGCTCCTCAAGAAGGATCCCAGGATTGCCCGCGTCGAGGAAACGATTGACCTTCCGATGGGAGGTGTCATCGCCCTGGACAGGGAAAATGGGGTCCGTCTCGTCGACAATTCCCTGCTGACGCGGTTGGAGAGGCTTAAACCGGTAATCGTGGAAACCCTTTCCGGGAAACTTTCCAGCCTGGTGAACCATGTTCAGGAACCCCTCGCAGAACTACGGATACCTTAACGCCCGCCTTCGTGCGAGGCTAAACTCCTTCATCCCCGTACAGGACCTCGTGAGGCTTTCGCGAGGTACAGTAAGGGATCTCGAGCTCTTTCTCCTCGACTCCGCCTATGCGGAAAGCTACCGGGCCAACCTCGTTTCGCTCGAAGCATCCCCTCTCTCGCGAATCGAGATCGCGGTCTCCATCGGCTCGGCTGAAAAGATACGAGACACTCTGCGCCTGGCCCAGGGAGAAGCGCGAGAGCTCCTGAAAGTCGTTACGACGCGGTCGGATCTTCACAACGCCCGTCTTGTCCTCCGAGGGCTTTTCCTTGGACGGGACCCTTCCAGGAACCCCGCCTGGCATACCTACGGGGAACTCGAACCCGGCTTTTTCGAGGCTCTGTGGAAAACCGGCTCCGTGCTCGACGCAAGGGAGAAATGCCTGGCCAACGGAAGCCCTCTCGCCCTCGCCCTGGGAGAAGCCCTCGAGGCAAAACAGAAGGGGGACACGCTCCCAAGCGCGGAAAGGCTGCTATTGGTCCACTTCCTGGCCTATCTGCACGAACTTTTCAGGAAGATCGGCGGTAAGGGCAGCGAAACCGCGCTCGAAGTCATGGGCAGAATGGTGGATCTTTGGAACATCGGGATCTGGCTAAGAAAAAAGAAAGGAAACATGGAGGAAACGGTAGCCTTCCTGCCCTACGGGAAATGGGTGACCCTTGGCAGGCTTGCGTCCGCCTCTTCAGCCGAACAACTTTTCGAGGGGACACCCTGGATCAGGGAGATCAAGCCGGAAATCCTGGAAACAGGATCACCCCTGGCTCTCCAGGGGGAGTTCAACATCGCATTCTGGAGGTGGCAATCATTCCTTTACCGCAGGGACCTCCTTGGCTGCGAAGTCGCCATCTCCTACCTGGCAAGGCTGCTTCTCGAGTGGCAGAACCTCAACATCCTGGCCGTCGGGCTCGCCCTAGGGCACCCCGCAACCGAGATCTCCCGCAGGATCATCGATGTGCTTGGAGGGGAAAGTCGCCAATGACGACGAAAACCGCGGAACGCGCCATCGTCGTGGGAGAACAGGTCTTTGTGGACCTTTGGGCCTTGCTGGGATTCGAACCCCTTGTTTGCGAGGAACCAGCCGCCCTGGGGGAAATAGTCAGGCCCCTGCTGGAAGGGAACGTGTCCCTCGTTATCGTCGAGCAGGAATGGTTCGGCAAGGTTCCGGAGTTTATCAGGCAACGTCTTGTCATGATGAGAAAACCCGTCTGGATCAGTTTTCCAGGCCTGAAATCTTCGCTGGGCTGAGGTGAATACATGAATAAGACCGGCAGTGTCATCGGTATTTCAGGCCCCGTCGTGCGCGCAACGGCCGATTTCCCGGTAAGAATGTTCGAGATCGTCCGGGCAGGGCTCGACGCCCTGCTGGGTGAGGTGATCCGGATTAGGGACGGAGCCGTAGATATCCAGGTTTACGAAGAAACATCGGGGATGAGAGTCGGCGAACCCGTTTCTTTTTCGGGGGAACTCCTTTCGGTAGAACTGGGGCCAGGGCTTTTGGGCAGCGTGCTGGATGGGATAGGGCGCCCCCTGGCTCGCCTCGCCCAGGAAGGCCTATACATCGGGCGCGGCGCGAATGTCAGGACGCTCGACTCGAAACGGGAATGGCTTTTTTCCCCGATCGTGGGACCTGGTGTCGAGATCGGGCCCGGCGAAGCCGTGGGAACCCTCCCTGAAGGCACGCGCATCCTGCACAAGGTCATGCTCTCCCCCGATTCCTGCCCGGGACGGGTCGAATGGATCGCTCCCAAGGGAAAGTTCAGCCTGGAGGAACCCGTCTGCCGCCTCGAAGACGGCCGGGAGATCTCCCTTTGTCATCGCTGGGAAGTCCGGAGAGCGCGGCCCTTTAGATCTAGACTGCCTTTTACCAGGCCGCTCCTGACTGGCCAGAGGACTCTCGACACTTTATTCCCCATGGCTCTCGGAGGTGCGGCGGTCATCCCCGGTGGCTTCGGCACCGGAAAGACGGTTACCCAGCAATCCCTGGCGAAGTGGTGCAACGCGGATATCATCGTCTATATCGGGTGCGGCGAGAGAGGAAACGAAATGACGGAGGTCCTTGAGGAATTCCCGACCCTCATGGACCCCTATCACAATATCCCGTTGATGGAAAGGATGGTTCTCGTCGCCAACACGTCGAACATGCCTGTCGCCGCGCGGGAGGCCAGCATCTACCTGGGCATGACGGTCGCCGAATTTTACCGGGACATGGGATACGCCGTCGCGATCATGGCCGACTCGACTTCGCGGTGGGCGGAAGCCCTCCGCGAAATCGGCGGAAGGCTTGAGGAAATGCCCGGGGAAGAGGGTTATCCCGCCTATCTCGGAACACGCCTCGCCCAGTACTACGAAAGGGCCGGCAGGGTAACGACCCTCGGGGGGGAAGGACTGGAGGGATCCATCTCCGTCATCAACGCCGTCAGCCCACCGGGAGGCGATTTTTCCGAGCCGGTCACGCAGTCGAGCCTGAGGCTCTCCGGAACTTTCTGGGCCCTCGACAAGGGGCTGGCGCAGCAACGTCATTTCCCGGCGATAAACTGGCAAAACAGTTACACGCTTTACGACGAGCCCTTGTCGGAAACCTTCCGGGAGCAGGTCGGACCCGAATGGGCAAGCCTGCGCCTCTTCCTTTCCGAAACCCTGTCACGGGAAAAAACGCTCCTGGACCTGGTACAGCTTGTGGGCCGGGACGGCCTTTCGGAAGCGGACAAGTGGACACTGGCGCTCTCGGAGCTTTTCCGTGTCGTATTTCTTCAGCAAAACGCCTTCGACAGCCTCGACGCGTTCTGTTCTCTGAAGAAAATGAAAGGGCTGCTCGAAACATTCAGGGCAATCGACAGGACCGTATCCGAAAAGCTGGCGCAAGGAGTCGTCTTTGAACAGATTTCGAGCATTCCCCTTAGGGCCGACCTCCTGAGACTCAGGGGAATCCCGGACGCGGATTTTGCCGAAACGGCGACCCGCTGGCTCGAGAACACCAAGGGAAGCCTTGACGGAATCGAGGCGATCGTAAGATGAACCTTTACAGGGAAGGGTATCGCTCCGTGAAGGGAATCGTCGGGCCTCTGCTCCTCGTCTCGGGGGTCCGCGAGGCTGGTTTCGGGGAACGCGTGTCGATCGAAACGCCGGACGGGATGCGGACCGGGCAGGTGCTGCAGGTAGACGGGGACCTTTGTGCGATCCAGGTTTTCGAGGGGACGATGGGGCTCCCTTCAGGGGGGACGACCGTCTGGCTGGAAAGGGACATTGTCAGGATCCCGGTGGGATCGGGCCTCCTCGGCAAGGTTATGGACGGGCGGGGTAGACCTCTAGGAGGCAAGCCCGTCGGCTTCGTGGAAAAAACGATCCCGGTTAACGGCCTTCCGCTGAACCCGGTAACCAGGACGAGCCCGAACGCCTTCGTCGAATCCGGTATTTCAACCATCGACCTCATGAACACGCTCGTAAGAGGACAGAAGCTTCCCATTTTTTCCGGCGCGGGGCTTCCCGCAAACAGGTTGGCTGCCCAGATCGTGAGGCAGGCAAGGGTCCCAGGAAAGGAAACCTCATTTATCGTCGTCTTTGCGGCTATCGGGATCACGGCCCGTGAAGCCCGCTATTTCATGGACGAATTCGAGAAGACGGGTGCCCTGGAAAACGGGGTTTTCTTTATCAACCTAGCTAGCGATTCCGCTGTCGAGAGGCTCCTCACGCCCCGCATGGCCCTGACTGTCGCGGAATATTTCGCCTTCGAGAAAGGCTATGACGTCCTGGTCGTGATGACGGACATGC
>CAYRNZ010000014.1:0-21284 GCA_964425765.1 uncultured Synergistaceae bacterium
CGGGGACCAGTCGCGCTCCTACTTGGCTTCGCCTTTTTTCGGAGCGGGCTCGGGGCTTCTACTTGGCTGTTCTCAACCGGGAAACGCTTTCAGCCGGGGCGCTTCCTCTCTGTCGGCGAGTTCACAGCCAGCCTGTCCCTTCATCGCCCTGTGTTCGGGGTTGTCGATGGGGAAAGCCGGTCTTATGCGTCTCGCTCGCCTGTCGGAGGTAGGCTGCATCTCGGCTGCTCCTTCCCGAAGCTTAAAATCCCGGAGATTATACAAGCCCATATCCTATTTGTCAACGTCGTGGAGTATCCGGTCCCAAGGCTTCTAGTCCTTTTTCCTTGAGGAACCGGATCGACGGGAAATGGGTCATGTCCATGTGAATCGGGGTTACCGAAACAAGCCCGTGCGCCACGGCCCAGACGTCGGTCCCCTCTGCCATATCGTCTTCGGGCTTCCCGGCTATCCAATAGGAAAGCGCACCATGGGGGTTCCTGAACTCCGTCACCTTCCCCTCGTAGGTACGGAGCCCTTTCCTCGTCACCATGAAACCTTCTATCGTTTCCAGGGAAAGGTTGGGGACGTTGACGTTCAGCAAGGTCCCCCTGGAAAGCGCGTTCTCTCCAAGCCAATCGAGGATTTTCAAGGCGGAAACCGCAGCGGTTTCATAATGGTTCTGCGCTTCCGATCTCTGGCAGTTCAAGGATACGGCGACTGCTCCTTTTCCCAGGATCACGCCTTCCATGGCGGCAGAAACCGTCCCCGAATAGGTCAGGTCATCGCCCAGGTTCGGTCCCCGGTTTATCCCCGAGACGACAAGGTCAACAGTCGGGTCGATGACTTCCATTCCGAGGACCACGCAATCGGAAGGAGTTCCGTCACATCCGAAAATATCGACCCCGGGGGCGTAATGCCCCCTTTCCGCCTCCCACAGCCTTATCGGTCGGTTAAGCGTCAGGGCGTGGCCAACGCTGCTCCTTTCCCTGTCCGGTGCCACGACCGCCAGAGGGTAACCGGCCTCGTGCAGCCTGTTTGCAAGGGTGACCAGGCCCGGTGCGTAGATACCGTCGTCATTGGTGAGGAGAAGGCGGCGGGCCGTCATATCGGAAACCATCCAGGCAAAACCAGTGAGGCGATAAACCGTACCACGGGACTCATTACCTGCTGGACAACACCGAATATCACGAGGACCATAAGGATAAGCATCCCGTAGCGCTCGAGCTTGTAGTAAGCCTCCATCCATCTCGGAGGCAGCAGGACGTAAAGGATTTTCGAGCCGTCGAGGGGAGGAATCGGCAGCAGGTTGAAAACGGCCAGCCCCAGATTGATGAAAACCATCAGGACCATGAAGTTGAGGACGGCATAATTCATAAGGAGCGCTTTCGGCATAACGCGCATGAGCAAGCCCGCCAGGAAAGCAGTAGCGATGTTTCCAGCCGCGCCTGCGAGGGACACGATCACCATGTCCCTGCCCGGGTTCTTGAAAAAACGGGGGTCGATCGGCACGGGCTTTGCCCAACCGAACCTTGCAACAAGGAGAAGCAGGGCGCCTACCGGGTCAAGGTGGGCCAGCGGGTTCAGGGTCAGTCGCCCGCTTCTCATGGCTGTCGGGTCTCCAAGGCGGTAAGCGGCGTAACCATGGCAGAACTCGTGGAACGTGATTGCCCAGAGGACAGCGGGAAGACTAAGAAGAAGTTCCGCGAGCCTTGGCATCGTGAACATCCAGATCACCGTTCTTTCTGCGTGGAAAATTTTGCAGTACCCAGTCGACTTCTTCTTCCCTGGTTTCAACAGCACCTTCCAGGCGGGCGAGTTTCAGCCCGTCGAGCATATCCCCGATGAGAGGCCCCTTCGCGTAACCGATATCGAGGAGATCCCGGCCCGTCAACATGGGCTGTATCCGGTGCAGCCTCATCAGGTAGACGAGCAGTCTGCGCCTTACCCTCCACCTGTCTGTCGCAACCGCCCAGAAAAGGATAACGATAAAAGGCACGTTTTCAAGCGTACGGTAAATTTCGGAGTTGGTCTTTTCCTGCCTTCCGCCGAGAACCTGTTCGACGGTCTTGAGGCCATCCAGGCTTTCCCGCACCATCCTGGACTCTCCCTGGTTCAGTTGAAGCCTGGCGATCGAGACGTCGACCGCCTTGGTTTCCGATTCGAGGAGCAGTGCGCAGAGGGACGCAAGCCAGAGGCTTTCACCGAATTCGGGCAAGTCACGGCTCATTCGCTTAAGGAAAAAGGAAAGCCGGACAAATGCTTTTCTGCAGTCAGGGCCGATGTGCAGGCCCGCCGTGAGGTTCTGCCAGAAACCGAGTTCGGCCAGCCTTCTTACGATCGGGTAAGGTTCCCTCTCCGTAAGGATGAGTTCCAGTTCGCTGCGGAATCGCACCCCGGACAGCCTGGAGATGAGCCCCCCGCGGATGCAGCTTTCCAGGAGCCTCTGCGTCGTGGTACCGATTTTGAAATGCAATCTCTGCTCCAGCCTGACCCCTCGCATAACTCGCGTCGGGTCTTCCACGAAACTCAGGTTGTGAAGGACGTTCAGGGTTTTTTTCCGGATGTCCCGCCGGCCACCGAAATAATCGTGAAGCGTCCCCCATTCCCCCGGGTTCACCGCGATGGCCATGGCGTTGACGGTGTAATCACGCCGGTATAGGTCATGCTTGAGCGAATCGGTCGTCACCTCGGGCTGTGCGACCGGGAACTCGTAGAATTCCCTCCTTGCCGTGGCGACGTCGACTTTCCTTCCGCCCGGGAAGATGATCGTCCCGGTTTTGAACCTCTGGTGTATCGCTATCCGGCACCCGTCCCTTTCCCAACTCCTCGCGAACTCGATCGCGTCCCCTTCGATGACCATGTCGAGATCAAGGTTGCTTCGGCCAAGCAAAAGATCTCTCACGAATCCCCCGACGACGTGGGCTTTCATGCCGAGAGATTCCGCCCTTTCGCCGATTCGCCTCAACAGGATCTCCACCCACGGAACAAGTTCCTGGGCTATGAGTTCGGCCACGTTTTCCGTCCACGGACGTGAAACCTCCTCGACCTGCTCTTCATGAGCGATGGAATAGGGATACAGCGCCCTGAGCATGTCCGTCCGGGTGACGATCCCGGCCAGGGAGCCGTCTGCGTCGACCACGGGGAGCCTTCCGATGTTATACAGAACCATCATCCTATGGGCTTCGGAAACGGAGGCATCGGGAGAGACAGTTAAGGCCCCTTCCGTCATGAAATCGGAAACGGGGACTGTTCCGAGTCCGTGCAGTTCAGCCTTGTCGAGATCCTTTCGGGTGATGATCCCCGAGATCCCGTTTTCGGTCACCACCGGGAGGGCCGCATGCCCGTACCGGATCATCAGCCTGTAAGCGTCGTCAATCGCCAGGGCCGGCCCGACGGCCATGACCGGGCTGCTCATGACATCCGACACCCGTACCAGGGGACGGATACACGACTCTAGCCTTTTCTCCAGCTTCTGCATGATCCCTGCGTGCTGAGGCCCCGCCAGGGTCACCGAGGCGGCCTGTGCATGGCCGCCGCCTCCCCAGGGCTCTAGGAACTTCGAGACGTCCAGCAGGTCCGGCCTGCCCCTGGCCACGATATAGGTACGGTTTTCCATCCTGACCACCGCAAGGGCGACATCCGCGTCCGAGAAATCCCGGAGCCTATGGACAAAAAGAGAGATACCCTCTACGTAGATATCGCTCGAGGTCTCCGACAGAACTACTTTCGCCCCGCCGATAAAGCGGATGCGGGCATTCTCTATGAGGTTGTCGAGGAGTTTCCTCTCTCCGGCGTTCAGGTTCATCTCGATGTGCAGCGGAACGATAGTAAGGTCCGCCCCAAGCTCTCTTAGTCTTGCGGCGGCCGCAAAATCACGGTTTGTGGTCGAACCGAAGGTCAGGGCGCCGGTGTCCTCGTAGATCCCCATCGTGAAAAGGGTCGCCTCGAAAGGCTGTATGGGGACGTTGAGAGCGATCAGCCTTTCGACCAGGAGCGTTGTAGTCGACCCGACCGGTTCGATGAGGGATTTTTCGGCCGGGATCTCGTCGCTTACGGGAGGATGGTGGTCGTAGACGTGCGTCACCACTCCTTCCCTTCCGCAGATGGACCCGAACGGGCCTATTCTCGATTTCGATCGGGCATCAACCACCACAAGGTGGTCGATCTCGTCGAGGTTGATCCGCCTGGGAGTCAGGACTCTCCATCGGTTCCCGAACCTTTTCAGGAACTCGCGAAGGTTCCTGCAGGCAGCGCCGGAAAAGCACAGGGTGGAATCGTCGTAAAGCTTCGACGCCGCCACCATGCTTGAAAAGGAGTCGAAATCGGAACCGATATGGCTAGTAATGACTCTCACTCACACATCTCCCTGATGAAACGTTCTTGTGTAAGCCGATCCAGGGATTCCCACCTGGCAATCAAAGCGGTAATCATTTTCATCCTCTCACCGATTGCAAAAGCCTTTTTTCGAAGGGCTTCCAATGCACCCCCGTTTTCGATGAAGATGTCGGCCATAACTCTTTTCCGTTCAGGAGGGAGAAGCCATCTTTCCCGTGCCTTCAGCTCTCCTGGGCCCCATCCCCTGCGACCGGTCCTTTGTATCCGTTCTTGCTCCGGTGCGGACACGTAGACGGCCAAGTCTATCCAGTCGGGCCGGCCCACCTCGAATAGCAGGGGAATCTCGATCACAAACCATCCGTCACAGCTTCGCAAAACCCTTTCGACTTCCTTGAATACGAGCGGGTGCAAAAGGGAGCATACCCACTCATAATCCTCACGGCTTGAAAAAACCCTGGCCGAGAGGTACGAGGTGTCCAGGTCCCGGTTCCCGGTTTTCAGGACCCTTTCGCCGAACCTTTCCAGGGCCGCCCGTTTCAGTTGCTCCATCCTCCAAAGCCCCCGGACGATTTCGTCGGTGTCGACGACCGTAGCCCCCTGCTCCTTCCAGCAGGCGGCTACGGTCGACTTACCAGCCCCAACGTCTCCCGTAAGGCCTACGGTCAGCATAAGGGTGGTTTCCCCTTTCTTCTCGGCGGCTCTTCTCGGAGATTTCGACCATGTCCTGGGGGATTTCCCAAAGGAACCTCGAGAAACCGTTCCTTTGCACGGCACCGAAAAGGACCCGGCTCTCCGCACCCGAAAGGAACAGCCTCTCTTCCGCTCTCGTCATGCCAACATAGCAAAGCCTGCGCTCTTCTTCGATCCCTTCCTGCTCCTCTGTACAACGAACGTGAGGGAATATCCCCTCCTCCATCCCAACCAGGAAAACGACGGGAAACTCCAGGCCCTTAGCCGCGTGGAGCGTCAGCATGCTTACGGCCTCGGCGTTCTCCGACATTTTCTCGAGATCCGTGAAAAGGGCGATTTCGGCAAGGACATCTGCAAGCTGCCCTTCCTGCTTCGAAGCGATGGAAAGGAGTTCCATGACGTTCTCCTTTCTCTCATCGAAGCTCCTTAAGTCGGATTTCGCCAGGTATTCTCCATAACCCATCTCGTCCCAGATAAAACGGAGGGCTGTCCCGAAAGATTCCACTCTGTCGAGGATGCCTGTCATCTGCCTCCCAAGGGCACAGCAGGAGAGAGCGAGTTTCCCCTTTAACCCGGCCCGGTTTTCCGCAACCCTGCCCCACGTTTCCCTCGGATCCAGCCCGGGCCACTGGCCCAGGCTGGCCGCCAGTTGCTCGATCCCCTTCTTTCCCAGCCCCTTCGAGGGGATATTCGCCACACGTGCGAGGGAAACCGTATCCGAAGGGTTGAGGGCAAGCCTCATGAAGCAGAGGACGTCCTTCACTTCACGCCGCTCGTAGAAGGCCGTACCCCTCACGACCCTATAGGGAATCCCTCTCTCCAGGAATGCCTGCTCGTAGGTTCGGCTTAGGGCGTTGACCCTGTACAGGACCGCCATCTGGCCGTAACGGTACCCCTTTCTGCGTAGGCTCTCGACCTGCTCAAGGACGAAAGCCGCTTCCTGTCTTTCATCCCCGTGCAGCAGTATTTTGACGGGTTCTCCCCTGTCCCTGGCAGTCCAGAGGTTTTTCGGTTTCCTTTTAAGGTTGTTTCGAATGAGGCCGTTCGCCGCACCCAGGATCTTTCCCGTCGACCTGTAATTCTGGTCCAGAACCACTGTTTTCGAACCCGGGAAATCCCTTTCGAAGTTGAGGATCATGTTCATGTCCGCACCCCGCCAACCGTATATCGACTGGTCCGGATCTCCGACGACCATGATCCTGCCGGTGTCGTAAACCAGTTTTTTCAAGAGCAGGTATTGGGGGCGGTTGACATCCTGGTATTCGTCCACAAGGATCCATTCGAGCGATTCCCGTTCCTTTACCAGGACGACAGGGTCTTTCAGCAGTTCGAGAGGGAGTTCGAGCAGGTCGTCAAAATCGACGGCATTCTGGCTTTTCAGCACCCCGTCGTATGCTTTTTCGACTTCCCTCACCACGTCGGCGAAAGTCTCTTCATCTCCTCCCGGCGTCATTTTCGTCTTTCTCCGGGAAATCCGGTCCAGAAGCCAAGGTATCTCTATTCGCTCCTCGTCGAGGTTCATTCCTTCCAGTATCTCCTTTACCACGGACCGGCAATCCGACCGGTCGAAAACGACGAAATCCCTGCCGAGCCCCACCCTTCCGAGGACATCCCTGTTCCTTTGCAGGAACCTCAATCCGTAGGAGTGAAACGTGCAGGCCTGCAGACCTCGGGATTGAGGCCCTAAAAGCCCTCTCACTCTTTCTCGCATTTCCGCAGCCGCCTTGTTCGTGAAGGTAACGGCCAGGACACGACTGGCGGGTATGCCTTTTTCCGAAACGAGGTAGGCCGCCTTGTAGGCAAGGACGCGCGTTTTCCCGCTCCCGGCACCTGCCAGTACGAGAAGAGGCCCATCGCAATAGGTCACCGCTTCTTCCTGGCTCGGGTTGAGTCCTCCCAGGGGCTTCAATTGCCCCGTTTTTTGTCCAGCCATCGTTCCACCTGTCTTACCCAATCGTCTATCCCTTCACCGGAGAGGCTATCGACCTCTATCCTCAAAGCCTTGCCGTTGAGGCTTTCCACATCCTTCCAGAATAGGGCCCTGTCGAAACGGACATACGGGGCGAGGTCTTTCTTCGTAAGGACGACCGCACCGCAGAGGTGGAAGAGGTGCGGGTATTTCAAAGGTTTGTCGGCACCCTCGGCCGTGCTGCAAACGGCTACCTTGTAATCCTCGCCGAGATCGAACTCCGAAGGACAAACGAGATTGCCGACGTTTTCGATGAAAAGGACGTCCAAACCTTCGAGCGGGATCGTTTCCAGTGCTTTCGAGACAAGGTTTGCCTCGAGGTGGCACCCGCCCCTCGTGTTGATCTGTACGACGGGGACCCCGCAGGAGGCTATTCTTTCCGCATCCCGGGCGGTTGCTACATCACCCTCTATCACGGCACCGCGGAAACCGCACCGCCTGAAGGTTTCTTCCAGCAGCGTGGTTTTTCCTGCTCCGGGAGACCCGATAAGGTTCAATAACAGGATCTTCCTCCTGGCCATCTCCTCACGGAGGGAACGGGCATATGTTTCGTCGGCAGCCATCACCGATTTAAGGACGCTAACCCTTCTCGTCGTCATCAACTGCAACCTCCAGTGATTCAATGTCGAGTTCCACACCGGAAACCGTTTCGATTTCCACCGAACCGCAGCCCGGACACCTCCCAAGAGGCTGGTCCCCTCCCCATTCCCGGCTGCATGACATGCATGATTGCCGGATGGGAACTTCGTTTATTTCCAGGTTCGCTCCCTCGAGGGGAGTGCCGGCCGAAGCCGTTTCGAAGCAGAAGACGAGCGCCTCCGGGACGACCTGGCGAAGGGCCCCTACCCTGAGGACGACCTTTTCTATACGATGCCAGTCATTGGAGGAGCAAAGCGGGACGAGCGATTCCAGGATCGCTTCCACAAGGGACATCTCATGCATTAGACGCTGCCTTCCTTTCCTGTGTTGAAAAAAGAAAAAAGGGGCCTATTCGGCCCCCTTGTGTTTTCAGCCTAGTTCTCCGGCTCCAGGAGCCCGAAGCCACCCTCTTTCCTCCTGTAAACGACGTTTGTCTGTCCAGTTTCGGAGTTACGGAAGACAAAGAAACTGTGCCCAAGGAGATCCATCTGTAGAGTCGCTTCCGTTGGGCTCATAGGCCGAAGCGGGAATTTTTTCGTCTTGACGATTTCCTCTTCCGTAGGCCCGGAGCCCGGTTTTTCCGCCGTCAAAGGCGCATTTTCCTGGGCTGCCGTGAAATCGTGAACCTTCAGGAAGGCCCTGTCCTTAAGGAAAGTCTTGTGTTTCTTGACCTGGGTTTCGATGTTGCGGATAGCGCCGTCAAAAGCCTTCCTTTGCTCCGGGGCATACTCCTCGCCCCGCATCACGACTCCATTTACGTTGGAGGTGATCTCTACGACGAACATCCCCCTGTTGTGGCTCAGGGTTACCTTCGAATCCAGGATCCTGTCAAAGAACTTTTCCAGCTTTCCCAGCTTTTTCTCCATGTAATCCTTGAGATCGTCAGAAAGTTCGACATTCCGGGAAACGAATCTCACGCTCATGGGCACCCCTCCATTCCGACGTCGGAAGCCTTTTCTCTACGAAGATTATAGCATCCGGCCGGTTGAACTCAAAAGGCTGCATCCTCATTTTTTACAGTATTATTGCATTGCCTTTGCATATAACGGAATGGACGCACCCAGCTTTAGGTCGATCTGGTAGAATTTCTAAGCGGAAACTTCAATAATCGCCCAAAAAGGATGTGAGGAAATTGCGCCTGTCAGACCGTGCACTTAGGCTTGCACCCTCGGCGACCCTGGAAGTTGTGGCGAAGGCAAAACAATTGAAAAGAAGCGGCAAGCCCGTCATCTCTTTCGGGGCGGGAGAACCGGATTTCTGTTCCCCCGCGGCGGCGATCCAGGCCGCAAAGGATGCACTTGACCGGGGCGAAACGCATTATACGCCTACCACCGGTATCCCGGAACTCAAGGAAGCCGTCCAGGACTATTATCGAAGGCATTTCTCCCTGGACTACGAAGCGGGAGAAATACTGGTGGGATGCGGCGCCAAACCGCTCCTTTACGAAGCTCTTGCATGCCTCCTGAACCCCGGGGACGAAGTCGTCCTTTTTGCCCCGGCTTGGGTCAGCTACGTCGAGCAGATCGGGCTATGCGACGGCAAACCCGTCGTGGTGGACACGACGGCAAACGGCTTCCAACCGACCGGCAAGATGCTTGAAAAAGCCATAACCCCCAGGACTGTCGGGATACTCCTGAACACGCCGAACAACCCTACAGGTGCCGTCTACGGCAAGGGACTTCTAGAGGAAATCGGCAGAATTGCGGAAAAGAAAGGTTTATGGGTCATTTTCGACGAAATATACGAGAGGCTTGTTTACAAGGACGCCAGGCATCACAACATCCTGTCGGTGGTCCCCTCTCTTCGGGCTTCCACGCTGCTCGTCAACGGGGTCAGCAAGGCTTACGCGATGACAGGCTGGCGTATCGGGTATGCACTTGGTCCCAAGGACCTGATTGACCGGATGGGAGGCATCCAGGGACACCTGACCTCTAATCCGGCCGCAGTTTCACAGTGGGCTTCGGTCGGGGCTATCAGGGAAGCGGAATCTGAGGTCGAAAAAATGCGGCTTGCTTTCGAGGAGCGCCGGGAGATGATCCTGTCCGCCCTCTCCCGCATGCCTCACGTTTCGGTGACGGAACCCCGCGGGGCCTTTTATGTTTTCGTCGATGCTACAGGTTGCCTTGGAAAAACCTATCGAGGACAGAAGATCATAAACGACGTTGAACTTTGCAAGGCACTCCTGGAAGGGGAATACGTCGCTGCCGTGCCGGGAAGCGCCTTCCTCAAAGAGGGCTTCCTGCGATTCTCTTACGCCAACTCTACAGAGGAAATACGCGAGGGGATGACGCGGTTTCATCGATTCCTCGAAGAGCTGTGAAAGAAATCTATGCCGGGATCGCCCCCTTTTAATGGTCGGCGATCCCGGTTTTTTTCTACCGGGCCACCTGTGTTCCCCGGTTGCCTTCCAGGGCCTCCAGGGCCTCGTCAAGGCGGGCAATGACCGCCCTCTTCCCGCCGTTTTTCACGAACCTCACCATCGCTTCGACTTTCGGCCCCATGCTGCCGGCCTTGAAGTGCCCTCCCAATTGGTACTCCTCCAGATCCGAAACTGATACTTTTCCCAGTGCCCTTTCGGAGGGTTGGCGGTAATCCACGAGAACATTCTGGACGTCCGTAAGGATCAACAGGATGTCGGCCTTCACGTCCTGTGCCAGCCTTTCCGCGGCAAGGTCCTTATCGATGACCGCCTCCACACCCGTAAGCGAGCCATCCGGGGACAGGATCACAGGAACTCCCCCTCCTCCTGACGCGACAACCACGTAGCCGCTCTCCACAAGGGCTTTCACAGCCCCCTTCTCGATTATCTGCTTCGGATCGGGGGAGGGTACGACACGGCGCCAGCCTCTTCCGGAGTCCTCGATCCAAGTTTCCTGTCTTTCGGACATCCTTCTCCGTGCCTCCCCTTCCTCGAAGAATGGACCTACCGGTTTGGTCGGGTTCAGGAAGGCGGGGTCATCGCCGTCGACAAGGACTCGTGTCACGATGCATATAGGGCTGGTCTCCGTGATTTTTTTCTCCACCAGGGCGTTGGCTAGAGCCTGGCAAAAGAGGTAACCGATGAACCCCTGGCTTTCGGCACCGCAGACGTCCATCGGCATCGCAGGGACTTGCCTCACGCCGAGTTCGTTCTGGATCAGGATGGCCCCGACCTGGGGACCGTTGCCATGGGTTACGATGACCTCGTACCCGGCCTCTATCATTCTCGCGATCTGTTCCGCTGTTGCACGGACGTTTTGCATCTGTTCGTCGGCCGTTCCCCTTTGGCCTCGCTGCAAGATCGCATTCCCGCCAAGTGCGACAACGACACGCTGTCTCAAAGGGATTCCTCCCGCCTCGAAGGTGAACCAGATTTGTAATACGGTTACATTTTAACGAACCAGCTTCGGGTTGTCCACAAAAAGAAGAAGACCTGCCCTATACGAGGCAGGCCTTCTTCCAGCAAAACAAGTGTTTATTGCTCCATGATTTCCTTTTCTTTTTCCTCCAGCACGGAATCGAGTTTCTTGATGTAATCGTCAGTCATTTCCTGAACTTCCTTTTGAAAACGTTTCAGATCGTCCTCGGTGATGCGGCTATCCTTCTCCATTTTCTTGAAAGCCTCGAGTGCATCCCTTCGGAGGTTCCTCACGGCCACCTTCGCCTCTTCTCCGTACTTCCGAACGAGCTTGGTCAGTTCAACCCTGCGTTCCCGGTTCAGTTCCGGCAAGGTCAGCCTGATGTTCTCCCCGTCGTTGTTCGGGTTTATTCCAAGAGAGGAGGCCTGAATGGCTTTCTCTATCATCTTCGCGATGCTCTTGTCCCAAGGCGTGATGACGATCTGCCTGGCTTCCGGAACGTTGACGGTTCCCAATTGCTTGATCGGGGTCGAGGTGCCGTAATAGTCCACTCGTATCTCTTCGACGAGCGCTGGATGGGCTCTTCCCGTCCTTACTCCCAGGAGCTCCGACCTGAAAAACTCCACGGCTTTGTCCATTTTTTGCCTGAGGTTTTTCATTTCGTTCTGCGGCATCCCTCAACACTCCCCCTTCGAGGACACGATCGTTCCGATCTGTTTTCCTTCAAGCAGCATCTTCTTGAGATTCCCCGGCTCGAGGATATTGAAAACGACGATGGGGATACGGTTTTCCATGCAAAGAGAAAAGGCAGCCGCATCCATGACTTTCAATTGCCGGCTGATCGCCTCGAGATAGCCGATTGAGGGAAGGAAACAGGCATTCCCATCCTTCATCGGGTCCTTATCATATATACCATCCACCTTAGTGCCTTTCAACAGGCATTCGGCATCGATCTCTGCCGCTCGCAAGGCCGCTGCCGTATCCGTCGAGAAATAGGGAGATCCGGTACCCGCGGCGAAAATCACAACCCTTCCCTTTTCGAGGTGGCGTATCGCCCTACGCCTGATGAAGGGTTCGGCAAGCTGCCTCATTTCCACCGCCGTCTGCACGCGGGTGGGGACATCCATGTTCTCGAGGGCATCCTGAAGGGCCAGCGCGTTGATCACCGTGGCAAGCATCCCCATCGCGTCCGCCTGGGCTCTGTCATACCCCTGCGTTTCGCCTTGTACTCCCCTGAAAATGTTCCCGCCACCCACCACCATTGCAACTTCCACGCCTGCCCTGGCGACTTCCGCGACCTGTTCGCAGATCCCCTTGACGGCGATGTAATCGATCCCGAACCCCGTGTTACCTGCCAGGACTTCCCCCGAAAGTTTCAAAAGGATACGGCGATATCGCGGCAAGTCTTTTCACTCCTTTGAAAGGCAAAAAAAAGGCGAGGATCGTATCCTCGCCTTTCCGGAAGGCTATTCCCCTATCGAAAACCTCGCGAAACGGCGTACCACGATGTTTTCCCCGAGTTTCGCAATTGCGTCCATGACCAGGTCCTTCACGTGTTTTTCCGGGTCACGAATATAGGCCTGTTCAAGGAGGCAGGATTCCTCGTAATACTTCTTGACTCGCCCCTCCGCGATCTTGTCCACGATGTGGGCAGGTTTGCCTTCCTCGAGCGCCTGGTGCCGGTAGATTTCCTTTTCCCTTTCGAGGGAGGCTCCGTCGACGTCCTCTACGGAAACGTAGAGCGGTACCGCCGCGGCTACCTGCATGGCCAGTTCGTGCCCCAGGCACTGGAATTCGTCGGTCCTGGCGACAAAATCCGTCTCACAATTCAGCTCGACCAGGACTCCGATTTTCCCGTTCGTATGGATATAGCTGAAAACCATTCCCTGCGAAGCGGTGCGTCCGATCTTCTTGGCGGCCTTCGCCAAACCCTTTTCGCGCAGGAAATCGACCGATTTCTCTATGTCTCCCCCGCATTCGGCCAGGGCCTTCTTGCAATCCAGCACCCCTGCTCCCGTACGGGCCCTGAGGTCCTTTACCGCATCCATGTCGAGTGCCATCGCCTTAGGCCTCCTTCCAGCCCTTACGGTCTTCTATCTCGGCTTCCACGAGCTTTTCCTGAACTTCCGCATAGACCTCGTGGAGCTTTTCGCGCACTTCGATCGTCTCTTCGCCTTCCGCAGACGCTTCCTCGCCCTGCGATATCGCCCCGTCTACCCCCTGGTGTCCTTCGATGACCGCGTTGGCCATCAGCGAGAACATCAGCTTGATCGCCCGGATGGCATCGTCGTTCCCGGGTATCGGGTAGTCGATCACTTCGGGGTCGCAGTTCGTATCGACGATGGAGGCCACTGGAATCCCGAGTTTCCGGCCTTCCAGCACGGCGATGGTCTCCCTGCGTGGATCGATGATGAAAAGGGCATCGGGCAGGTCTTTCATGTCGCGAATGCCGATGAGGTACTTCTCGAGCTTTTCCTTCTGTTTCCGAAGGACGCTGACTTCTTTCTTAGGCAGGGTTTCGAACGTCCCGTCCTCTTCCATCTTCTGGAGTTCGACCATGCGGTTGACACGCTTGCGAATGGTCGGAAAGTTCGTCAGCAACCCGCCAAGCCACCGCTGGTTGATGTAGAACTGGCCGCAACGAAGGGCTTCTTCCCGCACGATTTCCTGCGCCTGGCGCTTAGTCCCGACGAAAAGCACGCTTCCCCCGGATTTTGCGACTTCACGGATGAAATCGTAGGCTTTCTCGAGCCCCTTCACCGTCTTCTGCAGGTCGATGATGTAGACGCCGTTCCTCTCCGTGAAGATGTAAGGTTTCATCTTCGGGTTCCAGCGCCTGGTCTGGTGGCCAAAATGGACTCCGCACTCCAGCAACTGCTTGATGCTTACGACTGACAACATGTATCCCTCCCTGTACAGGTTTACCCTCCACGCTCCTCTTCCGGCGGGAGACCTGGGAAGGCACCTTCCCTGCCGTCAGAACGTGTGTGATTTTAGGGGCAAAGGGAAGTATAACACAACCTTTTCTTGACCTTCAAGACCGGAAGTCGTAGCATATACCCGGTATTTTTATTTTAGCGATATACCTTAGCGCGGAGGCGATGGAAATGCCCAGGGAATCCCTTATCGAGCAGCTGGAACACCTGTCTCCCGAACAGAAAGCCATGCTGAACCGCCTGAAGAGGGTCGAGGGGCAACTCCGGGGAATCCAGCGGATGATCATCGAGAACAAGCCCTGCCACAATATCCTCGTTCAGCTTTCTGCAGCGAGGAAAGCCATGCAGCAGGCCTGCATCGAGATACTCAAGAACTACATCCACAAGTGCCTAGCCACGAAAAGCCTGACAGACACGAAGGAATTGGAAGCCCTCATCGGAGCGATGCTCGACTTGGCACCTTTTTCACAGGGCGAGGAAACCGAGATCTAACTTTCCTCCATGGGGAGCGGCCCTCCGGGCCCCTCCCCGAGAAGCGTCGCCAGAAGCGCGCCAAACTCTTCGACGCGTCCTGTGAGTGTGTCCGTCAGGCTTCCCCCGTCCAGCCGCCAGGCCCGCCAGGCGGCTTTCACCTTCGAACCTTCCACCTTTACAGAATTGACCGTGAAGGCGGAAACCCATTTCCCGCCTTTACCCGCAATGCGACCGGCCTCTTCGGCCAACTCGGTCGCCAGTCCGATCGAAATTTTCGGCTGAAGTTTTTTCAATGCGGGGAGTTCTGAATCCAGGATGGTGATTTCGCTCGCGGGGTAGAGCGAGACAGAACCGCTCACCGCATCTACAAGCGCCGTAAGGAAAGAATACGTCGGCCTCTTAGTGAGGCCCCTGGAAAATACCTCTAGGGGAACTAGGTAGGTCGGAAAGAGAATGAAAGGCCCCTTGCCCAATTCAAGGCTACGTGTGAGCGTGCCTTCGAAAAGCTGTTCCAAGCAAGCCACTCCTCCCGTTAAAAGGACGGAACAGAAAAAAACCGGAGATGCCTGGCAGGAAACCCAACTTGCCGTGGCACCCGAGACGATCCGTTTACCGTTGCTCCCTTCCGGGCCTGGCGGGGTTCACGGGGTCTCGCCGCACGGGGCTGGGTCTCCTGCCAGGAACCACCGGCAGGGCATAAAAATGGCGGAGAGGGAGGGATTTGAACCCTCGGGGCGGGGTTTAGGCCGCCCACACGCTCTCCAGGCGTGCGCCTTCGACCACTCAGCCACCTCTCCGCATCATCGCTATGGTGTTTTCAAAAATGGCGGAGAGAGTGGGATTTGAACCCACGAGGCGGCTTCAAGACCACCTAGTCGATTTCGAGTCGACCGCCTTCGACCACTCGGCCATCTCTCCGCTACCGCCGCCTTGCTTGGAAGAAATCCCGTAAGATTCTAGCACACTCTTCCCGCAAAATGCCTTTCCTGACCAAAATCCTGTGGTTCAGCCGCAAATCCCGCGGAATGTCGTAGAGGGTTCCGCAAGCGCCCGCTTTCGGGTCCTCGCAGCCGAAGAAAAGTTCCGAGATTCTGGCTTGAACGAGTGCACCCGCACACATCGGGCAGGGTTCCAGCGTCACGTAGAGGCTGCAATTGTCCAGGCGCCAATTCCCTAACGCGAGGGCCGCCTCCCTTAGCGCGATGATCTCGGCGTGCAATGTCGGATCCCGGCCGCTTTCCCTGGCGTTCATGCCGCGCCCCAAAATTTTACCGTCACGCACTACAACCGCACCGACGGGGATCTCGCCAGCCGTTCCAGCCTGTTTCGCCAAGTCAATTGCGACTTCCATGAACCTGAGGTGATCGGGATCCCAATCCATTTCGCTCAAACGGTCCTCCCGAAGTCTCGAACGACCTGCCGTGGATTTTAGCAAAAGGATTTCTGTTTGCAAAGACATCCCGAAAAGCGAATAATATTCCTTAAGGAAAACTTCGTTTAATGGGGGAATTCGCATGAGAAGGAGTTGCAACGGGATCGAAACTTACCAGGTCGACGCTTTCACGGACAGGCCATTCACGGGAAACCCAGCCGCGGTCTGCCTGCTCGAAAGTGTTATTCCCGTGAGGGTGATGCGGCGGATAGCGGCGGAGATGAACCTTTCCGAAACCGCGTTCCTTTTCCCTCTTGACGGCGGCTTCGAGACTGCGTCCCGTTTCCGCCTCCGCTGGTTCACTCCCCTCGTCGAGGTTCCCCTCTGCGGACACGCGACTCTCGCCGCGGCAGCGGTTCTTTTCCAAGAAAAAAGGAACCGGGAACAGACCCTCTTCTTCGAGACGAAAAGCGGAATTCTTTCCGCAGGTCGGGAAGGAAACAAGCTTAAACTCGACTTCCCCGCCAACCCACCCCATCCCTGCGCTGTGCCAACGGGCCTTCTAGACGGCCTGGGCCTCACAGAACCGGTTGCCGGTTGGCTTTCGGAAGAAGCCGAAATGTTGCTGCTCCCTCTTCCGGAACATCACGACGTCATTTCCGTAAGACCCGATTATGGCAAACTCCTCTCCGTCAAAAATCGAGATTGCATACAGGGGCTGATCGTCACCTCCAAGGGGCCGGAGGGGTTCGACTTCTGTTCCCGCTATTTCGGGCCCTGGGAAGGGATCAACGAGGATCCGGTCACGGGATCCGCCCACACGGTCCTGGCCCCCTACTGGGGCGCAGTCCTCGGAAAGAGCCGTTTCAGGGCACTCCAGGCTTCGGAAAGGACCGGTATCATTGACGTGCGGCTTGAAGCGGACGGGCGGGTCGAACTGGCAGGTGTCGCGCGGGTGATACTAAAAGGCGAGCTTTACACATAAAAAAGCGAGGGTTGCCGAAGCAACCCCCGCTTTTCGCTGTCGTTGGGTAGTTATGCCTTCTCGACGTTAGCGGCCTGAGGACCCTTGGCCCCGTCGACGACTTCGAGAGAGACCCGCTGGCCTTCCTCAAGCGTCTTGAAGCCTTCCATCTTGATCGCGCTGAAGTGGACGAAAACATCCTTGCCCTCGTCAGTCGTGATGAACCCGTAGCCCTTCGTGCCGTTGAACCACTTTACCGTACCGTTGGTTTTCAAGCTTGCTGCCTCCTGAAGTAACGTAATAGATTTCACCGATGGCGCCATCGGCGGTAGAAATATAGCCGAAGAGTTTGAGGTTGTCAAGCGGAAGTCTAGATATTGGGTATTGTCCTCCCGGAAAAGATCTCGGCCATTTCCCTTTTCAACTCCTGCTTGATCCTTTTTTTCTCACCCGGCAGGAGGTCTTTTTTCCCAGTACCGAAAAGGTAGTTGTCCAGGTCGAACTCCTTGAGGATCATCTTAGTCATGAAGAGGTTCTCCTGGTAGACGTTCACGTCGATCATCTGGTATCGATCACGCATGTCGTCCGCGATGAAATTCTGGATCGAGTTTATTTTGTGGTCGATGAAGAACTTCTCCCCGTTTATGTCCCTCGTGAAACCCCGCACCCGGTAATCCAGGATCGCGATGTCGGGATTGAACGAGTGCAGGAGGAAATTCAGGGCTTTCAGCGGGGAAATCTTTCCGCAAGTCGAAACGTCAATATCCGCCCTGAACGTGCTGATACCTTGGTCGGGGTGGTTCTCGGGGTAGGTGTGCACCGTTATATGGCTCTTGTCGAGGTGGGCGACGACCGCTTCAGGCAAAGGCCCGGGGGTTTCGCTCGAGCATATGTCGCTCCCGTCGGGGGCCTGCGCGCATTCCACCTTCTCCTCTGAAATGAGCATGGTGACGCTGGCACCTTGCGGGTCATAATCCTGCTGGGCTATATTGAGGACGTTGGCACCGATGATGTGGGCGACTTCACTGAGGATCCCCGTGAGACGCCGGGCATTGTACTCCTCGTCTATATAGTCGATATACTCCTGGCGGTGCTGCGGGAGTTTTGCGTAGCAGATATCGTACATGTTGAAACTGAGCGTCTTGGTCAGGTTGTTGAACCCGTACAGCTTCAGTTTCTTGATGGGTTTGATCTTTTTCATTTCCCCTATCGACATCCTTTCCTCAAGATGAGGGCATTATAGCGTTTTTAGTATTTTTTGCGAACGGAGGGACCGGGTTGAAAAAAACAAATGCCGTTAGAGGTCTCGATCGTGCAGGTATTCCCTACCGGCTGATCGAATACGATTTTGACGAAGATGACCTTGGGGCTGGCGCGGTCTCGAGAAAAACGGGCTTTCCGCTGGAAAGGATCTTCAAGACCCTGGTCGTCAGGGGGGAAAAGACAGACCTCTTCTTTGCCGTGATCCCGGGCGATGCGGAACTCGACCTCAAGTCGGCAGCCGCGCTTACGGGGAACAAGAGTTGCGAACTCGTGCATCTAAAGGAAGTCCAACCCTTGACAGGCTACCAGCGGGGAGGGGTCTCCCCGCTGGGGGCGAAAAAGCCCTTTCCGGTCCTTTTTGACGAGAGTGCGCTGGTTTATGACGAAATCTGCGTCAGCGCCGGCCTTAGGGGGCTCCAGATGGTCATCGACCCGCGACGCCTTATCGAAGCCGTACGAGGGGAACTCGGCCCTCTCAGAAGGCACTAGGCCGAAGCCTGGTGTTCCTTTTCCATTTCCCTCAGCTTCCTCCTCAGAATCTTGCCGGAGGGAGACAGGGGAAAGGAGGTGACGAACTCTATTTTCCGCGGTACCTTGTAGTGGGCCAGCTTGTCCTTGCAGAGCGAGGCCAGTTCCTTTTGGGTGACGGTTTCGTTTTCCTTCAGGATGACAAAAGCCTTCGGGATTTCGCCACTGACCGGGTGCTGCACCCCGATCACCGCTGCCATGTGGACCGCGGGGTGCTCCTGCAGGACTCTTTCGACTTCCTGGGGATAGACGTTGAACCCGCCGACGATGAGGATGTCGGAGTCCCTGTCCAGAATGGTGACGTACCCGTCCTCGTCCATCCTGACGATGTCTCCCGTGTTGAACCATCCTTCGGAAAACCGTTCGGCAGTTCTTTCCGGGCTCCGGAAGTACCCGGGTGTCACCGAGGGCCCCTTTACCCAGAGGACTCCGTCCCCCCCCCTGGGCACTTCATGGCCTTCCCTGTCCAATATCCTGAAGTCGTATCCCGGGATAACGGGCCCCACCGTCCCCAGTTTCCTCTTCGCAAGGCTCGGGTTGACGGTAACCACCGGAGAGCACTCCGTAAGACCGTACCCCTCCAGTATGGAGAGGTTCATCGATTCCCTCGCGCGCTTGTCGAACTGCGGGTTCAGCCGATCCCCTCCGCAGATGATCACTCTCAGGGTTTTCCCGATCTCCGCTCCCTTCGCCGCTGTAGCCAGGGTAAGAGCAACCATGGTAGGGACCGCGACCATCACCGTAACGGCCGCTTGCCTGATCGCGTCGACTGCGTTCTGGGGCGGCATGAACCCGGGCAGGACAGCCTGCGGCAACCCGATCGTCAGCGGCAGCAGTCCGGAAACGCTATACCCCAGGGTATGGAAATTCGGCAGGACGTTTAGGAAGATGTCATCCTTGTTCAGTTCCTCAACGAAACGGAAAACCGTTTCCGTGTTGTCCATAAGGTTCCCGTGGGTCATGATCACTGCCTTGGGTGTACCCGTCGTCCCGGACGTCGAGAAAACGACCGCCGTTTCCGGGGTATCCGGAATGCCCGGTTTTCCGACAAGGGGAGGCAGAGGCCCTTCCGGCGGGGCAGCCACCGACCCGTAGCCAACTGCTGCGAATGAATCCCTAACCCCCTCCATCCCGGTCGGCAGGACGATGCCCCATGGGTCAAGCACCTTGAGGTTCTCCAGGAGCGCCTCGAAACCCGACTGTAGATTCAGCGGGGCGACGGCTCCCCCAAGCCTCCAGGCCGCCATGGAGAGAGCCAGGACAAGCGGGCAGTTGGGAAGGAGGAGGACGAGCCTCTGCCCTTTCGAGAACCCGCCTTCCGAAAGTGTCTTTTCCGACTTCTCTACAAGGTCTAGGAACCTGCCGGCGCTCCACCATTCACCTTTCCACCAGATAGTCTTTTCCTTAAGCTCCCCCTGCAGTCTTTCAAGGATCCTTTCTTCCAGGCGCAAGGACATATCCCAAAACCCCTTTCGATCGTTCAGAACTTCCTGCTGACCGAGACGCCGAAAAGATGGGCATCCCCATTGTCCTGACGGCTGTCGTAGACGAAATCTTCCGCTCTTCCCCTTATTTCGCGGGGCTCGATGTCAAGGTAGGTGTAGGAAAGATCGTAGTTCCAGTCACCGTTCTTGAACCCGAGGCCTATCGAGTAGAGTTTCCGGTCGTTGGTCGGGAGGATATAGTCGACGGTGTGGTCAGGAATCGGCGAGGGATCGATGACATAGCCGAGCCTCAGGTCCATCCTGTCGCTAAGCGCATATTCGATGCCTACCTGGTAGCGCCAGGTATCATTCCAATCCTTCGGGTAGGATGAATAGCCTTTTCCCGCAACCGTTTCGTCGTACTCTATCCTCAGCGTGTCGTAAGTGCTCCACCGTGTCAGGACGGCATCGATTTCCAGGCCGAGCCTGGGTGTCGCCTGCCAGAATACACCGGCAGAAAAGAGGTCGGGCAGGGTAATTTCCCCCCCTGCCTCCGTGTTCGGGAACAATCCTGCAACAGGATTAGAGAAGCTCAGGTCTCCTTCGACTTTCTGCTTTATGGAACTTCGGTAGGCCAGCCCGAAGCGCACGTCTTCGGTAGGCTTGAACAGCAATCCCGCGTTCCAGCCAATCCCGAAGCTGTCTCCTTCCAATTCGCTTTCGTTTTCGGGAAGCCTGTACGCCGGAATAGGCGGGATATTCTTCCTGAGGTCGATCGCGAAATACATCGCTTCTATCCCCACCCCGACGGATACCTTCTCGCTCAGCTTCCAGGCCCAGCTCGGGTTGACGGAGACGCTCGTGATCTCGGCGTTGGTGTTGTTGTAGCGCCCGAACCAGCCTTGATCGAACTCGGTCCCCAGCCCGAAACGGGTGAACAGGCCTACCCCGAACCAGTGGTTTTCGTTTACCTGGCGAGTGTAGTAGATATGAGGAGGAAACCATGTAGCGGAAACCGTCGAGGCAAACGGGTCGCTCCCAATGACCCCGAAACCTTCCATGTCGACCGTAGGGCTGATGGCCGTGAAACCGGCCATCAGCTGAGTACCCTCCAACTGGACCATGCCGGCGGGGTTGTAAGCGATCGTCGACGGATCGTCTGCCCTTCCCACCATCGCTCCCCCCAGCGCATTCCCCCTGGCGCTCCATTCGTAGATACCGAAGCCCGCCGCATCCGCACGTGCGGAAATAAGAAGCAACAACAAACAAAGCCCACCTGTAAAAAACCTACGCACCGGTTATCCCCCTTTTCGGTCACTTTCGGAATCGTGGCCTTTTTTACAGCCTGTTTTAGCCATTATATATAAAAA
>CAYRNZ010000014.1:21384-45057 GCA_964425765.1 uncultured Synergistaceae bacterium
TATAAAAAAGCAGGCCTAGTAACCTCTCGGAACTTAATCATACTTTTCACATAAAAACAAAAAGGGCCTCATGGTTTTGAAACCATGGGGCCCTTTTCATCGATGGCGCGCCGGACAGGATTTGAACCCGTAACCTTCGGATCCGTAGTCCGATGCTCTATCCAATTGAGCTACCGGCGCACCGCAAGCCTGGCATTTTTCCGCCTAGTCTTCGTATTGGCGGTGGGAAAGGGATTCGAACCCTTGAGGGCGGTTTATAGCCACCCTACTCGCTTAGCAGGCGAGTGCCTTCAGCCGACTCGGCCATCCCACCTCAAGCACGGATTATTCTATCAGCCCTTGCCGAGGTGTCAATAGCGGGTCCCCGGCAGATTCAGTCGTGAAGTGGCTTTTACTCGGTCTTATCCCCTGATTCCGGTGCTTTCGGGGCAGGGAAGATCGACGGGTCCAGAATCTTTACCGGCGTTTTCGCCTTGAGCTCCTGCAGGAATTTCTGCTGGGCCTCCCTTTCCTTCTGGGACGCGAGCATCTTCTGGATCTCGCCCTTCACTTCCGCGAGAGAGAGGACTCTTTCCGGGTTCTTTTCCCGCTTCAGCACCAGCACGACGTCTTCGCTCGTCACGGAAACGACGGGACTCACTTTTCCCACGGGGAGCTGCAGTAGTACCTTCATCTCCCCCGTCAGTTCCTTCTCGGCGATAAAGGTTGGCTTGGCGTAAGGCGTCGAGTTCCTGACATCTCCCGACATCGCCCCGAGGACCTTGTCCCAGTCTCCCCCCGCGACGATCTGGCTGCGGGCTTTCTGGGCCTGTTCCCGTGTCGCGAAGCTCGCGAAATTAACGTTGTATCCCGCAGGCCGGCGGAAGAAGAGATCCTTCGTAGACTCGTAGAACTTCGCAACTTCGTCGTCGCTGACAACAATGCTGCCCGCCAGGCTTTCCAGGACCTTCTGCTGCGCCAGCCTGCCGGAAATGTCTTCCTTGAGCTTCTTCTCGTTGACCCCGGTCTGTTCCATGTATTGCATGAAGGCTTCCTTTGTGGGGAACTGGCTTTCGATTTGCGCCACGACTTTCTGTACTTCCTCGTCGGAAACCTTGATGTTCTTGTCCGCCGCTTCCTTTTTCAGTGCCGCTTCGACGACGATGCTGTCGAGGACGCTCTGGCGCAGGAGCGGGAAATCTTCCGAAGTGATCTCCGTGCCCTGCGACTGTTCGGCCATCTGGGCCATGCCGGTCTCTATCTGGCTTCTCATGATCTTCTTCCCGTCAACCTCGGCAACGGCGTAGTCTCGCGTCCCATCCCCTTTTCCTCCCCCGCCCGGCCCGTACATCAGGAAGATGGAAAGGACAAAAATGACGACGATCGCTGCCATGATCCACTTGACCTGGTTCCTCAGGGTGTTCATCAACAAGGCGTTCCGACTCCCTTCATAAATGGCCTCTCAGCCCGTGCAACCCGGATATCATAATGGCCACAGGCTCGGCCTGTCAAAGAAACCTTTTGTTATCGGCTTACGCCATCCCGTAATGGTGCAGGCGCAATCTGACTTCTTCCTTCCCCATCAGTTCCACCACATGGAAAATCCCGGGGCTGACCTTTCCTCCCGTCAGCATGTACCGCAGGGGCATGGCGATATCCTTGAGCGACAGGCTCTCGCTTTCCCCCCACTTGCGGGCCAGGTTTTCCATCGGCTCGGCCTTCCAGGGCTCGACCTCCAGCATTTCCGCGTAAAATCGGCGAAGCGCCGGTTTTTTGGACTCCTCCAGGTTCGAACCATCGTACCTTTCCTTGACGGGTTCGAAAGAAAGGAAATAATCGCTGAACTCGGCCATCCTCTTCAGGGTCTGTCCCCGGCCTTCCATGAGTTCCAGTGCTTCGGCCATGTATGAGGGATCGAAATGGCCGGTCTGGAAACCGAGCGTTTCCCAAAATGGAAGGGTCCTCTCCAGCCTTTCCATTTTGGGGAGGGCCTTGACGTGCTCCTGGTTGATGAAATTGAGCTTGTCCATGTCGAAAACCGCTGCCCGTTTCGTCACCCTCTGGATCTCAAAAAGCGCGACGGCATCGTCACGGTTGAAGACCTCCCGCCCGTCCCTGGGACACCAGCCCAAAAGGGCGAGGAAGTTGAAAACGGCATCGGGAAGGTACCCCATGTCACGGTACTCGTAAACGCTCGTTGCGCCGTGCCGTTTGCTCAGTTTCTTCTTGTCCGTGCCAAGGATCATGGGAAGATGCCCGAAACCGGGCCTCTCGAAGCCTAGCGCATCGTAGAGCAGCAGCTGCTTCGGCGTGTTGGAGATGTGGTCCTCTCCCCTGATGACCATGTTGATCTCCATCGTCGCGTCGTCCACGACGACCGCGTAATTGTAGGTGGGCATCCCGTCGCTTTTCATCAGCACGATGTCTTTCAGGGTATCGCTCATCACGTCGACACGGCCGTAGACGACGTCCGCGAAACTGATTTCAACCCCCTGCGGAACCCTGTAGATGACGGCTTCTCCCTCACGGTAGGCCAGGTCGTTTTCAAGCAGCCTCGCCGCATGTTCACGGTAAAGCGACAACCTCTCGGATTGCCTGTAACCGCCGCAGGGGCCACCGACGTCCGGCCCTTCGTCCCAATCCAGCCCAAGCCAGTTCAGGCCTGCCAGGATGGATTCCTCGTACTCTTTCGTCGACCGCTGGAGGTCGGTATCCTCTATCCTGAGGATGAACTTGCCGCCTGTATGGCGCGCCCAGAGCCAGTTGAACAGGGCCGTATGGGCTCCACCGATATGCAGCGCCCCGGTCGGGCTAGGGGCGAACCGTACTCGCACAGGGCCGACCATTGAAACCGCCTCCCTTCGGAATATACTTGCTGTGAGATTATACATCAGGACCCTGGAGGAAAGGACTGACTCCTTTTGAACAAAGGAAAAACCCTGCTTATAGACGGCCACGGGCTCGCTTTCAGGGCCTTTTTCGCCCTTCCCCGCATGAACGCCCCGGACGGGACCCCGACCAACGCGGTCCTGGGCTTCGCGAACATGTTCCTGAAGGTCCTGAACGACCTTTCTCCGGAAAACGTAGCGGTCTGCTTCGACTCTCCCGCCCCGTCCTTCCGAAAGGACCTCTTTCCCGAATACAAGGAAGGCAGGCAGCCGACCCCGGAGGACTTCAAGCCTCAAATCCCGCTCGTGAAGGAATTCGTCAGGCTCTTGGGCTACCCCGTGCTTGAACTCGAGGGTGTCGAAGCCGACGACCTGCTCGCCTCAATGGCCGAAACGATACTCAAGTCGGGGGGCGAAGTTGTCCTATTGACCGCGGACAAGGATTTTCTTCAGCTCTTGAAACCCGGCGTTTCGATCCTGAAACCCGTCAAGGGGATTTCCGAGTTCGAAAAACTCGATGGAGGGACCTTCCTTGAACGTTTCGGTTTCAGCCCGGAAAATTTCGTGACCTGGCTTTCGCTTACAGGGGATTCGGTCGACAACATCCCCGGGATTCCGGGCGTCGGCGAGAAGACGGCCTCTTCCCTCGTGGGCAGGTTCAACACGGTGGAGGAACTTTTGGCGAACCTCGACCAACTCCCTTTGAAAATCGCAGAAAAGCTGCGTACAGGCGAGGACCGCCTCAAGCTCAACGTCGAACTCGTCACCCTGAAGAAGGACCTCCCTTTCGACCCGGCGCTTCTCATGCCGCGTGCACCGGATTCCGCCCTTCTTGAAAAATGGACTCTTCGCCTGGGGATGAAACAGCTTGCCAAGAGGCTGAACCTTCCGCAAATACCAGCGAGCGTTTCGCAGGAATCCCAGGGAACTTTTTTGCTTGAAGTCCTCCGGCAGGCAAAAGACTTTTCGCCTCTTGCCGCTACTCTCGAGCACCCACCTTTTGCCCTCGCGCTGCACACCAGGGCCCTGCCCGCGAAAAATTCGGAGGTCGTCGACGCCTTCCTCTTGTCCTCGGGCGGCAGCTGCACCCTCTTCGACCGTTCCTCCCCCCTGGACTCATCCGTGCTCGATGCGGTGCTCGAACACGGGGCACTGGCTCTTTGGGGGCTTAAAGAACTATCCTCGTCCACGGGGTGGGAACCAAGTGCTTATGACCGGCTAACCGACCTTAGAGTATGCAGGTACCTGCTTCACCCTGAAATACCGCTGCCGGCACCGGCGGCCACCGAGGACAGCCTGCTCCCAGTAGCCCACTCCTTTCTGGCCGAAGCGGCCAAGGTCAACGAAAAACTGCGGGATTTAGGCCTCGATACACTGGCCAGAAGCATCGACCTCCCGATCTCCCCGGTCCTGGTGAAGCTTGAAAAGACCGGCATCGGTGTCGACCACAACGGACTCTCGACTCTAGGGACGGACCTCCGCCGCAGGGCGGATCGAATAGCGGAGGAAATTGCCTCCAAAACGGGAAGCTCCGTCAACCTCAACTCTCCGCAGCAAGTAGGGCAACTGCTTTTCGAGAAACTCGGGCTCTCGGTCCTTAAAACAAAAAAAACGGGGCCTTCGACAGACGCTTCTGTCCTCGAAACCCTCGCTCTAGACCCCGTAAAAGGAGAAATCCCCAGACTGCTGCTGGAATACCGGGAACTTTCGAAACTGGCGAGCGGTTTCGTCGATGCTTTCCTGAACGCCGCAGATCCTTCGACCGGGGCAATCCACTCGACTTTCGACCCGCTCGCCACGGCTACCGGCCGGTTGGCCAGCCGGGATCCGAACGTCCAGAACCTGCCCCAGTTCGGGGAATGGGCGAAGCGTTTCCGGAAGTGCCTTGTACCGAGAGTTAAGGGACGACTGTACGTTTCCGCCGACTACTCCCAGATCGAGCTCCGTGTCCTGGCGCACCTCTGCGGAGACAAAAAACTTCGTGAGGCCTTCGAAACCGGAAGGGACATCCATACAGAAACAGCTTCCTGGGTGTTCAACGTCCACCCTTCCATGGTGACGCCGGACCTTAGGCGCGCGGCCAAGGCCGTCAATTTCGGCCTGCTTTACGGGATGTCGGGGCATGGACTGGCCCAGCGCCTGGGAGTTGGAAGGAACGATGCCCAATCGATGATCGAGAGGTATTTTTCCGCCCTGCCCTCAGTGAAGGATTACCTGGAAAACAGCGTTGCCGAAGCAAAACGGCAGGGTTTCACGCGAAGCCTGTTCGGCCGGATTCGGCCTCTGTCCGAAGTCTCAACGGCAAACGGGCGCGGAACGGACGCGTTGCGCCGGATCGCCCTGAACACGCCGATCCAGTCGACCGCGGCCGACATCGCAAAGCTCGCCATGATCGCCTACTCGAAAACCGATCCGGCCCTGGACGGGGATCACCCCCTCGTCCTCCAGGTTCACGACTCCATCGTCTGTGAAACTCCGCCTGCCGAAGCGGAGGAAACAGCCCGCCTGTTGAGGCGGTGCATGGAATCCGTCGTGTCGCTTTCCGTGCCCCTGACCGTCGATATCAAGATGGGTGAATCCTTCGCAGAAATCTGAGGGGTTAGCGAATCCTCTTCAAGTGCCTCCCCAAGACGATCCCCGGGTCTTTCGGGGCGACAACCTCGGCGAAGCAGGCCAAAGCATGGACGAACTCGACCGGGAAATCCATCTGGTTCCAAACCGTGAACCCGTCCTCGGAAAGAGAACCGATCCCGACACCATGGTAGGCACGAGGGTCCTTGATGTCGCCTTCGGCCTGGCTGCAGGCCAGGATATGGGGTTTTTCCTTTCCCGGGAAGGTTTCCCTGATGGTTTTCAGGAGGCCTTGCGGAGCGTTCCCCGAGCCGAACCCGATGAGCCCGATGTACTTCTCGTCACCTCCCAGTACCGGCAGTGTACCGGGAGCCGCGAAAATCCACCGTATCGTTTTCCCCGCCTCCCTTGCCGCAGGAACCCCTTTCTGCAAAACGAGGTCGCATTCCGATGAAGGTTTCCATTTCAGGTCCGGGATAGGTCTCGCGGAACCCGTTTCCTCATCGCGCCCCCAGGCCGGGTTGAAGTACACCGGGAAGCCATTCGCCGCGACAAAAGCGTCGGGATGGATGGCCCGGGCCTTGTGGGCCCTTGCCCCAGGCACGAGTTTCCAGTTGAAGTAGATCCAAACGCCAGGGAATCCCGAGGCGACGACTTGGGCCGCACCTCTGAGGTTGACCGATCCGTCTTCCGGTGAAAAATCGCGGGTGAACTGGCTGCCGGTAAGGATCACGGGGAGGGGCGTCCCCGCAAAACATAGTCCCAGCCAGGCGGCCGTGTAGGCCATGGTGTCGGTGCCATGCAACACGAGAGCCCCCTGGTTTCCTTCCTCGAAGGCTTTCGCTATTGCTTCCGTTAGTTGGACCCAATGTCCGGGGTCCAGATCCGAACTGTCGTAGCCCGGCCTACCCCAGGGTTCGAAAAGAATCGCGTCGAGTCCTCTTTCCTCGAAGAACTCCAGGATCGCGGTCCGGAGGTGATTGACGGAGGTCTCGTCGGGCCATGCGCTTTGCCCCTTGAAGGCGCTTGCAATCGTGCCGCCGGTTAAGGCGACTAGGACTCTTTTCCTGGCCTTCGCCATCGTCTTTCCCCCTGCCTTTCTGTTCCAGCCTAAGAACGGAAAAGGGCGGGATCGCTCCCGCCCTTTTCCGTTGCTCATTCCGCCGGATGTATCGCCTTCACCGGGCACCCTTCCGCGCAGGCGGAACATCCCACGCAAAGCGACTTGTCGATGACGTGGGGTTGCTTGACAGCACCGGTGATCGCCTTGACGGGGCAGATTCGGGCACACTTCGTGCAGCCGATGCATTTCGATTCGTCCACCTCGTACTTCAGCACCGCCTCGGGCGGCGGGGCCTCTTCGAGTTCTATCGGCGGCCTCGGGCCGGAATCGGTCACCACCTGTTCCTTTCGCTCGTAGGAAGCGATCATGAACTCGTCGCTCATCCAGATGCAGCTCACGGGGCAGATGTCGTTGCATTGTTCGCAGAAACAGCAACGGTCGACGTGGAACTTGACCTTCTTTTCTTCCCCGATGAAAGAAATCGCGTTGGCAGGGCACACCTTGATGCAGAGTTTGCATCCGATGCACTTGGCCTTTTCGTAGGAGATCCTTCCCCTGAAGCCCTTCGGTGTTTCCACCGGGGGCTGCAGGTTGACCTTTCCCTTCGCAGCGGCCTTCAAGGCCCCGGTCAGGCTGTCCGGCATGTGCGCCACCGGGAAAGTATTCGTGAATACCTTCTGGGCCCACTGGCGGAATATCTGTAACGTCATCCGGTTAAGCATCGACTGTCCCCCCTACACCAGGCTGTCCAGGGAAAGCAGGATCATCCCGGCCAGCGCCAGTCCTCCCACTTGAACCCAATAGAACTGAGAAGCCTGCCAGATCTTGAACCGGCCGAAAGCCGTCCTGATGACCGTCACGCCGAAAACCTGTAGGAGAAGGACCTTCAACCAGAAAAAGACGAAATCGGTCAGGAGCAACCCGGCCCCTGTCAGCCCCAAAGTAGATCCGATATTCCAGGGGAAGAAGAGGGAAACCACGACCGCGCACATGGCGCTGTTCCTGAGGGCGAATGTCAGCTTGAACATGGCGAGGTTCCTGCCCGAATATTCCGATATCAGGCCTTCCAGGATTTCCGTTTTCGCTTCCGCGATATCCATCGGAACTTTGCCCACTTCCGCGGGGACTACCGCCATCAAGGCCAGGAAAAGCGCAAAGAGCCCCAATATCCCGATCCAGTCGGCCACGCCCCATATCGGCATCGCGACGAAGGTCGAGAGACTAAAGGGTTCGCCCGGCATCCCGTTCTTGTAGGCGAAATAGGCCAGGGTCGTCACGACGATCGAAAGGGGGACCTCGTAGCTCATCATCAGGACCATCTCGCGCTGTGCGCCGATGTTCGCATAGGGGGAACCGCTGGCAAACCCGCCCGCAACCATCGCCACAGCGGAAAGGGCAAAAAGGTAGACGATGAGGATTACGTCGCCGCTCGTGCCGAGGATAGGAGGCATAGATCCCATGGGGACGTAGAGAAAGACCAGCAACACAGCCGTAACCGCTAGGACGGGAGCGCTGTTGAAAACCCAAGCGACGGCCCGCCTTGGAACGATATTTTCCTTGACGAAGAGTTTCATTAGGTCATAGAACGGCTGGAGGTAGGGCGGCCCCAGCCTCCTCTGCATGCGGGCATGGACTACACGATCGACGCCGTCGTAGAGCATGGCCAGCAACAACGACAGGAAGAGGACCGCCGTTCCTGCCACAAGCCTCATAAGGAAGTCTGTCATGCGCCCATCAGCCTCCTCGTCTTTTCACGGCATTTTTCCATGATCTGTGCCCTGGTCAGTATTTCCGAACCGCCTGTCCTGCGGTTGGAGACAAGTATCCTCTCCATGCAGGAAATGCAGGGATCGATACTGTTGATCACCAGCGGAGCATCCGCAATTTCCTGGTCTTTGAACATCAGGGGCCAGGAGACCGCGTTCGCATAAGTCGGCGCACGGACTTTCCACCAGGTGATGTTTTCCTCGCCCTTGGTCAGTTTCACCACGTGCGTGTCGTCGCCCCGGGGACCCTCGATGATGCCCCAGCCGATTCCGTCCGCCGCTTTCAACGCAGAGAGGACCTTGGGGAGTTTCGGTTCCCACGTGATCGGCCCCTCGGGTATGCCGTCGACGATTTTTTCAAGCAAATCCAGGGATTGCACGACTTCCATGACCCGCACGAAGAACCGGTCGAAAACGTCCCCATGGACTTCACCGGTATAGTCCTGCGGCACCAGGGGTGTGACTCCGAGGTCCCCGTAGGCTTCGTAGGGTGAACTGTACCGGAGGTCGATCCGAAGCCCGCTTCCTCTTGCCGTCGGCCCCAGTGCGCAGTACCTCACGGCATCCTCCGTGCTAAGCACTCCCACGTTGCGCATCCTGGCCTTAGCGATCGGGTCTTCTGTCACGACGTCAAGGAAAACCTGGAACTCTCTTCGATAGAACGCGATCATCTCCCTGACCGCCTCGGCTGCTTTCGGGGTCAGGTCTCGCCGGACACCTCCAACGGTTCCGACGCCGTAGTTCACCCGGTTCCCCGTGAGCGCTTCCAAAACATCCATGACCTTTTCCCGAAGCAACATTCCGAGGTTGAAGGCGGAATCGTAGCCGAATGTGTAGCAGGCCACTCCGGACCATAGGATATGGGAGTGGACGCGCTCGAGCTCCAGGACCAGGGACCGGATGTACTGGGCCCGGATCGGCACTTCTATCCCGGCGGCATCCTCCACTGCTCTCAAAAAGGCGATGATATGTGTGAAGGAACAGATCCCGCAGATCCTTTCCGCCAGGTAGATCACCTGGATGGGGTTCCGCTCCCTCGCCATCCATTCGATTCCCCGATGGATCGAGCCCGGCCTGACCGTCGCCTTTACGATTCTCTCCCCGTCGACATCCAGCCACGTGGTGACGGGTTCCTTCAAACCCACGTGCACCGGCCCGATCGGGATACGGTAAGTCTTGTGAGATCCGGCTGCCATTTCCACCCCTCCTAGGAAAGCTCCCGAATGTCTTCGGGAGACGGCCCCGTCTCGTCACGGCGCCACGGTTTAATTTCTTCGTCCCAGTCCTCGGGCAGGAAGATCGTGTCCGTGTTGGGCAGCCCTTCGAAATGGATCCCCAGCATTTCGCGCATCTCGCGCTCACTGTATTCCGTCCCTGGAATCCGGCTGTTCAGGCTCGGCAACGCCAAGTCGCCCTTCGGAACGGGGATCCTCATCGTGATGCCCAGCCTGTGGCCTTCCCCTGCCTCCCTGAAGAGGCTGCAATGAACGTTCATCGTGACGAAGTCCCCGTCGTCGTTGCCCGACATGACGTGGAAGTGCAGGAAATCGATCTCCATGAGCCGATCCACCAGCGGCAGGTAGGCTTCCCGGTTTAGGGTCACCCACAGATCCCTGTAGAGGACTCTCCTGGGATTCCCATCGAGACGCTCCCTCAGCTCCATGTCGACCAGGGATTCTCCAAGCGCGTCCCGGATGCAGTTCATGACTTCTTCCGGGCATTTGCATTCCTTCACGTATTCAGGGCGGCATTTCATCTTGAAGCACCTGCCTTCAGCAATTCTTCCCTTTTCTTCTCGAGGAGCAGCACAGCCTTCGCCGCACCCTCGATGATCGCTTCCGGCCTAGGAGGGCAACCATGGACGTACACGTCAACCGGGATGATATTGTCGACCGGCCCGTCGAGACTGTAGGACTTGTAGAAAACGTCACCCGAGGCTCCGCAGTTCCCTACCACGATAACGACCTTCGGATCCGGCACCTGGGCATAAATCCGCTTGAGCCGTTCGGTCATGTACTTCGTTACCGGCCCGGTTACCAATAGAGCGTCAGCATGCCTGGGGCTTCCCACGAGTTTCATGCCGAAACGCTCTATATCGTATCGGGGCGTGATCGTCGCGACGATCTCGATGTCGCACCCGTTGCACGAACCGCTGTTGCAGTGGAAAACCCAGAGCGATTTCGGCAGTATTTCAAGGACCCTTGTCATCTTCATCGGTTTTGCCCCCTTACACCAGGACCAGCAGGGCGACCAACGCCGTGACGAGGATGTACCAGCCCACGTAATCCGTCGCCATCCCCGTGTGTAGGCCGACCAGCCCCTCGTAGAAAGGCTTGAGGGCCTGCGTATATCCCCAGTACGCCGAGCTCGCGGGCACCTTCAGGTCTTCGCCGTCCTCGGGAACCGGGTTGCTCCCGAAGAAGATCTCGTCCTGGTCCGTTCCTTCCTTGTAATCCTTTCGCCCAAGGGAACGGATCAGACAGACCATGCCCCCGCCCACAAGGAAGAAGGAAAGCCACGCGTAGACGTCCCAGTACCCGAAACCCGTCAAGACCTTGCTCCACATTACAGGCCACCTCCCGTGGCGGCCGAAGCGAAAACGGCGCCGATATAAGAGGCCTGGTCGAGCAACGCCTTCGCCGCGGGTTCAACGAGGTAGTTCAAGGACCAGGTCGGGAAAAGCGAGAGGAAAATGATCACTGCGGCGAGGATTGTCATCCCGGCCAGCATGGAGCCCGGCACTTCCTTGACCGCTGCGAATTTTTTCAATTGCGGACCCAGGAAGGCAGACTGGAAAATCTTCACGAACGATGCAAGGGTCAGCACCGAGGTAACCATGGCAAAGACAGAGAGGATCGGGTGTACCGCGAAGGTTGATTCGTAAATTAGAAGTTTCGAAACGAACCCGTTGAAGGGAGGCAAGCCCGCGATCGCAGCGGCAGCGATCATGAAAAGGGCCATGGTCTTCGGAAGTTGCCGTCCAAGGCCGCCCATATCGTTGAGGTTGCGGCAACCCGTCGCGTAGTAGAGGGCCCCGGCCGCAAGGAAAAGCAGGCCTTTGTACATCGTGTAGTTCAAGACGTGGAAAACGCCGCCCTTCAAAGCCGTAAAGCCGTAGCCTGCAACGGCTTTTGCGTCACCCATCGCGAGTAGACCCACGCCGAACCCCAAAAGCATGTAGCCGACCTGGGAGACCGAATGATAGGCGATGAGGCGGCCGATCTCCTTCTGGATTACGGCCATCGAGACACCGATGAACATCGAAAGGACTCCAAGCACGATGATCACCCAGGGTATCACCGGGCTGCCCATGAAGGACCCGTAAATCGTAAAGCAAACCCGGAAAAGCCCGTATAGTGACGCCTGGCTCACGGCCACGAGGGCGCAGGTGACTCCCGCAGGGGCCTCCGCATAGGCATCCGGCATCCACATGTGCATCGGCACCGAACCGCACTTCATCGCCAGGGCCGTCAGGAATAGCACGAGGGCCGTCTTTTCGACCATTCCCCACTCGATGACCTTTCCAAGCGCCGCCATGTTGACGACGTTGTACCTCGAGTAGAGGAAGGCTACCGCCACCAGGACCATCAGGGCTCCCAGCGTCGAGACGAGCATGTACTTGAAGGCCGCTTCGAGAGCTTCCCCCCTGTCACGCCAGAAAGCGACGAGGCCGAAAGAGGCTACCGAGGAGATCTCGAGGAAAACGAAGAAGTTGAAGAAGTCCCCCGTGACCTGCATTCCAAACATCCCAGTCACCATCAGGAAATAGAGCGCGACGAACTTTTCCATTCCGGAAAAACGCTCCATGTAGGCCACGGAGAACACGGCTCCCGCCAAGGCTGCAACTGAACTCAGCAGGACCATGAAGGCCGAGAATGCATCCACTTCCATCAGGATCCTGACCGGGATCGACATCCCGCTGGGCAATGCCAGGTTCCAGGCTTCTCCGCCCATGACATAGACAAGCGGCCCGGAAACCCCGACGCGGGCCCAAAGAAGAACAGCCAAAACAGTGAAAGCCACACTGACCAGCAGGAACCAGGCGTTCCTCAGCCCTTTTCCTCCTATGTTTGTCAGCGGAGACAGGAACGCGCCGAAAAGCGGCACCGCGAGCAAAAGTGCAGGAAGATGATCTTGCCAGTTCATCCGCGTAGCCTCCTGACATCCCGCACGTCGAGGGAACCGTAATGCCGGTAGATGATCATGACGAAGGAGAGCATCAACGCCGTCGTAGCGAGACCGATAACGATTGCCGTAAGCGTCAGGGCCTGGGGCGTCGGCAGCACCATCCTAGAGGACCCGCCTCCTGCCATCGTCCACACCGGGATGCTTCCGCCGTTACGGTATCCCAAGGTGATGATGAAAAGGTTCGTCGCCGCCTCGACGACCGATACGGCAATGGCGATCTTTACCAGGTTCTTCTCGAAGATGATCCCGACAAACCCCATGACGAAGAGAATTCCCACCACGAGATAGGGGAAATTACCGATCATGCCCGGCTTCCTCCCTTCCAAAGGGTTCTTCCGGGTGTGCGCCGGAGAACATGTAAAGCAGTATCATCGAAAGCCCCCCGACCACCTCGAGCCCGACCGAAAGATTCATGAGCGCGATCGTGCCGGAGGTGTTGAGCGCGCCGGCATTCGGCCCGATCGGAACAGCGGTCCCGAAAAGCCCCCCCGACTTCGCAAGGAAGTTGAAGAAGAAGGTTTTGGACATACCCAGTAAACCCGCCGTGATAAACACAGTCAGGCCTACGCACTCCATCAGCGTGAAGATCTCCTTCCTGACCCAGGAATGCATCTTCTTCCCGCCATGAGCGACAAGAAGGAAAGCCATGAAGGTCGCCACCACGGCCCCACCCTGGAATCCCCCTCCGGGAGTGAGGTGCCCGTGAACGATCACATAGAGGCCGAAAACGGCCAAAAACCAGGCGAAAAGGTTACATACCGTGCGCGCGATGACCGAAAGCGGGTTCATCAGTTATGCCCCCTTTTGCGGAACAGGGCCGCCACGGATATGACCGCCGTGAAGAGGACCGCGCCTTCACCCAGCGTGTCGAAACCACGGTAATCGAAGACGATGGAGGTGACGACGTTATTCGCCGCGGCTTCACCCTGCGCGTTCGCGATGAAATAATCGTCCATCGGGGTTTCGTTCGGTATCCCGAAAGGATGGAGGGACTGAAGGCCTCCCCAGAGAAGCCCGCCCACCACAAGGGCAGCGACAAGAAAAAAGATCCTTGCTTTCATCAGCGCTCGCCCTCCTTCCTGAACTGCTTCTTCCCGCAGGCCTTCAACGCGATCATGTAGATGGCCGTGCTTAGCCCGGCCCCGATACCCGCCTCGGCGATGGCAACGTCAGGGGCCTGCATGTAGAAGAATTCCAGGGAAACGAAAAGGCTCAACACCGCCAGGGCTATAACGGATGAAAGCAGGTTCCTGAACCAGAGGGCGAAAAAACCTGAGACCAGGATCACGGCAAGGATCGTCAGATGGAGGATTTCGATCAACTGACTCGCCCCCCTTTCCTTTTTTCATCTTCAGCAAGCCGGTCGACGACCGCATAGAGGGGCATGACACCGCTGCGGTGCGCCGCTCTGGCGATCGCATTGGCACCAGTGGCGTTACTGATCAGCAGGGCCAGGATCGCTACCGTCACGTGAAGGGAAAGCGTGACGAACCTCCCGTCGAATCCCTCGAAGAAACGCCCGATCCCGTATGCAACGACCGCAGCCGACGTGAAGAGGCTGCCGAAGGTCGTGCACTTGGTCGTCCCGTGAAGGCGGGTGTAGACATCCGGGAAGCGGTAGAGGGAAACCGTCCCGAGCACGTTGAAGATAAGGCCGATACCCAAGAGTATTCCGATTACCACGATCATGTCACATGCTCCCTTCGAGGTACCGGGCGATGAACATCGTCCCGACGAAGGAAAGGCCTGCGTAAACAATCGCGACGTCCACCATGACGACCGAATCAAATAGGACCGACAGCACGATCATGAGGGCGACGACCAGCGTGTTCATCGCATCCAAGGCAACCGCCCTGTCCGCGAGCGTCGGGCCGGCGATCAGCCGCCCCAACATCACGAAGGCCGCCAGCCCCAGGACGACGGCAGCATAGGCAAATAGAGACTCGCTCGTCATTCCGCTATCCTCCTTGCCCACTCGGGGAACGTCCCGCAGATGTCCGCAGGCTCCGGACTGTCCGTCGTTACGTTGATCCAATGGACGTACAGTTCGCGGGTTGCTTCGTCGGCGTCCACCGTCAGCGTCCCAGGGGTCAGCGTGATGGAATTCGCCAGCAGGGTCAACGCACCGTCGCTCTTGAGGCCCGTGGGGATCTTTATGATCCCGGGGTTTATCTTTCCGGTAATGACACGGGTCGCGACATCCAGATTTGCCTGGATCAACGCCACGAGGAACGGCCCGAACAGGTAGACGACGAACCTTCCAAGCCTGGCCGGGTTAAGCCAGGAATGCCGAATAGTGATATGGGGATTCCATCGCTTCGCCATCACCGATATCAGGCCGCCGAAAATCACGGCGATGACGACTTCCAGCCATTCGATGGAACCTCCGGCCCAGACCAGGAGCAGGTAAGTCAAGGCCGAGGCGACGAAGATCACCAAACAACTCACCTCCCTGAGGAAAATATACTTTATCCACAAGCTTATCTTGCGTATTCTACACCTCTTGCTCTTGTGAAGGGATTCTTTATATCTCTAAAAAGCCTCTTTCCCGCTTTCCCGGACAATCTTCCCGAAAACCTTCGCGTAAAGGGAAACCCTTTCGTTCGACAACAGAGGCCTTTTCTTCCTGACTTCGCTTAATAATTCCAGATCGATCTTCGCCTGAGACAATCCTTCCTCGAACAACGGCATCCTGTGAGCAACGCGCCCTTCGGGAGAAACGACGTGAGCCCCCCCCAGGAACCGGCTTCCGCCTTCCATGCCAACCCGGGTCGCAAGGACAAGGTATGACGTTTGCAGAAAAGCAGTGGCTTTAGTGATCGTTTCCCACTGATCGAGATTTCCCTGCCCAGCCTTATCCGAAAGCACGCAGGGGGCTGCGGGGACAAGCAGGACCTCGGCTCCTGAGAGAGTTTCCACGATTCCGTTCGCGGCATGCCAGATGTCCTCGCAGACCAGCAGCCCGAAATTGCCGAGGCGCGTGCGGACTACCGTAGGGCGGTCCCCCGCGTCGAAATGAAGGTGTTCGCTGTAATGGCCATAATTGCAGAGGTTGATTTTCCTGTGTACGGCGGCTTTTCGGCCTTTTTCGACGTATTCTGCGGCGATAAACGTCTTCGCTCTGAATACGAGGGGATAACTGACCACCACGTCAAGCCCGAGCCGATCGCTGGCTTCCCTTATCCTCGATAAGGCCTTGCCGGTTTCGCGCGACAATCGAACCCGGGTTCCCGGATCTTGCAGGACGCTCTCGATCCCGTAGCCAGTCAGCGCCATTTCGGGCAGAACGAGAAGATCGCTGCCCCCCGACGAGGCTTCTTCCATGAATCCGAGGATTTTTTCAAGGTTGCCCCTTACGTCGAGCAAAGACGGGGCCATTTGTGCGATCGAAACGAACAGGTTCTTCATCGGTTTCCTCCTCGCCGCCATTTGGAGCGATCCTGATAGAATAAACTTTTAGAACTGATTTGGAAAGGTTTCCCATGGCCGCCAAAACCGTGTTGTTGAACCTGTCGCTTGAAAGCGCCTCCGCGGGCTTCAAATCCGCCGGGGCCCCGAGAGCTGCCCATTTCAGGGTGATGAGACATTTCTCTTCGCCCCTCCTATTGGGACCGGAACCCTCCGAGAAACTCCTTTCACTGATTGTGCACCTGTTTTCGGACGAAGAGGCGGAACTGGTTCAGCACCTCGGCCCCTTGCGGCCGCGAAGTGCCCTGAAAATCGCTTCGCTTGCCGGGCGCTCGAAAGAAGAGGCCGAACGCACTCTCGACTTCCTGGCTTTCGAAAAGCGCGTCATCCTCGCCTATGGCAACCCGAGGAAGTACACCCTGCTTCCGATCGTCCCCGGGACCTTCGAAATGGCCCTGATGACCCCGGACCTTTCCACGAGAAACGACTGGCACCGGCGATTCGCGGAGCTGTTCGAAAACCTCTGGGACGAAGGCTACATTGTCCATTACACGAAACGGGTCCTCCCCGGGATACGCTACCTCCCCGTTTCCAGGGTCAGCGCCTCTCTCTCGAGTGCCTGGCCTTCCGAACACCTGGAGGAAATATTGGCCCCCTACTCGGATTTCGCCGTCGGCAACTGCCAGTGCAGGCTTGCGATGGCCCTGCTCGGAAAAGGCTGCGGCCGCCCGCTCGAGAACTGCGTAGTCATGGGACCGAACGCGTCCAGGTTCATTGAAAGAGGGCTCATGCGCCAAACGGACGCGCAGGAAGTTTTGGCCCTGAAGCGTGTTGCGGAGGAATCCGGATGCGTGAGTTGGATCAACAACGACATCGGAGGGCTCCCGCGGGGGAATTCGAGCTGTTCCTGTTGCGGCTGCTGCTGCCACGCCATGCGGAGCATCTCCCAGTTCAACTCGCCTGGCATGATCGCAAGGCCCCACTTTTACCCTTCCCTCTCAGGCGACTTTTGCATGGGCTGCGGTAAGTGCGCACGTGCCTGCCCCATGGGAGCCCTCTGCATGATCGGCGGGAAACCGTCTTTCGACAGAGCCCGGTGTATCGGTTGCGGGCTTTGCGTGTCGGCCTGCCCGTTTAGAGCGCTTTCGCTTTCGGAAGTCAAAGACCCCGCACCACATCGTTCCTCGAACCTCGGCCTTTTCTTCCAGCTTGTCCCGGGCTACTTGTCGAACGCCTTCAAGGTCTGGCTAGGGAGAAAAATCGGAAGTCTTCCGGGCATTAGACTCTAAGGGGGAAACGGCCTCTGGCACTTTTCCCAGTTTGACATGGAGACATGGCTCTTCTAATTTAGGAAGGGACAGGATAAAAGGAACCATCATCTCGGGAGGGATAGACATGAAGATCGCGGAATTCAAGCTGGAGCGAACGCTGGCTCGGTTCCAGAACGAAGTCGAGTACGACCTGAGCGCTTCGGGGATTTACCCCATGTTCATCCGGGAAATTTTGACACCCCAGGAAATGGAGGAAGTCTATAACAACCTTCACCTGAAGTACGTCCACACCGCCGGCACGAAGCACCTTCGCGAAGCCGTCGCATCCTTTTACGAGGGAATGGACCCGGGGTGCGTCTTCATGACGAACGGGTCGGCCGAAGCCCTTTACATTCTCGCGTGGAGCCTCATCGAGCCGGGAGACGAAGTCGCCTTCATGCTTCCCAATTTCATGCTTCTTACCCACGTCGTGGAGGCGAACGGGGCGGTCGTCCGCAACTTCACCCTCGACCCCGCCAGGAACTGGTCGCTTGACGTGGAGAGCCTGAAGGCGGCCGTCACGCCCAAGACCAAACTGATCTGCGTATGTAACCCGAACAACCCCACCGGCACCGTGCTTTCGAGGGAACAGATGCTGGAGGTCGTCAAGGCCGCGGAAAGCGTCGGAGCCTACATCCTTTCCGACGAGGTCTACCGCGGTGCCGAACAGACCGACGATATGACCCCGACCTTCTGGGGCCTCTACGACAAGGTCCTGGTTATAAGCGGCCTTTCCAAGTCGTTCGGGCTCCCGGGACTCCGGGTCGGCTGGATCGCCGGGCCGAAGGACATCGCGGAAAAGGCCTGGTTCTATCACGACTACCTCTCGACGACCGTGACCACTTTCAGCGACATGCTCGCCACCCGGGCCCTGAAGCCGGAAATGCGGGCCCGCATCTTCAAACGCAACCGCGAGATAGTCCGACAGAACCTCGCGACCTTCACGGACTGGGTGAACTCCCACAAGGGCGTCCTTTCTTTCACTCCCCCCCAGGCCGGCTGTTTCGCCTTCGTGAAGTTCGACCTCCCCGTGACATCCTGGGACCTCGTTATGGACATGGTGAAAAACGACAGCGTCTTCGTCATTCCCGGGAGTTGCTTCGGCATCGAGGGGCACCTGAGGATGAACTTCGGCGTCGAGAAAAACTTCCTCGCCAGGGGGCTCGAACGCATCGACAGGACCCTGGCCCGGTACGCGAAATAGGCGCGGGGGGACGCCATGTATCCCCTCAGGCTGCTGGACCGTTCCCAGTTCGAAACCCTCGTGGGCATGGCCGAAGCTATCGAGGGCGTCGACCGGGCCTATCGCCTTTTTTCCCGTGGTGAAGCCGGTGTTTTTCCCGTCATCGTCCACCAGTTCGAGCCCGGTAAACGTGAAATGGATTTGAAGGCGGGACACCTGGCGGGGGCCGGAGTGTTCGGCATGAAAATGCTCGGCTGGTGTGCGGAAAACCCGGCCAGGGACTTGCCTCCGCTCGCGGGACTGATCGTTGTGATGGACGTCGATAGGCAGCAGCCCATCGGCATCCTGGACGGCACGCCTGTCACGTTTCTCCGGACCGGAGCGGCAGGCGCCGTCGGGGCAAGGACTTTCGCCCGCAAGGATAGCCGTAAGGGGCTGATCGTGGGGGCAGGCAACCAGGGGCGGGCCCAGCTCTGGGGCCTGAGCCTGTCGATGCCGGATCTGGAATCGATTTCTGTGTGCGATATCGTGGACGAACAGGCGACCCGGTTCGTCTCGGAACAACAGGTTCGCTATCCCGCCATCAAGCTCCGGGCGGTACCATTCAAAGAGCTTGCCGAGGCCACTCCGGCTGCAGACCTGATCGTCACCTGCACGCGGTCCAGGGAATATTTCATGAGGAAGGAATGGATCTCTCCCGGGACCCACATCAACGCCATCGGAGCGGATATGCCGGGGAAGCAGGAACTTGAACCGGCACTCGTCGCTTCCGCGAAGGTTTTCGCGGATTCCACCGCCCAGGTGGTCGCAAAGGGCGAATGCCAGCACGCGGCCAAGCTTGGCCTGGTCTCAGCGGAGAATATCACGGAGATCGGGGCCGTCCTCGAAGGAACCAGGCCTGGCCGAACCGGCCCTTCCGATGTGACCCTGTTCGACGCGACCGGAATGGCGATCCAGGACTTGGTAGTAGGGGCGATCGCCCTGACAAAAGCGGGAGAAATGAAGATCGGCACGGTCGTCAACTTCTAGCCGATCATGACGGGTGATAGAATAATTAACAGATCTTCCAGGAGGTGAAAACCATGGAACGTACCGGAATCATCACCATGAAAGGAAACCCCCTGACCCTCGTCGGACCGGAGCTCAAGCCGGGAGACAAGGCTCCGAACTTTGCCGTTGTCGACCAGAACCTCGCACCAAAATCCCTTGCGGATTTCGAAGGGAAGTTCAAGGTCATCTCGGTGACCCCTTCCCTCGACACGCCCGTTTGCGACCTCCAGATCCACTGGTTCAACGAGGACGCCGCTAACCAGCCGCAGGAAGTGGCCGTGATCAACATTTCGATGGACCTTCCCTTCGCCATCCGGCGCTTTTGCGCCACCGCGGGGATCGACAAGGCCGTGGCGCTTTCGGATCACAGGGACGCCTCTTTCGGCACAAACTGGGGAGTACTGATCAAGGAATTGCGCCTGCTGGCGCGTTCGATCTTCATCGTCGACCCAGCCAACGTGATCCGCTACGTCCAGGTCGTGCCCGAGCAAAGCAGCGAACCGGACTACGAAACCGCCATCGAAGCCTTGAAAAAACTCATGTAGGACACGATGGAAAAGCCGCGGTGGAGGATGTTCCTGGCGGATACCCTTTCGATGACCCTTTTCTCGACCGTCCTCTGCATGACGATCGAGATCTTTCTTGCAGGCTTGACTTTCGGGCAGTCCGTCACCGCCAGGATCGCGGCAGTCCCGACGAACATACTCACCGGGCGAGCTTACGGTCTCTACCGCGATTGGCTTTTCAGGTTTTTCCGCATGAGGGAAGACTCGTTTTTCCAGGCCGCCGTCGTCGACACGGCGGCCTTTCTTTCCTTCCAGGTGCCGCTTTACGGCATCGTCCTGATGATCGCCGGCGCTTCCTTCAGGCAGATGGTCGTTTCGGCCGGCAGCATGACCCTGATTTTCGCCCTGGCGGGGCGCCCTTACGGGGTATTCCTCCAGGCCTGCAGGAAGTGGATTTTGTCGCATTTCTGAAAATTCAATCCCGTAACCGATCAGGAGCTTTTCCCGGGGACGAAAACTTTAGTAAGCCCCGTGACGGAGCTCGGACGGTTCCTGTGAACACAAAGCATATTGATCGACACGGTATTGCCGAAGATGTTTTCCTGGTTCCCACGGAAGTTGTCCGCCTGGAAAAGCGGCGGCTTGTGCCAGTAGAGGTCATAGCCCAGAGAGTCGAGGAAACGGATCAGCTCGCCGGATTTCTCCTTCCTGTCGTTTTCTGCATAGATCACAGGACGGCACCTCTCGATCAACCCTGTCGCTCCTTGAAGGACTTCCAGTTCCATCCCCTCTACGTCGATTTTCAAGAAATGGCAAGCATAAAGATTCAATTGGTCCAGTGTTATCAATTCCACCGGTTCTCCCTGCTTCCAATCCCCAAGACCCAATCCTCCCCAGTTGTTTTCCCGCTCGCAGTCCAACACCGGCACAAGCACGCTCCCCGAGGCTTTTCCTACAGCTTTCTGGTAGCAGAAGACGTTATTGAGGTTGTTTATCGCTATGTTCCCGGCCAGCACTTGAAAGACGAGACGCTGCGGCTCGAAGGCATGGACCCGCCCCTCAGGACCTGTCAGCATTGCAAGCAAGACGGTGTGGGCTCCGATGTTGGCTCCCACTTCGACCACCACCTGCCCCGGTTTCACAACCTGCCGGAACAGGTTTGCCTCGCCCTCCGAGAACTCGCCGTATTTCTCCAGGGATCGGCCGATGTAAATGTCGTTCTTGTTGTAGATCATCGTGCCGTAACGGCAAGTCGCGACCCGGTTCCATTTTTCCGGCGGGTTAGGCTTCCCTGTCGACTCCTGTTTTGCTTGTTTTGCCGACAGGCCCGTCGCTCCCTCCGGGGGCTGGCGCAGGCAATGCAACCTCTCTATCCATCCTGCAAGCGCTTTCCTCTGGGCTTCCCGCCTGACGGCGAATTCGTCCTGCCCGACGTGTGTATTGCCTTCCGGTTCAGCACCTGGGAAAGGAAGGGAGCCCGGGGTCCGGAAAAAACGGTCGTGCACCAGGCAGTGACGCCGGATGAGCCCCCACACGCGGTCCCGCAAAAACCACTGGTCCCAGTTCGGCGTCTCCACTTTCCCGCATTTATATCTCTCGAAAAGCTCCCCCAGGTCCGGCAGCACGCCCGCCACGCCGCCCCACATCCCCGCCAGGACCAGGTCCGTGTGCGTCCACCAGTCCCTCATCACGTGAAACCACCGCCCCGACTCCATCCAGGCCTTCACCGCCTCGGCCTCGCGCCTGTTTATGACGGCATCGCAATCTCTCACCAGGAAATAACCGACCCCCGGGTCGTTCGCCACCCAGAAACGACGGGCAAGGCGGTGGCGGTTGTCGAGCCTGGCCGGGTCCCTTTCTTCCACCAGTTCCGCTCCCACCTCCCTGAGCGCCGACCGGAATTCCAACGGCACGGAGTCATCCACGTAAAAACGGCACACCCACCCCGGGTAGACTTCCGGGGCGACAAGGGCGTTGTGGAGCGCCCCCCGCAAGTACCTGGGCTTGTCCCCCCAGAGGCTGAAGGAGATCACGTCCCGTTTATTCCCGGCCCCGGCATAATCCGAGGGTGATCCCCCAGGCGGGGACCAACCCGGCAACGGGCTTTTCGCCGCCTCGTCCTTCAACACCAGGGATCGCTCCCCCGCCTCCTTCGCCTTATCGAAACGGCCATTCCTGGGATAGGTTGACGCTAGGCCATCCCAAGCGGAGTATTCACCGGGTTTCCGCCGCAACACTTTTTCCAAAGTCTCTATGCCCTGTTCATGTTTACCCATTCTCTGTAAACAGCATGCCAAATTTAGTAGATCCTCATATTCTTCCGGATAAGCGACGCTGATTTCATACAGCACTTTCGCTGCTTCGGGATAATCTTTCATAAAAAATAGGTAATAAGCGAGTTGCCTTGCCAAGCCTTTAGGCAAAGGCAGAGGACCTCTTTCTATCAGAACCATGACGGACTTTATAGCTTCCTTCTTCGCGTCTTTTACCCACAGGCGATGGGATGCTTCATCCCAGTTCGATGGCACTTCCATAAAGGCACCTCCTTACATCTTTGTCTTGTCATGATAACCGATCAGAGCGCAGGGTGTAGCACGGTTGTTTGTTAGCATTGCAAAGAACCTTTACGGAAACTTTAGCCTCAGTATTCAGGAAAGAGGCTGTTTTCGCCCCGACCAAAAATTAAAAAAGCCACTCCCCGCAAGACATGCGAGAAGTGGCTCTCTCAAATGGTGGAGGCGCGGAGTATCGAACTCCGGTCCGACAGTGGCCAACCAGACAGGCTCTACGAGCATAGTCACCGATTTCGTGTCGGATTCGAGCTCCCGGTGACGGGATCTCTCCTCCCGAGCTCCCTAGTCTTAGCCGGAGTGCGGGTGCGGTTCCTCCGGAGCGGCCCTCCTTTTTGGCGTCTTTAGGCACCCGAAGAGCAGGGGTCCCTATCGACGTGGCTACTTCTTAGGCAGCCAGTGCGTAGTTTTCGTTGGCACTTCTTGTTTGCCCCGCGTTTTACAAGGTCTCGGGAATCTTGGCTCGCTCCTCTCGGCCCTCCGACTGCCGTCGAAACCAGTCGCCCCCATTCTTAGTCGCTTTCCTCCCGCCCGCGCCTGACCGTTCGGGCCATTTCCCTTTCGGCGTCGCGTTCGGCGATTGAATCGCGCTTGTCACCCTGAGTCTTGTGCTTCACCAGGGCCAGTTCCACCTTGGCCCATCGCCGGTTCTTGATGTACATGCGGAGGGGAACCAGCGTCAATCCCCTCTCGTTCAGCTTCGACCCCAGCCTGATGATCTCGTGCCTGCTCATCAGGAGTTTCCGGCTGCGGTCAGGGTCGGGATTGTAATAGGATCCCTTGTCGTACGGAGAAATATGGACCTTATGCAGCCAGATTTCCCCATTTTCAATGCGTGCGTAGCCGTCCTTCAGGTTCAGCCTAGATTCCCGCACGGATTTGATCTCCGTTCCCGTCAGGACGATCCCCGCTTCGAAGGTTTCGATGATGAAATATTCGTGCCGCGCCTTGCGGTTTTGCGCGACGGTTTTTTCCTCGTTTCTTGCCTCTTGATCGCCCATGGTGAAATTCTACCCGCTTTTCGTCTTTTAGTCAAGAAAGGTCAGGTTTCTAAGCGCTCTAAAAAACAAAACGGGACCCATTTTGGCCTGGGTCCCGATCTCTTTCTGGTCGGGGCGAGAGGATTTGAACCTCCGACCTCATGGTCCCGAACCATGCGCGCTAACCAGACTGCGCTACGCCCCGGATGCC
>CAYRNZ010000015.1:0-44412 GCA_964425765.1 uncultured Synergistaceae bacterium
TAGCCGTATAGGCATTCCGCTTTTCGACCTCGAATCGATGATGCTGTCTCCGAATCACGAAAACAGCAACACGACGCACAACCCCGAATCGATCAACCTGTCCATCGCCGAGATGGTCCTGAAGGAATATGCCCTCACGAAGGTCTTCTCTCCCGAGGTCGCCGAAGCCCATCTATCGGGAGACCTCCATCTCCACGATCTCGGCATGGTCAATCGGCCCTACTGTTCCGGCCAGAGCATGGCCTACGTCGAGAAATACGGGCTCAACTTCCCTTGCATCACCAGCATATCGGCCCCGGCGAAGCACGGGGACGTGCTGCTGGCGCACGTGCTGAAGATGACCTCCGTCCTCCAGAACAACTTCGCCGGGGCCATCGGCTGGGACGCAGTCAACGTCTTTTTCGCACCCTACATCGAAGGCGAATCCGACGACCGCGTCAAGCAGCTGGCCCAGATGCTGGTTTTCGAGTTCAACCAGCTTGCGGGAGGCAGGGGCGGGCAGGTCGCCTTCACGGACATTAACCTTTATTTCGAGGTTCCGAAACACTTCCGCGATGTGCCGGCCATAGGCCCGGGTGGCTTGGAGACGGGGAAAACCTACGCGGACTACGCGCCGGACGCGAAGCGCTTCCTCAAGGCCCTCATGGAGGTGTACCTCGAGGGAGACAGCAGGGGACAGCCCTTCTTCTTCCCGAAGCCGCTCCTGCACATCACCGACGATTTCTTCAAGGAACACGGCTGGGAAGAGATGCTGGCGCTTGCCTGCCTCGTGGCCTCGGAAAAAGGGAACACCTATTTCGTCTTCGACCGGGGAGGCGTAGCGAAGCTTTCGGAATGCTGCCGCCTCAGTTTCGAGTTGACGCCGGAAGACCTCGAAGAAGCGCATATGCCCTGGAAAATGCGGTACTGCGCGCTCCAGAACGTCACGATCAACCTGCCGCGGCTTGCCTACAGGAGCGGCGGGGACGCGGACCTGATGTTCGAGCTGCTCGAGCACGAGATGGAACTGGCGGGAAAGGCGCACCTGGAAAAGAGGCGTTTCCTCGAAGAGATCCTTGTTCTCGGGAAACGAGGTCCCCTGAACACCCTCTGCGTGGATCACGACGGTGAAAACTACATCCGGATGAGAAAGGCGAGCCATCTTGTCGGCATCCTAGGACTGAACGAGCTTGCCCAGGGCATGACCGGTTACGAGTTGCACCAGGATGCCCGTGCGATGGATTTTGCCCTTGCCGTGATCAAGTTCATGGAATTGAAGTGCGAGGAACTGTCGAGCCGATACGGGCTCAAGATCGTACTGGAGCAGACCCCGGCGGAAAGCACGGCATACAGGATGGCCAAGCTCGACATGCGTTATTTCCCGGACCAGGCAACCCGGTTTGTCAGGGGGAATCGAGAGACTGGGGAAATCTATTACACCAACAGCAGTCATTTCGCCTATGATGTTTCTATGGACCCCGTGGAAAAGGTACTCGAAGAAGGCAAATTCCACCCCATGATCAAGGCCGGGGCCATAACCCACGTCTGGCTTGGTGAACATCGGCCGGACCCGCGGGCGCTGGCGTCCTTCGTCAGAAAGATCTTTCTCCATTCGGAGAGCGCACAGGTCGCCTTCAGCCCGGAATTCACGGTCTGTAACGATTGCGGGAAGGTCGTGCGGGGCTTGAAGGAGCGATGCCCGGTGTGCGACGGGGTCAATGTGGACGGCATCACGCGGATAACGGGCTACTTCACCAGGACCTCCTCGTGGAACGCGGGAAAGAGGGCCGAGTTGAAGGACAGGACGAAGGTGGCCATCCCAGTTGCCCCCGTTTCCTGAGTTGCCGCTTTTTGGCGGTTACCTTCCCACGTCGTTCCTCGACTGGGAAGGCCGCATGGCCGCCGTTATTTTCCTGAAAGGGTGCAACTTCAGGTGTCCTTTCTGCCACAATGCGCCGCTAGCGACCGGCATGGCGGAGGGATTGGAGCCCGGCCCCGTGCTGGCCGACCTGCTTCGGCGCAGGGATTTCCTCGACGGGGTCGCGATCAGCGGGGGGGAACCCACGCTTTACCCTTGCCTGGAAGAACTGCTGGCCTGGGTGCACGAGGTCGCGGGGCTTGCCGTGAAGCTGGATACGAACGGGTCCAACCCTTCAGTGCTCTCGAGGCTTCTTGAAAAGGGGCTCGTAGATGCCGCGGCGATGGATGTCAAAGCCCCCTGGGACAAGTACGGGGCCCTGGCCGGAGTCCCAGGGGACACGAGCAAGATCGTGGAATCGCTGGAAATACTGGATCCTTTGGGAGACAGGCTCGAATTGAGGACCACCTTCGTCCCGGACCTGATGACGGTCGAAGACCTTGTCGAGATACATAGGCAGCTCGGGAGCGACCCTAGATGGGTTGTGCAGCTTTTCGAGCCTAATAACGCTCTGGATCCCAACCTGAGGGAAACCCGTCGCCCGGAAAGGGGCGAGGTGATTTCGGTCCTGAAGGAAGTGAGGGTCAGGGGATAAGGCTTTTGCCCGTTCGGCTGGAAGACCATCCAAAAGGGGGAGCGGTTTCATGGCTATCGAAAAGAGTTTCATCACGGAAGAACTTGCCAGGCTGAAGGCGGAAGGCCTTTACACGAGGATAAGGACGATCGAAAGCGCCCAAGGCCCCTGGGTCACGATAGAGGGGCGGAGAAGGCTGAACCTGTGTTCCAACAACTACCTGGGGCTTTGCAGCGACCCCAGGCTTTGCGAGAAGTCCCGCTCCATGATCGATGCGTACGGGGTAGGCCCGGGAGCGGTCCGCACGATCGCAGGGACGCTGAGCCTCCATGTCGAGCTTGAAGAGAGACTGGCGGAATTCAAGGGAACCGAGGCTGCCATGGTCGTCCAGTCCGGGTTCTGCGCAAACCTCTCGGCCGTGCCCCCCCTTGTGGGAAAGGGAGACCTGATCTTCAGCGACGAGCTGAACCACGCGTCCATCATCGATGCATGCAAACTAAGCGGAGCCACGATCCTCCGGTATCCCCACAACAACGTTGACGGGCTCCGGGAAGTGCTTGACGGCAGGAAGGGAGAGACCTGCCGGAAGCTGGTGGTCTCGGACGGAGTGTTCTCCATGGACGGTGATGTGGCGCCCCTTCCCGGGCTGGTCGAGGCCGCGGAGGAATACGGCGCCATGATCATGGTCGACGATGCCCACGGCGAAGGCGTACTGGGCCGCGGCGGCCGCGGGATCGTAGACCATTTCGGCCTTCACGGCCGAGTAGACGTGGAAGTGGGAACCTTGTCGAAGGCCTTCGGGGTGATGGGAGGCTTCATATCCGGAACCGCGGAACTGATCGACTACCTTAGGCAGAAGGCACGGCCGAACCTTTTCAGCAGTTCCCTCACAGTTCCGGACGTAGCCGCGAACCTGGCCTCGGTGGAAATTCTCCAGGAGAGCGACCGCCTCGTCCGGAGACTCTGGGCGAACGGGAAGCTTTTCAAGGAGCTGATGAAGAAAAACGGTTTCGACATCGGTCGAAGCGAGACTCCGATCACGCCGGTCATCCTGGGGGAGGCTACAGTGGCCAAGGAGTTCAGCGCCAGGTTGTTCGAGGAGGGGATTTTCGCGCAGGCGATCGCCTTCCCCACGGTGCCCAAAGGGACGGCCAGGATACGGGTCATGGTCTCGGCGGCTCACGATCCGGCCGACCTCGAGATGGCCGCTGCGACCTTCTCGAAGGTCGGGAAGGAGATGCGCCTGGTTTAGGCGGCTGCGAGGCTTCAGATACGTAAATGCCCCTATCAATCCCGCCTTCCATCGTGTAGAATTCGACTTGAACCAAGGTGAAAAAAGATTAAAAAAAGATGAAGGAGGGGTATTCGTATGAAGCTCGGCAAGTTGATTCTGGCTTTAGGACTGGTTCTGGTTCTCGCTGCAGGCGCATTCGCTGCGGATACGGTGAAGATAGGTGTATTTCTTCCCCTGACCGGGCAGATGGGTTACGGCGGGCAGCTCGAGCTGGACGGCGTCAAGATGGCGCACAAGGAAGCCCCGAAAGTCCTGGGAAAGAAGGTTGAGCTCTTCGTCGTCGACAACAAGTCCGACAAGGTCGAAGCCGCCAACGCTGTCAAGCGCCTGATCGAGAAGGACAAGGTCGTCGCGATCATCGGCACGTACGGTTCCTCCCTGGCGATGGCCGGAGGGGAAGTCTCCGAGAAAGCCGGAATCCCGCAGCTTGGGACTTCCTGCACGAACCCCCTCGTAACCCAGGGCAAGAAGTACATCTTCCGCGCCTGCTTCATCGACCCGTTTCAGGGAGCCGGTGCCGCGACTTATGCCTACGAAAAGATGAAGGCAAAGAATGCCGCGATCCTGATCGACGTTGCCCAGGATTACAGTGTGGGCCTGGCGAATTATTTCGAGAAGTCTTTTACCAAACTGGGAGGCAAGGTTGTCGCGAAGATGAACTACAACTCCGGTGACCAGGACTTCACGGCCCAGCTTACGGAGATCATCAGCAAGAAACCTGATGTCCTGTTCGTTCCCTCCTACTTCGCCGAAGGCGCCATCATCATGAAGCAGGTGGGCGAACTGGGCGGAAAGTTCAAGATCATGGGCGGCGATGCCATGGACAACCCCGAGATCGTCAAGATCGGCGGCAAGGCCGTGGAAGGCTTCTCCTACACGACCTTCCCCTACGACCCGACGATGAAGAACATGAGCCCGCTCGCGAAGAAGTTCACCGACAACTGGAAGAAGGCCAACCCCACCAAGGAACCCAACGTCAACACGGCCCTCGGATACGATTCCTACATGCTCATCCTGGACGCCATCAAGCGCGCCGGCAAGGCCGATCCGAAGCTGATCCGGGATAAGCTCGAGGCGACGAAGAACTTCCCGGGCGTCACGGGAAGCACCACGATGAACGCCACCCATGATGCCGAGAAACCCGTCGGTATCAAGGTCATCAAGAACGGGAAACAGGAGTTCGTCGACGTCGTCCAGCCGAAACTGTAGCCTGCCGAAGAGTATCGAAAGTTCATGAGCAGGGAGGAGGGCAACCTCCTCCCTTTCTTGATCAGCAAGGGGGTCACCCATGAGTTTCGAGATGTTCGTGCAGCACCTTTTCAATGCCCTGACCCTTGGCAGCCTTTACGGGCTTGTCGCCATCGGCTACACGATGGTCTACGGGATACTCAGGCTGATCAACTTCGCCCATGGAGACATCTTCATGCTCGGGGCGTATTTCGTCTTTTTCGGGGTAACCCTCACCAAAATTCCCTGGGGCATCGCGGTCATCCTGGCGGTAGCAGCCTCGGCTGTCTGCGGGATTGTCATCGACCGCATCGCCTACCGTCCCCTGAGGGACGCTCCTCGAATCTCGGCCCTGATCAGCGCCATCGGCGTGTCCTTCTTTATCGAGAACCTGTCTCTCGTGATTTTCACAGGTCTTCCGAAACCCGTGTACCAGCCCGATTGGCTGGTGGAGATCATCAGTTTCGGGAACGTCAGGATCCTCCCCCTCGCCCTGATCGTGCCGGCGATCGCTTTCGCGCTCGTGGGTGGGCTGCTCTGGGTCGTCTACAAGACGAAGCCGGGGCTGGCCATGCGCTCGATTTCGAAAGACATCGAAACGACGAGGCTCATGGGCGTGTCCGTAGACAAGATCATAGCCCTGACTTTCGGCCTGGGATCCGCACTTGCCGCCGCTTCGGGCATCATGTGGGCCCTGAGGTACCCCCAGATTCACCCGTTCATGGGTGTTTTCCCCGGTTTCAAGGCCTTCATCGCGGCAGTCCTGGGAGGTATCGGCTCGATCCAGGGCGCCATGGTGGGCGGCATGCTCCTGGGCCTGATCGAGATCATGGCGGTCGCGTTCTTCCCGGCTCTCTCGGGGTATAGGGACGCGTTCGCATTCATCCTGCTTATCGTGATCCTTCTCATGAAACCGACGGGGCTCATGGGAGAGAAACTGGAGGAGAAGGTATGAAGACGAAGGAAAGCCCCCGCTACCTGGCGCCTTCGCTGGCCGCCGTTGCGATTCTGGCCCTCTTCCTCTGGTGGGCCAACGGTCACCTCGACAACTACAAGATACAGGTCCTGAACCTGATCGCGATCAACTCCATCCTTGCGTTGAGCCTGAACCTGATTTACGGGTTTACCGGGATGTTCTCGCTGGGACACGCAGGGTTCATGGCGATAGGGGCCTATGTCTGTTCTCTGCTCATTTTGCCTCCGGTGCAAAAGGAAATGATCTACATCATCCAGCCGTTGGCCTGGCCGTTTTCCGTGCTGCAGGCCCCTTTCTTCGTGGCCGTCCTGGCAGGCGGTGTCGCGGCCGCGCTGCTGGGTCTTTTGATCGCGATACCCGTCCTGCGACTCGGCGGTGACTACCTGGGGATCGCGACGCTGGGTTTTGCCGAGATCATCAGGGTGGTCTTCACCAACGTGACTCCCGTGACCAACGGGGCCCTGGGGCTCAAGGGAATACCGGATTATGCGAACCTATGGTGGAATTACGGGTGGTGCCTCCTGACTCTGTTTTTCATGATCCGGCTCGTCAACAGCAACTTCGGGAACGTCTTGAAAGCGATCCGGGACGACGAGGTGGCGGCAAGAGCCATGGGCATCAACACGTTCAAGTACCGTGTCGTGTCCTTTTCCATCGGGGCTTTCTTCGCGGGCATAGGCGGAGCGCTCATGGCGAGCCTCGTCACGACGATCGACCCGAAGATGTTCGGTTTCCTGCTGACCTTCAACGTCCTGATGATCGTGGTAGCCGGAGGGCTGGGGTCCCTGACGGGGAGCATCCTGGGAAGCGCACTCATCACGGTGCTGCTGGAATGGCTCCGCTTCGTGGAAAACCCGCTGGATATCGGGTCCTTCCACCTTGAAGGCATACCGGGCATGCGAATGGTCATCTTCTCCCTGCTCCTCATCCTGATTATCCTGTTCAGGCGCGAAGGCCTGATGGGGATGAGGGAGCTTTCCTGGGACGCTGTTCTCCGGCGCTTTTCCAGGGGAGGTGAGCCCCGATGAACGAAAGGACTCCGGTTCTCGAGACGAGGGATGTGATGATCCGTTTCGGCGGCCTGACCGCGGTGAGCAATTTCAACATCGCCGTCCCAAGGGGTGGGATCGTCGGCCTCATCGGACCGAACGGGGCGGGGAAGACGACGTGTTTCAACATCATCACCGGCTTCTACAAGCCGACGAAAGGCGAAGTCCTCCTGGAAGGGAAGCCGATCACCGGGCTGCCGCCGTACAGGGTGTGCGAAGCCGGTATTGCCCGGACTTTCCAGAACATCCGGCTTTTCTACAACGAGACGGTCCTGCAGAACGTCATGATCGGCGGTTTCGTCAGGCAAAAAAGCCATTGGTGGATGCCCCCGCTCATGCTTCCTTCCTGCACGAGGGAGGAGAAGGAACTGAGGGAAAACGCCATGGCCCTGCTCGAGTCCCTGGGGCTGGACAATGTAGCCGACGAGGCCTCCAACTCCCTGCCTTACGGCGCCCAGAGAAGACTTGAAATCGCCAGGGCACTGGCTACGAAGCCCAAGTTTCTCCTGCTGGACGAACCTGCGGCGGGGATGAATCCCCAGGAATCGCAGGAACTGATGGCATTCATCAAGAAAATCAGGACCGATTTCGACCTGACGATCCTTCTTATCGAGCACGACATGAAAGTCGTCATGGGTGTCTGCGAGTATATCTGGGTCCTCGACTACGGGATCCTGATTGCGGAGGGGAACCCGGAACAAATCCGTTCGAACCCCAGGGTGATCGAGGCCTACCTGGGGGAGGAGGCGACCCAGAATGCTTAAAATCGAGGACCTCCACGTTTATTACGGGGGAATCCATGCGCTCAAGGGGTTGTCACTCGAAGTCGCCGACGGGCAGATCGTGACCCTGATCGGGGCGAACGGGGCGGGGAAAAGCAGTACCCTGAGGTCCATCTCCGGCCTGGTAAAGAACAAGAAGGGCAAAATCCTCTTCGAGGGTCGGGATATCCTCGGGAAAAACCCGGAAACACTTGTCTCTGCGGGGATAGCCATGTGTCCCGAAGGCAGGAGGATACTGCCCCACCTCACGGTTATGGAGAACCTGATGCTGGGAGCCTACATCAGGAACGACCGGGGAGGCATCGCGAAGGACCTTGACTGGGTGTTCGAGCTTTTTCCGCGCCTGAAGGAGCGAACCTGGCAAAAGGGAGGCACCCTTTCGGGGGGAGAACAGCAGATGCTCGCCCTGGGGAGGGCCCTGATGAGCCGGCCCAAGCTGCTGATGCTTGACGAACCCTCTTTGGGACTCGCCCCGCTTCTCGTTAAGGAAGTGTTCGACATCATCCGGGCCATCAACGCGGATGGAAAGACGGTCCTGCTGGTGGAACAGAACGCGTTTGCAGCGCTGAAGGTGGCGAATTATGCCTACGTCCTCGAAGTGGGAGAGATCGTGCTCGAGGGCACGGGGGAAAAACTGATCCAGGATCCCAAGGTCAAGGAAGCCTACCTCGGCGGCTAAACGCTCCCGGTTAGTCCGTTTTCGGAACGGGTCGGCAGGAGATAGCCGACCCGTTCATTCTGTGATAATGTTTGAACAGTGAACGCGGAATCCAATCGGAGGCGAAACCATGAGTACGTCGGCTTTGAACCTGCCGAACCTGCTGAGCCTTTCCAGGGTCTTCCTGGCGCCGCTTGTCGTCCTTTTCCTGACCCTGAGGATCGAGTGGGGGGACTTGATAGCCGGCGCCGTTTTCATCCTGGCTGCCCTGACCGACACGGCTGACGGGTACATCGCCAGGAAAAGGGGGATTGTGACAAACCTCGGCAAGTTCATCGACCCCCTCGCGGACAAGATCCTCATCACGGCAGCCCTGGTGGGGCTGGTGGAGCTTCAGAGGATCTCCGCCTGGATCGTGGTCGTCATCCTGGCAAGGGAGTTCATCGTAACGGGGTTGCGAATGATCGCAGCGGCGGAGGGTGTCGTACTTGCCGCCTCCAGAGGGGGCAAGACGAAAACGGTTGCGCAGATCGTGGCGATCGTCATGATGATCTTCAACCTGCCGCTCGCGACGGCCGCCATGTGGATCGCCTTGGTCCTGACGGTCTGGTCGGGCATGGACTACCTCGTAAAGGGGTGGGGGTTATTGAGCGCCCCGCCATCACCAAGGAGCTGACAGACACCCAACAAGGAGGTTCAACCATGAACGAGGCAATTGCAGGCTGGGTCCGCGGCCATGAGAAGGATATGGTCGAGTCCCTTTGCGGGCTCGTGAAGCTGCCTGCCGTAAGCCCGCGGGACGGGGGGACGGGGGAACTGGCGAAGGCGGAGTGGCTCGCCAATTTGGCCAAGCGTCTTGGGCTCCCTATACCGAAGCGCTACGATGCGACGGATCCGACCGCCCAGGGAGGCGTCAGACCGAACCTGGTCATCACCATCCCGGGCAGGACGCCGGCAAGGACCTGGTTCGTGACGCACCTGGACGTTGTCCCGGAAGGAGACCGGTCGCTCTGGGATTTCGACCCATTCACCCCCTTTGTGAAGGACGGCAAGGTTTTCGGCAGGGGGAGCAACGACAACGGCCAGGAAATGATCGCGAGCCTTTACGCCGCTTCAGCCTACATCCATCTTGGCATAATTCCGGAAACCTGTATCGGGCTGGCTTTCGTGGCAGACGAGGAACTGGGGAGTGCCTTCGGAATCAGCCACCTTCTCGGACAGGGCCTTTTCCGGCCTGACGATTTGGTAGTGGTCCCGGACGGAGGGAACGAGAAGGGCGATTTCGTCGAGGTGGCGGAAAAGTCCGTTTTGTGGATCGAGTTCACCGTCGAGGGTACCCAGGTCCATGCGAGCCGTCCAGACCTGGGAAACAACGCCTGCAGGGCGGCAAACCTTTTCTCCGTCGATCTCGACGAAGCCCTTCACAAAGCCTTCCCGGACCTGGACGAGCTTTTCGAGCCCCCATCCTCGACCTTCGAGCCGACAAGGCGACTTCCCAATGTGGCGAACGTCAATACGATACCGGGAAAGGAAATCCTTTCATTCGACTGTCGCGTGCTGCCCAGCGTTCCCCTGGAGGAGGTCGAATCGGTGATCGGCGAGATCAGGAAGAGGGTATCGTCCAAAACGGGGGTGAAGATAGGCAGCGTGAACATCCAGAGGGCTGTGGCGGCACCGGCGACGCCGCTCGATTCGTCTGTCGTCGCGAAACTTCGGGACAGCATCCGTCGGGTCTACGGTTTTGATCCGAGGGTTGGGGGTGTCGGCGGGGGAACGTGCGCCGCGCATTTCAGGATGGCCGGGATCCCAGCCGTCGTCTGGGCCCAGGAGGCGGATACGGCTCACATGCCGAACGAGTTCGCGGTGATCGGCCACATGGTCAACGAGGCGCTGGTTTTTGCCGGGATGTTGCAGCCTGAAAATGGGACCGGGATTTAATCCTCCTTCCCGAGAACGGGCCATACCCGCATTTGCATGTATAAAACGACCGCGGCGATAAGCACGGACATCCCCCTCAAGACCGGGCCGAATCCCGCGAACTGCGCGGCCGCTGCAGCGGCAAGAGGCGCGAACGCCCACAAAAGATCGATGAAGGTGCCGAAAAGCGTGAAGAGGGAGGTCCGGGAACCGTCGTCGGCTGCCTTGGTCAGCAAGGCATAAAGAAGGGGATAGGCCAGTCCCATCCCCAGGCCGTGAAGGACGCCTCCAAGCATAAACGCGGCACCTGTCCCTCCCATCATCGCGACAAGTGCCCCCAGCGCGATGCAGGAAAAGGAAGGGAAAAGGAGTTTCCTGCCGTAACGGTCGACCCAGCCGCCCAGGAAACCCCTCGTCGCCAGGGCGGCAAGGGCTTCTGACCAGAGGAAGGCGCTTCCCGCTATTCCCCAGTCCCTGGCGGCGTTGGCCACGTAGGGGACGATCCCGGCTGCCCCGAAGGCAAACAGGCTCCCGGAAAGAAGAAGCGCCTTGAGGCCCGGGCTTTTCCAGCTCACCCGCAGGCATTCGAGCAGGGATTGGTGTTCGGGCGTATCCGGTTTCTCAGAGGACAGGCCGTAAGCGAAGAGGATAGACAGGGCGCACCCTGCGAGAGAAGCCGCATAGATGAATCCCGGATACCCTTTAAGAAGAAGCCATTCAGCCAGGGGGATCAGCCCCAGCTGGGGAAGGAGCGGGGCAAGTCCCGCGATCCCGAATCCCCGCCCCAGGAGTTCCGCCGGCAGCGACCTGGCCTGGTGGAGAGTATTGGCGATGTAGAACAGGCCCCAACCTGCACCCATCAGGGAACGGCCCGCCAGGACCACGCCATAGGGAAGGTCCCAGGAAAGAAGGGCGACACCCAGCCCTAGGGCAAGTATGCCTGCCATCATTCCGAAACGGGTTCCTCTCTCGTGGAGGATCCGGTTCACCCACCCCCGTGTCCCGAGCAGCACGAATTCAAAGATAATCCAGGCCGTCCCCACGGCGAAGGGCTCGTACCCCCTGAGGCTCAGGGCAAGGGGAAAAAGAAAAAACACGGACATACAGACATAAGCCGAGAAGGAAGCGCCGATGCAGAGCGCGAAATCTTTCGGGAACGGCCCGGTCAGGCTCGGTCGTTTCAAATGGCCTCTTCTCCTTCCTGGCTTATCCGCCGATTTGCGGGTGAATCTTCGAAGATCCCTTCCTTTGCTATAATACGCTCAGACGAGGAAAGGCAAGTCAAAATAGCCGAGGGTCCCCAGCCGAGACGAAGAAGAGCGTACATGGAGGGACACACCGATGGCAAGGAAAGTCATGCCTGAACCGTTTCGCATCAAGATGGTCGAACCCGTGACCATCCCGGACCGCAGCCAGCGGGAGAAAGCTCTTGAAGCCGGCCACTTCAACATGTTTGGCCTGAGGGCCGCGGACGTGTACATCGACCTCCTCACCGATTCCGGCACGGGGGCGATGAGCAAGTACCAGTGGGCCGCCCTGATGAAGGGTGACGAGGCCTACGCCGGGGCGGACAGTTTCTTCGCCCTGAAACAGTCCGTGAAGGACATCCTTGGTTTCGATTATGTCATTCCCTGTCACCAGGGTCGCGCAACGGAAAACGTCCTCTTCGGCACCATGGTCAAGGCGGGAGACAGGATTCCCTTTAACATGCCCTTCGACACGACCCGCGGCCATATTTTCAACGTCGGAGCCGAACCCGTCGACTGCATCATCGACGAGGCCTACATCCCCGAACTGCAACTCCCCTTCAAGGGCAACGCCGATCCGGCCAAGATCGAGCAGGCGATCGGAACCTACGGCAAGGACCGAATTCCCCTGATCATGATCACCGTGACCAACAACTCGGGAGGAGGGCAACCCGTCAGTCTCGAGAACCTCAAGGCGGTGTCCGCGGTTGCGAAAAAGCACGGGATCCCGCTTTTCCTCGATGCCGCGCGGATGGCCGAGAACGCCTATTTCATCAAGACGCGGGAAGAGGCCTGCAAGGGGATGACCGTAGCGGAAATACTGAAGGCCATGATGGACTGCGTGGACGGGATCACCTGCTCCGCTAAGAAGGATCCCCTCGTGAACATCGGAGGCATGATCTGCTGCCGGACCGAGGAGATGTACCATCGCCTCCTGCCGAGGGTCATCATGTTCGAGGGTTTCGCCACATACGGCGGACTGGCCGGACGGGATCTCGAAGCACTTGCTGTCGGCCTTCGCGAGATGGTGGACGAGCAGTACCTGGCTCACAGGATTTCGCAGGTCGGGTACCTCGGAGACCTGCTGGAAGAAGGAGGGGTTCCCTTCGTGAAGCCTGCGGGGGGACACGCCATCTTCATCGATGCAAAGGCTTTCCTGCCGCATATCCCCCAGAAGTATTACCCGGCGGACGTCCTTTCAGTGGAGGTCTACCGTGAAGGCGCCATCAGGGGAATCGGACTGGGCGCCCTCGCCTTCGCCACGAAAGATGATAAGACGGGGGAACTGGTCATGCCGAAGCTGGAACTTTATCGGCTGGCCATAAACCGCAGGACCTACACGAACAGCCACATGGAATACGTGGCCCAGTCGATCGTCGATGTCTACAAGAGGCGGGAATCGATCCAGTACGGCATGGTGATCGACTACGCCCCCCCTGCGAAGGGGCTTGAGCACTTCCTGGCCAGGCTTCGCCCGGTCAACCTTTAGAAGTCCAAGCTTTTGGGTCGATTCGACGGGGAGAGGCGGCATCGAGGCCGCCTCTCCCTTTTTTGACGCCCCTCAAGGGAAAAGCCTATAATGGGGCGTTCTGCCCGGGGAAGCGTTTCCCGGCAAATGACGATCGGGAGTTGTTCGTATGTTTGAATCTTTAAAGAAAGCTTTGGGGCTGGATCCGAACGACAGGGCCATCAAGCGCTACAGGGAAAGGGTCGAGCGGATGAACGCGCTGGAAACGGAAGTGTCCTCTTGGGACGACGCCCGACTCTCGAAAGCTGCGCTAGCGTTCAGGGAGAGGCTGGGCGAAGGGGAATCCCTGGACGACATCCTGGAGGAAGTTTTCGCTGTCGTGCGCGAGGTCTCCCGCAGGCAGCTGGGGCTGCGCCATTTCGACGTCCAGCTTATGGGGGGAATGACGCTCCACGAGGGGAAGATCGCCGAGATGAAGACGGGGGAGGGGAAAACCCTCGTCGCAACGCTGGCCGTTGTCCTGAACGCCCTGAAGGGCGAGGGCGTACACGTCGTGACCGTCAACGACTACCTGGCGAGGCGGGACGCCGAGTGGATGGGCAGGATCTACGGTTACCTGGGTCTTTCCGTGGGGGTCATCTATGCCTTTATGCCCCAGGAGGAGCGTATCGAGGCCTACAGGGCGGACATCACGTACGGGACAAACAGTGAATTCGGCTTCGACTACCTTCGGGACAACATGGCGACCTCCTCGAGCCAGCAGGTGCAAAGGGGACACTCCTATTGCATCGTGGACGAAGTCGACTCGATACTGATTGACGAGGCGCGAACTCCCCTTATCATTTCGGGTCCCTCCGAGGAATCCGTAGAGCCATACATGGCGGCGGACAGCATCGCCTCCAGGCTGCGCAAGGCCGAAGATTTCGAAGTCGATGAAAAGGAACGGAACGTCGTCCTGACGGAGAAGGGGATTTCCCGGTGCGAAGAGATAACGAAGACTCCGGAACTCTTCTCCGAAGCCCGCCATGCCGACATGGCCCATAAGATCGTGCAGGCATTGAAGGCACACCACCTTTTCCAGAAGGACATCCATTACGTCAACAAGGACGGAGACATTGTCATCGTCGACGAGTTCACCGGGCGGCTGATGTTCGGAAGAAGGTACTCGGAAGGGCTTCACCAGGCCATCGAGGCGAAGGAGCGAGTGAAGGTCGGGAGCGAGAACCAGACGCTGGCGACCATCACGCTTCAGAACTACTTCCGGATGTACCGGAAACTGGCCGGTATGACCGGAACGGCTTCGACCGAAGCCGAAGAATTCAAGGAAATCTACGGGCTCGAGGTCATTCAACTCCCCACCCACCGGCCTATGGTCCGGCAGGATTTGGCCGACGTCATTTTCCGCACGAAGAGGGAGAAGTTCGCGGCAGTTGCAGACGAGGTTGCGGAGTGCTACGAAAAGGGACAGCCGGTACTTGTCGGGACCACCTCGATCGAGAACTCCGAACTCGTCAGCCGTCTCCTGAAGGCCCGCCGGATTCCGCACCAGGTACTCAACGCCAAGTACCACGAGAAGGAAGCGGAGATCGTCGCACAGGCGGGGCGCCTGAAGGCGATCACCGTCGCAACGAACATGGCAGGACGAGGAACCGACATCGTTCTGGGCGGGAACCCCGAAGCACTGGCCCGCGAGGTCATCAGGAAGAAGGAGACCGACGGAGCGAAGTCCCCGGCGGACTACGCAGGGATCCTGGAGAAACTCCGGGATGAATGCCGGGCCGAACACGAAAAAGTCGTCGGACTGGGAGGACTTCACATTGTCGGGACGGAGCGCCACGAGGCGCGGCGCATAGACAACCAGCTCATGGGCCGCTCCGGTAGGCAAGGCGATCCCGGAAGCAGCCGGTTCTTCCTTGCCTTGGAGGACGACCTGCTCCGCCTTTTCGGTTCCGATCGGGTCCAGGGGCTGATGGATAAGCTGGGAATGGAAGAAGGGGAAGCGATCGAGCACAACCTCCTGACAAAAGCGATCGAAAACGCCCAGAAAAAAGTTGAACAGATGCATTTCGACATTCGCAAACAACTACTGATGTACGATAACGTCATGAACCAGCAGAGGGAAGCGGTCTATTCCGAAAGGGGAAGGATCCTCGAAGACGCTGCCATCCTGGAAGGCACGAGGGAAATGGTGCTCGACGTCACCCAGGGTATCCTGGAACAGTCCTTCCCGCCGGATGCCGAGCCGGATGTCAAAGGTGCCCAGCTTCGGTTCAGAAGCGTTTTCGGCAAGGGGTACGACGAAGAGATCGCCAGGGCGGGGGAGCTTGCGGAGCGTGAAAGGGATTTCGGCCCAATCCTCGGCAAGGTGAGAGAGCACTTCGATGCCAGGGTCTCCTCGATCGGCGAAACCATGGCGGCCGAAGTTGCGAGGTTCATCACCCTGCACGTCCTCGACACCCACTGGAAAGAGCATCTTCTGGCGATGGACGAACTCCGTTCGGGGATCGGGCTGAGGGCGATCGGCCAGAAAGACCCCCTCCTCGAGTACCAGTTCGAAAGCTACAACCTTTTCCAGGAAATGCTTGATCGTGTAAGGACGGCCGTGGCGGAGACGGCTTTCCGCATTTCCCTCGTTCCTGAAGAGGGGGCATCCTCACGCCGCGCTGTCCGCGAGAGCAGGGAGGCACTATTGCTCCCGGTATCACCCGGAGGCGGGGAGGCGATGGAGGCGAGCGCGGGAGCGCCTGCCGCCCAGGCCGAACCCGTGCGAAGGGGGCCGAAGGTCGGGAGGAACGACCCCTGCCCCTGCGGCAGCGGGAAAAAATACAAACACTGTTGCGGGCGAGGAGCGTGATTTCTTGAAGCCGTCTGTAAAGAACACCTTGGGGACTCACAAACGGAAGATCTTCTCCCGTTGCGCCGCGATGGCGCTCCTGCTGGCCCTGCTCTGTCCACTAGGCCCCGCGTTCGCGGCATCGGCTGATCCTTTGCCCATCCAGGAAATCAAACGTCTCCTGGAAGAGGCACCGCGCCTTTCCTCCTACCCCGGCAAGGAGGCTGTAGTCCTCTCTCGGCGCTTGGATTACAGGCTTCTCGCCGACGGGAGCATGGAGAAGAAGGCTGCCTGGGTCATCGTCTACAAGGGGACCCTGCCTACAGGCTGGGAAGGATGGACGGTACCGGCTCCCGAGGGCGGCAGTGCGGAAATCTCAAAGGCGGAACTTTTCTCGATGCCCGGCCTGGAACGGGTCAGGTCGCTGGAGGTGACCGAATACGGGCACGGCGGAGGTAAAGGGGCTTCCACCCGCATACCGGTCACGAGGGACGAATCCCTGCTTCTTCTCGAAACGGTCCAGCGATTCCCGAAACGCCTGGACGTGGACGACCAGGTCCAGGTGCAACTGGATTTCCCCCAGTGGGAACTCCGGGTCGAGGTCGAAACCCCGGCCGGGACAAAACTGCACTGGAGCGGAAACGGGGCGGGACAACCGGAAAAATCGAAAGGCCTGGGGGTAGAACGCCACACCTGGACGGCCAAGAACCTGCCTTCCTGGGAAGATCTGCCGATCCTGGCCGGCGGCAGGCCTGTCCTGGGCTTCAGCCTCAAAAGCGGCATGCTTTCTGCGCTCGAATCCGCCCGGGAGTTGGAAAAATCCTTGTCTCCTGTGCCTCCTGCACTTGCGACTCATCTTTCCGTAAAGGATCCCGTAAAATCCGGGTTCAAGTTTCTTGGAGTCCTTAGCGACGAAAAATCCCGAAAAACCGATTTACCTGACAACTGGGTCCGGCAGGTGAGCGACGGCGGTTTCAGGGAAGGCCCGTGGACGGGCTGGGAAGCCACGCTGCTCGCCCTTAACGGGCTGAAGGCTGCGGGTTGGACCGCAACACCGTGGTGGACTGCCTCGATTCCCGTTTCGGAGGGGATGCCGGCAGGAAGCTCTCAACTGGCTTTTCCCGTCGTAGAGTTGACACCTCCCGGAGGGAAACCCTTCTTTTTCGCCAGGAACGAGTCGACTCAAGTTGGAAAAACGCCGTCTGCCTTGATCGGTGCAACCCTCTACAGGCTGGAAGAGGGGAAAGTACTCTCTTTTAAGGTTCCCGCGGGTTCATCGGCGGGCAACCGCCTGTCGACCCGCTGGGACCTTAAAATCTCCGAAACCGGTATGGCTGAGGGGAAATTGTCCATTACGCTAAGGGGGGGCTGGGATTACCTCCTAACCAGGGAAGGCGGTTCTCTGACCCGCAAGGGGGAGAGCGTAGCCCGGCGCATGCTGGCTTCAACTCCTTTCCTTTCGGGCATGGGCACACCGTCCGTTTCCGAGTCCGGAGGAGGTTTCCAAATCCAGGTACCGGTCAAGGGGCTGATCGGCATAGCAGCGCAGAAGGACCTGCTGGTAGGTTTTCCTTCCGCGGGCATACCGGGCGCTGGAGACATTCTCGAGGGCAGGGGTGAAGAGGGTCTCCGCTTCCCCTTTTCGATTAGCCAGGAATTCTTGGTCCGACTGCCTGCAGGGTTCCGGGTCCTCGAGGACCCGGCGATAAAAGCTAAGGGAGAAGGGCTCGTGACGGTCGACGAGGTTTTCACGAACAGGGATAGGAAAGGCACCGTGGAAGCCAGCCAGCTCATCGCCGTCAAATCGGTCCGCCTTGACCAGAAGGGTTTTGACGAAATGAAGGAATCGCTTTTCCGGGCCCTGCGTTGGGGAGCGAACACGATACCGCTCAGGAAACGTTGATTGGAGATGGTGAGGATGAAGGAAATCTCGGTGTTCCTGAAAGACCTCCTGGCGAAAGCCGTCCTGGAGGTGGCTACGGAGAGAGGGTTCCCGCAGGAGAACTTGCCGGAGGTTATCCTCGAGCGCCCGAGACACGAAGGACAAGGGGATTGGGCGAGCAACATTGCGATGCTCCTGGCAAAATCCCTGAAGACAAAACCGCGGGATCTCGCCGAGGAGATCGTTTCCAGGATCGGGAGAGATCCCCACGTTGAAAAGGCGGAAGTGGCCGGGCCCGGTTTTATCAATTTTTTCGTAACGAACCTGTGGGTGAGAGACGTTCTTGAAGCAGCCGTGCTCAAACGCCGGGATTATGGGAAATCCGTCCAGGGCGAGGGCAGGAAAGTGCAGGTCGAGTTCGTCAGCGCGAACCCGACTGGCCCGCTGCACGTCGGGCACGGCCGTGGCGCCGCAGTGGGAGACATGACGGCCAGCCTTCTGGAGTACGCGGGATGGGAGGTCCAGCGCGAATACTATATCAACGATGCAGGACTCCAGATGAACCTGCTGGGGCAATCGACCCAGGCGAGGTATTTCGAGATCCTGGGAGCCTCGGAGAAAGCCCCGTTCCCGGAAAACGGCTACAAGGGAGATTATATATACGACCTCGCACGGCAAGTTCTCGAGAAACATGGTCCCCGTTTCCTGGACATGCCCCTGGAGGAGAGTTTCCCGGTTTTCCAGAGTCACGCGGCGGGCACAATCCTCGATGGAATCCGCGAAGACCTTCTTCTTTTCGGCGTGAACTTCGACGTGTGGTTCTCCGAAAAGTCCCTTTACGAGAACGGGCTGGTCGAATCTGCACTGGAGTTCGTGAAAGACCGCGGGCACGCCTACGAGAAGGACGGGGCCCTCTGGTTCCGGACGACGGCCTTCGGTGACGACAAGGACCGCGTCCTCGTCCGCAGCAACGGCGTGACGACGTACTTTGCCTCGGACGTCGCCTACCACAAGGAAAAATTCGACCGAGGCTTCGACCTGGTCATCGACGTCTGGGGAGCCGACCATCACGGTTACGTGCCGAGGATGAAAGCGGCCGTGGAGGCCATGGGTAAGGACCGCGAGTCCCTGCAGATCCTCCTCATCCAGTTCGTGAACCTCTTGAGGGGCGGGCACCAGGTCTCCATGTCGACACGGTCGGGCGAGTTTGTCACCCTGAGGGAAGTCCTAGATGAAGTCGGCATCGATGCGGCCCGCTTCTTCTTCGCCATGCGCCGGTGCGACAGCCACCTCGATTTCGACCTGGAACTTGCCAAGAAGGCCTCCACGGACAACCCGGTTTTCTACGTGCAGTACGCCCACGCCAGGATCCAGAGCATCATGAGGGAAGCCGCCTCCAGGAATATGGAGATTCCGGATCCGCGCACGGTCGATATCAACCTCCTCGTCGAACCCGAGGAAAAAGCGCTGGCGAAACGGATCGCACGGTTCCCGGAAGAGGTGGAAAAGGCAGCTGCCGAACTTGCCGCACATCGGATCGCCTTCTTTGCCTACGACCTGGCGTCCGATTTCCACGCTTTCTACAACGCGCACAGGGTGCTTGGGGTCGACGAAGGAACGTCAATGGCCCGCCTCTGTCTCGTCGAGGCGACAAGGGTCGCCCTGACCAACGCCCTGGGCATCCTAAGGGTGAAAGCACCGGAAAGGATGTAGAAATTCTTGATCAGGCTGCGCTGGGTCATGGTCGCTTCGGTCCTGGGAGTCATCCTGGCCATCATCGGGACGGGGACCTTTATCGAGCTGAGACGGGCCAGCCGCCTGAAAACCCTCCTGGACACGCGCATGGAGGAAATCGTGCGCCTGAGCCGAACCATCCAGGACTTGCAGGAACAGCTTCGCTATCTACAAACCCCGGAAGGGATCGCAAGACGGGCCAGGCAGGACTTTAACCTGACCCTACCGGGAGAGAAGATATACCGAATCGAGACCAAGTCGGAAGACCAGTTGTCGCAGCCCGCTCCATAAGGTATAATCAGCCTTCGTGTTCCCTGCCCCTCCGCCGGGAGGGGCCATAGTCCAAAGGGAGGAGGTGATCCAGGTGCGACCTTACGACATGATGCTTCTGCTCAGGAGCGACGTGGAAGACCACAAGACCCTGCTTGAAGAGCTCCAGGCGCTAGTCGCGTCTCTTGGGGGTGAAGTGGCCAAGGTCGACGTCTGGGGAAAGAGGAGGCTGGCCTATCCTGTCGAAAAGGAACAGGAAGGTTACTACGCCGTCTTCAACATGAAGCTTGATCCCGGGCAGGTCCTTGAACTCGACCGGGTTCTGAAGCTTCGTCCCCAGGTACTGCGGCATATGGTCATCCGTCTTGACGAATAGGAAGGACGGTGGACGTGTTGGCAAGAGGTTTCAACAAGGTTGTCATCATGGGGAACCTGGCTCGTGACCCGGAGATCCGTTATACGGCCTCGAAACAGGCGGTGGCGAAACTGACCGTTGCGGTCGGAAGGCAATACAAGGGGAAAAGCGGAGAAGTCGTCGACCAGACTGATTTCATCCCCGTTGTTGTTTGGGGGAGCGACGCGGAAAACTGCGAACGCTATCTCCGAAAAGGACGCCCCGTACTTGTCGAGGGTCGCCTCCAGGTCCGGAGTTACGAGACGAAGGAAGGGGAAAAGCGCTACGTTACGGAAGTTGTGTCCCAGGGTGTCATATTCCTGGGCGGGCGCCGTGACGACGAGGCTTCCCCCGCACCCTTCACGAGGCCGAACGGCCAGATGGCCAGCCTGAGGGAAGAAAAGGCCTTCGAGGACTTTCCCATGGATATCTCGGAAGTGGAATCCGGAGAAGACGACGCGGATATCCCGTTCTGAAGAGCCTCTTGCACGTGAAGAGAAGGAGGCAACGATCAGATGGCGTTCACCAGGAAGCGGACACGGCGGAGGCCGAAAGTCTGCCAATTCTGCTCAGACAAGGTCGAGCACGTCGACCCGAAAGACATCGAGAGGCTGCGGCGGTTCATCACCGAACGCGGGAAGATCGTTCCCCGAAGAGTCACGGGGAACTGCGCGAAGCACCAGAGGCAGTTGACCCGGGCGATCAAGTGCGCCCGGATCATGGCCCTACTTCCGTTCTCCGCCGACTAGGCGGCCAGGGAAGGTTGGTTGGACCGGTAGGGGAGGGGCGCTTGTCAGGCCTCTCCCCCTTTTTTGAATTCGGAGGTCCCCGATGACCCGAACAAAAGCCCTAGTGGAATCGTCCCTTCTTGTCGCCCTGGCTGTCGTGCTCTTCATGGCGAGCAACACGATACCCGTCGTCGGGATCGTATTCACTTTCCTTTGCCCCGCCCCGCTGGTCGTTCTCGGGCTAAGGCACAGCCTCAAAAGAGCGGCCTTGGGGTCTGTCGTCGCGACGGTCATCATTTCTCTTTTCCTGGGGGTCGTCGGAGGGGTTTTCTTCCTCTTCGGTTTCGCCGTCCTGGGAGTGGGGCTCGGTGCATTGGGCCGGAAGAGAGACAACGCCGTGGAAATCGTCCTGTACGGAATCCTGGTTTCACTGTCGAGCAAACTCGTGCTGATGGTCATCGTGAGCCGATTGACCGGGGTGAACCCTTTTTCCCTCGAAACGGGGGATTTCGAGGCGATCCTCGACAAGGTGGTTTCGCTATATACAAAAACAGGGCTGATCCCTGAAGAGTCGATTTCGGCCATGAAAAGACAATTGGAAGCGACCTTCCGGATTATCCCGCAGGTTTTCCCGGCTATCCTGACGGTAGCCGCGGCTATCGACTGCCTGCTCAGCTATGTTGTAAGCAGGGTAGTCCTCGTCAGGCTTGGCAGGGGAGTTTTGCCTCCCTTGCCCCCCTTTGGCGAGTGGCGCTTGCCCCGCAACATCTTCTGGGCCCTTCTCGCATCCGCTTTTCTGCCCCTCGTCGGAGGGACGGGGCCCTGGGCTGCCTGGCTTTCAAGAGCTGGGACAAACCTTCGCCTGTTGGTTTCCCTGCTCTTCATGATACAGGGGATGTCCGTCGCCTGGGCCCTGCTCGGGAGTACCCGAGTTTCCGGCAAAATGACCAGAGGCCTTATAATTTTCTTCGCGGTTCTTGTACCGGTGCTTTCCTACCTGCTGATCATCCTGGGACTGGTCGATATATGGTGGGATCTGAGAACCCGCCTCCGGAGGTGAGGAACTTGAAGGTCATATTGAAGGAAGACGTAAGCAAGATCGGCAAAAAAGGCCAACTTTTGGACGTTTCGGATGGCTATGCCAGGAATTACCTTTTACCCCGCGGATTGGCTGAAGAGGCGACCGAGGGGCGCCAGAAAGAGTGGGAAAACCTGAAAAAGGGGGAAACCCTCAAGGCTGACAAGGCCGAGAAGGCTGCCCATGAAACAAGAAAGAGCATCCAGGGCAAACAGGTTACATTGAAGGCCAGCGCGGGAGAATCCGGCAAGCTTTTCGGCAGCGTGACTACCGCGATGATTGCCCAGGCCATTTCCGCGCAACTGAAGGTAAAGGTGGACAAGAAGGACGTGAAGGTGGCGGAAACCATCCGCCAGGTCGGGCGATACAGTGTTACGATCCGCCTCTACACTGGCGTGGAGGCAGAATTGACCGTTCTCGTGGAGGCTGAATAACGTGGCGAAAAGTCCCTTTGAAAGGATTCCGCCTCACAGCCTTGAAGCGGAAAGGGCGGTCCTTGGTGCTTGTCTCCTGGACAGGGACTCGCTCCTCCTCGTAACCGAAACGCTCACCGGGGAGGATTTCTACGATACGAGACACCGGCTGGCTTTTGACGTCATCATGGAGATGACCCGAAAGGACAAACCGGTCGACCCGCTGACTATCTGGGAGGAGATCTCAAGAAGGGAATTGACTGAGCGCCTCGGGGGGCAGGGCTTCATCGCAGGACTCGTGGACACTGTCCCGACGATCGCGAACGTGGAATACCACGCCCATATCGTCAGGGACAAGTCCGTTCACCGAAGACTTGTCCAGGTGGGTAGCGACATCGTCAAACTGGGATTTTCCGAGGACCGCGAAATGGAGGATATCCTCGACGAAGCCGAGAGGTCCGTCTTCGAGATCGCCCGGACCGGTGGAGAAAAATCGTTCCGCCACATCGGGGACATCCTCGGCGTCGCTTTCCAGCAGATCGAGACCCATTTCCAGCAGCAGGAATCGGTTACGGGAGTCTCCACGGGATTCGTCGATTTCGACAGGCTCACTGCAGGCTTCCAGCCTGGAAGCCTGAACATCATCGCTGCCCGACCCTCGATGGGAAAGACGGCATTGGCGCTGAACATCGCCCAGTTTGCCGCCCTCGAAAAAAAGAGGCCCGTACTCGTGTTCAGCCTTGAAATGGGAGGAGAGCAACTGGCTCAGCGAATGCTGGCTTCCGAAGCCCGGGTAAACGTGCACGACCTGAGGACCGGGACTTTTCACGAAAGCGCCTGGGAAGCTCTCGCGGATGCTGCCGGAAAGCTTTCCCAGGCCCCGATCTACATCGACGACAGCTCGGTCCTGTCCACCCTTGAACTGCGGGCCCGGTGCAGACGGTTCAAGTCAAGGAAGAGCGACGTCGGAATGATCGTCGTCGACTACCTTCAGCTCATGCATCTTTCCCGCCCGACCGAAAGCAAGCAGCAGGAAGTCGCGGAGATTTCGCGCGCCCTCAAGGGGATCGCCCGCGAGCTGGATGTTCCGATCCTTGCCCTGTCCCAGCTTTCCCGTGCCGTGGAAATGAGGCAGGACAAGCGGCCACAGCTCTCCGACCTCAGAGACAGCGGTGCAATCGAACAGGATGCCGATCTCGTCATCCTCCTTTTCCGGCCCGGTTACTATTCGACGAACCCCGAAGAGGAAGACAACATCGCAGAGGCGATCATCGCGAAGCACAGGAACGGCCCTACAGGAACTGTCCCTCTCGTATTCATAAGGGAATACACCCGATTCGTGAACGCGGAAAGGTTCCGCCCGGCCTAGGCCGAATCCGGAAGGGGGCAATCTCAGCCGCCATGGGAAAAACAAGGAAGACGCCCGCCGAAGGGAAACCCCGGATTCCCTCTGTGGCAGGATCTGCGATCGAGGAGTCCCTTCCTTCGATGCTCCCGGATTGGTTCTTTTACCCGTTGATCCTCTTTTCGCTGGTGGTGCCGAACCTGGTATTTGCCCCGGCGAGCCTTTTCCTGCAGTCCCTCCATATCCTCAAATGGACCGCGGCCCTCGTCCCGATAGGAATCCTAGCCGCCGGGACAGGGATTATGATCGTGTTTCCACCGTCGGGAAGCCGGGAATTTCGAGTCGAGCCACTTGGCTGGATGGTCCTTTTCCTGCTTCTTTTCATCACCGCTCAACCCCTGTGGATTCGTTTATCCTCGGTCCCGACCTTCGTCCGGGAGTGGTTCTTTTTTGCAGGAGTCTTCATGACGATGCTGCTTTGCGCCAATTTCTTCCGGCGCCGGGATATGTTTGTCGCCGCCCTTCTCGGTGGGGCCTTGAATGCCGCGCTGAACGTCCTTTTTGCAGAAATGCAGATAAGGACTCGAAACCTCCCGGCCTTCGTCCTGCCGGTGCCGGGGAACTACGTCGGAAACACGGGACAACAGAACATGCTGGGGATATGGGTTGCCATGGCCGTGGTCTCCGGACTCGTTATTCACCTGATGGTGATGGAAAAGGAAGAGAGGGGAAATCCCGTGAGGTTCTCCCACCTGTTCCTTTCGGGGTTGAATCTTGCCCTTCTGGGCATCAACTCATGGGGACTCTTCTCGACGACCAGCCGTCAAAGCCTGCTGGCATTTTTCGTCGGTTGCGCCGTATTGGCGATTGCCGGGGTAAGACTGAAAGGCAAAACTTTTCTCCGTACTCTGGCCCCGGCCCTGGTTCTCGTGTTTCTGGGCATGGGATTGGCCTACCAGTTCAATACTGCCCGGACCGAATCGTTCGTGGACAAGGCCCAGAGCCTGGCTAAGGGTGCGGTTGGGGAAAAAGGTGAACTTTCAGAGGCGGATTCGGGCCGCCTAAGCATCTACGCCACGTCACTGACCATGCTGAAAAAACACCCTGTCGCAGGAGTGGGAATCGGGCACTACAAGTGGAACTACCTCGATGCGCAGAGGGACCTTTTCCGGGCTAACCCGAAGTCGGGGCTCAAGTGGCAGTACACCATGTGGGCCCATAGCGAGATCCTCCATTGGTTCTGCGAGATGGGTATCCTGGGGGGCGTCATGCTCCTGGTGATCCTCGCCTGGTGCGCATGGAACGTCCTGAGGACGCTCGCCTCGGGGAGGGACGTCTCGATGGAAGGCCTGTGGGCGGTCGCTCTCCTGTCTTTGGTGTGGACGGTGGCTTTATGGGGGGAACGCCCGTTTCACAGGATCGAGGATTCTCTCTGGGTCGGCATGGGGTTCGCATTCCTGGCGAGGGAGTTCCTACCGCAAAAGCTCTCCTGGACTGGCATCAACCGCCCCTGGATTTGGAAGGGCTTCGGTGTGATGGTCGCCATGACGTCGGTAGCCGGGATGCTTTTTCTCGCCAAAGGGCTATTGGCCGATCATGCACTTGCAAGGGCCATGCTGACGAGAGACCCTCAACTGCAGAGGCTGTTCCTCGACAGGGCATCAAAAAGCCTCATGGTAAGAGACCTCGTCGACAGGGCCTATGGCGAACACTACCTTGCGCTGGCCACGGCCAGGCAGGATGGGAAAGCGCTGGGGGAAGGACTTTCGAGGCTGGAAGGCTATTTTTCGAGGCAACCCCAAACCCGTGAGCTGAACACTCTCATCAACTGGTACGGGCGGTTGGGCAACCGCGAAAAGGTGCTGGCCTACACTTCCTACCTCAAGCCCGGGAGTTATTCTGTCAAGCCTGCGGGCGCTCCGCCGCCTGCTACGGGTAACTGAAAGGCAGAACGAACAAGCGGCCGGAGGAAGGTTTTCCTTTCCTCCGGCCGCTTCATGCGTTTTACCAAGGGGCGCTAGAAAATCAGGAGCAACTCCCGGTAACGGGGGTAGGGCCAGAAGTTGTTGTCGACCTGTGTTTCGGCAGAGTCGCAAAAGCCCCGTATCTCTTCCATCAGGGCCAAACCTTCCGTCGTCACGGCCTGGGCCGCTTCCTCGAGCCCCATTGAAGACAGCCGGGCCCTCAACACCTGCGACCGGTCGCATGCGGCTACTAGCTTTTCCCTTATGTCTGCGAGGTCGGCGATGCCCTTTTTCATTAAAGGCATGCTCTCGGAAATCGAGGCCGGCAAAGACGAAAATGCCTTGCCGTCCAGCTCGAGTTGCCTGGAAATGGCTGGAAGCATGCCCTCCCTGACCATGGATTCCAGGACGGCCATCTCGATTTCACGCGATTTCAGGTAACGGTCCATCTGGATCTCGTAGTAGGCCGAAATCTCCCTGTCCGACATGACCTTGAGGTTTGAAAGAAGCTGGCGGTTTTCCGGCACCAGGTAGAATGCAAGAGCCTCCGGGGTGGTGTAGGCCAGAGGCAGTCCCCTGGCCGCGGCTTCCCGGGCCCATTCCTCGGAGTAGCAGTTCCCGTCGAAACGGACATTCCGGCTTTCGATCGCCGAATAGCGAATCGCCTCAAGAGCTGCCTCCGTGACATCGACACCGTCGCCTAGGCGGTTCTCGATCATCGTCGTCAACTCCTCCAAACCCCAGGCCCATGCGGCCATGATCATGGTCACCGGGCCCGCGATTGCCTGGGGGGCGCCGGTGGCACGGAATTCGAACTTGTTGCCCGTGAAGGCGATGGGGGCTGTCCTGTTCCTGTCAGTATTGTCCGCCTTGATTTCGGGCAGCCGCGACAGGCCCAGGTCGATGGAACCCTTGGCGGGGATGGATTCAGGCAGGCCTTCCTCGATGCGGTCCAGAATCTGGTTCAAGACCTCCCCGAGGTACACGCTCATGATGGCCGGAGGGGCCTCGTTGCCTCCCAGGCGATACATGTTCCCCGGCGAGGCGATGGAGGCACGAAGAAGGCTGCCGTGCCGCGACAGGCCCAGGAGCAACCCTCCCATGAAAGTCAAGAACTGAACGCTTTTCTTCTGTGTGCCGGAAGGGGAAAGAAGATTCCTCCCCTCGCTGTCCATGAGCGAGAAGTTCGTGTGCTTGCCGCTCCCGTTCAGCCCGGCGAACGGTTTCTCGTGAAGCATGAGCCTGAGGTCATGCCTGCGGGCGAACCGCTTCATGACGGCCATCATCACCTGGTTCTGGTCGTTCGAGAGGTTGGCCTCGGAGAATTCCGGCGCGAATTCGAACTGGCAGGGCGCAACCTCGTTATGCCTCGTTTTTACCGCGATCCCAAGCCTGTAGAGTTCCCTCTCCACGTCTTCCATGTAGGCGAGGACCTTGGGGTGAATCGTCCCGGAGTAATGATCCTCCATCTGTTGCCCCTTCGGGGGCTGTGCGCCGCAGAGCGTGTGCCCGCAGAAGATGATGTCCGGGCGGAGCCGGGCCTTGGACTCGTTCACGAGGAAAAATTCCTGTTCTGCGCCTATAGTGGCCTTTACCCACCGGACCCCCCGGTTGCCGAAAAGCCGCAGAAGTCGCAAGGCCCGGCTTTCGATGGCGTTCAGGGACTTGAGGAGAGGGGTCTTGAGGTCCAGCGGCGTCCCGTCGTAGGAAATGAAAATGGAGGGGATGCAGAGGGTACCGCCCTTCTCGGTGGGGACGAGAAAGGCGGGGCTGGAGGGATCCCAGGCCGTGTAACCCCTGGCTTCGAAGGTGGAGCGCATGCCGCCGGAGGGGAGCGAAGATGCGTCCGGTTCGCTCTGGATCAATTCGTTTCCGGTGAAAGATTCCAGTGGGGTTCCCTCCATGTCGAGGGAGAGGAAAGACATGTGCTTTTCGGCGGTCTTTTCCGTTCTTGGGTGAAACCAGTGAGTGTAGTGCGTCGCCCCTTTTGAAAGGGCCCACTCTTTCATGGCGGAGGCGACGATGTCGGCGATACCGGCATCCAGTTTTACGCCCGTGTCCACGGCTGCCATCAACTGGGCGAAAACTTCCTTCGGCAGGCGTTCGCGCATGGCCTTACGGTTGAAGACGAGTTCGCCGAACTGGCTCGAGGGACGCGCTTCGCTCATGTTCATTCCTCCAAAGACTCAAGATAATACGTAAATACCAGAAAAAGGTTTTCTATGCAATATAAAATCGATTAAAAATGCTCTAGCGTGTGTTGATAAATACATAATAAACGGTTTTGGCGCAAATAGGGTATTAAAAAACAAAAAGGGGCCGCCATGCGGCGGCCCCTCGGAAAAGCTTCTTTCTTCACGAAAGTCTTTTCCCGGTCTCTTTTGCCAGTTCCAGCCAGTGCGTTCCCTCGATATCCCCCCGTTTGTAGATACCGTGAGTGAGGATCTCCGCTTTCGGCTCAAGGCCGAGAAGCCCGCAGGAGGTCCTGAAGGAAAACCTGAGGCCTTCGAAGCAGGAAGGATCTTCGTCCCCAGCCGTTGCGAGGAGAATGGCCTTTTTCCCCTTAAGGTGGAAGGGGGCCTGTGGGGAAACGAACGGGAGGAAACGGTCGAGAACAGGCTTAATCTGGCCGCTCCACGTGTACCAGTAGAGAGGCGTGACGAAAACGACGAGGTCTGATTTCCGGAGGGCTTCATAGATCTCGACCATAGAGTCTCCGATGACGCAGGGTTTTCCGTCCTTCCAGCACCCGCGGCAGTCAAGGCAACCTGAAACGGCCATGTTCGCCAACCTGAAACGGGCAATTTCCCCCGCCTCGCTCCCTAGCGCCTCCAAAAGGGCTTCCGAAAGCATTTCGCTGTTACCCAAATGCCTAGGGCTTCCGAGCAGAACAGTCGTTCCCTTCATCTCCAAGCCTCCCCTCCAAGCAGTCCCGTAGCTTCGAGCAGTTTCACCACTTCCGTTCGGGCTTCCAGCCCGATCCTCGGCAGAGGGGGCCTGCAGTCCCCGCCGAAAAGGCCGAGAGCTTCCAATGCTGCTTTCAAACCGGGTATCCCGAAGCCTTTGGTCACCGCGTGGTTCAAAAGAAGGATCCTATGCTGGATATCGCGGGCTACAGCCGCGTTGCCCCGGGCAAACTCGTCCATCAGCCTGCGGCAGGCGCAGGGCAGGATATTCGCGATGGCAAGGGTGCCTCCCGTGCACCCGACGGCGAGCCCAGGCAGGAAAAAGCCGCCTGAACCGACAAATACCGAGAACCCGGGTCGTGCCTCGAGGCAGAGCCTGGTTATCTGGACGATGTCTCCCGAGGTATCCTTGATGCCGATGACCCTGGGATGGGCGGAAACTTCGCGGACACATTCCGGCGAGATGTTGAAGCCCGTATTTCCGGGCATATTGTAAAGGACAACGGGGGCCGGGGATCGGTCCGCGATCTTCCAGAAATAGGCCTTCAAGGTTTCGTTCGAGTTCTGGCCCTTATAGTAATGCGGCGGCAGGACGAGGACGGCGTCCGTTCCGGCGCCCGCTGTCCGTTCGCAGAGTTCCAGCGTTTCGGCTTGGCTAGGGCAATGGACGCCGGTCACAACCGGGATTCGTCCTTTTGTTTTTTCTGCAACCCTTGCCGTCAGTTCCACTCTTTCATTAAATGAAAGCAGCGGGAACTCACCGTTCGAGCCTCCCACAACGAGGCCGTCCAGGGGTGAAGCCAGCCATTTTTCCAGGTTTTCGTCCAGCCTCTGCCAATCGATTTCCCCCAGGCTGTCGAAGGGGGTGGGGATGGGTGCATACACGCCTTCGAGTTTCAAGATAACCACTCCTTCCTTCATTGGGAGTCTACCACAGGATAACGGCGTGCGAGCCTTTTCGGAAGAGACGGGCTTGGCCGGTATAATGGGGGCGGGTGACAAGCCCGCGGAGGGAGAGGCATGGGAAACCTGAGAGTGGGTACCTGCTCCTGGACCGATGCAAGTCTTTTGAAGAGCGGTTGGTACCCGAGGGAAGCACGGGACGCCGAGAAAAGGCTGCGGCATTATGCATCCCGTTTCGATACCGTCGAAGTGGACAGCACCTATTACGCTTTGCCTGGCGATACCTCCGCATGGCAGTGGGTTGCCAGGACGCCCAGGGATTTCCTTTTCAACATCAAGGTTTTCGGGTTGTTCACGCTGCACCGGGTGCCCAGGAAGAACCTGCCCCAATGGGTAGTTCCCCGTGAAAGAGGCGAAGGAGGAAGGGAATTCTTCACCCTGAGGGATTTCGACAGGGCAACGATCCTGCAGGTCTGGGAAAAGTTCATGGGGAGCCTTGCTCCGCTCCAGTCCACCGGCAAGATGGGGTATCTCCTGTTCCAGTTTCCTCCCCGCATCGGATTTTCGCATGCCCTTGAGAGGTACCTCCACAGGGTTCGGGAAGTAGCCGGGCCCCTTAAAATAGCTGTCGAGGCGAGGAACCGTTTTTGGCTCGAGGGTGACACGAAAAGGAGATTCATTGGTGTTCTGAACGATCTGAACATGGCTTACGTCGCGGTAGACGAACCCAGCCTCCCCTGGACCGTAGGCAGCGACTGGTCGCTGACCGCAAGTTGGGGAAGTGTCGTGCGCTTCCACGGACGGAATTCCGCTGCCTGGGAAAACCAGGGAAGCGGCGTGGCGGAGAAATACCGGTACCTTTATGCTCCGGCGGAGCTGAATCCCTGGAAAAAGAGGATTCTCGAGGCCAGTGCCCGTGTAGAGAAGTTGTTTGTACTGTTCAATAACTGTTACGGCGATTACGCAGTGAAGAATGCAACCTGGATGAAGCGGGCCCTGGGGCTTTCCGTGGAGGAAACATCGGGCTCCCAGGGCTTGCTCGACTATGGGGGGCAGTCCAGTATCAGCTTCCCCGAACCGGAGGGATCGTGATGAAGGTCAAGCGGGTGTTCTCCTTTGATGCAGCCCACAGGTTGGAGTGCTATCACGGGAAGTGCGAGAGACTCCATGGGCACACGTATTCCTTTTCCGTCACGGTAGAGGGCGGGCCAGACCGGGAAGGAATGGTCATGGATTTCGTCGAACTGAAAAAGGCGGTTGCGGAACGAGTGCTTTCAAGCCTGGACCACTCCTACCTCAACGACGTGATCTCCCAGCCAACGGCGGAAAATATCGCCACATGGATATGGAAAGCCTTGGAAAAGGATATCGACACGGATACCCGAAGGCTTTCCGAAGTAGAAGTCTGGGAGACCAGGGACTGCTCGGCCGTGATAGGACGGGGGGATATCCCGTGAAGGACGTCCAGGGAGAAAAGGACACAAGAAACATCCCGATCGACCGGGTCGGCGTCTGCGGTGTCTCCTATCCGGTCATCGTGATGGATCCTCACGAAAACATCCAGCACGTTACGGCTTCGGTCCGCATGTCGGTGTCCCTCCCGAAGCATTTCCGCGGGACCCATATGAGTCGTTTTATCGAGGTCCTGGAACGGTGTCGGGGGAAAATGACCCTTTCGAACCTGGAGGAGATCGTGGACGAACTCAAGGTCCAGCTGGACGCGCCGGAAGCGGAGATCTCAGTCACCTTCCCCTATTTCGTCAGGCGCTCCGCTCCAGTCAGCGGTGCCGAAAGCTACAGCAGGATCGACGTTGAATTCTGGGCTGTCAAGTCGGAACGTTTCGATTTCATCCTGAAAGTCGGTGTGCCGGTACAGACGCTTTGCCCCTGCTCGAAGGAGATTTCGGATTTCGGGGCCCACAACCAGAGGGCCAGGGTAGAGATCGAGGTTAGGATGAAAAAGCTTGTCTGGATCGAGGAACTTGTCTCGATAGCGGAAGCCTCCGCTTCGGCCCCTGTAAGGACCCTCCTGAAACGGGAAGATGAAAAGGCCCTCACGGAGCAGGCCTTCTCCAATCCGAGATTTGTCGAGGACGTGGTCCGGGAAATTTCCCTGGCGTTGGATTCAGACTCGCGCATCGGCTGGTACCGTGTCTCCGTGACGAGCGAGGAGAGTATCCACGACCACCAGGCCTTCGCAAGCCTCGAGAGGGGTTACGGGGCGCTATGAAGGTCCTCTTCGCCGGGGCGGCATTCGAGAAACTGAGAGTCCTCGGCGTCCTGGCAGCCTTTTCAAACTACGACGTCCGCATAGCGGGAGATGAGGAGCTCGGGTCCTGTCTCCCCTGGGCCGAAGTACTCGTCACGGGGCCGCGGGAAATAGGGTCCGGGCTACTTGCGGAGGCGAAATCCCTTCGTCTGATACACCAGTGGGGAACCGGGGTCGAGGATATCGACCTCGACGCCTGCCGGAGATACGGAGTAAGAGTGTGCAACGTACCATCCCGGGGCACGGGCAACGCGGAAAGCGTCGCCGAAATGGCGCTCTTGCTGATGTTGCTCCTTGCACGCCGTTACGGCAGGGCGCAGGAAAACCTCTTCAAGCACAAGCGGGTCCATGCACCCAAGGGGGTGTCCCTATGGAAAAAGACGGTCTGCCTGGTAGGTCTCGGCAACCTGGGTCGTTGCATCGCTGAAAGGCTGGCCTGCCTCGGGATGGAGGTCAGGGGAGTCAACCGTACCCGGCGCCCTGAATTCGCATCTTGGGGAGTGAGTGCCTTCTATCCGCTGGAGGACCTGAACAAGGCCGTAGAAGGAGCCAGGTTCCTTGTTCTTGCCCTTTCCTTGAACGACCGGACGAAGGACATCGTGTGTCGGAAAACGCTGCAGGCCTTGGGATCGACCGGTTTCCTGGTGAACGTGGCGAGGGGGGGCCTCGTCTGTCGCCGAGACCTCGAGGAAGCGCTCGATGCCGGGGAAATTGCGGGGGCAGGACTCGACGTCTTCTGGGAGGAACCACCTGACCCGCAGGACCCGCTTCTCTCGCGCCCGAACGTCGTCGCGATGCCCCATGTCGGGGGGGTTACCGATTCCGGGCTGGAAGGAATCACCCGTTTCATCAGGGAGAACCTGGACCGCTATGCCAGGGGGGAATCCCTCTATTCCGAGGTTAAGGCAAGAACGGGGGACGTTGAATGACGAACGCGGATAAAAGCTCTGCGGCGATCCTGGAAGACAAGGCACTTGCAAAAATACGATCCCGCCACCCATGGTTTTTCCGGGGTGATTTCTCGTACCTGCCATTAGGGCAGGAAAACGGTTCCGTCATCCCCCTGGCGTCAAAAAGCCGTGACGTTCTCGCCTGGGGTTTTTTGAGCGCAGGATCTTCGCTTTGCGTTCGCGTCTTTTCCTGGGGCGCCGCCCTCCCGGATGCGATGAGGTTGCTGGAAGACAGGCTTAGGGCAGCCCTGGAGGTTCGGAAACGCTGCCTCGAACCCGGAGAAGACGCATACCGGTGGGTGCACGGAGAGGCGGACGGGTTGCCTGGACTCGTAGTGGACAGGTATGGGCCCGTAGCGGTCCTGCAGACACTCTGCGCGGGAACTTACCTCCTGCGATGGAAAATCGCGGATCTCGTTTCACGGTTGGGGGACACGAAGGCCGTCGTTATACGGAACGAAGGACGCTACCTGGAAGGCGAGGGTATTCCCCGTGAAAAAGAGGTCCTTCTAGGGGAGCTGCGTGCGGGAGAGAGGTTCCCGGTCAAGACAGGCGACATCCGCAGTCTCGTGGATTGTTTTACGGGACAGAAGACGGGGCTTTACCTGGACGTGAGGAAACTGCCCAGGGTGATTCGCCCGTTTTGCGCAGGTGCTAAGGTCCTGGACGCGTTTTCATATTATGGCAACTTCTCGCTCCATGCGATCCTCTACGGGGCGCGGGAAGTCCTTGCCCTCGACCAGTCGGGAGAAGCCCTCGAAAACCTCGAAGGCAACCTTCGGCTGAACGACCTGCAAGGAAAGGCCGAAGTTGCCCGGGAACAATGCAATGTGTTCGATCGGCTAAGGCAGCTGGACCTGGAAGGGAGATCCTTCGATCTTGTCGTCATGGATCCGCCCCCCTTCGCCCCTTCGAGAAAACAGGCGGAAGGAGCCAGGCGGGGCTACAAGGAGCTTGCCGTAAGGGGATTCAGGATGCTTTCCCCGGGAGGAATGATGCTTTTCTTTTCCTGCAGCCAGGCTTTCGGGAGGGACGCCCTCCTGGAAACCCTCGCCGCTGCGGCCAGGGACGCCCGCAGGACGTGCCGCGTGCTTGCGGAACTCCACCAGCCGTCCGACCATCCTGTCAGCCTCGATTTTCCCGAAGGAGACTACCTAAAAGGATTCCTGGTGGAGGCAAGGCCATGAAGGAGAAGGTTAGCGCGATCCTTTTCGATTTTGACATGACATTGATAGACAGCAGTTATGCCATCACATCCTGCATGAACGGCCTGGCAAAAGACATGGGCCTTGGGGAAGTAACACGGGAACAGGTCCTTTCCACGATCGGCCTCCCCATAGAATCCGCCTGGGAGATCCTTTGGGGTGAGTTCCGGCCCGAGTGGCTCGAGCATTACCGGAACCATTACAGTGCACGGGAGAGAAAAGAGTTGCGCCCCTTCCCCGGAGCGATTCAACTGCTTGAAAATCTTTCTAGGGAGGGGATCCTCAAGGCAGTCGTGACCAACCGCCGCAATGCAAGGGTATCGGTCGAAGCCGTGGGTCTCTCGGGTTTTTTCGAAGCGATCGTGGGTCTGGATGCGGTGGAGAGGCCGAAACCCTTCCCGGATTCCCTCCTGCTGGGGCTGAAACTGCTGGATGTAGACAGAGGGGAAGCCCTTTACGTGGGAGACACCGATATCGATATGAAAACCGCACTTGCTGCGAACGTAAGGGCTATCGGGGTACTTTCCGGCAACCATCCCGAGGGGGCGCTGGCCAAGGCCGGTGCCTGGAAGACATTCCCCGACCTGGCCTCACTCGGGAAATGGCTTGGTTATTAAACACACAACATATAGGTTTTCCGCTAGCCGGACCCCCCATATATTGTGACTGAAGCTTGAAAAGTGGAAGGTCACAAGAGATAATGGCTCAGGATGAGACTTTCATGAGGAGGAACCGCCTGATGCCCCTGAGCGAATTGAAACCCTGTTTTTCGGAAAATGCCGTAAAAGTTCTGGAAAAGCGTTATCTGCACAAAAACGACGAGGGTGTCGTCGAAGAGACCCCGTCCCAACTACTGTGGCGTGTCGCGGATTTCGTGGCCGAGGCGGAAGAGGCCTGGGGTAACGACCCGAAAACCGTCGCGGGGGAATTCTACGAAATGATGGCAAAGCTGCTTTTCCTGCCGAATTCGCCGACGCTCATGAACGCGGGGACGAAACTCGGACAGCTGTCAGCCTGCTTTGTCCTTCCGGTAGGAGACAGCATGGAGGAAATTTTCGACACGCTGAAGGCGACGGCCCTCGTTCACAAGAGCGGCGGGGGAACCGGGTTCAACTTCTCCAGGATCAGGCCCTCGGGAGACCGTGTCCGCTCGACTTCCGGCGTGGCTTCGGGTCCCGTTTCGTTTATGGAGCTTTTCAACGACGCCACCGAAGTGGTCAAACAAGGCGGCATGAGGCGAGGAGCCAATATGGGGATCCTCGAGGTTTCCCATCCGAACGTCATCGACTTCATCAAGGCGAAAACGAGCCGTGGAAAGCTGACGAACTTCAATATCTCGGTCGCCGTGACCGACCAATTCATGAAGGCTGTCAAGGAAAACGCCGACTGGGAACTCAGTAACCCCCGTTCCGGCGAGGTGACCTCGACCGTTAAGGCGGCGGAGGTTTTTGACCTTCTCGTCGACTCTGCCTGGGCTTCCGGCGATCCGGGGCTGGTTTTCCTCGACCGTATCAACGAGGGCAACCCGACGCCGCATGTAGGAAGGATAGACTCCACGAACCCATGCGGGGAACAGCCGCTGCTGCCTTACGAGAGCTGCAACCTAGGTTCGGTCAACCTGGTACGGTTTCTAAACAGCGAGGGGAATTTCGACTGGGAAAAACTGGGCAAGGTCATCGACCTCGCTGTACGGTTCCTGGATGACGTGATCGACAAGAACCATTACCCGTTGCCGATTATCGGCGAGAAGACCCGCCAGAACAGGAAAATCGGCCTGGGTATCATGGGTTGGGCCGAGGTCCTGTTCGCCAAGGGACTGTCGTATGGAAGCCGGGAATCGATCGCTCTGGCGGAGGAGGTCATGGCCTTTGTCCAGTCGAGGGGGCATGCCGCCAGCGAATCTCTGGCAAAGGAAAGGGGCTCCTTCCCGAGTTGGGAGGGGAGTGTCTGGGAACAGCGAGGAAGGCCGATGCGCAACGCTACCGTGACCACCATCGCCCCCACGGGGACTCTCTCCATCCTGGCAGATTGTTCCAGCGGGATCGAGCCGGTCTACGCCCTTGCCTACAGGAGAAAAGCCTTCGAAACGGATACCCTTACGGTAGTGAACGAGCTCCTTCTCAAGCGGCTGGAAGAAAGGGGACTGATGAGGCCCGGTGTGCTCGAGGCCATCTGTGAGTCCGGGTCGCTCGAAGGCCTCGATATCCCCGAAGACATACGAAAGGTCTTCCTGACCTCCCACGAAATCCCGTTCGAGGCACACGTGCGCATGCAGGCCGCGTTCCAGCGCTTCACCGACAATGCCGTGAGCAAGACGATCAACCTCCCGCACGAAGCCGAAAGGGAAGACGTCAGAAGGGCCTACTGGCTTTCCTACGAATCGGGGTGCAAGGGGATCACCGTTTACCGAGACCGTTGCAAGGACGAGCAGGTCCTCGTTTCAGGCTCCCAGGAAAAAGCCGTTGCTGAGGCGAAGGAAGGTCCGACGCGCCCGAGAAGGCGGCCTTCGCTGCTCCAGGGAACGACGGTCAAGATCATGACGAGTTTCGGCAACCTTTACCTCACGGTAAACGAGATGGACTCAAGGCCTTTCGAGGTTTTCGCGACGCTTGGAAAGTCGGGCAAGGACACCCAGGCGCACACGGAAGCGCTCGGCAGGCTGATTTCACTGGCGTTGAGAAGCGGTGTCCCCGTAGAGGAGGTTGTCACTCAGCTCAAGGGGATCGGAGGCAGCCAGCCCGTATGGGAGGCCGACGGGATCATCCTGAGCCTGCCGGACGCCATCGCCAGGGGGCTCGAGAGGGCAGGAGGCTTCAAGGTCGAGACGAGATCGTCGGAGATGTGTCCCTCCTGCGGATCCCCCCTCATCCACAGTGAGGGCTGCATTCGCTGTAAAAGTTGCGATTTTTCCAAATGTGATTAAAGTCTACCGGGGGGGCTTGGTTTGGAGCGGGAAACCACCAGCACGAATGCGAAAACCGGTAAAGCCGTGCGGTCATGGCTCTATATCGGGCTCTTGGCGGCAATCATCGCCGGGAGCGCCGCGGCATATCTCGGGTGGTGGTCGAACTTCAGGTCTTTCCGTCCCGAGTTCTCGACAGCGGAACCTCTCCTGATCAAGGAAACAGCAAGGACGGACAGCGTCTTGCTCTGGGGGGAGAAAGTCGTCGTCTCGCCCTCCGAGGGGAAAGTACATTACCCGTTCGGGAAAGAACCGGCCAGGGTTTCCAAGGGAGACGTCGTCGCAGTGGTCCGCTCCGGAAACGGAGATGTGTCTGTCAAGGCCGCGCAATCGGGTTACTTCGTTCCGGCATTGGACGGCTCTGAAGGAAAGTGGACTTTTTCGGGAATATGGCCTGGAGACGGGCAACTTCCTTCCGCCGGCAGTCTTGCCTGGAAGTCCGAGGAGAAAAGGGTTTCCAGTGGGAAAGGTATAGGCAAGCTCATCCCGCAACCCCAGGAGTTGAGGGCGATCGCCTACCTTGGCATGGATGAAGCCATACGCGGGCAGGTCAAGCGGGGATTCGTCCTCTTTTCCCTTGCGGGGGAACGGCCCCAGAAGGCCCTGATCCGGGCGGTACAGGATTATGGCCCCAAGGCGAAAATCTACATAACCCTGCCTTTTTTCCCAATGGGGGTCTTGTCTTCAAGGGTGCGTGAGATCGAGTTCTTCCACGGTGAGAAAAAAGGGGTCGTACTCCCGGAAAGCGCGATATTGCAGAAAAGCGGGGGGATGGGGGTTTTCGCTTTCGATTCGGGGAAACTAGAATACAGGGGAGTCAAGGGACAACCGCTGCCGGGATCGAGGTTTCTGGTGACCGAAGGGCTGAAGGCCGGAGAACTCGTCCTGAGCAGGGCTTCTCTAGGGGCGGAAAGGAAGGTTTTGCTTTGGTGACCGCCTTTGAAAGCCGCTACGAAAACATCAGGGGAAAGATCGACGGCGCAGCCTCCCGTTCCGGGAGGAAATCCTCCGAAATAACCGTCATGGCTGTGACGAAGACGAGGCCGGTCACAGAGCTCCAGGAGGCGTGGGAAGCCGGGATTTGCCTTTTTGGGGAAAACCGTGTCCAGGAAGCGGCGGGAAAAATCGCGGCTTGGCCCTCGCAAAAAGTCGCAGAATGGCGGCTAATAGGGCATTTGCAACGCAACAAGGCACGTAAGGCCGTCGCGCTGTTTTCGAGGATCGAATCCCTGGATCGCATTGAGTTGGCCCTCGAACTCCAGCGCATCCTGGAGGAAAAAGGGGAGCGGAAGGAAACGCTGGTCGAGGTCAACACTTCCGGGGAGGCGTCGAAGCACGGGGTTCCCCCCGAGGGTCTCGAACCTCTTTTGGAACAGGTATTGAAAACCTGCCCGAGGCTTGCGGTAAAAGGGCTAATGACGATCGGGCCGCTGGGGGAAAACCTGGCGGAGACGGCAAGAGCCTTTGCGCTTCTCAGGGAACTGCGGGACAGGAATGCGTCGAACCTGGGGACGGATTTGCCGGAGTTGTCCATGGGGATGTCCGATGATTTCGAGGTCGCAATCGAGCAGGGAAGCACCTGCGTACGCCTGGGGCGGGCCCTTTTCGGCCCCAGGGAATACAGGGAGGGGTGATGGCTTTGTGGGAGAAATTCCTGGCATTTCTCGGCCTGATCGAGGAAGACGAGGATTTCGAAGAGGAAGAACTCCAGGAGAAGGATTGGGAGGAGCGGAAAAAACGTGTTTTCCAGCCTGCCATTGGGAAACCCGCCGTCGTCCTTGTCCGTGGGCAAGCCGTCCTTGACAGGAAGGAAGAGATGTCCGAAGCCCTGAAAATGGGGCAGATGGTGATCCTAGACCTTCGCTCCGTCGACCTCCAGCCCGGGCAGGGTGTGCTCGATTTCATATGCGGCACGGTGTATTCGACGCAGGGTAAGGTAATCCGCGTCGCCCCCGGAGTGTTCCTTGCCGCCCCACATGGCCGCCTGCTCGAAACCTGGGAGGACGAAATACCCCAGGTCGAAGAGATAGCGGAAGAAGAACCGGAGGCCGAGGGAGCATGAACGATCTTTTGACGCCCCTGGACATCCAGCAACAGTCTTTCAAGAGGGCGCTGCGCGGGTATGACCCGGAAGAGGTGGACGAGTTCCTGGACAAGGTTGCCGAAAACCTGCAGGGTTATGTCGAGAGGGTGAGGGACCTTGAACGCCGACTCGAATCGGCTGAAGGGCAAATCCAGGAATGCCGGGAACTGAAGCATTCCCTGAACGAAGCGATCCTGTTCGCCCAGAAGAGCGCGGAGGAAAAAATCAAGTCGGCCGCGCAACAGGCGGAACTGACGATCAGGGAGGCGCAATCCAGGGCAGACCGTATCGTCGAGGAAGCGATGGGACAAATCGAGCAGCAAAAGAGGGATTTGGGCCGGCTGATGCAGGTTCGCCAGCAATTCGTCGCGGAGATGAAGGGGACCTTGTCCAAGTTCGACACTCTCATCGGCCTGGTGTCCGGGGACGGGAAAACTCCAGAAAGCCATTGAACGCCTCCCTGGACCTTGGAACACCGGTAACAAGCCTCAGGGGAGTCGGCCCTTCGAGAGGGAAGGCCTTGGAGTCCCTAAGGGTAAAAACGGTGAAAGACCTTCTCCTGCATTTCCCCAGGCGATACGAGGACCGGAGGAAAATTTCCCTCCTCGGCGAGTTGGAGGAAGGCAAACCGGCCCTGGTCGTCGGAAACCTGTGCCGACTGAGGACAGTCAGGACACGGAGGCGTGACGGCAGGGGAAACCTGCTCTTGGTTTCGGGAGAATTGAGGGAAGGGCCGGAAAGGCTTCGCCTGTCCTGGTTCAACAGGCCCGGCTTGGTGCGTTCCCTGGGGGAAGGCAAGCGAATCGCCGTTTTCGGTAAAGTCGAGAGAAACGAAACCGGTTGGGTAATGGCCAGTCCCGAGATTGAAATGCTGGGAGAGGGCCGTGTTCCGCAAATCGGTATTTTACCGCTTTATCCTTTGGCGGCGGGCCTGTCTCAGGCTTTCCTCAGGACGTTGACACGGTTTCTAGTCGAATCGGCGCAGGAGAAGGGATTCCTGGAGGAAACCCTTCCGGGGTGGATCCTGTCCGGTGAGGGATTTCCCGGGTTATCGCAGGCAATCCAATGGCTTCATTACCCGCCGGACGAAAAAACCTGGAAGAAGGCGAGGGACAGGATCGCTTTCGAAGAACTCTTCAGCCTGCAGGCCAAGCTCAGGAAAAACCGTCTCACCCTCGAGGGAACTTCCCGCGCACCACTCGTGCGGCCGGGGAAATTTACGGAGGCATTCCTCGAAAAGGGGCTTCCTTTCAGCCTGACAGCCTCGCAACAACAAGCGCTTTCGGAAATCATCGAAGACCTCGGGCGGTATACGCCGATGCGGCGCCTCCTGCACGGGGACGTGGGAAGCGGAAAGACGGCGGTAGCCCTGGGGGCTTCCATGGCCGTCATCGACTCCGGACTGCAGGTCGCCTTCATGGTGCCGACGGAGGTCCTGGCATGGCAACACTATCGAAATAACGCCCCGATCCTGCGCCGCCTGGGGGTTTGCTGCGGAGTCCTGACTTCCGGGTGCTCTCCAGACGAAAGAAAACACAGCCTGCAGGCGCTCGAACAAGGGGTGCCCGGTCTTTTCTTCGGGACGCAGGTTCTTTTCCAGGAAGGCACGGGCTGGAAGAAACTGGGATTCGTCGTTGTCGACGAGCAGCACCGTTTTGGAGTCGAACAGAAAGCGGCCCTTGTCGGAAAGGGGAATAACCCGCACCTTCTCGTGATGTCGGCGACCCCCATCCCCAGGACACTAACCCTGACGGCCTACGGCGAACTGGATGTGACAAGCCTGAGAGGCAGGATCCCTGGGAGAAAAACGGTAAGAACCTTCATCCTGCGCAAGGAGAGCTTGGCGAAGCTATTGACCCGCATTCGGAAGGAGATCCTTTACGGGGGCCAGGTGCTCTGGGTCTGCCCCTTCCTGCAGGAAAGAGAAGAAGAGATGGCGGTTTCAGCGCTAAAAAGGTTTGGGGAAATCAGGGAAAAGCTGCCGGATGTTCAAGCCGGGCTCATCCACGGGCAGATGCCGGCCGCGGAGAAGGACAGTGTCATGGAAGGCTTCGTGGAACGGCGTACAGGGCTTTTGGTGGCCACCACGGTCGTGGAAGTCGGGATCGATGTCGCCGGGGCAACGATGATCATCGTGGAGGATGCGGAAAGGTTCGGATTGTCCCAGCTTCACCAGTTGCGAGGCCGGGTAGGACGTGGCTCGGGCGAGGGGATATGCGTCCTTCTCACATCCGCCAGGGAGAAAGAAGCGAAGGAAAGGCTGGAGATCGTTGCGGCCAACACGGATGGGCTAAAAATCGCGGAAGAGGACCTAAGGCTCAGGGGACCGGGATCCCTATGTGGAACAAGGCAGCATGGAGTCACGGAATTTCGTGTGGCTGATCTCTCCAGGGACCTGTCACTCGTGGAGCTTGCGAGGAGGAAGGCCACGAACCTGAAAATGGGTGATCCTCTTCTTGATTTCAACTCCTGGCTTTCGGATTGGGACAGAAGGGAGGAGGAAACCGCTTGCCCGGTATTGGGATGAACGGTAAGGCTTGGCGGCTGCAGAAGCTGGCCAGCGAGCTCGCCTCTCACCTGGACAGGTGGCCCAAGACAGAGCGCCAGGCCTTCGAATGGCTCTCGGACAGGGGAGTGAACGAAGACGAAGCGGTTGCCATCGTCCAAGCGCTGACGGAAATGAGATGTCTCGACGATGCACTGTACGCGAGGCTTTTCATAGAGGGACACCGCAACTGGGGCCCGCTCCGCCTCTCGAGGGAGCTCAGGGGCAGGGGCATCGCTGACGAAGTGACGAGAGAGGCTATTGGCGAGCTTCGAGATCCTGAAGGGATTCACGAAATGATCCGGGATTGGAGAAAAGCCGGGATAGACGACAGACGGATCGCCGGCAGGCTGATCCGTAGGGGTTTTCCCGCGGGTGAAGTATCGAATGCCTTGAGGTCGTCTTGTCCGGGAGAAGAATAAAAGCTAGAATACGCACGAAAAACCGGTGTTCTGTCCATAACATGGATTAATCAGGCAGCATGCCGAACTTTGACAAACAAACAGGGGTGATAGTGACATGTCGTTCATTGCGCTTGTGGCAGGGGTCGCATTGGGCCTTGCCATCGGATATTTGCTGCGAAGGTACCAGGATGAAAGAGGTCTCCAGGGGGCCGGCAGCCAGGCCCAGAAGCTGGTAAAGGATGCAATCGCCGAGGGAGAGGCGAGAAAGAAGGAACTTCTCTCGGAGGGAAAAGAAGAGGTCAATCGCCTGAAGACGGAGGCGGACCGGGAAATCCGTGAACGCAAGGCCGAACTCCAGAGGCAGGAGAGGCGCCTCGAACAGAAGGACGAAAACCTGGACCGCAAGCTGGAATCCCTTTCCCGGAAAGAAGAGGAACTGAGAGCGAAGCAGGAAGAAGCCCAGCGAAAGGTCGAAGAGATCGAGCTCCTGAAACAGAAGGAAATGGAGAGGCTGGAGGAGGTTGCCGCCCTGACCCGGGAAGAGGCCAGGGAACTTCTCCTGAAGGATGTCGAGGAGGAAGCCGGACACCTGATAGGGCTGCGTCTCAAGGATCTCGAAGAGAAGGCGAAGCGAGAGTCCGAACGCAAGGCGCGCGAATATATCACGACGGCGATCCAGCGGTGTGCCGTCGAGCAGACCTCCGAGATTGCGGTCAGTGTCGTCAGCCTACCCTCGGACGAAATGAAGGGCAGGATTATCGGCAGGGAAGGCCGGAACATCCGGACTTTCGAAACCATGACCGGGGTCGACCTGATCGTGGACGATACGCCTGAGGCCGTAGCGCTCAGCAGCTTCGACCCCGTCCGCCGGGAGGTGGCGAGGCTTTCGCTGGAACGGCTCGTGGTGGACGGACGTATCCATCCGGCGCGGATCGAGGAAGTCGTGGACAAGGCCCGAAAGGATGTCGAGGAGATGATCCTGGACGCCGGGGAAAACGCCCTTCTGGAAGCCGGGGTCAAGCACATGCACCCGGAACTCCTCAACATCATAGGCCAGCTACGATTCCGGAACAGTTACGGGCAAAACGCCCTGGCCCACAGCCTGGAAGTTGCCCATATTTCGGGGATCATGGCGGCGGAACTCGGCCTGGATGAAACGATTGCCCGGAGGGCCGGGCTTCTCCACGACATCGGGAAAGCCGTGGACCACGCCGTGGAGGGACCCCACGCCATGATCGGGGCGGACCTTGCGAGACGCCACGGGGAAAGCCTCGAAATCGTCAACGCCATCGCGGCTCACCACGAAGACGAGGAGCCGCAGTCGCTTTACGCGGTGCTGGTGGCGGCGGCGGATGCGGTGAGCGCGGCAAGGCCCGGAGCTCGTCGCGAAAGCCTCGATGCCTACGTGAAACGCCTGGAGAAACTCGAACAGATCGCGAAAACGTTCAACGGGGTCACAAAGGCCTTCGCCATGCAAGCCGGACGGGAGGTCAGGATCATGGTCAACCCGGGCATCACGGACGATGGAGAGATACAGAAAATGGCCTACGATATTGCGCGGAAGGTCGAAAACGAGATGAAATACCCCGGGCAGATAAAGGTTACCGTCATCCGGGAGTCACGGGCTTTCGAATACGCGAAGTAGGGCGGAAATGAAAATCCTCTTTATCGGGGATATCGTGGGAAACCCGGGCAGGAAGGCCGTTGCGGCACTGCTGCCGCAAATCAGGAAAGAATCGGGCCCCTTTGATTTCGTCCTGGCGAACGGGGAGAATGCGGCCGCGGGATTCGGCCTCACGGAAAAGGTTTTCGGGGAGATCCTCGGATGCGGGATCGATTGCCTGACCTCCGGCAATCATGTCTGGGACAAAAGGGAATTCCTGGAAACCCTTGCCGGCGACCGGCGCATCCTGAGGCCGGCGAACTATCCGCCGAGCTGCCCTGGCCAGGGGATAGCGGTCCTTGAAGGAAACGGGAAGAAACTGGCCGTGCTGAACCTGCAGGGGCGGGTTTTTATGCCCGCGATCGACTGTCCTTTCAGGACTGCGGATTCGATTTTGGAGGACAAAGGACTGCCGGTCTGCGTTTTCGTAGACATGCACGCGGAAGCGACATCCGAAAAGAAGGCACTCGGTCTTTACCTGGACGGCAGAGTTTCGGCTGTCATCGGGACGCACACGCATGTGCAGACCGCAGACGAGGGGATACTTCCAGGAGGGACGGCCTACCTGACGGACTGCGGAATGACCGGGGGGCACGCGGGTGTTATCGGGATGCGCAAGGAGGGGGTCCTCCCCCGTTTCCTTACCGCGATGCCCACGAAGTTCGAGGTTTCCGAAGAAGGCTGCAGGCTGAACGCGGTCGCGTTGGAGATCGACGAGGAAACAGGGAAGGCAATGGATATCCGAAGGATAGACCTTCCGGCAGCTTAGGCGGTTGTGGCAAAAAAAAGAGG